>CAWUIO010000070.1:0-34892 GCA_963922455.1 uncultured Microscillaceae bacterium
CCGGCTCGGCAGCCTAGCCCGGCCCGGCCTGGCAGCCTTTTCCCAGTAAAAAAAGACATATCTGGGCCGGGCAAGCCCCAAAAGTATACCCTATTCTTCGGCCCCTTTAGAAATAAGAAAGTCTTCTAACTCTTGGAGTTGGGCAGCGCGAGCATCGGCTAAGGGGGTCCTTCCCCATCTATCTTTGGGATTTACCTTTGCCCCTTTCTCAATAAGAAACCGTACTACATCCAACTGCCCCTCGGCCGAGGCCAAGTGAAGGGCCGTGCGGTAATCATAGTCACCACGGTCCAGATTGACTCCGGAAGCAATGAGGCGTTTTATTTCTAAGAGATCTCCCCCACTTGCGGCACTGATCAAAGCGAGTACATCGCGATACCCCGCCTCATATTTCTTTGACTTCGGATCGCGATCGGGACTCTTACTACTGAGGCCTTCAAATTTGTGCATGTTGTACTCTTGGGCCAAAAGACGGCAAAATTCTACCCCCCGAACGCTATTTCCTAGTGAATCTAAACGAGGCGACCAGATACACATTCCCAATAAATCGGGGATCACGACCATCATCACCCCAGAAACGCCACTTTTGGCCGGGAAGCCAATCTTAAAGGCAAACTCGCCAGAATAGTCGTACATACCACAAGTAAGCATCAGGGACAAACAGTTTTTGACTGTCAGATCTTCAAACACGCGGCTACCTGTGATGGGGCATATACCCGAATTGGCCAAGGTTGCCGCCACCATGGCATAACTCTCCGCATCGGTCTCAATGGAGCAGCATTGAAAGTAAAACTCCAAGGTCTTGGTGATGTTCGTGTCTTCCGGGAAAGCATTTTTTTCTCGCATAAAATAGGCGAGGGCAAAATTACGGTCGGCAGTTTCCCGTTCTGACAAGTATACCGTGTTTTCAAAATTTACTTTACCTCCCCCACTAAGTTTCCGGAATATATTCATCACGTGTTCAAAGCGGTCGGCGGCATTGGCTTTACGCTTGATCAAAGAACAACTCATAATGGCCCCGGCATTGATCATGGGGTTATGCGGTAGATTATTCCGGTCCAGAGAGAGTTCATTAAAGCCTCTTCCACTGGGCTCAAAGCCTATATGCTTATGGACGTGTTCCTGCCCGAGTTCTTGCTGGGCAATACAATATAAAATGGGTTTACAGGCCGACTGAACACAAAAGGTAGTTTTGTAATCTCCCAAAGAAAAGCGTTGACCATCTAAAGTGCAGATGGATACGGCATAGAGTTCGGGGTCTACCCGCGCCAATTGCGGGATATAGGTGGCAACGGCTCCCCCGGTTTTCTCCTTGCTTTTAAGGAATATCGTTTCCATTGTTTTCGTAAAAGCCTCAAATTCGGGCACAGTGAGCCCGCTTTGTAAACATTTGCGAAGCAAAGCACTCCGCCCCATGAGTTCTTCAAAGGCCCGGTGGTCTATTTTTTTTAATAAATAATCGTTTTGACGACGCGATTTATCTATCTCTAAGTAATCTCGAAGGGCTTTTAAGCGGGGGTCGCTGAGGTAGACCCCCATTTTCTCGAGGGTTTGTATTATTTCCCGGGCATTAATAAAGACCTCTCCTTCTTCACAGAGTGCTTCAAATAAGGCTAGGTTTTCCTTGGCAGATGCGGTAGACGTTTGGGTAGTGGTCTGTTCGCGGCCCTTATACGAGCTCTCTTTCGATTTCTTGGCAGCCATAGCAAGTGTTTAATAGCCCTTGAGGCTAAGCTTTATGTGTTACAACAGGTTTACTTTATACGAGTAATATACGTACGAAATCCTTCAATAAATAAAAAAAGAGGCCGAAGCCTCCTTAAAATTCATATACTAAAATTCATATACTGTGTTAGCCCAATCTAGACGGGCAAGCCAGAACAAGCTAACGAACAGCGATAGACATCGTTTTTTTAACGCGTACCGCTTGACCCTGTTGTAAACCAGGATTCCAGGGAGGGGCATTTTCTAATAACTTCACGACGGCTTCATCTACCCCTGAGCCCAAGCCTTTAATTACGTGAATGTTGCTTAATTTTCCATCTTTTTCAATGACAAACTGCACAAATACATTACCTTTAACACCGTTTTTAAGGGCTTCGTCAGGACGTTTGAGATTATCTTCGGTGTATTGAAAAAAAGCACACATACCCCCATTGGGTTTAGGCGGCTTTTCCGTTATTTTATAGATTTTGCCTTCTTGAGCGAAGCTCTGAGACTGGCTGATACATACGAAGACCAAGGTTCCCAAACTGAGGATGGCCCACTTTGAAACTTTTGCAAGATTGAATTTCATAAAAGGATGCCCGATTTTAATGTTAATATTATTTGTGGTAAACCCTATAAAAGCGGAATTTGTTGATTCAAATTTAAAAGATCACGAATAATCCACTACAAAAATAATTTTTTTAAGAATAAATTAAAAAAATTGTACTTGACCACTACTATTTATACTAAAACTTATACCCAATTAGTTCCGTCCTTTTGGTAAGAATTCTTGTTTTGATTTGGTAAACCCCATAATCGTAAGAATAATTTATGCGAATTAAGGCTTTTTACAGATTTTCAATTTTTTTGTTTTTTTTAGGATATTTCCCCGATTTGGCTGTAGCCCAAATTTTAAACGTGGAAAAGTCCCGTTTGGATAAAGACACCACCAAACGCTATTTTATCAATGCGGCTTTTAGCTTTCGAGCTAATAACCGAACCGCCGATGTCAATGATCCCATTCGCTTTTTAAGTTTTAACAGCAACCTGGATGTGGCTTATCTCTCCAAGCAGCATTCGTATATGCTGCTTAACTTCTTAGATTACCTCTCTATTAATGAAGACCCATTTATTAGTTTTGGTTACACCCATGGACGAATTAATTTTTTGCGAGAGAAGCGAATCTCCTATGAATTATTTGCCCAAGGCCAATATGACCTACTCAGAGGACTGGATGAACGGTATTTGACCGGAGGGGGTATCCGTATTAAAATTGCCGATAAAAGCTGGTATTCCCTCTACCTGGGGCTGGGAATTATGTATGAACACGAACAATGGGATGACCCCCAAGTGGAGGGCCGGGAAGTGATTACCGACATTCTCAAATCGGCCAATTATTTGAGTGCCCGAGTGGAATTGACCAACTATTTAGACTTTAACTTTATCTGCTATTACCAAGGCGGTAAAGATAATGTCTTCTTGAAATTTCGCAACCGCTTCAATTCGGACACCAATCTCAGCGTGAAGGTCAACGAAATGATCAGTCTACGTACAAGCTTTGTTTGGGCTTTTGATACGGACCCTGTCGTACCCATTACCAAATTTATCTACTCAATCTCTAACGGAATACAATTTAATTTGGGTAGCAAAAAATAAGAATACGGAAGATTATTAGGGAAAGCCTCATTAAGCATTTTTGAGGAAGTATATCATTACTTCATTAAAGCGACGAAAGCGGCCTTGCTGGTCACGCTCCTCCAATTTTTTCGTGATTTTTGCAATTTGCGATTTGCTGACTTTCCGGGCCAAGGTTAACACCTCTTGCATAATGGCCTTTCTTTGTTGTTTGAGGCGCTCGGCATTGAGGTTGAGCACCTCTATAGTACAAAAGAGGGTTTGTTGCTCAGGGCTCAACTTCCGAAAATTATCCCGGCATTTTTTTACGGTACGGAAGGTCCCCGCGGGGATTATTTCCCCTAAGGTATTATACCTAAAATAACCCGCACAACGGCGATCGGAAATATAATCAGGGATAATGGTATCTCGCTTGGCCATGTAGCCTACCTGATATTGGGGCGGTAATTTTTCGGGTTGCCTAAGGGCCAAAAACATGTTGGAGTAGTCCAGCTCTTGATCCGGGAAGTGCTCAATCGGGTTAAAATGGATCAAAATAGCCGTTTCTGGAGTAATTTCGTCGAGGGTATAGCAGCATAAGAAACCTTGGTCATAAAGCAAGGTACGCATGATATCGGCAATGACCGCCGGGGGCAAATTGTCAAACTGCGGTTTGAATTTGGTGTAGCGTATGTTTTTTAAGTTGTTAAGCGTCTGCGGCTCCTGACTTTTATCTATAAATCGCATACCAGCGGCAAATTTGTTCTAGGGTTTATATGCAATGCCATTCAGACCTCAAAAAAGGCCAGCATCACATCGGCTCGGGCCAATTCTGGATCGTCCTGGCCAATATTTTCATTGAGATATTCCCGAAGCTCTACGGCTTCGGCAGAACTTCCTTCACCCAACTCTATCAATTCAAAGTAACGGGTGATTTTATCTTGCACACTTTCGAGGCGTTCGGCCGTTTGCATGGTATTTCTGAGCACATCATTGGCCGTGCGTCCGTAATGGGTGGGCGGATAAAAAGCTTTGCCCTCCTGCACCGTAATAATCCGGTCTTGTACAGTACCCAAGATCAAAGGAGAGTGGGTCGTCACAATAAATTGAATATTCGGGAAGGATTCCTTTAAGCTTTCGACTACCTTCTTTTGCCAGGAAGGGTGTAGATGTAAATCTAGCTCATCAATGAGAACAATACCCTTGGTCAAGGTGGCAGCTTTATCTCTTTGATGGGGATTAAGCACCGAGCAACGGAAGGCGATATCGGCTACCATGGCCAACATATTGCGCACCCCATCGCTTAAGTATTGAAATGGCAATTTACGTCCATCACTAAATTCCATCACCAATTCCCGGCGATTATAGTCAAAATAGATATTATCACAGTGGTCGATACAATTGATCACGGCTTTTCTGACTACTTGTAAGCCCGCCGAGTCTTTCCTTTGCTGCAATACGACTATTTCTTCCTTCTCAAACCACTTGGTAAAAAATTTATTATTAGAAGTAGCTTTGAGCCCATTATAATACCCGTCTTGCAAGCGCGAACCCGTAATTTTGTGGGTATCGGGCCTTTCTTTCCAAAGTCTTTCCGTTGAATAATATACAATTACGGGTAGATCTACGGTCTCACCCGCCCGGATCTTTTCTTGAATATCCCGGGCAGCATTTTTAATGGATTGGGCGTGTACGTAGGTGGTTTTGTTTTTGGGGCCGGTTAATTCCCGGAGCCATTGCATGGGCTCCTCGCTCACTTCACCCCAGGCTTCTACTTCCACGGGAAATTGCTCATTAATATCATACTCCGAATTGGTCACCCGGATGTCTTCCGCTTTGATGTGTCGGGTTTCGGCATAATCAATTCCTAAGAAAAAAGAACCCACCGTAATCGTGAGCGCCTCGAGAATTGCCGTTTTTCCGGTACCATTCCCCCCAATCACGATATTGAAGTTTGGATGAAATTCAATCTCGATCTCCTCATAGGCCCGGAAGTTACGTAGACGGAGTTTATCTATTCTCATAAGTGCTTTAAGCTTAGCGCTTTTTAAATACCAATCTTCAAAAGAAAGGAAATTTTGGAGGAGTGAAAAATGCTGAGAGCATTAATTATTACAAATAGCTATTTGAACCTAAAAAACCAGTATTTTCAAAGCATAAGCGCCTATTTATGCCCATATAATAGGTTCTTCTGGCTAAGCACTCCACAAAAAAATAGGAAGCCAAACTCGTATTGTCGTTTGGCCTCCCACTACATAATGAATTATTTCTTAGAAGACTTCGCCAGTTGGATAGCTTCTTCAAAAAGCCCTAAGGCCTCTTGGAAATCCTCATCTTTTTGATTGAACACCCGGTAAAACCCTTCGCTGTCCCAAAGGCTTTTCCCTACAAAGGCTTTGAGATAATGCTGGATCATTTCTTCCGACTGCTTATAGTCCTCTTCATCATACGCAATACCCGCGGCTTCCCCTCGCGCTATCAAACTCTTCATGTCTTCCTCACTAAATCGGAAAGATTCTGAAAATTCCTGAATAGAATATTCATTTAGTTTACTTTCATGATCTTTAAAATAGTTGAGGGCAAACTCGCGAACCAGATTTTGATTGTAAAGCTTATTTAAGTAAGGGAACCGAGCCGTGTCTAAGGCTACAAAATGATCCGGGATGATACCTCCCCCGCCATAAACCGTTCGCCCTTTACGGGTTTTATACTTCTGGTCATCGTCCAAACGAATGCTATCCCGACTAAACAATTCTCCGTGGCTATTGTATTCTGAGTAGTCCTGATACGGTTTTTGAATAGAGCGACCACTGGGTGTGTAATACCGGGAAATAGTCAAACGTAACTCCGAGCCATCGGTCAAGTTAAGCGGCATTTGCACCAAGCCTTTTCCAAAAGACCTTCTCCCCACGATCAAGGCCCGGTCATTATCTTGCAAGGCACCGGCTACAATTTCGGAGGCTGATGCACTGTTTTCATTGACTAAAACGATGATGGGGCCCTTCTCAAAGAGGCCATCAAACTTAGCCCGGTACTCCGTATCATATTTTGTACCCTTGCCGTCGGTATATACAATTTTTGCGTTTCCTCCGATCATCTCATCTACCATCTTCACGGCTTTGTCTAAGTAGCCCCCTCGGTTGTCCCGAAGGTCTAGCATAAGGCGTTTCATGCCCGATTTTTTAAGCTCTTTTACTGCGTTTCTAAACTCAGTATAGGTAGTAGCGCCAAAACTTCTTACTTTAATATAACCTACTTGCTTATTGACCATGTAGCTCACATCAATGGAGTTTTGAGGTATTTTATCCCGTATAACCGTAAAGTCTAATAAGTCATCCTCACCATATCGCTTGATACCCAACTTAACTTCTGTCCCTTTTTGACCGCGCAGCCACTTATACACCTTCAAATTGTCTGGTTGGATATCGGGGCCTGCTACTGGTACCCCATCCACACTGACGATACGGTCCCCACTTTGCAAACCAACCGCTTCTGAAGGGCCTCCTGGGAGGGGAGCCACCACAAAAATGGTATCCTTGAAAATATTAAACTCAATCCCTATGCCTTCAAAATTACCTTCCAATTCTTGATGGGCTTGTTTTACATCCTCGGCCGGAATGTATACCGTATGAGGATCGAGCTTTTCCAACATCATGGTAATGGAGTAATCCACCAAAGAGTCGGTATCTACCGAGTCTACATAATTGCGATCGATATATGTGAGAATTTCTCGGAATTTTAAATAAGCTTTAGTAATGGATTTCATGTTTTGTCCGCCAAACATATTGGCCCCAATCAGAATTCCACCGGTAATGGCCAAGCTTAGTAGCAGGGGTAAGCGAACTTGCGATTTCGTATTTTGAATGCTGTCTTTCACCTTAAAAGAATACGTTTAGAATGTTTAAAAAAGAATATCTCAGAGCAAAACCAAGAACTATTCGTTTAAATTTGATGGCTTATTTATAATAAAGGATTATTACAAAAAGTAAAATAAGGAATCTCTTATTCAAACCCAAGTTTTTGCCGCTTAGGTGTAATTTTTACTTAAAAAGGATTTCTAAAGTTTCCTAACGTAAATTTGGCAACTAAAGATCAATAAATTTACTCATGGCCGATCCCTATCATATCCCTGTACTAGCTTCAGAGTCTATCGAGCACCTGGCTATTCAAGCCGAAGGCACCTACGTTGACCTTACTTTTGGGGGGGGAGGGCACTCCCAGCGTATCTTAGAAAAACTGTCACCCCAAGGGCAGTTGGTATCTTTTGACCAAGATACTTCGGCTTATGAAGTTTCTCAAAGTATGCTAGCTCCCAACTTTCGGTTTGTGCAATCCAACTTCCGTTTTTTTTCTAAATACCTCAAATTGTTTGGCCATAGCCCCGTAGATGGCATTCTAGCCGACCTGGGTATTTCTTCTCATCAAATTGACACCCCCCAAAGAGGTTTTTCTACCCGCTTTGATGCCCCCCTGGATATGCGGATGAATGCCCAACAAACCCTAAGGGCCGAAGACATTGTGGCCAGCTATTCTGAAAGTCAATTACAGAACTTGCTCGGAATGTACGGGGAAGTCCGCAATGCCCGCACCCTGGCCCAAGCCCTAGTACGAAAGCGTTTAAAAGACCCTATCAAAAGCACCGAAGATTTAAAAAATATATTGCGTCGTTATGCCCCTCGGGGCAAGGAAAACCGCTACTTCGCCCAGGTTTTTCAAGCCCTGCGGATTGAAGTAAATGATGAATTAGGGGCCTTGAAAGACATGCTCCTACAATGCCCCCTTATTCTAAAACCAGGTGGCCGGCTCGTAATTTTATCCTACCATTCCTTGGAAGACCGCCCGGTGAAAAATTTTATCCAAAAAGGCAAATTTACCGGAGAAGTAGAAAAAGACCTCTATGGCAATTTTTATACCCCTTTAAGCCCCGTGATCCGTAAAGCTCTCCAGGCTGGTCCGGAAGAACAAGCCCAAAACCCCCGGTCCCGTAGCGTAAGGCTCCGCGTGGCTGAGCGCAATCCCGATCCAAAACCGAATATTTCTTCTTAAAAAAAACATATGGGGGGCTTCCCCCGCGCCCTGAAACCGGCTTGTAAGTGTCTATTTTGGGCGGCGCGGGGCCGGGCTCTCACTACTCGCCGCCCCTCCCACATCCCCCACGGGCTCAAACATGCCGTTCCATCCCTAAGCCATTTGAGAGGAGAGAGCAGAGAAGCGAGAGGAGAGATCTTATGTCCTTACCTACAATCCCTTGCCGTTGCCAGGCTCTTGGCCCGCAAGGGAATTCTTCGGCCTCTGGTTACATCCCTCAGCCATTTTTTGGAACCGGGATGCGAGATGTGGGAACCGGGATGCGAGATGTGGGAAGCGGGACAAGATACGGCAAGCTGTTAATTTGGCTATGACCCGAAATCCCGGTTCTCGGCTCCCATGTCCCGTGTCCCAAAGGAGATCTTGCCCGCATTTCTTCTTGAGCGCGGGCAAGCCCCTCATCGAATATCCGCCAACGCACTTCGCCCATAAAAACCCCGATAAACTTTTTGGAATAATCGAAAAAATGTTAGTTTTAAAGATTATAGTAAAAAAGTATGGCTGAAAATACCTACAAACGCAAAAAAATTAGTCCCCAGCTACCTGGTTGGAAAGCGCCCCTGGATTGGAATCCGCTTTCCCGGGCCGATCAAGCAACCCGTTATGTGCCACACATCCTTTTTCTCGCATTTTTAGGCCTTTTATACATTGGTAATGCCCATTATGGAGAAAAAATGATCCGGGAAATTACCCACCTGGAAGCTGAAGTAGAAACGCTTCGGGCCGATCATACCACCTTAAAAGCTGAGTTTGACCAAGTAGTGGGCAAACAATCCGAAATAGCCGAGCAGGCCAAAGAAATGGGGCTTATCGAGAGCCGGGGCAAAGTCAAACAAATCAAAAGAGCGGTACCGTGAGCATTAAACGTTCTATCTTGTTTAGAGTGAGGGTCGCCTCCTTAGGAATTGTTGGGGTATCCCTGGTGATCATCTACCAGATCATCTATTTACAATTTGTGCAAGGAAAGCAATGGAAAAGCCGAGCCGAAGAAAATGGCCTACAGTACCGGATCAGCAAGGCTACCCGGGGCAACATTTACGGCGATGAGCAAGTCTTGCTCGCTACTTCCATTCCCCTGTACCGCTTGTCGATGGACCCTACGGTGGTAAGTGATCCGATTTATCGAGCCAAGATTGACTCCCTAAGTCGCTTGTTATCCGGTTTTTTTAAAGACCTGACCCCCATTGATTACCTACGAAAAATTAATGACGCCCGGCTCAACAAGCGAAAGTATATCGTATTAAACACCAAACTTCTCAGTTTTACCCAAAAGAAAAAACTGGCCCAATGGCCCATTTTTCGTCGGGGACAAAATAGTGGCGGGGTCTTATTTGAGAAAGTAGAGAAAAGATCCTACCCCTTTGACTCGCTTGCCGCTCGCACTGTTGGCTATCTGAACGATAACCAAGAAGGGGTTGGCTTGGAAATATCGTACCAAGATCAACTATCCGGATTGGATGGAAGAGCCCTATATCAAAGAATTTCCGGGGGAGATTGGAAGCCCATCCGGAGTGGCTCCCGTATGCGTCCTGAGGATGGGAATGACTTGTACTGTACCATCAATATCAATATTCAAGACATCGCCCACAAAGCGCTCCGTCAAGCACTGATCAAAAATAAGGCTGAGCACGGCTGTGTGGTGATTATGGACGTCCAAACCGGGGAGATCAAGGCCATGGCCAACCTTGGGAAAGTTGAGGAAGGACAATACGAGGAGATTTATAATTATGCGGTGGGGGCCGAAGGAAGCCACGATCCAGGTTCTACCATCAAAACGGCCTCTATGATGGCTTTGCTATCCGACACCAGCCTCACGCTACGAGATTCCATCGAGACAGGTGGTGGCTCGTTCCGCTATTATGATTTGGTGATGAAAGACAGCCGTTACGGAGGTTGGGGAAAAATAACGGTACAACAAGCCCTCGAATACTCCTCAAATATTGGTGTTTCTAAGCTGGTTTCCCGTCACTTTGGCCGAAAACCAGAGAAGTTTATTCAATATTTAGATCAATTTCATCTCTATCAACCGCTACGCACCCCCATCCTGGAGGGAAGCGTGGCCCCTTATATCAAAGATCCCAAAGATCCTACCTGGAGCGGTATTACCCTCCCCTGGATGTCGGTAGGATATGAAATGCGTCTATCCCCCTTACAACTCCTGGCCTTTTATAATGCCATAGCCAATGGAGGGTACTATGTAGAACCCATGTTGGTCAAGCAAATTAGCAAAACGGGGGAAGTCTTGGAAGCGTATCAGCCCAAGGTAAGCAAAAGCCCTATTTGCAGCCCCGAAACCTTGCTAAAAATCCAAACCATGCTCCGCGGAGTCGTAGAGAGGGGGACCGCCAAGAATATCAAAACCCCCAAATATGCCATTGCCGGAAAAACCGGGACTTCCCAAAAGCTCAATGCCCGGGGCCGTTATATTGAGAAATACAAGACTTCTTTTGCGGGTTACTTTCCTGCCAATCAGCCCAAATACAGCTGTATTGTCGTGATTGATGAGCCTAAAGGAGCCGACCAATACGGGAGTGATGTTTCGGCCCCGGTTTTTAGGCAAATTGCCGATAAGCTCTATGCCCAAGACGTTGAGGTGCAGCACTCTGAGGAATTGGTAAGAGAAACGTCCCTCTTTAAAACCGACTTGCCCGAAAACCAAGTGAGCCACGTGGAGGATTTACTCGAGATTTGTAATCAGTTGGGTATTCGGGTCATGTCACCAGATGGGCAACAATGGGTCTCTCCTACCCCCCGCCGGTACGTGGTCGAGTGGAAACCACGACAACTCACCCCCAACCGGGTGCCCGATGTTTTAGGTTTTAGTTTGCGAGATGCTCTCTATCTTTTGGAAAACCAAGGGCTTAAGGTGAAATACAATCAAATGGGAAGGGTAAAGTCCCAAAGCTTAAGGGCGGGTGCCTTATTTCAAAAAGGAGACCTTATTACTCTAGAACTTGAATAGCAGACATACCCCTGCTTTTGTAATTAAAAGAGAGAGGTATCATATCGTTGACTTTGATAGGCCTGGCAATAAGCCAGGCTTTTTTGATCGCTTAGATCAAAATCCCGGGCACTGTGAAAAAATAAAGCATACAAGAGGGCATAGCTGTGATTCAGCTGTTTATGAAGTCGGAGGTTCTTATTTCTTAACTGACAGAACACTCTTACATTTTCATGTTCAAAATTTCGCATAGTATTTCTCAGGAGAATATTTCTATCTTTTACCTTTCTATTCTATACAGTTTTTTTTGCCAAAGGGAAGCCTCACTACCCAAAAATTACCATACCCCCCTCTGGGCTTCACGTTTTTTAGTAGAGACAAGCTATGGAAGCAAGGGTCACCTACTCGCGTAAATATCTTCATTCCTTTGAAGGAATATTGTATGACAGCCAACAAGTTTAGGGAAAAACCCTACACAGCTTACTTTTTGGACTAATTTAGATTATTAAGACGCTAGTGATCTAAAAAACTTGCGCTTCTAGGTAATTTATTAGATTATTTCAAGATATTATGCATGCATACTATATTTATCGCTTCGCTTAGGATGCGAAAACAACATTTATTTCTTAGTATTGCTCAGGTATTTTTTATAAAAATTACAATATATGCCCTGTAAATTTTATGAAAATCTTCATATGGCATTCAAACCCTTCATTCACTTAAATTCCTAAACCTCTATGACTCAAATTGGATTTGTCCGGTCTGCGGATGATGAGCGCACACCTCTTTCCCCTTTGACGGCCAAAAAATACGCCAAGTTGGGAGTACAGCTGTTGATAGAGAAAAACTTGGGAGAGAGCATCGGGGAAGATTTCCAAGCGCTAGAGGGCCTGGAGACCCTAGAACGTAAGGATGTACTAAGCAAAGCCGATTTAGTATATTCCAACCATCCTCTCAGCGCCGATGAGCTTTCTCATGTAAAAAAAGACGCCCTCTTGGTTTCCTTCTTTGCTCCCTTCAATTCGGATAATACCTTGGGAGATTTGGAAGGAAAGGAATTAAAAGCTTTGAGCATGGATATGATTCCTCGCTCCACCATTGCCCAGTCGGTAGATGCCCTTTCCTCTATGGCTTCTATCGCCGGTTACAAAGCCGTCTTATTGGCCGCTGAGAAATTACCCCGCTACTTCCCAATGATGATGACCGCCGCTGGGACAATCAAACCCTCCACCGTGCTCATCTTAGGAGCTGGGGTGGCAGGCTTACAAGCCATTGCTACGGCCAAGCGTTTAGGGGCCAAGGTGGAAGTGTTTGATGTACGTAAAGCGGTAAAAGAAGAAGTCCAAAGCTTGGGGGCTAAGTTTGTAGAAGTGGAAGGCTCCGCCGACAATAAAGCCGCCGGGGGCTACGCCATCGAACAAACCGAAGAGTACAAACAAAAGCAAAAGCAAGCCATTCACGATCGGGTAAAAAATGCCGACGTAGTAATTACCACTGCTCAACTCCGGGGAAAACCCGCCCCTACCCTCATCACCAAAGACATGGTGGAAGAAATGCAATACGGTTCCGTTATCATTGACTTAGCGGCCTCTACGGGGGGAAATTGTGAGCTGACCCAAAACAACCAAGAAATAAAGCACCAAGGCATTACCATTATTGGTAACTCCTTCTTGGCCAATGAAGCCATTATGGATGCATCCCAGTTGCTGGCCAACAATATTTACAACTATATCAGTTTGATGATCAAAGAAGAAGGCTTGGTCTTAGATCCGGAAAATGAGATCATCCATTCCTCCATCGTTTATCCCAAACAAGAAAAATAATTCTCATGGAAGCACTGCTAGACTATTTAACGACCTACCGACTGGATATTTACCTGTTGGTATTTACCATCTTTCTGGGTTTTGAACTGATATCCAAGGTCCCCTCGGTATTGCACACCCCCTTGATGTCGGGGGCCAATGCCATTAGCGGGATTGTATTGGTCGGCTCGATCTTCTTTTTACGTCAAGCCCAACCCGGAGACTATTTCTCCCTAAGTATTGGGGCCCTAGCCATGATTATGGCGATGATCAATATCGTCGGAGGATTTGCCGTTACGAACCGAATGTTGTCCATGTTTAAGAAAAAACAAAAGTAATGATTGTACTATACGATTTAGCATATTTGGTAGGGGCCGTCGCGTTCATTTTAGGCCTCCGCGGACTTAGTGACCCCAAATCGGCCCGTCAGGGTAATCTGACCGCTGCCTTTGGAATGGGACTCGCTATTTTGGTTTCACTCGTATACCCCATCGAGAACAGCCCGGATAACTTTGTGTGGATCATTGCCTCGCTTATCATCGGTTCGGCCGTTGGTTGGCTGAGTGCTTCCCGGGTTGAGATGACCGAGATGCCACAATTGGTCTCCGTCTTTAATGGTTTAGGGGGAGGAAGTGCCATGCTCTTGGCCATTGTGGAGTACATCAAAATCGGGGAAGGAATTTCAAACGCTCCTCTTTTGGCTAGCGTTATCTTATTCACACTCTTTGTGGGCTCCATCTCCTTTTCGGGAAGTATCCTGGCCTATCTCAAACTGGATGGGCGCGTGAAAGACAAGCACGTACAACTTCCCGCTCACCAAATTATTAATATTGTGCTGCTCTTGGTATCAGTCGCTTCCTTGTTTGTGGCCTATTTCCAGCCTTCTCCCGGAATGGTGGTCATTAGTGCCGTAATTTGCCTTATTTATGGTTTCTCATTTGTAGCCCCCATAGGTGGTGCCGATATGCCCGTAGTTATTTCTCTCTTAAACTCTGTCACCGGGATTTCGGCGGCTACAGCTGGTTTCTTGTATAGCAACCAGATTATGATTTTAGGAGGTATTTTGGTAGGGGCTTCAGGTACGATCTTAACTGTTTTGATGTGCCAAGCCATGAACCGTTCCTTGATGAACGTGCTTATTGGTGGGTTTACCGCCACGCAGATTCCGGGGGCGGCGGCCCAAGATCAAGGCACCATCCAACAAGCCCAGGCCATTGATGTGGCTATCTTACTCAACTATTCTTCGCGCGTAGTCGTGGTACCCGGTTACGGAATGGCCGTGGCCCAAGCCCAAAAACAAGCTAAGGAGCTAGATGAATTGCTCTCTGGACAAGATGTGGAAGTGCTGTATGGGATTCACCCCGTAGCCGGCCGTATGCCCGGACACATGAATGTTTTACTGGCTGAGGTGGATATTTCCTATGACAAATTGTTAGACCTAGACGATGCCAATAGCAATATCAAAGATGCTGATATCGTCTTGGTAGTAGGGGCCAATGATGTAGTAAACCCCTCAGCCCTAGACGATCCGGGAAGCTCGATCTACGGAATGCCCGTGCTTGAAGTTTGGAAATCCAAGCAGGTGGTCGTATTCAAGCGAAGTATGAAGCCCGGATATGCCGGAATTCAAAATCCGCTGTTCTTTAAAGACAATACCAAGATGCTTTTTGGCGATGCCGGTAAATCTCTGAAAAACATTACCGACGAGCTTAAAAACTTAAGTTAGGGGCTGCCCCCGGCGGTGCTATTGAGCTTTCCATAGCAATGTACTGCCGCCGGGGTCGGGCTATCACTACTCGCTGCCTTTCCCCACAGGGCCCACACGAGCTCAAACAGGCCGTTCTATCCCTCAGCCATTTTGGGGGAAACGGGACATGGGAGCCGAGAACTGGGACTTCTGAACTTAGTCTTTATGCCCCAAGTCATTTTTATTTCTCCTACTTTTAGGGATATTTACCCCTAGCAAATAAGCCAAAAGATGTCTGAGGCCCCTCAATCCTTCCTGAAAAGAATCAAGCAAGAAACCCAAGCGGAACACGATGCCATTGAGCTGAACCCGCTTACTTCGGGGATTGTCCATAATACCTTAAACCTAGGGCAATACATCAACTTACTGCAAAAGTTTTTGGGGTTTTATGGGCCTTGTGAGTCTTTCATTCAAACTCAAGGAGGAGATAAAAAATTACAAAGGCTTGCCCAAACCCGGCCCAAAGCCCCCCTCCTGCGTCATGACTTACAAGTTTTAGAAGCTCCTTTTGAGCACCTGGCTATTCCCCCTTCGCTTCCTCCTTTGCAAACACCGGCTGAGCAATTGGGTTACTTGTATGTAGTCGAGGGCTCTACTTTGGGAGGACAAATCCTCTACCAAGCTCTCCAAAACAACTTAGGTCTCCACGAGAAAAAAGGGGCATCTTATTTTTATGGCTACGGCCCCCAAGAAACCGCTAAGCAATGGCGTGGCTTTCAGTCTTTTTTAGAAAATTTTGTAGGGGAGCACCCCGAAGAAGAAGATGCGCTCATTCAAAATGCAAGATTAACGTTCAAAAAGCTGGATGAGTGGTTGAGATATTAGTCAAGTAGGCCACTCTTTTTTCGCTTACTATGCCTGGCTCCCCCTTTAAGGGTGGCGAGATCATACATCCCGCATTCCTCAAGAGATTAGGAGATGCGTGGCAATGGGCCCTCCTTTCAAACGTCCCGGCTCCCGGTTCTCGGTTCCCGCTTCCAAAATTCCTGTCAACATATTTCAGGCAGGGACAGCTCCTCTCTCCTCTCGCATCTCTGCTCTCGCTTCTTCTTCAGCTTAGGGATGGAGCGGCCTGTTTGAGCCCGCCGCTGGGCCGTGGGCTGGCCGGCGAGTAGCGAGAGCCCGGCCCGGCCTGGGCACTAATTTTTATCGAGGCACCCTAGAAATAAGGCCGGGCAAGCCCCCAGCAATTCTTATAAATTATTGCCTACCTTTGTCCCAAATAATGAGCCTATGAAAGCCATCTATGCCGAAGTACTTACCATTGGCGATGAAATTCTTTACGGACAAATCGCCGATACCAATGCCCAATTTATCAGCGCGGAGTTGGATAAAATTGGAATTAAAGTAGTCCGCCTTAGCTCGGTGGGAGATGAGGAAGACGTGATTTTGAGGGCCTTGGAGGAAGCCAAAGATCGCGCCGATTTGGTGCTTATGACCGGAGGCTTGGGCCCTACCAAGGATGATATCACCAAGAAAACGCTGGCCACTTTTTTCAAGACCGAAATGGTTGAAAATGCCCAGGTTTTGCAGATGATTGAAGACTACTTTAAATCTCTGGGGCAAGAAATGGGAGCGATCATTCGGGCCCAGGCCCAACTCCCCGCCAATGCCGAACCGGTTTTTAATCGCCTGGGTTCGGCTCCGGCGATGTGGTTTCACGAATATGATACAGTTTTTGTCTCCATGCCTGGGGTACCCGTAGAAATGAAGGTATTGATGGAGGAAGAAATAATCCCTAAAATCCAGCAGCACTTTGATACCCCGGTGATTTACCACAAATTGGTACGCACCTTTGGTAAGGGAGAATCGGATATTGCCAAGCGTATTCACGACTGGGCCGAAGCCCTTCCCGAACACATCAAACTGGCCTACTTACCCAGTTGGGGGCAGGTAAAATTACGTTTAACGGCTACGGGAAGCGAGCAAGCTAGCCTGGAAGCCGAAGTTGCTGAACAAATTGAGTTATTGAAACCCCTCCTCCCCCGCGAGATTTTTGGATACGATAAGGAGGAACTGGAAGAGGTTGTGGGAAACCTCTTATTTGAGCAAGGAAAAACGGTTTCTACCGCCGAAAGCTGCACTGGTGGTTATATTGCCCACCTATTTACCAAGGTAGCGGGAAGTTCACGGTATTTTGTGGGTGGTATTGCTGCTTACAGCAATGAAGTAAAGAGGAACCGCTTGGGGGTAAAAGCCGAAACCTTGGAAGAACACGGGGCGGTAAGTGAGGAAACCGTTCGGCAAATGGCCGAAAATGTAAGGGAGAAGTTTCAAACTGATATTGGGGTGGCCAGTAGTGGGGTGGCGGGTCCGGGTGGTGGGTCTCCCGAGAAGCCTGTCGGTACCGTTTGGGTGGCTTATGCAGACGGAGAGCGGACTTATGCCCGCAAATTACAGCTTACTCGCGACCGTAAAATCAATATTACGCTGACTTCCTACATCGTCCTGGATATGATTAGACGTTTTTTGTCGGGACTTATGCGGGATAAGTAATAAGTAAGCATCTATTTTTTAAACCCTATGCCTTCGCAGGGCGTTACTAGGAAAAATAAATCATAAAGAATCCATATGGGTTTTCTACCAATTTTTGTAGCACTTGGCGGTTTTTTATTTTTGGTTGCCATCGTGCACTATCATACACTTCAAAGGTTGCGCAATCTTATAAAAGAGTTTGCCGAAACCAGTTATGAGTCGAGCCAAAAGCTTTTGACGGATATCAGCCATCTTGTTGAAAAAAATACGGCCCTACCCGAGAATATGCAAAAAGGATTACGGGATGCCCGGAGTGCCCATCAGCTTTTAAATCCGCAGGAAGATGTTGAGATTTTTCGGGTAAGTGACCAAGTCATACGCCTGGCCTATAGTTTCCAAGAAGATTCGGGATTCATTCCTGACCCCAACCAAAAAGAACAGGTAGGTTCGCAAGTGAAGCAATTGGAAAAGGTACACCAAAGATACCGTTTTCATTCACAAGACTACAATGAACGCTTGCAGTCGCTTCCGTATTCACTTTTGGCCAAAGTTTTTGGCTTGAAGGCAGTGCCGTCCATCTGATATAAGAAAAAAAGTCCTCCACTGCTGTGAAGGACTTGCCGTTTTATTAACAAGCACCGTTAGGGCACTCTTCGCCATCATCGTACAAATCAAAAGCGTAAATCACAACGGGTTCTGTCTCTGAAGGGTTTTCTCCCCAGTGTGTGATATCTCCGTGCTCTACCAAAAAATCACCTTTTTTGAATCTACGGGGTTGCTCAAATTTAGAATTGTACTCGATATACTCCCCTTCGACTACCAATAAAATAGCCGGGCGGTTGAAGTGTCCATGGATAGGCACTTTTCCTTTGGGGCCTACATCTACCCGCCGCAAACGCGCTGCTCTTTTGCCCAGAGGTTTTACGTTTTCGGGTAGGCTTACTTCATTTAAATCTAAGCTAGCAATTAAGGTATCCGTTTCGTTAACTGGCTCCGTGGGAGCATTTACCTGATGTTCGAACTGTTCCATGATTTTGAAATTAAGTTTGATATAATTATAATTTAGCGATACAATACTTGCACTTCTCGTAAGAGATCCCTAAGAATTGACTAAGAAGCTTATCTAGTCTTGAAAGACTTCCTTGGTGATGCGGACACCCGACATGGCCGCAGGAAAACCGGCATAAGGAGCGCATTGGTTGAAAATCTCCACCAACTCTTCCTTAGTAAACCCTAGCTTTTTGGCTATGTCTACGTGAATTTTTAATTCAGCCTCCCGATTCAGGGCGGCCAAAACAGACAAAGTAACCGTTTGACGGATTTTGATATCCAGGTTTGTGCGACAATAGAGGTCTCCAAAAGGAAACTCAAACATATTGTGCATAAGTTGGGGAGCAATATCAGACAATAAATCAATCATTTTCTGGGCGCCCTCGGGACTTAATTCTTCAAATCTTTGACGTCCTAACTCTTTTTTATCTGGCATGACTTTTTATTTTATGTAAATGCTTGATTTACCTGATTGACGTACCTAAGAAACCGTTAATTGTCCATTATTGATATGCAATTATCCAGAATATGCTCTTAAGAATTAGTCATATATAAGACAAAAAGATAAAATTTTACTTGTATGAGAAAGGAAAGAAATTTCTATTATTTAGTCAATATTTAATTGTACTAATCTAAGCTAGAAGCTGGCTTAGGCCTTATACAATTACTTTAGATTACATTAATCCAAGTTAGCACCCTTTCTAAAAGGCTCTGATATTCCTCCGCGGGCATCCACTCAAATTCAGGATCTCCCCGAAACCACGTTAGCTGTCGTTTGGCATATCGACGGCTATTTCGTTTGAGCAGTCGGACGGCTTCATCCCAGGGATACTCCCCTTCAAGGAATGAAAAAATTTCTTGATAGCCCACGGTTTGTAGGGCATTATGTTTTCGAGAGGGAAACATGGATTGGGCTTCTTCAAAAAGTCCATGCTCGAGCATAAGGTCCATCCGGGTATCAATTCTTTGATAAAGTTCTTCCCGAGGACGGTCTAAGACTATTTTTAAAATTTCAAAAGGCCTTACTTTTTTCTCTTGTCGGTGAAAGTCTGAAAAAGGACGCCCGGAGGACAGGCAGACTTCCAAGCCTCGAATGACGCGTTGGGTATTGTCTTGGTCTACTTTATGAAAATAAATGGGGTCTAGCTTTTCCAATTCGGCCAGGATAGGCCCTAGCCCTTCCTCGGCAAAGCGTTTATTCAGTAAATCCCTTATGTCAAGATTTACCGGGGGCATGGGGTCTAAGCCATCACATAAGGCTTTTATGAAAAACCCGGTACCTCCACTCAAAATTACAACATCGTGCACCTTATATAAAGATTCTAGAAGGCCTAAGGCTTGCTCTTCAAACTGGCCTACACTAAAATAATCTTGAATAGAGTGGCTGTTAATAAAATGATGGGGAACCCGGGCCAGCTCTTCGGGAGTGGGTTTGGCCGTGCCGATGCTCATTTCCCGATAAACCTGGCGGGAATCGGCCGAGATAATTTCGGTTTGAAAATATTCGGCCAGGCGTAAACTGGTTTCCGTCTTTCCTACGGCAGTAGGGCCCGCAATGACCAGGAGGTACTTTTTTTGACTGGATTTTGTTATATTCAAAACAGTATTTAAACAAACCCCAGGGGGGGAACTTTGTGCCTGATCCTATGACTAATCAACAAGCCCAACCGGAGCTAGACAACCTAATAGCCGAAAATACGGAATTACGCCAAAAAATTGCCGAATTAGAGGCAAAATTAGAAAAGCCATTACTAGCCAAAGAAACGGCCCGCCACCCTGCTCCTACGTCTATTGGCCATATCCGGGAGACGCTCAACAATATCAACCTTTTTGCCATTTCTGTGGAGGAGAATGGCATCATTACCTATTGTAATAAGTTTGTTTCCAAACTAACCGGTTGGCGACAAGAAGAGCTTGTCGGTAAAAATTATTTTGAGGTATTGGTACCCCTGGACGATCGTCAGGCACGTTGGGATCACTTTCGGCAGGCGATCATTCGTCAGGGTTTTTGGGATGAAACCTCACGCGCTATTTTGACCCGACACGGTGACGTTAAATATATCAGCTTTAACTCTCTGATTCTCAACTACGAAGATGATCACATCAGCGGGGTAACCAAAATTGGAGAAGACGTTACGGAGCAAAATAAAGTAACCCTAGCCCTGAGACGAAGTAATGAAGCCCTCCAAGACTTGTTTGATAACTCCAATGATCTGATCTTTATATGTACCCTGCAAGGAGATTTCCTTTTTGCCAATAAGGCATTCAAACGAAAGCTCGGCTACGACAATGAGGAGCTGGCCGCTCTCAATGTAAAAGACATCCTCTACGAAAAAGTAAAAAAACGTACCTACCGCACAGTCTTGGAAATTGTGAGAGGGTTCAGTATTCCTAAATTTGAAACGATCCTGATAAATAAAAAAGGGAAACCTCTACACTTGGAAGGGAATGTCAACTGTCGCTTTGAGAATGGACAAGCCACGGCCATCCGGGGGATTGTTTACGATATCACCGACCGGATCCGGGCCGAAAAAGCCCAAACGCTATATTATAGCATTGGTAACTTGACCGTAAAGAGCAAAAACTTGGATCAATTATATCAGAGTATCCACCAGGAACTGGGCAAGGTAATCGAAGTCAACAATTTTTACATTAAACTCTACAATGCCAATAAAACCGAGATCCTATTTCCTTATTATGTAGACGAAGCCAAAGGCAGTGAGCAGGTCATGACCCGCCGTAAGGCAGGAAAAGGGCTTACTGATTTTGTGATGAAGCGGGAAAAGGCTCTTTTTCTTCACGAAGAAGAGATTGTGGAGCTGATGGAGCAAAATGAGGTGGAGGTATTATTTGGCCCTTTACCCAAAGTCTGGATTGGCGTTCCTTTGAAATTTGAAAACGAAGTAATTGGGCTCATCTCCGTAAAATGTTATCGTAGCCGCAACACCTATGATATTTCTGATTTGGAACTCCTAGACTTTATCTCTGGGCAAATTGCCCTGGCCATCCAAAGAAAGAAGAACGAAGAAATGCTTAGCAACCAATCGGCCCGCCTCCAAGCCATTTTTGAAAGCAGTTCTCATATGATTTGGTCCCTAAACCGTAAAAACGAAGTAACCTCATGCAATCAAAACTATAAAAATGCCTTCTTAGAGCAGTATGGCATTGAGCTAGATCAAAAAAATGCCCTCTCTATGCTCCATTATGAAATGGCCGAAGCCCAAAACTACGGCTTTTGGCAAGAAAAAATGGCCGAAGCATTTGGTGGAGAGAAGCAATATATAGAGCTGAAAGAGCGTATGAAAGACGGCCGCTACCGCTGGCGGGAAGTATACCTCAACCCCATTCGCTTACGTGATGGTTCTATTGAAGAAATATCAGCCATTTCTCACGATATCACGGGTAAAAAGCTCTCAGAAATTGCTTTAAAGAACAGTGAATTAAAGTTCCGAAATATTTTCCAATCCTTCCAGGATATCTACTTACAGGCCGACTTAGCCGGACGGATAACCTTGCTGAGCCCCTCGGTGCAAGAGATCACGGGTTACCTCCCAGAAGAAATTATTGGGCGAAATATTGAAGATTTTATACCCCAAGACCAATCCCTAAGCCACCTCATCCGAGACCTCATCCGGAAAAAAAGCATTAAAAACTTTGAGACCCCCCTCCGCAAGAAAAACGGAGAATACATCCAGTCCATTTCCAATATCCGCTTGGCCACGGATGAGAATCAAAGACCCATGGGTATTGTAGGAGTGGTTAGAGATATCACTGAACTCAAAAATGCGACCGAAGAAGTACTACTTGCCAAAGAACTTGCTGAGCGCTCTCTCCGGGTCAAAGAAAGCTTCTTAGCCAATATGAGCCACGAAATACGTACCCCCATGAATGGCGTAATCGGTATGTTAGATCTCATGATGGCAACGCGTCTTAATGAAGAACAGCATGAGTACATGTACACCATCCGAAAATCTTCGGAAACCTTGATGTATATCCTCAATGATATACTTGATCTATCCAAGATAGAAGCCGGTAAAATGGAATTACAATTCCGCTCTACCAATTTGCGCTCTACGATTGAGAAGGTGTACACTTTATTTTTACAACAGGCCAATACCCGCGGCAACACCCTAGAGTATAATATCGATGCTCAAATTCCACCCTTCCTCCTGGCCGATGAAACTCGCCTACTACAGATTGTATCCAATCTAACCTCCAATGCCATCAAATTTACCGAAGATGGACGGGTGAGCCTGTATATCTCCTTGCTCGATCGAATAGAAGATCTATGCACCTTAAAATTTGAAGTGCGCGATACCGGCATCGGTATTGACCAAGAAAAAGTAAAACTCCTCTTTAATTCTTTTAGTCAACTGGATAACTCTTCCTCAAAATCCTATGCCGGTACAGGCCTGGGCTTGTCTATTTCCAAAGAGCTTTCCCATCTTATGGGGGGGGAGATTGGAGTCAACTCTAGCCCGGGAGAAGGAAGTAACTTCTGGTTTACCATCCAGGCCAAAGCTACCAATAAGCAACCCTATCAAGAAGAAAGTGCCCCCTACGAGTTTGTGGCAGGTAATCAGTTTGGCCAACGAGAGCCCCAAATATTGGTGGTAGATGATAATGTCGTAAACCGTAGCGTGGCCAGTAAGATTTTAGAAAAAGCCGGATGCCATGTTTTCTTGGCCCAAAGTGGTAGTGAAAGTATTCACTTTTTACAGCGTAAAGCCAAAGAAGAACAAAAGCTGGATCTAATTTTTATGGACATTCAAATGCCCGATATGGATGGAGTACAAGCTACCAGCCGAATTAGAGCGCTTAATCTGCCTCACCTTCCCCCTATCGTTGCTATGACAGCCTACTCCATGAAAGAAGACCGGGATAAATTTATCAGCAAAGGCCTGGATGATTATATTCCTAAGCCTATCAAAGCCCAGTCTTTAATTAATAAAGTAAAAGAATATATCCTGCCTTCCCCAGACCAACAAGGGGCAAAAAGCGACACCCCTCAATCAATACCCAAACTTGAAACCCCCGCAAGTCCTCTTCCCCTCAGCTTGACCCAACCCGTGGTAGATCCCGAGGTTGTGGCTCAACTGGCCAAATATGGAGGGAAAGAACTCGTCATGGACTCCTTAGTAGAGTTTGAGCAGGACACGGAAGAAATCTTACAAAATTGTACAAAAGCCCTCCAAGCTTCCAGCTATGAAGAAGCCCTGAAGTACCTCCATACGCTGAAAGGAAATGCCAGTACCCTCGGGGTAAACGCAGTAGCTCAAAAAGCAGCCTACTTGGAGAAAATGATAAAAAATAATACCTTAGAACCTGTTTTAAGCGAATGGGACAGCCTCAACCAGGCTTTCCAAGACTTTAAAGATAGGTACCAAGAAGAACTTGTATAAAAAAATTTATAGTTTTGTACTTTTCTCACAAACATTAAGAATTATCATTCAATTTATTGCTTTTTGGGATTTAGTATTGTATTATATTTATTTCGGACTTTAACTTAGCTAAACCTTAAACTATTCAATTATGGAACGTAAAAAAGTCTTAATAGCCGAAGATAGTTCGGTAATTCAAAATATCTCCCGACGTGTTTTGGAATTCCAAAACTTTGATATTACGGTCGCCAAAGATGGGAAAGAAGTCTTGAATAAAATGAATAAAGAGGAGTTTGACGTCATCTTGATGGATATCAACATGCCCAAAATGGACGGCATGGAGTGCGCCCGGGAAATCCGTTCTATGAGCGATGAAAAAAAATCCAAAATTCCGATTATTGCCATCACAGGTAATGCCCGAAATTACTCCATGGATGACTTTAAAGATGCGGGAATAGACGATTATATCCCTAAGCCCATCAATTTTGATAACCTCATCGGAGTACTTCGCAAAGTAACTTCCTAATTTTTTTACACGTCTCTTGATAACCTTTGCCCCAAGGCGAAGGTTTTACTTTAGTATTTACCCATGAAAATTCGTTTTACCCCTGCTTTTCTGAGCAACCTGGAAAAAGTATTCAGCCAAGCGGGTTATGTGGTTCGCTACGAAAAAGGAAACTTCCAATCGGGATACTGCATCCTAAACCAAAAGAAAGTGGTGGTGGTTAATAAATACTACACTACCGAAGGAAAAGTTAATTGCCTTCTTGAAATTTTACACCACGTCTCCTGGGATTTTAGTGAATTACAAGAAGCTGAAAAAAAGTTGTATACCGGACTCATGAAATTGAAAGCGTCCCAAGAAACCACACCCCCAGAAGAATCATAAATCGGCCACGAGATTAGGCCAAATACTATTTAAACAATAAAAACCATCTACAATGAAAGTTACGGTCTTGGGAAGTGGTACCTCACAAGGGGTGCCGGTTATTGCTTGTGATTGTGCCGTGTGCCGCTCGGTAGATTTTAGGGACCAACGCCTTCGCCCTTCCGTACACATCGAGGTAGATGATTTGAGCTTAGTCATCGATACGGGGCCTGACTTTCGTACGCAAATGCTACGGGCGGGCATTAAAAAGTTGGATGCCGTTTTGTACACCCACCAGCACAAAGACCACACGGCCGGGATGGACGACCTACGCTCGTTTAACTTCAAGCAACAAAGAGATATGCCAATCAATGGCCGCAAACCGGTCATTGATCAGTTGAAGCAGGAGTTTGCCTATATCTTTGTCGATAAGCAATTTAAGTATCCGGGGGTACTAAGTGTCGATGTAAATCATATTGAAAACAAGCCCTTTTTTATCGGAGAGACCGAGATCATACCGATCGATGTCTTGCACTACAAACTTCCCGTCTTCGGTTTTCGCGTAAAGGATTTCTCCTACGTTACCGATGTGAGTTATATCCCCGAGGCTGAATTAGAGAAAATGAAAGGAACCCGCTACCTAATTTTGGATGCCTTGCAAAAAACCGATCATATTTCACACTTTACCTTAAACCAGGCCATAGAAATTGCCCAAATCATCCAACCGGAAAAAGCCTTTTTTACCCATATCAGTCACAAAATGGGCAAGCATGCCCAGGTAGAGGAAGAGCTCCCCGAAAATATTCACCTCTCCTATGACGGATTGGTCTTGGAATGGGATGAAACCGTGCCCTATCAGGTCCCGGAATCAACCAGGGCTATCCAATCGTAATCATTTTTTTACCTGGGGCTTGCCTGCGCTCAATAAATCAGTGCCACGTAAAAAAAACGCTAGCTGCGCAGGCCGGGCAAGAAGATTTTTCCTTGCTTAAAACGATAGGCTAATGCGCGGACAAGCCCCCAATCTAATTTTCTAGCCTATTATTCCCGTATAATTTTCAGTACCTGCATACCCGTTGAAGATTGGATCAAGAGCACATACAAACCGGCCGGTTCTTGTTCTAAGCGCTCAGCCAGGACCCGGTTTACCTCGGCAATGTCGCCTTCCCAAGCAGCCAGCGACCTACCATCTCCCCGGAATAAACGAAGAGATAAGTCTTCTGATAGGTCAGAACCAGGTACTCGGCTGAGGGATACCTTTTGCTGACGAATCGAAGGATTAGGGTAAGCGATAAAGTGCTCCCGTCCAAAAGGTGGTACAAAACGTACCGGACTGTAATTTATCTCCCCATCGTCTTTGAGAATTTTGATCCGGTAGTAAACGGCATCGGGCTCCGGTTGGTCTTCATAGGTATAGGTAGAAGTGCGACGATTGGCTTCTAGCCTACTAACGGGGGGCAATTGCAGTAGGGATTCAAACTGGATGCCATTCAAACTTTTCTGTATCTCATAGTAGGCCACCCCCGATTCTTGCTCAATAGACCAACTCAAAAGAATACTAGTCTCACTTTGACGACGGGCTAAAAAGCTTTGCAGCTCCAAAGGAAGGGGCAAATCAAATTGTCCTAAAGTCCAGACCGAAAACTGGGGAATGCTGTCCCGTCTCACCCAGTTTTGGACAATATCCACCTCATCGGGGAAGTAAGGGTCCCAATCGGAGCCGGTAAAACGGTACATAGAGAGCTTGTCCTCCTGGTAACCTTGTAGTTCTGTATCCAGGTATTTTAGTTCTAAAGTCGCATCTAAGTCGTCATTCACCCCATTTATGTGAATGTCGTAATATCTATCGATACCTAAGTTGGTAATACCCTGGCGAATGTGTCCCCGGCGCACGCGTAGACT
Source organism: uncultured Microscillaceae bacterium (assembly GCA_963922455.1). Classification (GTDB taxonomy): domain Bacteria; phylum Bacteroidota; class Bacteroidia; order Cytophagales; family Microscillaceae; genus CAWUIO01. The sequence goes on from CAWUIO010000070.1 coordinate 26,576, forward strand.
ATTCACGTCACTCACATTGCCTATCGTAACGCGGGCCCCTAAATTACCTACATTGATCCCATTGCTTAGGGAATCCTTGATGGATATTTCGGCCTCAATATAACCAGGCCCACCAGTTATGGCCTGTCCTTCGGCTTCGTTTTCTACCCGCCCGGTACGTCCCAGGAAGATAATTTCTTTATTGAGGTTTAAATTTCCGTTTTCAAAACGAAGGATATTACGCACTGGCAGCGTTCTTCTCATAGATATGCCTCCCGGATTGTCGATGACCAGATTTCGGAATGAACCAATATGTCCGTTTATTTCTTGTAAGGTATCACCATTGTACACGACAGTCCCTTTAAAGTCGGTAGTCCCGGGGCCCAGAAAAATACCAGCAATTTGCAAAGTATCCGTACTATCCACAGTCAAACTGGTAAAGTCTTCAAGATCCAAATCGCGGACCTGAGAGCTTATGCCTCCCGTCAGGATAGGATCAAAGGCAGTTTGCTCGATAATCACATCTATATCCCGGTTATTGGGAACGGCTTCTGGGATCCAGTTTAGTGGATTGCTCCAGTCATCATCCACCGGATTACGCCAGACATAGGGGATGTTGACCCGTTCTGGGCTTAGCACCGAACTGGCCGGATTAAACAACGTGAAGTTACCACTTACTGCTCCCTCTGGAATTCGCACGAGGATTCTGCGGGTGTTCCGAATGATGACATCCGTAGCAGAAATGGAATCTACCAAAGCCGGGAATTTTACATCTAGAGTGGCAATTAAATGCTCACCCACGATGGTCAACCAGGTGCCTGGCCTGCCTTCTTCGGGAGTAAGCGAAGTCAGTACAGGAGGCAGGGTTGGTTCAACGGTAAAGTTTGGAATATCCACCGTACCTCCCCGCGTAGTGATTCGGATGGTTCCGGTAGCTAGAGGGGCGCTTAAAGGTACGATTACCGTCAAATTGGTAGAACTATTTTCGGTATACGTTGCCGGAATTGTATCAAAGAAGGTGATAGATAAGATCTCAACTAAGTTCAAGCCATTTACGCTAATACGGGTACCTACTGGCCCATTGCCTGGGCTAGATGAATTCACAACCGGTGGTGGTGGTAATACGATCAAATCATCTGTACTTTCATCCCTACCGCCCAAGGTGCGGACTTCAATTTTGCCGGATCGGCCTCCTTGGGGAATGGTAAAGTTTAATTCTGTGGCAGAAATCACATTGACTCCAGAAATTTGCACACCGTTGAGTCGGACTTCGGTTTCTCCGGGGAGGTAGTTTTGTCCGATCAGGGTAATCAATCCTCCTTCATTATCGGCTTTGGGGTTAAAATCGCTAATGACCGGGGCGGGCACATACTCAAAAAGTGCCGAGCTGGTGTCAGACTGTACCAAATCGGCATTGTTTACCACGCGTATTTCTCCGCTAGAACCATTTCCTACTGTAGCGCGCACCCGGGTGGGGCTAAGTACCTCTATATTGGAGGCAGGTGTGATACCAAAAAACACCTCTATATTACTGCTAGTCTCAAAGTTTGCCCCATTGATTGTAATGTCGGCCCCGGTACCTGCCCGATCTGGGCTAAAATCTCGTATAGAAGGTATCACGGTGAAGGAGTTAGGGCTAGTACCCATCCCCCCCACGGCTTCTACTTCTATAAAACCATTACGGGCCTGAGGGGGTACCAAGAGGGTGATCTCGGTACCCGTATCATTTACTTCAAAAACCGTTTGGGAGCTTGTACCAAAGCGTACGGAGCTAAGCTCTAAAAAGAATTTTCCGTAAATCGTAATTTCTGTACCCAAACCGCCCATTCCCGGGCTAACCGAATCAATCACCGGAGGAGGTACAAAGGTGATAGAATCTAGGCTTACCGCATCTCCATCGGTAGCCAGAAGGGTGATGGGCACTTTGATTATCGTATCGCCTAAGGAAGGCATGATAGCATCAAGCTCTGTACTATTTTGAAAATTAATGGCCTGGGCGGTATCTACACCAAATAAAACCTTATTGGCCTCGTCTACCCCGATAAAGTTGGTTCCGACAATTTTGACGGAGGTGCCAGCACCTACCACTCGGGGGCTAAAATCTTCTAGGCTAGGGATGACTGTAAAGTTTTCTAAAAGAAGGCCTCGGGTATCATCTTCCCCTCCCGGTGATTGGAAGAAGATACGCCCGGTTGTCCCATTGCGGGGTACTTGAAATTGTAAGGTATCATCACTGATTACTTCAAACCCTCCTACGAGGCGACTATTTAAGGATACCTCCTTGGTATAGGTAAAGTATTGACCGACGATGGTAACTAAATCGCCAACCCGTCCACTGTCGGGATAAAATTGATCGATGCGAGGGGGCGGTATTATTTCGAGCGTATCTACACTGATATACTCTAAGGAATCTCCGGCAAAAATGCTCACTTTACCCAAACCAAAGGGGCTCGTGTCGCTTACTACCGCCCGAATACTGGTGCTATTTTCCACATTAAAGCGTTCGGCTGGGGTAGCCAACATATCTACCGAATAGGAATTGACTAAATTAACTCCCGAGATAATAATCGTACTCCCTCTCCCGGCCACCATGGGGTCAAAGCCCCGTAACTCAGGGATTACCTCAAAGAATGGCCCGTATTCTAAGCCCCCCCCCGTACGTACTTGTACCAAGCCATTGGTGGCATTTTCTGGTACAATTACCTGGATAGTATTGGCATCTAATACCTCAAACTGGATAGTGAGGCCATCATTAAATATGACCTCCTGCGCTCCCAGAAAATTCTCACCTGTGATAAGCACGGTATCACCGGCCCTCCCACGACGAATAGAAAGATCATTGATTACAGGTTGGGGTATGTTGATAGTCAATTCCGTACGGCTTGTTCCGATGCCGAAATCATTGCTTAGCAGGATATTCCCCGTGGTAGCCAAATCGGGAACGATAAAACGAAGACTGTCGTCTTCCAGGAAGAAAAAGGTACTGGCCGCGGCTGTGTTTACGACTACGGAGTTGGTACCGGTAAAACTATACCCCGTCACGGTTATAGTATCGCGTAGTTGGGCTACGGAGGGTTCAAAATCTAAAATAACGGGTACATCCGAAATAAAGGCCCCTGATTCGTATGCGCCTATATCCCGGGTATTTACGGGGGGCAATCCCCTTTGATCTTGGGAGGCCGCATTTAAATCGCCATTGTCTACGGCGTCACTGGCCAAACCAATTTCAATCGTTTGGGTAGGGCCTCCATTATTGGCCAATACCCTCAATCGAGGATCCAGCAAACTAATTACTCCCGGAACAATAACATCCGGGTTGTTATTCCAGGGGTTCAATTCGGGGTATTGTAGGTTAGCATTTCCGGTAAGATTGGCCAAACCACTGTATTGTTGGCCTTCAAAAGGAAATTCTGATTCGTTTTCTGAGAGGATGGTATTGGTGATTTGTAGATTCTGATTAGCTGCTGCATAAATTCCTCCCGCGTAGTGAGCCGAAATATTTTGGACAATGGTAGAATTATTTACCCAGTAATTACCCGAATAGGATACCAGTGGGAAGCCAATCGCTCCCCCCAGGGCGCTGGTTACCTTATTTACTTCATTGCGATAAAAGGTGCTATTAGCAATCAGTACCGTTCCATCGGCAGCCGCTGCAATACCCCCACCTAAATTTTGGGCTATATTCCCCTCAAAGGTAGAAGCTAAAACCCGTAAGTTATTGGCCGGGTCATTGGTATTGCCTTGGGATAACTCTTCTTCAAAAAAGATCCCCCCGCCTTGGCCATTGCCACTGGCAGATATCTGATTACGTTCAAAAGTACACCGGTCTATCAAAGCACTATTCCTTCGGGCATCGGCAAAAGTTGTATAAACACCTGCTCCGTGGCTATTGGATTGATTTGCCCGGACCCTTGTACCACAAAGGATAAATTCATGGTCTTGGGCCAAAGTGGGATCCCAGGCATCTAAACCGTTAATAAATAAGGCCCCTCCTTTTCCACTTCGGAAAGCTTCGGGCCCAATAGCCCAATTACTGTCTAAAATAGTATTGTAAATTTCCAATTGGCTACCCTCGACCGCAATAGCTCCTCCTGAGTTGGCCGAATTAAGATAAAAAACCGATTCACTTACTATAAACTCTTGTAAGCGGTAGGCATAAACGGCCCCTCCATTTCTCCCTTCTTGGTCGGGACGGCTTACCGCATTATTCTCGAAAGTTGTGTTGAATAGGTAAAGCTGCCCTCCCCCATTACCGTCTACTTCGTTGCCTACTAGAATGGCTCCACCACTTTCTTGTATCGCCCCTCCGTTACTAGCGCTCCGGCCATTGATCAAACGTATATTTTGTAAGGAAAAACGTATTCCTTCGTTTACTCGCAATATTCGGCTGCTATGCTGAGCATCCAAGGTCACTAAACCTCCCCCATCCAGGACGGTCCCAGTCTCCGTCACAAGCAATTCTTCCGTAATAGGGATGCTAAGGGTATCTGGGCCACAATTACAAAAGATCTTGCCTCCAGTACTCAAAGCTGTGCGCAAAGCCGTCTCGGTACAGCTTTCGGGGCTACCATCTCCCACGATAATATCTACTTCATCCATGGATACCGGTAGACTTACCGGACGAATACAAGCCCCATCGGTAGGGGTAATCATGCTGGATATATTACTCCACTCCTCGTTTTCTCCCCCTCGGGCCCTGACCCGGTAGTAATAGGTAGTATTTAGTTCTAAATTTATATCTGAATAGGTTTCTACATTTTCCCCAACCTGATCTAAGTCTTGAAAATTAAACGGGTTTCCAATGGATCGTTGTATTAGAAAGCCGATCTCATTACTCGCATTATCCACCCAAGTAAGATCAATCTGCCGCAAGCCGGCTGAGCTACTTACTAGGTTTTGGGGAGATTCTACCACGACCCCCAGGGTAGTGTACTCATAGGAACCAATATCTTTATTGGTACCTGAACCGGCCCCTACATTGGCCCTTTGTACCCCCCGTACATCATTAGCCGGCCCAAAGGCATTGTCTCCGGCATCGATTGCGGGACTGGTGGGAGCCAAGGCAAGACTTAGGTTGGGGCCTCCATTATCACGCAGAGGGCCAATTTGCGGATCTATGACGGTGATAGGGTCAGAGCAAAAATTATCATTGGGGTGCCAGGGGTGTAGGCCTGGGTATTGGATGTTATGATGCCCTTGGAAACGATGGCGACAATTCTGGAGGATACCAAATGTATTGTTGGCTCGGTTGTAAGCGATGATACAGTTGATGAGGGTCATATTTTGATTACCAGAGATCCCTCCGCTGCTGCCATCTTGGGCTTCATTCCGAGCAATGGTACAGTTTAAAAATTCGAAGTAAGACATATTACAATGCACCCCGCCCCCTGTTCTGGCTTTATTTTCGGTGATGGTGCAGTTTTCCATCCGGGCCGAGGCTGCTTCTTCATTGCTACCCATCCAAATGGCCCCTCCAGTTTCAAGAGCTGTATTGTCATAAAAAAGGCAATTGGACATCAAAAATGTAATGTTATTAGGTTGTCCATTACGTGGCCCCCCATCAAAGAAGAACCCTCCCCCATAGCGACGGGACCAGTTATTTCGGAAAGTACAACGATCTATAAAGATGTCATTATCATTATAAGCAAAGATGTAGGCCCCTCCCCCTCCGGCACTTTCTCCTTCTACCGCAGCTGCATTTTCTTCAAAATAAGAATTGACTAATCGGATACTGCCTCCCCCTCCTTCGGGGTCTAAGCGTCCACCATCTACCATGAGGGCGCCACCTGAGGCATCGGCGCCACCGGGTTTGGATGTAGTATTGCGGAAAAACCTACAATTGTCTACATCTAAATTGGAGAGTACATTGTAAATGGCCCCTCCGTGTTTGTAAGCCTTGTTGTCATAAAAATCTGTGTCTACAATGCGGGCATCGCTCCTTAAACCTACATAGACTGCCCCTCCAAAACGTATGAGGGTCTGATTGTTTACAAAGGTACAGCCTTCAATATTTAGGCGCGCCAGGTTAGCGTATACTCCGCCACCTCCCACAATATTGATCAGGCCATTTTCTAAACGAAGGTTACGTAGGGTCAGCTCAGAATCTTGGTTGGCCAGTAATAATCGGAACTGTGGCGCATTGGGGTCGCGGATGATGGTAGCATTATTCCCCTCGATGATCAGGGTTTTTCCTCTTAGTTTTATCACAGAAGGAAGTCCAACCGGGCCTAAAACAATACCGTCTTGGACTACTTCATATACTTGTCTGAGGGTATACACTCCGTCAGGAAAGAGAAATATCGTATTGGTGCTGTCAGGATTGGTATTGGCTTGCTCCATTGCTTGGATCAAGCCATTTACGTCGCCATTGGCAATATTAAAATCTTCGGCTCTAGTGGGAATACAGCTTAAGAAAATTAAGCTTAGGATAAGGTATGTGTGCCTCATGGTTTTAAAGTGTAAACTTCGGGTGGTTGCTTGTTGATATAATTATTCAAAATTAAGGCCTAATCTCCATATTTTAAATTTTGCCGGGTTATTAAATCGTTATGATAAGCTATTTAGCAGGCTTAGCAAGACAATTAACTTCTAAAATTGAAGGATTCCCGGATATTAAGCCCGTTTAACGTATGTTTATATCTTTAATTATTTGATTAAATCTAATGATTGGGCAGGTCTTTGCTATGTTTTGTCGTTTTAAAAAACAAATCCACTAAGAATAGGGATAAAAAAGTAGGGACAGACCCCTGAATAAATTAGCAATCATGCTCGCAGTATCCTACCCACAACGTTCACTTCTTCTTTTTTGGCTGAGGGATAGAGCGGCATGTTTGAGCTCGTGTAGGCCTGGCGGGGAGAGGCAGCGAGTAGCGAAAGCCCGACCCCGGCAGCACGTATTGCCTACTGAAAAGCCCTAGGCCAAAAACGGGGGCAGCCCCATTACCATCTGTTCTTGAGTCGTTTTTTACGTTTACGGTTTCCTTTACGCTGTCTTTTGGCAGCGGGGGTAAGCCCTTCCCGGCCTTTGCGATACTTTTGGTGGGCCTGTTCTTGCCGGAGGCTTTCGGCAGATAATTGGGCGGATGCTTTGGGGATGTTGGCTTTACGCTCCTTCCGGCTAATTTTTTCTTTGGCTTGTTTTTTCTCTTTGCGGTCTTCTTTCTGGGACTTGCGCTCTTGCTTTAGGCGTTGTTTTTCAAATTTGATTCGCTCTCGGTTGGTTTCTTCCATGGAAGACTGGGCGGAAAGCGAGGGGTTACAAAGTAAGCTAAGCCCTACATAAAGGCCAAGCCAGGTGAATATTTTGTTCATAGGGCTTTGGGATCCTGTTTTGCTATGCAACGAAACAGAAGGACAAAATATTCCATTTTATTTTATGAAAATAAAATTTTTAATAAAGCAAGGGAAAATCTATAAATTTGACAAGTACGTATCAAATAAGTTAAATTTACTATGAGCAGATTTCAGGGAAAAACTGTTTTTATTACTGGAGCGAGCCGGGGAATTGGGAAGGCAATTGGTTTGAGACTAGCCCGAGAAGGCGCCAATATCCTTATTGCTGCCAAAACTGCCTCGCCCCACCCTAAACTTCCGGGTACTATCTTTACTGCAGCCGAGGAGATGGAAAAAGCTGGAGGAAAGGCCTTACCGGTTGTGGTAGATGTACGGGATGTAGAACAAGTAGAAGCGGCTGTACAAAAAGCCGTAGCTACCTTTGGTGGAATTGATATTTTAGTAAATAACGCTAGCGCAATTCAGTTGACAGGTACTCTGGAAACGGAGATGAAACGCTACGACCTGATGCACCATGTCAATACCCGCGGCACATTCTTGACCTCTCAAAAGTGTATTCCCCACCTGTTAAAATCGGATATAGGGCATATTTTAAACCTATCGCCTCCCCTCAATATGGAAGAACGTTGGTTTAAAAACTATGTGGCCTACACCATGGCTAAGTTTGGTATGTCTATGTGTGTTTTAGGTATGGCTGGGGAATTCCGGGGCAAATTAGGCATCAATGCCCTTTGGCCACGGACTGCAATTGCAACGGCAGCTGTAAAATATGCCCTGGGGGGAGAGGCTATGATGCAAAAATCCCGCACGGTAGACATTATCGCCGATGCGGCCTTTGCTATTTTTAGCCGAGATAAAAAGGAGTGTAATGGCCATTTCTTTATTGATGATGAAGTGCTCCGAGCCGAGGGCGTGGAAGATTTTTCTCCGTATCGCTATGATCCTAATTGCAAGGAAGAGGATTTAGCCCCCGATTTTTTTGTTTAATTTGATTTAGAAACTGTTTAAATTTAATTGCGTTGGGCTGCAAAGAGCCATTTCGGGA
>CAWUIO010000071.1:0-34469 GCA_963922455.1 uncultured Microscillaceae bacterium
GCTAGGCTGCCGAGCCGGCTCACGCGCACCCCAGCGGCGGTCTCGGCCCTCACGGGCGCCTATCCCTAAGCCATTCTGAGATGCGAGAAGCGAGAAGCGAGAGGCGAGAGGAGAGAGGAGAGACTTGCCTATCAGCTCTCCTCGCTGTCGCGAGTCTAGGTGTTTGTCTCAACCCTCTTTTTTTGGCTGGCAAAGCGAGGGATTGTAGGCACGCAAACCCCATCTCTCCTCTCGCTTCTCTATTCTCTCCTCTCAAAATGGCTACCTATGACATGGTTTGTAAAACGCCTGAACCAAAACGGACTCCTCATCTTCCAAGGATGCGGATTCCTCTTCTTGGTTGGAATGACTGGGTAGGTAGGCTATGTGTGCGCTCATACCCCAAAAGGGACGTAAGGGCAAGCAGGTACAGAAAGTCTCTGCTCTCGCTTCTCTGCTCTCGCTTCTCAAAAATCCCGGTTCCAAAATCAGCTTAGGGATGGAACGGCATGTTTGAGCTCGTGTAGGCCTGGCGGGGAAAGGCAGCGAGTAGTGAGAGCCCGACCCGCGCCGGTACCTACTTCCATCTTGCCTCGAGATGCTGGCGCGGGGAAGCCCCAGGGTATTCCATCTTTTATCTTTTCACGACAAATTATTAGGAAAGTGGTATCCCTATCAAAAATTAGAATAAATTGCACTTTAAGAGGAGAGACCAGGTTTTTTCCAACTGGCAGGCCCAGGTAAATTACTTGAAATTGCTGGGCTATCTCCTGACAAGTGATTACAAACATCATTTTTTTTAATTATGGCAGATATGCGATTTCGGGCTGTTGAGCAAGCCCAAAACCGTCCGATCCGGACGATTCAGCACCCATCTAATAAAGTTTCTGACTATTTTGGGATTAATGTCTTTGATCATAATAAGCTACGCAGCAATCTAAGCGTAGATATGTTTAGAAAGCTCAACCGGGCCATTGAGGAAGGTCACCGGATTGATACCGATGTAGCCAACGCGGTAGCCACGGCCATGAAGACTTGGGCAATTTCAAAAGGGGTGACTCATTTTACGCACTGGTTCCAACCGCTTACCGGGGCCACGGCCGAAAAACATGATTCATTTTTTGAGCCTAGGGGAGATGGGGAAGTGATTGAGGAATTCCGGGGCAAGGAGCTGGTACAACAGGAGCCCGATGCCTCTTCTTTTCCGAGTGGAGGGATTCGGACCACTTTTGAAGCTCGGGGCTATACGGCTTGGGACCCCAGCTCTCCCGCTTTTATTATGGAAATAGAAGGCAGCAAGACGCTTTGTATCCCGACCATTTTTGTGTCGTATACGGGGGAAGCCCTAGACTACAAAGCCCCCCTCTTAAAATCACTTTCGTTTTTAGATAAGGCAGCATCCTCGATTTGCGAATTGTTTAATAAGGAAGTAAAGCGGGTATATGCCACCTTAGGCCCGGAGCAAGAGTACTTTTTGATAGATAAGGCCCTATTTTATTCACGCCCAGATTTGTTGATGGCGGGTAGAACGGTGTTTGGGCATATTCCGGCCAAAGGCCAACAACTAGAAGACCACTACTTTGGCTCGATACCTTCTCGGGTGAGTGCCTTTATGGTAGATTTTGAGCTAGAGGCCCACAAATTAGGTATTCCTGTCCGTACCCGGCACAATGAAGTGGCGCCCAGCCAGTTTGAATGTGCCACTATGTTTGAAGAGGCCAATTTGGCGGTCGATCACAACTCGCTGCTAATGGATGTGATCGAGCAAGTAGCCGAGCGTCACGATTTTAAGGTGCTTTTTCACGAGAAGCCTTTTGCCGACATCAATGGAAGTGGGAAGCATAATAATTGGTCCATGGCGACGGATGAAGGTAAGAATTTGCTAGCCCCGGGGAGCAAAGCCAAGGAAAACCTGCAATTTTTGACCTTTTTTGTCAATGTCATCAAAGCCGTGCATCGTCATGCCGATTTGCTAAGGGCCAGTATTGCTTCGGCGGGAAATGATTGGCGGCTGGGGGCGAATGAAGCGCCTCCGGCAATCATTTCTATTTTTATTGGGAGCCAGCTCCAGTCGGTATTGAATGAGTTGGAGGAGAAAGCCACCGTGAAGTTTGAAAAGGGAGATAATATCTACATGAAATTGGGTATAACCAAAATCCCCAATATTAAATTGGACGATACCGATCGGAACCGCACCTCTCCCTTTGCTTTTACCGGGAATAAGTTTGAGTTTCGGGCGGTAGGGGCTTCGGCCAATTGTGCCGCCCCAATGACCATCTTGAATACGATTGTAGCCCAGCAATTAGTCAAGTTTAAAGAGGAGTATGACCAAAGGGCTGCCCAAGTCGATAAAAAGGAAGTGGCCATTATTCAAATCTTAAGGGAGTATATTAAGGATTCCCGGGATATTTTATTTGAAGGCGATAATTATTCGGATGATTGGGCCAAGGAAGCCGAAAAACGAGGCCTGAGTAATATTCGCTCCACGCCCCAAGCCCTAGACGCCCTGTTAAGTAAGGAAGCGCTGGACCTATTTGTGAGCCATAATATCTTCAGCGAGCGAGAACTGCACGCCCGTCATGAAATTTTATTGGAGGCCTACATCAAAAAAATACAGATTGAGTCTCGTTTAATGGGCGATTTGGCCCTAAACCATATCATCCCCACGGCGGTGAAGTATCAAAATCACCTCATTCAAAACGTTCAAGGGCTCAAAGAACTGGGGATAGAAGAGGAGAGTAGCAATAGCACTTTGGATGCCATTCGCCAGATATCTACGCATATTGGAAAGATACAAGTACTTTGTGAAGAGATGCGCTTGGCCCGGCGAGCGGTTAATCAGGTGGAAGATACAAGAGAGCGGGCTATGCAGTATGAACAAAAAATCAAATCCTTTTTTGAGGACATCCGCTATGCGGTAGACAAATTGGAGCAAATGGTCGATGATGAGGATTGGCCATTGGCTAAATACCGAGAACTTTTAATGGTGCGTTAAGCTTTTGGGGCATGGAAAAAGCAATTAAACCATCATATATGTACCGGGATTGCCCAAGATTTCAATCTTATCTCCAAATAAGTACAATAGATCTAAAAACTGGTATTTTTTTCTATATTGCTTCAAATTTTAAGCAGTTTTAGAGAAAAACATACTTATTTTTGAAATGTCGGTTAAAAATAGAGGTTGATAAAGTAAAAAGTAGTAATTTTTTGTTGTGATGGCTTATTTATTGACTGACGGGTTTTCCTGAAAATAGTTTTCTTTAAGGAAATGGATAATTGATAAGATAATTGTATTAGGAGATTTTTAGTTTTAGGTTTACAATGGAAACTCGGGTCCTTTTGGGACCCGATTTTTCTTTTATCCCCCCTGATTTTATTGAATTTTTTTCCTGGTGAATCTTCCCTTTTATTTTGGGTATAGAGGTCGTTTGTTAACAAACCATAGGCCTCACAGCGCAGTATAGTTCAACTTGATTCCTAAAAGATTCAATTTGGAATATTCCTATGGTTTATTAACAAATCCCTGGCCTGATACTATGATATACTGTGTAGTAGCATTGTAGGGATTCCCGAAAAATCATTCTATATTTGCGCCGAACCGCACCGGCTGGTTCTAATCTTACAAGGGTATGAAATCGCCCTAATTCATCCAAAAAAATTAATAGACAATTGCTGACAAGTAGTACAACCTGGCCTGAAACCCTGGTGTTTTATTAGCTGGGTGTATGCATTTTAATATATGGTTAGGCTAAAAAAAATCATCACGAAAACAATTTTTACTCATGAAAACAAGCATCCTTCAGCTAATTATGTGCTTTGCAGTAAATAACTCGTCCTGCCTGTATGCGGGTGGGTGGCGTAAAGAGGTAGTGAAATCGTATACCCGATACCAGCACTTAGGGATAGCCTTTCTTTTGGGGCTCGTACTTTTATCCGGAGTGCCAGAGTCCCTAAAAGCCCAACAGGTATTCCCATCGGCCGCTTTTCCTTTGCAGGATATAAATTTTCAAGGGAGTGTAAGAAGCCCAAATACTCAAGCTGAACCAGGTATTACTGGTATATTTGTCCAATTTGACCAAGATAATGTCTTGGACCTTTTTGTGGCCCGCTTTCGTCCTTTGCAATTGCGATTTGATTTAGAATATTACCAACAAGACGAACAGGGGGTGTACCAGCTGGTAAACCCGAACCCATTTGCTGATGCCGCTACAGCCTTGTTTGACAAGCAGTACTTAACCCCATCGGCCGCCGATATTGATGGGGACGGTGACCAAGATTTACTGATAGGATATTTGCAAGTAGACTTTTTTTCAAACCCCCAGAGCTTGCAAGTTTTATATTTGAGAAATGATAATGGGCAATTGGTTCAAGATGATGCAAATAACCCTTTTGGCTTTTTCAATGTGGCGACTACCCTACCAAGTACAACGGTAAGCCCGGGGATATTGGACGAAAACGGAGACGGAGTGCCCGAAGCTGCCTTTTTAAGCTATATAGATGGCTCAGGACCTCAAGTAAAATACTATACATTTAATACAAACAGCCGGGACTTTGAAGAGGCAGAAAATTCAAACCCGTTGGCAGGCGAAGTCTTCAATGGGATGATCAATGCTACTTTTGTTGATTTGGACAATGATAGTGATCAAGACTTGGCCGTGGGAGTCGTGCGGGACGGAGTTCTTCCTAGCGATAGTACCTTCCGCTATTACGAAAATCAAGCAGGAACCTACGTCTGGCAAAGAGGGGAGACCAGCCCATTTGCTAGATTATTGCGAGATTTTACAATTGATGGTACACCAGGTGGTTTTCGTTTAATTGGCCGCAGCCCTCGGTTTGATTTTGGCGATTACTCCAATGATGGGAAGCCTGATCTCCTTTATGGCGATTTTTTTCCTACTGGCTTTGCTCAAGGAGAAGTGTTTTACTATCATAACAATGGAGAAGGCAATCAACCGAGTTATGGGCGGATTATTGGGGACACAGCTTTTCAAAAAGCTACTTTTACGATGGCAGACTTGAATCTGGATAACGTACCTGATCTTCTTTTTAAACCTGGTGATTTCCTATCAACTACTCCAAGCGCTGGTACTTTTATCAATGATGGCTTGGGTAGTATTTCAAGCAATGGTATCGTCACACTGTCTGATACATTATACACTATCTTCTCAGATGGGGCTCAGTTCCTCAGTCCTCAATGGTTTGATTTTGATCTAGATGGAGATTTAGATTTTTTTGTAACTGGCTTGGATGAGGCAGATGCAAATGGAGTAAGTTACCGTACATTTATCAACGACGGCAATAATAACTATACTTCTCCCGCAATTTATCAATTGGACATGAACTCCCCGGTTGTAGACACTGTAGTATCCCTCGGGGCTTTTCTTAATGAAGCGGACACAAATTTTATCCCTAGTCAGAATTCTAGATTTGAAAATATTGGGATATCAGAATTTAGTGCTGATACGGATAAAGGTTTTTACTATACTGGCTTTTTTGACATTGACGAAGATGATGTTTTGGAGTGTGTGTTCGCTTTTACTGGCGACTCTTTAACCTATTACAAGTTTGATAACCAACAAAATACATATGTTGAAGATCAAGCCAATAATCCACTAGATGCGGCAACCCTGAATCTGCCCACGGGTTCTTCACTAAGTATTGGGTTTCTAGACCCAGTATTTATTGATTACGATCTGGATGGAGATGATGATTTATTTTTAAAATATGTACCGAGGATTGACTTGGGTAGTAACATCCGTGCCAATGCCCAAAAAATAAACTATTATGAGTTTGATGCAGGTACATTTACTTTACGTGATGACTTAAATCCGCTACGTAATTTCTATTTTATTGACGCAAATGGTGGGAACACCATTATGAACTTTGCTGATACGGACCAGGATGGGGATTTGGATTTGTATATCAATCTAAAGGGTAACTACGTTGAGGAATTTATCAATGAATCTAGGCCTGAAGTAAGTCTGTTAATCAACCAAGACTTGCCCCTGGCCAGTGGTGATACGGTATTTTTTGACCGTGGCGTTACCCGCGATACTACCATCCTCGTGCGGAATGATGGCTTGAGCAACCTGACCTTGACAAATGCCGATATTGCGGGCAGTGGGTATAGCATCGTTTCGGTACCTCAAACAATCGCTCCCAAGCAAACGGGTAACTTAGTGATTAACTATACGGCCAGTATGTCTGAGTCATTGGCTACTTTAACCTTCCAGACCAATGATACAGATGAGAAAAACTTGACGATCCAATTAAGTAATAAAGACGCTTCCATTTTGAGTGTTCGTACAAACGGGATGATTATCCCGGAAAATTCTACGCTTGATTTTGGCAGTCTTGTTTTAAATACCAGTAAAGACACCCTCCTGCGCTTGTTCAACTCCGGAAACATCGCGCTAAATATCAACGAGATTACGCTAAGTGGTAATGATTTTACCTTGGTAGAGTCTCCCAGTGGGAACAGTGTAGCACCGGGTGATTCCACCAGTTTGCTTATCCGGTTTACGGCTGGAGGTGATCCTCAGGATTTGTCAAGTACGTTGACCATCAACAATACTTCCTCCAATGCCGGTGCTTTTACGCTAAATTTAACGGGCGCCCGCACCCCCGTGACTTCGGCCGAGGAAATCCAAGAATTAGATTTCCGAATGGGCCCCGTCCCCAGCGAACGCTATTTGAACCTATACCTAGAAAACTTCCCCGAAAAGGAGGTCTTGATTCAGTTGTATGACGCTTACGGGAAGAGGGTAGCCGAGCAGCGTTTAGATCTGGATGGAAGCAATAATATTAGATCTTTGGATTTGAGCAATTTAAGCCCTGGGGCCTACGTCTTGCGTATGATTAGCGGAGATCGCGAAGCAGTTCGCCAATTCATCGTTAAGTAAAATGTAATTTGAAATAGGATCCATCCCCCCGAAGAACCTCGGGGGGATTTTTTATTATATGGTAATAAATATTTAATAAATTCTAAACATAATGCTTCCAAGGTCTAAGTACATTTGTGTATTGGGACATTTACAGAATACCTTAAAAGCTTTTAATCTCAACTGAACTTATGAAAAAAGAATCATACAAACGGATACTCGTTCAGATATGGCAAGTATTTTTTAGCTGGGCTATTCCCGCTCAAGATTTGTTGGCTTACCTGCAAAAGCAATATAAGGGGGGAGCCCCTTTTTTTCGGTACGGAATTATGCTACTGCTAGGGTGGCTAGGTACATATAATACACTACAAGCTCAAGGAAGCTTTCCGGGGGCGGCATTTCCTTTACAAGATATTAACTTCCTAGGGGCGGTAAAAAGTCCTAATAATCTGGACGAACCCGGTATCTCCGCTATATTTCTTCATTTTGATGAGGATGATACCTTAGATTTATTTCTGGCCCGCTACAATTTGCTGGAATATTACCAACAAGATGAGGAGGGTATTTATCAACTCGCCCCCAACCCCTTAGGCGCCAGCCCCGACTTGCTTCTATTTGGCCGGGAATACTTTGTGCCTTGCCCCGCTGATATCGATGGCGACGGTGACCTAGACTTGGTCGTAGGTTATTTAGAAGTGGATTTTCTTTCTTCTCCCGTGGCTTTAAAGCTTATGTATTTACAAAATGATAATGGACAATTAAGCATTAATGATGTAAATAATCCATTTGCCGGTTTTTCTGTAAGTACACCTCCCACGAGAACAACCGTAAGCCCGGCTATTTTTGATGAAAACGGCGATGGCATTCCAGAAGGGGCTATCTTAAGCTTTGAAGATAGTCAAGGCCCTCAAGTACAGTTTTATATCTTTGATACCAATACCCGCCAATTTATTCAGGTAGCTGATACCTTAAATCCCTTGGATGGAGAAGATTTTAAAGGCATGGCCCATCCTACTTTTGTTGATCTTGATAATGATAATGACCAAGATTTGGTAGTAGGAGTGGTTCGTGACGATATTTTGCCCAGTGATAGTACCTTCCGTTACTATGAGAATCAAGGCGGTACCTATGTTTGGCAGAGAGGAGAGAATAGTCCATTGGCCCGCTTGCTTCGGGATTTTACGGCGGGTACTCAATTTAAATTATTGGGCCGTAGTCCACGCTTTACTTTTGGAGATTATTCGGGTGATGGTAAACTTGATTTACTTTACGGTGATTTCTTTGCCCTTACTGGTTTATTTCAAGGACAAGTGTATTATTACGTAAATAATGGCGAAAGCAATGAACCAGGTTTTGGACGGATTGTTGGGGGAGCTGAGTTTCAACCCAGCGCAAATCCAGATTTTGAAGATTTAAATAATGATACCTTCCCAGATCTTTTCATTGTGGACTCTCAAAGAAACTCATTTAGCTTTTTAAATGATGGTCAAGGAGGGTTCAGTACGACTGCCACACAAACCTTTGCCGATACCTTGGCCAACAATTTAAGTTCTGAATTTGAAGGACCTAATACGCTTTTTATTGATTTGGATAATGACGGCGATAGCGATTTAGTATTATACGGTATTGACTCAGGAGATCCGAATGGGGGAGTTTTTAAATATTTTCTTAATGATGGAAACGGGAATTATACCGAAGTAAATGACAGCCGCTTTGATGATGTGGGGTTAATCCCTTTTGGTTCGGGAGATGCTGGTAACTCTTACTTGAGTTTTGTTGATTTGGAAAACGATGGTATCCTGGAGTGTTTCTTCAATCTAAACGCCGATAGTTTAAATTTATACCGTTTTGACAGCCAGCAAAATAAATATATACTAGATGAAACGAATAACCCTCTTGATAAAGCAACCTTGAATTTGCCTGATGACAGCCCCAACGGAATCAGTTTTTTAGATCCTGTATTTGTTGATTATGATTTAGATGGTGACTCAGATCTCTTTTTAAAATATGTTCCCGTAGGTTTAAATTCACTGACCAACCAAAAAATCAATTATTATCAATTTGAAGGAGGGGCATTCAGTCTTAGAAATGACCTAAACCCCTTCAATAATTTTAACTATGCCGACCAAAACGGGGGAAACACTCGTATGAACCTGCTTGATTCCGATCAAGATGGTGATTTAGATTTATATATAAACCTTAATATTAATTTCGTAGAGGAATTTAAAAATGAATCTAACCCTGATGTAGCTCTCCTAGTCAACCAAGGCCAACCCTTATCTAATGAAGATACCTTGTTCTTTGGCCGGGGAAATACCTTAGATACAACCATTCAAATTCGTAACAATGGGTTCAGTAATTTGACCCTAAGCAATATCCAAGTAAGCGGAAACGGCTTTTCTTTGGTATCGGCCCCTCAAACGATTGGGCCCAAAGAAACCGGAGATTTGGTAATTAATTATACAGCCCTAAGCGATGAAACTTTGGGGGCCTTAACTTTTCAAACCAATGACCCCAGCCAAAGCGCTATTAATATCCTATTCAGCAACAAAGAAGCGGCATTCCTGACAGTCAGGACGGGTTCGGCTACCCTGGTAACTTCAGATTCGCTTGACTTTGGCAGTTTGGCTTTACAAGTTAGTAAAGACACCCTGGTGCGAGTTTTTAATACGGGTACAATTACATTAGATCTCACTACCTTCAATGTAAGTGGGGGAGGGTTTAGTTTGGTAGATACTCCGGGCGCCACAAGTCTAGCCCCCGGTGATTCACTAAGCCTGTCCCTTCGGTTTACCACGGATAGCCCTCAGGATTATGCGGGTACTTTTACCATAACAAATAACTCAAGCAATGCTCCCAACTATACCGTAAACCTTTTGGGAGCCCGTACCCCGGTTACCTCGCTTGTAGAAAATAAAGATTTAGCATTTCGCTTAGGGCCCGTACCGAGTGACCGTTTCTTAAACGTGTATATGGAAAACTTCCTCGGGAAGGAAGCATGGATCGAATTATACGATGCTCGTGGCAAGCGAGTCGCCCAAGAAATACTTGAAATAGGCAGTGAAAGCTCCCAAGTACATACCTTAGATATAGGTCAACTGGCCCCAGGGCTTTATATTATGCGTTTAACAAACGGTGACCGACAGGCCATACGTCAAATACTTGTTAAGTAGGAATTTATACGAAACGGCTTTTTTATTCCATCCTCCCAGAGCCTTCTGGGAGGATTTTTTGTATTTTACCCCCATTTTTAAAGGCGAAGCCAAGACTAGCAAAAAAAAATATTAAATTATGTGGGGTTTTAGAAGGAAACCTCCTAATCAAGGAATAAAATTGAGATCAGGGGCTTCCCCGCGCGATGAAAGGATGTAGCCCCCAGTTCGTATCGGCCCGCGCGGGTCGGGCTGTCACTACTCGCCGGCCCACCCTAGGCCAGCGGCGGGCTCAAACAGGCCGTTCCATCCCTAACGGGGTATGTGCAGGCACACAAGTCTTTGCAATGACATTTCAAACTGGTAATTTATCTTGAATTCGCATTTTTTTAAAGTGTTGAAAATCAGAAAATTACAAGTAATGTCATAGGTAGCCTTGAAAGAAATAGTTTGTCAATTAAGATTCAGAACAGACCTAAGCTAAACGTATTTTTTAGCCCAATTGCCCAAGCCTAGTAAATTGTATGAAAAATTATTTAGAAACCTTATCCCATCTTCCGGCTTTACCCATTCAGCAAGTACTGGATATTGTTTTACAAATTAGCCGGGATTACCGTCTGGACCCGGGCATTGAGCTGCCCGAAATCAGTGTTTACCTCTCGGATGGCCAGTGTCACCGGGGCTACCTTCTTCCTGGGGGAGAGGAAGCAGGCTCCCCAAATTTGGCCTTGCTCAGCAAGCAGCCTGGTGAAAACATGGATATTTGTTATTTTTCCAAAGCTTTGATCACGAGCCTAGTAGTCCACGAGATACCGCGCTTTGCTCATTATTTCCCTCTGGGAGCCATAGCCATTCCCCCCCAATACACTGCGCCTAGCTTGGCCGAATTAAGCCACACGATTACTAAAATGACCAAACAATACCGAGAAGCCCAGGGAATAGATATTACCCTAAAGGCCGACCTAGAATACTATGGAGATACGGAAGACACCCCTCGGTATTTCCTGGGACAGGCCTTAAACGCTTTACATAGGGCCCTCTT
This sequence comes from uncultured Microscillaceae bacterium, assembly GCA_963922455.1. Classification (GTDB taxonomy): domain Bacteria; phylum Bacteroidota; class Bacteroidia; order Cytophagales; family Microscillaceae; genus CAWUIO01. Next base: position 11,055 of record CAWUIO010000071.1, read on the forward strand.
GCGCTATTGGCAAGATGACAAGGCGGCCAAGATATTTAGAGAAAAAATCAAAAAAGTTAGGCTGTTGACTGCCACCGATAAAGCAGTGCATAGGGAAGAGGAGGAATTGCAGATTGCCCAGAATCTATTTACTACACCCGTCCTATATTTTACTTCCGATGAACTTATAAGCCATTTCCAGGAATTGTTCCTACTACCAGAATAAGGCACAGCGTTTACATGAATATTAATTACTATTTCAATGCATAACGTAATACAGGCAGGAAGGCTTACGATGGGCCTGTTGTTGATCTTATCATGCACTGCCCCAGCCCAAACCATGGGCGAATTTAAGTCCTCCCACCAAGCGATCAAAGATAGGCTTAACCCTCGCTTAGACAGTGTGCTGAAGGAGTTTAAAAGCCGGTTTTTAAATTACTCCTGGGAAGGTGTAAAACCTTTGTTTGATACGGCCCATGTCCAAGCCCAAACCCATATATACTTTAATGACAGATTTAGGTACCAAGACCTAGGGGAGGTGGGGCAAAGAGATAGCGCCCGGGTGAATCAGCTATATCTTCGGGAGACACTATCTTACACCCAAAGGGAAAAACAGGCACTTCTGAGGCCTCCCGCCTTAAACTTTGCCGAATTAAAAGATTTAAAAGACATCCGGCACATCTTTTTTTGGAACCGGAAAGAAGCCCAAGCGGGTACCTATATCTACTTTGCGATGCGGGGCCCCTTCAAACAAATTTATGTAGGGCGGTTTTATATCAACCTCAATACCATGAAAATTTTAGGAGCTTGGATTTAAGCTCTTCAATTACACGTTACGGGACCCATCGTTTAAGAAGCACTCTGGAAATTATAGGGTAATTTCTGTATACAAACCCTTAATCTGGCTACCTATGACATTACTTGTAATTTTCTGATTTTCAACACTTTAAAAAAATGCGAATTCAAGATAAATTACCAGTTTGAAATGTCATTGCAAAGACTTGTGTGCCTGCACATACCCCGTTAGGGATGGAACGGCATGTTTGAGCTCGTCGGGGCCTAGCGGGTAAAGGCAGCGAGTAGTGAGAGCCCGACCGGCGCGGGCAGGTTTCTTTCTTATTATACGAAAATGGGATAGCGCCGGGAAGCCCCTCAAACTTGTCTTTCTATATCAAAAATGAATCGGTTCAAAATATCCGTTTATGATGTCAAGTTTTATAGCAAGTTTCCTTGAATAAACAAGCCAGGAATGGGAATGGCCCTTTTTTCTGCTAGTCCTTACCATTTTTTTCTTAAAACTGAATATCTTGGACAAGTTGAAGCGAAGATTACGTAAAGTAGTGGCCAGATTCGTGCGTTTGGAAGCTGTTCTGGCTTACAATTGGATGAGAAGGCAACTATCTAGAGCTGTAATAATTTGTCAAGCCAAGCTTAACTCCAGAATTTTACCTAGAGGAATAAAAACAAAGTAGAAATGGCAAATGAAAGGTAAACATTTGCTTTTTTTAATAAAAAAAACTCTTCCCAAATGGTTTTGAAAAGAGTTTTTGAGCTTAAAATGTGAGACCTCAGGGGTTCGAACCCTGGACCCTCTCCTTAAAAGGGAGATGCTCTACCAGCTGAGCTAAGATCTCATCCCGTGATTGGGATTGCAAATATAGTGACCTGCTTTTTTTATGCAAAGGATTATAAAGAAATTTCTGATTTTTTTTATCTATTTTATACTGGCCCTTCCGCTCCTGGCTCGTGAAGAGCCTATATCACTCGCTAGGGCCGATAGTTTGTTTGAGAAAGGGGCCTATACCGAAGCTTTAGATATCTATGAGCAATCCTGGGAGCAAAGGGGAGAGGCCTCCCCGCAGATGCTGAAAAAAATGGCCATGATTCGGGAAGGGCTGGGTGACTTCACCCAGGCTTTGTTTTACCTTAACTTATACCAGGTACGGGAACCCAGTTTTTCGGTCATGCAGCATATGAGGGACTTGGCACACGATCACGAACTTCGAGGGTATGAACCCCACGATGGAGATTATTTCTGGATTTTGTACCAACAAAACTACCAGAGCGTATTGGTGAGTTTCTTATTGCTTTCCGGGATAGCAACGGTCTGGGTCTTATATTTTCAGTACAAGCAATTTTACCTGCCAGTGCGTTTTATATCCTTGCTTATCATGCTCAACCTTTTGTTTTTTATCGGGCTCACGCAAATTCGGGAGGAGCCACAAGGGATTATTAACCTGGATAACACCCACTTGATGCAAGCTCCCTCTTCGGGCAGTGGTTTGGTAGAGGTGGTAAACAAAGGGCACCGGGTAAAGGTGGTCGGAGAAAACGATATCTGGTATAAAATCCGGTGGAAGGGCCAAGATGCTTTTATCCGACGAGATAATCTATGGTATTGGGATACTTCCGATTCGTAAATGGATTTATGAAACCGGAGCCTTAGATTCCTTGGCCATTACTTTATATACCTGATGATCCATCCATCCCGGAAAAAATTTGTTCATCCAAACGGCTAGTTTGCCTTGTCGGGTCATCACCAAGTCTCTTTTACGATTTAATACGGCCCGGTAAATCCTCGCGGCCACTTCCTCCGAACTCATCATCTTCTCTTCCTTTCGGGGAGATTCGCCTTGGCTACTGCCATCTTGGGTAAGGGCCACTTTCCGGATATTGGATTGGGTAAAACCTGGACAAGCCACCAATACATGTACCTTCTTGGGCAATAGCTCCGTACGCAAGGATTCCAAAAAGCCCTGCATAGCAAACTTAGATGATGAATATCCGGTCCGGCCCGGTAAGCCCCGATACCCGGCAATCGAGGATACCCCCACAATAGAACCTTGCGTCTTAATGATATGGGGCAAGGCTAATTTAGTAGCGTACAAGGTGCCGTAGAAGTTTATATCCATCACTTTTTTGATCACATCGAGCTCTACCTCTTCAAAGAGGGCCCGCATGGAAATTCCCGCATTATTAATGAGCACGTCGATGGAGCCATAGGCTTGCATGGTAAAATCAATCATTTTTTGATTGTCTTCCAGTTTACTCACGTCTGCGGCCAAGATACGGTGCTCTATATTTTCCTTTTGCAAGGATTGCGAAGTTTCTTCAAGGCGGGATAAATTTCGGGCCGTCAGTATCAAGCGGCACCCTTTCTGACCAAACTCAAAAGCCAAAGCCCGCCCAATACCTGAAGAGGCTCCGGTGATGATTACAGTTTTTTCTTGCATAAGGAAAAAGTTTATGAGTCGTTATAAAGTTTTGAAGGGGGGCTGTGGCCAATTTCTAGTTTGTGAATATAGGAGGAAATGCGAAGGGATTCAAGAAAAATCGGCTTATCTTTGTTTAACACGAGAGCACAATGAAATTCATCATGAAGTTTAGGTTTTTGTTTATTATTCTATTTTGTGTAGCCTTATTCGGGGCTATGCCGGCGAGTACCTTCATAAAGAAGGAAGCTCCACCTGTGAGGGCCAGCGAATATGTTTTTTTTAGCAAAGCAGAGTTAAAAGAATGGCAAAAGCGCTGGTATGGCTTATCAGACCATAACTTTAACCGTCCAGGTGCTGAGTTTGCGGGCAGCCCAGACGAAGTAAGCCGCTTGAAAGCCCAAGCCCAAGAGTTTAAAAACCGGGTTGACAAAAGTTTTTGGCGATGGAAGCAAGTGGATTTATCTGCTCAAAACCGCACCGTTCCCCGGCATGCTTCTTCCAAACCCGGGAAAGCGGGGGTACGTATTCTAGCCGATGCCGCTTTTGTGGCCTTGTTAGAAGATGATGTAGCCACCAAAAATACCATCAAAAACGAATTATTAGCGCAATCCCGGGTACCCCACACCAATCTTTCGGATAAAGCCTGGGTCTCCCACCGGTATAGCGATGAAAATATAATTTTCCGAGTGGGCGACTTTATGAGTTGCATGATGACTACCTATATCTATGTTCAGGATGTTTTCAGCCCGCAGGAAAAACAACAAATGCTGGATTATTTTGAGGCAGCAGCCTTATTTTTGGCCGAAGAAATCAACTTTTCCTTTGAGTCCATTCTTGAAAACCGGGATGCCAACAATCCTCAACCATTGGAACAATATCGTTACAAAGGGGAAAAATTCCTTGGCGAAAAAACCCACCTAGGGGGGTACCCCACGACAACCTTGATGCGACGCTATAATAACCGCAAAACGATGATGCTTTTGCCAGTAGCCATTGCCGCCTTCTTGAGAGATAATGAATACCTCAAAAATACCTGTGCCTTATTCGTGAAAGAATATCTCGCTTTTGCCGTATTTCCCGACTATATATTTGCTGAATTACATCGTGCTTCCTCCAAGCGAAAGCCCGGAATTACCGGCTTGGCGTATAACTCAACCACCTTAGGCGTTTGTGTTTTTATTGCCGACGTCTTTGCCCGGCACGATGACCCCAGTTTGTATGAGTTTAAAACCACGTACGGGATGGATGGAACAGAAGGAAACACCCAAAAGAACTTAAAAGATGCCATCTTGGCTTACGGCGATTATTATCGAGGCAATAAAGTTGTCTATTGCTGGGATGGTGTCCGGGGCAATCCAAACCACCGTATAGACGGCACCCAAGGAATAGAATTTATGCTGACCGATGTCACGGGCTGCTTGATGGCCAATCACTACTACCGGGATAAAGAATTAAAATCCTTTTTTTACCGGGAGACGAAGGACCTAAAAGATTTTGTGAAAAAAGATAACACAAAGCGAGGCAATACTTGGGGTTCTAATAATGGCTACCGGGGAGTTGCCGGTGTTTTGCCCTCCGCTTTTTTGATGTATGGGTATATGGAAGATTCTCCTGCCAACCCCCTTCGTTAATTTTTCAATCCCCAATCGCAAAAAAGAACTCTAAATACGTATGGACAAAGACCAAATACCCTCCATTGCTTCTATCATCAATGAATGGGGAGAAGATCGCTCCCTGTACCAAAATTCGGCTACTCCACCCATCTATCAAACGGCTATGTTTTGCTCAGATACCGTAGCCGATATGCGCGAACTCTTGCGTAAAGAAGCCGAGCAACCTTTTTATACCCGAGGAAATAACCCTACCACCGATATACTAAGAAAAAAAGTGGCCGCTTTGGAAAAAGCCGAAGATGCCCTGGTCTTGGCCAGCGGGAGCGCAGCAGTGGCGGCCGCGGTCATGTCGCAGCTTAAACAGGGTGACCATATCGTATCGGTCAAAAAGCCATATAGCTGGACCAATAAACTCATGACCGTTTTTCTCCCCCGATTTGGTATTGAGACGACCATGGTAGACGGCACCGACGTAGGCAATTATGAACAAGCTATCCAAGAAAATACCCGGCTCTTGTACTTAGAAAGCCCCAACTCCTGGACTTTTGAGTTACAAGATATTGAAGCCGTGGTAGCCTTGGCCAAAAAACACGGACTGAGTACGGTGATGGACAATAGCTACACTTCTCCCATCTTTCAAAACCCCATCGAGATGGGTGTAGACTTAGTTGTACATTCTGCCACCAAATATATCTCGGGGCATAGTGATACCATTGCCGGCATCGTGTGCGGGTCTAAGGAGGAAATTCGTAAAATTTTTGCCTCAGAGTACATGACCATGGGAGGGGTAAGTTCTCCTTTCAATTCTTGGCTCCTTCTCCGAGGCCTGCGTACCTTGCCTTTGAGGATGCAGCACGCCAGTCGATGCGCTGCCCAAGTGGTAAATTATCTTCGCACCCACCCCAAAATTGAGCAAGTGTATTACCCTTTCTCCCCAGACCACCCGCAATACGACCTAGCTAAAAAGCAAATGCGGGGAGCAAGCGGGATGTTTAGTATCCAAGTCAAGGCCAAGGATATAGCAGAAATGGAGCGTTTTTGTAATACTTTGACCCGCTTCTTGCTGGCAGTTTCTTGGGGGGGCTTTGAGTCGCTTATTTTCCCGGCTTGCACCTTGTACGCCTCGGAGATTTACAAAACCCCCGACCTTCCCTGGAACATGGCCCGAATCAGTGTAGGAATAGAGCAACCCGAAGAATTGATTGCCGATTTAGACCAAGCCTTAAAAATCTTAGAAACTGTTTAAGTTTATTTTTTGTCGGCGAAAAGGGCCAGTTTGGGGTTCTGATGAAATCAGGTTCTCGAAATGGCTATTTGCAGTCCATACAATTAAACATAAACAGTTTCTTAAACTAAAACAATTTTTTTAAAAAAAGGTGTGACCTAACGTAGTGTAGCAGTCTTATGGGTACTTATAACAACTGTTACTAAATGGAGTCACTCAAAATTGTACTGGTCGAGACCAGTGAACAACAACATCAAATTGCTCGCAACCTAATCAATACCATGAAGTATGAACTAGGTAATGAGTACGCCCAACCACAAGAAGTCCGGGAGAGTTTGGAAGATATCGACCCGGATTTATTGATCATTCATCAAAAGCAAGCCTTGGCTGCCGATGGAAAATCGCTTCTAAACTGGTGCCGTAGTGAATACCCGCTACCTATCTTGTATTTGAGAGACCACGGCAGTGATCCATCGGTACAGGCCAACAATTCTGTCTTTCTGGAAAAACCCATTCAAAGAAGTAGTTTCTTTAGAAGTTTAGAACAAGCCTTGTTTAACTTTCCAAACCCACTTGCTAAGCCTGCCGAACAAGACTCGGTAGTTATCCGGGAGCGACTGTATATGAAAGACGGAAGGGCTTTTAAGAAAATTTCCCTACAAAACATCTTATGGATCGAGTCGGATGGAAATTATAAAAAGATCTATAATACCGATCTTAAAATTGGAGGGATGACCCGTACCAGTATGGACCAACTGGAAAATGAATTACCGGCCGAACACTTCCAGAGAGTTCACCGATCGTTTATCGTCAATACCAACTATGTAGATCGCGTATATTACAACCGTTTGAGTTTAAAAGGACAAAACATCCCAGTAGGTAGAGGGTATACCCACCAATTGAAAGAGTATTTTAAGGACGGCACCGCCTAATTTATTTTTATGTAACCTTTTCTACCTTGTTTCTTGCTTAGATAAGGGTTTTTGTCTGCGTGAATAAACGCTTGTTGACAACATAGTACACCGCATAAAAGCCTCTGGGGCTTGCCCGCGCGATAAAAAAAGAAGCTAACTGAACAGCCCTACCCGCGCGGGCCGGGCTAGGCTGCCGAGCCGGCTCACGCACCAACCAGCGGCGGTCTCGGCCCTATCGGGCGCCTATCCCTAAGCCAAAAGGGCATCCTTGATGAAAGAAAAAGGGAAGAATAATTGAAATATGTCATTTTGGCTGTATTTTTTGAAGTTAATTTGGGTTTTTGTGACAAAATGGCTGGTTTTTTCTAGCTTATTGCTTTGGAATAGGATTTGAAAAACTATAGTTAAACCATAAAAATACCCAATGGCACCACAACAAATCATACAAAATAGAAAATGGAACAACCACCTAGCCACCATCGGGGTTTTACTGAGCATGTACGGGCTCATGGCTTTTATTGCTTACCTCTTAGCCGGAGCGTCCGGTCTTTTGGGGATTAGTTTGGCTGGGGCAGTGGCCTATTTTATACTACATCGAGTTTCTCCCCAGATTAGCTTTACCCTCTATGGAGGGCGGCCGCTGAGTAGATGGGAAGCCCCCGAATTGCACGAAACGCTCCGGATCCTCAGCGAAAAAGCCGGGATGAAGGAAATACCCGATTTATATTTTATTCCTCAAAATACACCCAATGCCTTTGCCGTGGGTAGCGGTAACAGACCCTTCATCGGAATCACCCGGGGGCTCTTACAAAGACTGAATCACCGGGAAATACGTGGGGTATTGGCCCACGAAATGAGCCACTTGATGAACCGGGACGCTCAACTTTTGCTTTTAGCCGGGTTTTTCTCCCGTATGACCCGCAGCTTGGCCTGGTTTGGGAAGATCTTGCTCGTGATCAATTTGCCCCTCATTTTAATGGGGTATACATTCGTATCTTGGTGGGCTATCTTGGCCCTTCTTATGGCTCCTTTGCTCAGTGAGTTACTCCAATTGGCCCTATCCCGCACCCGGGAATTTGAAGCCGATTTGGACGCGGCGCAACTTACTGGAGACCCGGCTGGTTTGGCCAGTGCCCTCTATCGATTAGAAAATGGAAACCCCAGCCTTTGGTCTTGGTTTTCTAAGCCTCAGTCAGTACCCCAGATACCCGAATGGTTACGCACCCACCCCTTGACCCGGGAAAGGGTAAAGCGTTTGCTAGAAATAGCCCCCCAAGTACCCGAGGGACTATTTGAAAGACCTTCTGGACAAGAAGTAAGTCCCCAGGCCCCCGTAAATCCGCTAGACCGGTTATTGGACCGATGGTTTAATCACTATCGCTATATCGTATAATACCTTCCGGCAGGCTTTATGGCTTAGGGATGGAGCGGCCTGTTTGAGCCCGCCGCAGGTTTGTGGGCTGGCCGGCGAGTAGCGAGAGCCCGACCGGCGCCGGGCACATGATGGGAATAAAGCCGACATAATTTTTGCGCCGGGAAGCCCCCTAGAATTTATTCCTTAATTAGAAGAACAGGCTAGTGTAATATCAAGAAGCATCTCCGTTTTTGGCCCCCTTCACCCTGGCAAGAGTATCCGAAAGGTTTTCACCTCCTTTGATGTCAAAATCTAAGGTGCGAATCGGGAATGGAATGCTAATGTCGGCTTCGTCAAAGGCTTCTTTGATGGCAATGATGGCCGAGCTTTGGCACTCAAAGAAGTCATACTGGCCCGGAAAGTTGATCCAAAACTCCAAACGGAAATTGATGGAACTGTCTCCAAATTGATTATAAATCACCCGTACGGGGCTATGGGGGCGCACAAATTCTAATTTTTCTATAGCTTTAATAGAAATATCACGGACTTTACGCAAATCATCGGCATAGGAAACTCCCACAAATATGTCTACGCGGCGGCGGCCTAGTTCAGAATAGTTAACAATGGGGTTTTGAAAGATTTCTTTATTGGGGATGTAAATTAATTGCCCTTCTAGGGTACGGATAGCCGATAAACGCAAGTCAATCATTTCCACAAAACCCGTATAGCCTGCCGTCTCCACAAAATCATTGACTTGAAAAGGACTCTTTAAAGCCATGAAGGTACCCGCAATAAAATTGGAGACCAAATCTTGAAAGGCAAAACTGAGGGCGAGCCCAATAATGCCGGCCCCAGCCAGTAAGGAAGTGACTGTCTTTTCTAGGTGGAGGATTTCCAGGGCCCAAAACAGCCCGGCAAAAAGGATAATCAAACGGACACATAAGGAAAAGAGACGATTGAGGGCCGTGTTTTGGGAAAATTTATTAAAAAAATGCCCGGCTAATTTTTTTCCATAAATAGAAAGCCGATAAAAAAAGTAAAAAACGAGAATGGATAAAACCAAGTTGGGGATCATCGCCACAACTTGGATGAGCCACTCTTCTAGTTTTAAGATTAAATTATTGTAAGCTTCTTCCATACCGAGTACATTAAGAACTCGCAAAATAATATAAAATTGCCAAGGGAAAGAGGAGACCCCGGTCTTTCCAATCTTTGCTAAATTTTTATATATTTGCTAAGGTTTTACATGCAAATTAGCCCAAAGTATGCAAGTTACCCTCCAAGAAAAAAGTATAAGTGGTACCATCTTAGACGAAATTGAGCTACAAATAGCCGATGAACAGTGTACCCTGGCCGAGCTGATCCAAATGAAAGTTTGGGAGCAGGCCCGCCAATATAATGAGAGAAGAGCGCAGGAAAGCCAAGGCTACAGCAATCCCTTAGAAAATGCCTTGAATTCTGCCAGCCATCAAAAACGGATCGAGAACCGTCGTTTGGCCGACCCCGAAAAAGAAGTCTACCGGGCCTGGGAAGCTTTTCGCCAAAACCAATATTTTGCCTTTGTAGACGGGCGCCAAGTGGAGAGCCTGGACCAAGAAATTCTACTAAACTCCCAAACGGAGGTGAGTTTTATGCAACTTACTCCCTTAGTAGGAGGATAAACCCGTCTGTATGGCCGAAAAAATTTCCATCAACCCGGATGCGGTTGCCGACCACCTACAAAGGCAGGAGGAAGCCGATAGTCCTTGGTATGCCCTGTTTCAACATTTTTTCACCCTGAAAAAGGGAACCAAGGTGCCCATTAAGTGGCTGAGACAAAGCCAGGAATTACTGGATGGGATCGGCCCCCAAGATTTTTTTTATCACCTCCCAGGTTTACTCCACACCATCCTGGCCTCCGAAGATTGGTTTAAAGGGAATAAAGCCCAGGCGGTAAAAGGAATGCTCCATACCTTAAACTTATTGGATGAATCACTTAGTAATGTGGCCATCGCCCGGATCACCGAAAAAGCCTACACCAAAAAAACTGGGCGGGGGCCTTTATCCAAGGCCTTGGGGAATTTGGGCATTACCCTCCTTCGGCAAAGAGAGCATAAAGAAGCGTATTTAGAACTTATCCGCTTACAAAGCCGCACGGAGTATCCAAGTTTTTTAAAAGCTCTGCGCCCGGCCTTAGAAGAACTCAGCGCTTTGTGCGGCCTTTCCCAAGAAGAAGCCCAAGACCAGATTGTGCCCGATTATGGTCTAGAAAGCCGGGGACTGACTTACTCCATCGGAGACTATCAAGGACAAATCTATTTGGAGAGCTACGCTAAAATAACTACAGAGTGGCTAAAACCCGATGGAAAAGCCCAAAAATCGGTACCGGCTATCCTTAAAAGGGAGCAGGCCCCTAAGCTACAAGCTTTTAAGGCGCTCAGTGCCGATATCCGCAAGACCCTGCAAGGGCAGAGAAACCGATTGGAGCGAAGCTGGCAATTGGGACGAAGCTGGAGTTTGGCCAATTGGGAGACGTATATCCGGCGCCACCCCCTTATGCAAGTCCTGGCCGATAACCTGATCTGGATTTTTGCCCACGAAGGCAGCGAAACCTCCGGAATTTTGCAGGAAGGCGAACTCCGTGATGCAGAAGGAAAAAAATTGCCCGTTTCCCCGCAGGCAAGCGTACGCTTATGGCATCCGGTTTCGGTCAGCTCCTCGGAGGTATTGGCCTGGCGCGATTATCTTTTTGCCCAGGAACTAAGGCAATGTTTTAAGCAGGCTTTCCGGGAAATCTATGTACTCACCGATGCCGAAAAGCATACAGATACGTATAGCAACCGCTTTTCGGCCCATATACTGAACGCTTCCAAACTCTGGGCACTGTCGCAACAAAGAGGCTGGAATGATCGCCGGGCCAGTGGGCAAATGCCAGGAGACTACCCGTCTCCGGCTATTTATTGGGAGTCCTGGGGCTTGGCGGCCCGCTTGGATGTGGCACCCGCCTCTGAGGACTATCTTTCTACGCAAAAATTTCGCTTTGTGCAGATGGAGAACGAGCAAGAGAGCAGCATTCCCTTAGACCAAGTAGATCCGGTCTTGTTTTCGGAGGCCATGCGGGATGTGGACCTTTTTGTGGCCATTTCCAGTATTGGGAGTGATCCCAATTGGCAAGGTGGCTCCGAGTATTCGGAGTACTGGATGGATTTTTCCTTTGGAGAAAAGTCGCAAACCGCTTCGGCCAAGCAGCGTAAAGAAGTACTCCAGCGCCTCTTGCCCCATATGCCCCTGGGCCAGAAAACCTATTTGGAAGGGAATTACCTATATGTGGAAGGACAAATCCGTCGTTATAAGATCAACTTAGGCAGCGGAAATATCCTGATGCTGCCCCACGATGAGTATCTTTGTATCGTACCCAAGCGGGAAGAAAGCTTGGGGACTAAGTCGGTTTTTTTGCCCTTTGACCAAGACAGTACCCTAAGTATCATACTTAGTAAAGCCCATCTCTTGGTGAAGGACGACGAGATCCGGGATTCGGTCATTGTGAACCAGATAAAAAGAGACCTTTGATTGGTTTTTAGATCTTATTACACTACAAGCTATACGTACTATGGTTTTCCTGAAATTTCCTTCTCTTACACGCATAGCCGGTGGGGTCTTGCTGGGTGCCTTACTTTTGAGTACATCCAGCTGTTTGGAGATTTTGGATGGCTTCTTGGCCAATAGTTTTTTCAATGTAGACGGGGAGCGCTTTCCCTTAGAAATGGGGTATGTACAAAATTTTGGGCTCAATCTACCGGCCCAGGACAGCTATGATTTTGATTTAACCCTAAGCAGTCAGGAGCTTTTTTTTGATGATGCTTTAGGCCGTTTTGTAGGAGAAGGCAATGCCTTGATATTGGATCTTAACTCACCCCAAGAAACCTTGCAAGAAGGTACCTACCCTTTTAAATCGGGGCCGAGGGCTCCTTTTGTTTTGAGCGATGCCCGGCTTTTTATACAAGGGAGTTTAAGTGAGGGGGTATTTGAAGAAGAATACGAAATCATTTCGGGCGAAGTGGAAGTGTTGGAAAGCAATGGCTCCATACGCCTCGAGTTTAGTTTTCAGATGCTCCGCTTGGGCAGTACTTCCAGCGTAGCCGTGTTTGGGTCCTTTGGGAACGTCTTGGTGGAGATAGATTGATTTTCGTGGGGCTGTCCGAAAAGCTAGCAAACTTGGAAAGAGGAAAAGGGTATTTTGCTAAGCCTCCCGAGGAAAATTTTTGGGGCTTGCCCGCGCTAAAAAATTAGGGCTTCAAACGGGAGCATATCTGCCCGCGCGCAAACCAGCGAGGGTCTCAGCCTACTCCTTTTAATGAAGAGGCGCCCATCCTTAAGCCAGGTATTGCTTTAGATAGGGAGTTCTGAGATGCTAAGATTACTATATTGGCTTTTCGGGCGGTCTTAGCATCTGTCCCAAATCTCTCCTCTCACATCTCTGCTCTCTGATCTCAAACGTCCCGCCTCCCGGTTCTCGGCTCCCGGCTCCAAAAAATCTTTCAAATCACTGGGGTTTAAGCCTAGCGCCACCCATAAGCGCGCATACCCAGTTCACGTAAACCAACGCCTCAAGGCTACTGTCCCAAATCTCTCCTCTCACATCTCTGCTCTCTGCTCTCTCCTCTCACAAGGCTGAGGGATAGAGCGGCCTGTCTGAGCTCGCCGCTGGTAGGTGCGTGGGCCAGCGAGTAGCGAAAGCCCGACCCCGGCGGCACTTATGTAGCTAGATCTGTCTCGTGTCAATCGCCGGGGGCAGCCCCAGAAATTAGGCAAGGGAAATTGGAAAACTCTAAATCAATCTTTAATTTCCGGCATGCCTCCATGATATTTGTTAACACTGTCATTTGTCTTACATTTCTCCTGCTAGGAATTATCAAGTTTTGTAGAAGTCTTTTTCATGTAAGCCACCTGGCAATCTTTCATTCTAAACTACACAATGAGTAAACCCGAAAAACAACTGGTTTGGCACAAGGTCTTGGCCAATCTGGATGAGCTCCCCGAAGGCCGCGTAATGTCGGTTACGGCTGGTCACAAAGGCATTTGTCTCACTCACTACGAGGGTAAATTTTGCGCCCTTGACAATAAATGTCCCCACCAAGGCGGCCCTCTCGGCGAAGGCTCTATTGAGAACGGACTCCTACGCTGCCCCTGGCACGGTTGGGATTATGACCCTTGCACGGGTAAAGCTCCCGGATTTGACGATGGGGTGGCTACCTATCCTACCGAAAAAAGAGAAGACGGGATTTATGTAGGCCTGGAAGCAGAACCCACCCCTCCGCGAACGGTCTCGGATGTGATGGCCGAAACGATGGTGGCTGGTGGTATTACCCACGTGTTTGGTATGGTGGGGCACTCCAACTTAGGCTATGCCCAGGCGATGCGCCAATTGGAAAAAGCCGGTAAGTTGACCTATATCGGGATACGTCACGAAGGGGCGGCATCCTTTGCGGCTTCGGCCTATGGAAAGTTGACGGGACGTCCTGCCGCCTGTTTTGCCATTGCCGGCCCCGGATCTACCAATATGTTTACAGGGATGTGGGATGCCAAAAACGACCGGGCCCCTCTCTTGGTATTAAGCGGACAAGTAGCTACCCAGGTAGTAGGTACCGGAAACTTCCAAGAAGTAGACTTAGTAGCTGCCTTCGAATCGGTAGCCCAATTCAATCACCGGGTTTTAAGCTCGAGCCGGCACGCCGAATTGATGGTTTTGGCCCTCAAACATGCCATCATAAACCGAGAAGTGTCCCACCTGACCTTTCCCGATGAAGTGCAAGTGCAAGTAGTGCCCGAGGACAAAGCGGCCAAAACCTTGGACCACCGGATTGCCTCTCAGAAAATTATCCCGCCTATGGCCGAAATGGATCAGGCCTTAGCCATGATCAAGCAAGCCAAGCGGCCGATCATCATTATGGGCCACGGGGCCCGGTTTCATAAGGAAAAAATTATACAATTGGCCGAGCGCTTGAACGCTCCTGTGATGACTACTTTTAAAGGAAAAGGCTTAATATCCGATCATCACCCCTTGGGAGCCGGAGTCTTGGGACGGAGCGGAACGCCCATAGCCAGTTGGTTTATGAACGAAGCGGATTTACTCTGCGTATTGGGGGCTTCCTTCTCCAATCACACCGGGATAACCCCGAAGATTCCTACCATCCAGGTAGATTATGACCGGATGACCTTAGCTAAGTTTCATAGCGTAGATTTACCTCTATGGGGCGAAATTAGTGCGACGATTGAGCTTTTCTTGGATAAACTAGACGGGGAAAGTTTGGCGGCCATCGATCAAAAAGCAGAAGTAGCCAAACGCTGGGCCTTGTGGCGAGAGGAAAAAGCCCGTCGTCTGGAAGATGATCACGGCCAGGGGCTGAGTTCTATTTCGGTCTTTGATGCCATCAATCAACTGGTGGATGAGGATGCAATTATCACTGTAGATGTAGGGAACAATGCCTACTCTTTGGGAAGATATATCGAGTGTAAGTCCCAAGAATTTATTATGTCGGGGTACTTGGGTTCTATCGGTTTTGCCTTCCCGGCAGCGATGGGCGCTTGGGCGGCCGTAGGCGATACCCGTCAGGTAGTAGCTGTTGCGGGCGATGGGGGCTTTGGGCAGTACTTGGCCGAATTGACTACCTCGGTCAAATACGGGATGAATATCAAGCTAATCCTGATCAACAATTCCGAACTGGGGAAAATCTCTAAAGAACAGCGGGCCGGGGAGTTTGACGTGTGGCAAACCTCCTTGCATAATCCCAATTTTGCCGATTTTGCTACAAGCTGTGGAGCCTTGGGAATCCGGGTAAGTGAGCGATCCCAATTACTAGAAAGCATGAAACAAGTGTTGAGCAATCCGGGAACGGCCATGCTGGAAGTGATGGGCGATGTAGCCTTGATATAATGAGCCTGAACTAATCCATAAAACTTACAAAATAAAACCTATGAGTTATCTCGATTCTAAATACCATAAATCCCTGGCTGAGCTGCGCAAACCGGTAGAAATAGCAACCGTAGCGGATATGCCAGATAAACAACCTCAAGCCGCCAAAGTCTTAAATACCGATCTTGTTCTGGTAAAGTACGGAAAAGAAGTATCTGTTTTGTACGGGCGGTGCTTGCACCGGGGGGCACTACTAAGCGATGGACATATCGATGGCGAAAACCTAATTTGTGGGGTACACAACTGGGACTACCGCTACGATTCTGGAGTGAGTGAATACGCCCCCGATGAGCGTCTTTACAAGTTTATGACGGCCTTGGAAGAAGGCAAAGTTTATGTAGACGAAGAAGAAATAGAATACTTTGAAGATCAAGTAACCCCATCCCCCTTCAAGTCGAATGAGTATCTGGGAGATTATATAGATACGCATCCGGAAAGTACGGAGCCCTACACCCGCTATATTACCCACTTGGCCAAAAATGGATTGACCCAGTACGGCCATCACGGAGCAACCGAGGCTATGGGCGTAGACCGAAATACCTTGCCGAAGTGGGAGGATATCCTCTTTTTGCCGGCCCAGTTGGCCCAAAAACCCTTGCTAGACGAACACCGCGTGCATTTGAAGGTCACCATTGGCCCCAAAGCCCAAAAGCCTTTATCATTGGATATGCCCGTGTTTGTATCCGATATGTCTTATGGGGCCCTATCGCGAGAGGCCAAAATTGCCCTCGCCAAAGGAGCCGAAATGTCGGGAACCGGGATTTGCTCCGGAGAAGGAGGGATGCTGCCCGAAGAACAGGAAAATAACTCCCGGTATTTTTATGAGTTGGCATCGGCCAAGTTTGGTTTTACTTGGGACAAGCTCAAAAAAGTCCAAGCGTTTCACTTTAAAGCCGGTCAAGGGGCCAAAACCGGTACGGGAGGGCACCTACCAGGCCATAAAGTGGTGGGGGAAATTGCCCAAGTCCGGGGTTTGGAAGAAGGAATGGCAGCCATCAGCCCGGCCACCTTCACAGATTTGAAAAGCGTAGAGGACTTCAAAAACTTTGCCGAGGAAGTACGCAAAATAAGTGGCGGCATTCCTATTGGCTTTAAAATGTCGGCCAATCGTCTGGAAGAAGATATCCAATTTGCCTTGGATGTGGGAGTAGACTACATCATTCTCGACGGTCGGGGAGGTGGGACCGGAGCTGCTCCCATCATTTTACGGAATCACATTTCCATCCCCACGATCCCGGCCTTGGCCCGGGCCCGCAAGTATTTAGACAGTAAAAATGCCGAGGGGGTCAGTCTGATTGTCACTGGCGGACTGCGGGTGCCTTCCGATTTTATCAAGGCCTTAGCCCTAGGGGCCGATGCCATTGCGGTATCCAACTCGGCCATGCAAGCCATCGGTTGTCTCGGGATGCGGGCTTGTCATACCGATAATTGCCCAGTGGGCATTGCCAGTCAGAAGGAAAACCTAAGAGCTCGTTTGAAGGTTGAGCAGTCGGCCCGTCAGCTTCACAATTTCTTTGAGGCAAGTAAAGAACTGATGGCCGTGGCCTTACGCTCAATGGGCTATGAAGATGTCAATCAATTAAGTCAAAAAGACATCACCACGTTTGATTATGACATGTACCGCCTTACGGGGATACAGTACGCGGGGGCAAATCCGGGTTTATAAGCTGTTATTTAAGGCCCAAAGGGAGATTTTAAGGTTTATTAGTGCTTTTGTCGGGCAGGCTACATGGCAACTTTAGCTTAAGTCTTTCCTTTGGGCTATTAAATTAATCTAGAAAAACAAATGGATCTCTTTCATTCCTTTACGATCTTGATCGTCTTGACGGCTTTTTTTAGCTACTTCAATTACCGCTTTTTGAAGTTGCCGGCTACGATTGGCATCATGCTCATTGCGATGTTGGCTTCCTTATCGGTCGTGATTATTGGGGTCTTGGTTCCCAGTTTTTTTGAGTCGGCCCGGGAGGCCGTTGCCGAGGTAGACTTCTCTAATATTTTGCTGGAAGTCATGCTGAGTTTCCTCCTATTTGCTGGGGCCTTTCATACAGATACCCAGACTTTGTTTAAAGAAAAAGGGATCGTTTTGGTCTACGCCACCTTGGGCGTGCTTATCTCCACATTTTTGGTAGGGGGCATGATCTATGGGGTTTGTAATCTCTTAGGTCTTCCCATTAGCTTTATCCATTGTTTGCTGTTTGGAGCCCTGATCTCCCCAACCGATCCCATTGCCGTTTTGGCCATTTTAAAAGAAGCCAAGGTTCCCAAAAAGATCGAGATAGACATTGCGGGCGAGTCCCTTTTAAATGATGGGGTGGCCGTGGTGGTCTTTTTGAGCATCTTTGAGATTGCCGAGATGGGCCTGGCCAATGTAGGAGCTACCGAAATTTTTAATCTTTTTCTAGAAGAAGCCGTGGGCGGCGTAGTATTCGGCGTGATTATCGGCTATATCGGTTACTGGTTTCTCAAAACCATCGATGAAGATGTGGTAGATGTGATGATCACCCTGGCGCTTGTTATGGGTGGGTATTCCCTGGCCTCGATTTTACACGTGTCGGGTCCTTTGGCCGTCGTAATTGCCGGTTTGATGATTGGGGCCTTACGCGAAAACAGCCAATTCGTAGTGGCCCGTCCGCAGGTAGACCACTTTTGGGAGATGATTGATGAGATCCTCAATGCCGTTCTCTTTTTATTAATTGGCTTGGTATTATTGACGATTACGTGGGTGCCTAGTTATATCCTGGCCGGTTTGGTGGCTGTTCCCATTGTTCTACTAGCCCGCTTGCTGTCAGTCTTGATTCCCTTACCGCTCACCAAGCTGCGATGCGGGGAAACGTGGAAAAGCACGGTAACTTTGCTTACCTGGGGAGGCCTGCGGGGGGGGATTTCTGTGGCCCTGGCCCTTACTTTGACCCCCGAAATGCCCCGAGACCTCATCGTGACCATGACCTATGTGGTAGTGGTATTTTCTATCACGGTACAAGGACTTAGCATTGGTAATCTGGTCAAACGATTGCCAATCAGTCAGCAAAATACCCAGTCTGCCTAAGGAACAGGCTAGGGGCTGCCCCGCGCCTTGGAAGATCCGATTTGACTGAGGCATATTGTGCCCTGCGCGGGTCGGGCTTTCGCTACTCGCTGGCCCACGCACGGCCCACAGCGAGCTCAAACAGGCCGCTCTATCCCTCAGCCTTGTAAGAGGAAAGAGCAAAGAAGTGAGAGGAGATACAGGGAAAAGCAATCGAGAACCGGGAGGTGGGACGTTTGAGAGGAATCAGCTTAGAAGGGCTCTTGTCATTCCAAACGAAAGGATAGCTAAGGCCATTACGTCAAGAAATGACAAAAAATCCTTGTCATCTCCACCCTAGGGAGAGATCTTAGGCCTTATGGGATAAGGTGTATATTTTAAAACTAGTTCTTGGTAATGCAATCTTAGGGTCGCTCAACCAGGAGAATATGAGAATTTTCAAAGTTGGGCATTAGCCAATGGAAGCCTTCGTCTCAATTCTACAATTAAAAAACTTAATTGTCCCGGCTCCCGGTTCAAGAAATACAAACAAAAACCTTGGTTCCCCTCGCAGGGTTCCTGGTTCAAAAAATTAAACCATTCATCTACCAATGAAAATACTAATCACCATCCTGCTAAGCATTGCGGGTATTTACACTGCCATCGGTTTGGTATTTGCCCTCTTTTTTGTGACCCGGGGCGTCCAAGCCATAGACGAAGATGCCCAGGGCATGTCCTGGGTACTGCGCTTGATGCTGTATCCGGCCAGTGTTGTGCTATGGATTTTCCTTTTGCCCAAATGGTTAAACGCTAAAAAATCGGCCTCATGATTACCAGTCTTCGCAAGCGCCACCGCCTGATTTGGACCCTTTGGGTTGTGCTACTCCCCATGGGGATGATTGCCGCCGTAATGGTCGTACGAGAGTATCCCAGTCAAGAGTTGACCATGCATAAGATCCCTGAGGCATACCCGGAAGTGCTCAAAGCCGTAGATCATCCCTTGGGTAAAGTCAACCTTCGGAAAGATGCGGGAGGTGCCTATCAATTGGAATTATTCCTCAAAGAACCTATTTCTTCCCCCGCCCCCATGCTCTATTTGAATATGAACGGCCAGGAAGAAATCAGTGGCAATGTTCTCGTAGGCAATATCTTGGGTACAGGTCTCTACCGTTTCTCAGTAAGCAAAGAAGTAGAGCAAGCCCAGGGAGTCTTCTTTCACAGCAAAATTGCGGGACGTGTCGTCAAAAGCATCCCCTTCACCGATAAACCAAACTAATCTAGCAAATGGCAGTAGGATACGAACCGGTCTTATGGAACCGGCAAAAAAAACGCTATGACCTCATCTTGGGAGGTTTGATGGCTTTGTACTTGGCCCTTTTCATCGGCGTCACCTTGGCCCTCTATCCGGAAATAGTCCCTCAAACTTTGATCATCCGGGCCACCGCCACCTTGGCTATTTTGATGCTGCACGTCATTCTCAGTATTGGCCCCTTGGCCCGCTTGGATGAACGTTTCTTGCCTTTATTATACAATCGGCGTCACTTTGGAGTAAGTATGTTCCTCATCGCGGCCGTACACGGGATTTTTTCTTTGATTTGGTTTCACGGTTTTGGGAACGTTAACCCGGTATATTCGGTATTCACGGCCAACATGCAGTACAACTCCTTAGTTGATTTCCCCTTCCAAACCCTCGGTTTTTTTGCCCTGTTGATTCTCTTCGTGATGGCGGCCACCAGCCACGACTTCTGGCTCAAAAACCTGAGCCCGCGGGTTTGGAAGATTTTACATATGGGGGTGTACTTTGCCTATGCCCTGGTCTTGATGCATGTGATGCTTGGGGCCTACCAGACAGAAAACTCCCCCATTCAACTTGGATTGTATGTCTTGGGTTTGATTACCCTAAGCGGACTCCATTTGGCGGCAGGTTTTAAGCAAAGCAAAACCGATAATGCCCAGCTACTTATAGAGCAAGGTTGGATTCAGGTGGGCCCCGTTTCCGAGATCCCGGAAGACTGCGCCCGCATTGTTCACCACGGAAAAGAAAGCATTGCCATTTTCAAATACGAAGGCAAGCTCTCGGCAATCTCCAATGTCTGCAAACACCAAAATGGCCCCTTAGGCGAAGGCAAAATCATAGATGGCTGCATTACCTGCCCATGGCACGGCTATCAGTATTTGCCTCACAACGGTACTTCCCCTCCACCTTTTACCGAAAAGGTGGCAACCTACGACCTAAAGCTTGAAGGGAATACGGTCTACGTAAACCCCAAAGGCCACCCGGAAGGTACTGAGTTGGAGCCTTTGGTGTATTGATATTGAGCAAGCGAGTGGAGAGATTTTTTTCTTGTCATCCCGACAGTAGGAGGGATCTTCACGCGGGAATTACAAGGAGTTAGTTCTCGATCAAACGTTAGACTTACTTAAAAGCATTTATACGAAGCGAACCCGTCTCGGTTCCCGTTTCCAATAACCCAAACGAGCCATGAAACACAAAGAATTCTACATCGGCTGGCAGCCCAAAGCCCCCCAGCCCTATGCCCAAAAAATAAAGCGCCATGTGATCTTACTCGCTTTACTGATTCCCGTGGTGGCCATCCTCTATGCCTACAGTCAAAAAGGCTTCAACAATGGCGTCTCCGAGTTGGGAACATTTAGTGAAGTCACAGGAGTCATGTATGAAAGCCCCGTACCCCGCATCCGGGTAGAAGCGGGTCCGGGCCAATACCGCAACTTCCTTATGGTCGGTTTTGGGAAGTCTGATGTCAACAAAACCTTGGGTCAAATTAAAAAACAGATCGGCGATAATACCTTAGAAAACTACCAAGTCACAATCAACGCCGAGTACATCTACTACGACGGCCGCACCATATTGGAAGTTCCGGCCCCGAAAAACACCCAAGTCACTTACCAAAAATTGGAAAAACCCTTGCCCCCAGCCAAAGTAGAGTCTATGGGCCAGGTCATCCTCACCGGGGAGATTGTAGATTCCAAGTGCTATTTTGGCCTGATGAAACCCGGCAGTGGCAAGATCCACCGCTCCTGTGGGGTACGCTGTATCGCCGGCGGTATCCCCCCGATCTTGGTATTAAACAATGGCAAAGGACAGCGAGACTATATCTTGGTACAAGGCCCGAAGGGCGAGGCGATCAACCAAGAAATCTTGGAATGGGTCGGTTTACCTATTCAGCTAAAAGGCCAACTGGAAAAAGTGGAAGACTGGCTGGTCTTGAAAGCGGATTTGGGAGAGGCGCAAGTAGTGCAGGGAGAAGGCTTTGAGTCGGTGTATTTTGTGGGGGAGTAGGGTAAAAGTCTCCCTTGCTTGTCATTTCGTCGGCAGCTTCTTATTCAATGATTGTGTCGTCAAATAAAGATCCACGAGCAGTACCTTGGTCGCGCAAATGTTCTTCAATACCTGTAATTACTTGATCTACATATGTAGTTAGTTTTTCTTCCTCATAAACTGTACAAGGTGCCTTTTCTAGAATTTGAAGGGCACTGTCATAAGTTTTAAAAAGTTTTCTATCTTTTGGTCGGCTGACAATGGCATCAAATTGAGCATTTTCTTGCTTTGCCGCTTCCTCCAATTGAAAAAATTTGCCAAAGAAGCGATTGGCTTTATTATCAATACTATCTGCCTTTTTTAGGTCAAATCCTATTGGCTGGACAAAATGTGTAGTATTGTTAGGCCAGTAAAGGTCAAATTTTAAGTGTGTTTGATTGTTGCTGATCTTTATAGGCTCTAAATTTTGAAAATGTTTCCGGTAAATCGCCCCGTTAACTTTTTTGATGTTATCACGAATAGCCTTTTGGAGATATTTTTCATCATTTAAAATTCTTTTATCAATAGGCTTTTCATAAGGGAAAAAATACTCTTCAAATAATTGACTTACTATTTTATCAGTATTGGGAGTATACACTAAACAAGTTTGGATTTTTCCAAAATAAAGTGATGAGTCATCTGGTGTAATCAAGTAATTACTTAGTTGTTGTATATACTTTTTTGGATCTTCCTTAAAAAAAAGCTCTATCCGATTAGATTGATTAAAATTAAGGGTTAACTTTTTAAAAGTATCCAAATAATATTTAAGGTGTTTTTCGTCTGTTTCTGGATATATCTCTTTTATCCTTTTAAGATTGTTTGGGAAGAGAAATTGAGATTCAACACCAGGTATGGTCACCAGTAGCCCTATGTTAAATATCTCATCCAAAACCGCTGAGTATCGATACCTTAATAAGCGATATGTGAAATATTTTTCCATCAAATTTGCTTCAAAAGCTGTTTTTCAAAAATACAACAATTTGTCTTGATAAAACGGAAATAATCTACCAGAACGTTCAAATTATTTACTTTGTATTCTAGTTTTAGCAGTTGTGAGGCAGTATCATTTATACACTTTATAGGAAATCTTTTTAAAATTTCTGTAAAAGAGGAAAAGAGATCACTTTTATCATTCAATTGCTTTAAATAATTGTGGAATAAATGCCGCTCGTATGGATAGATCCACTTTTCGTTTTGAATATTTTCTAGATAATTCCTGTTAATAGGATGCAAGCTTAGTTCGTGATCAATCAAATAGTATTCTTCGCTTTTAAAAAGAAGGTTTGGCTTGGTAGGTTTTCGATCTACATTATAAATTAAGTTATCAAAGGCATAGATTTGAGCCGCTTCATAATCTTTTACATCCTCTTTCTTGATAGCATTATGGAGGTAAATGGAGCTATCCTGAATAAAAACGCTCCCAAACTTTGGACGTTTGTCAATAAATTCCGTTACCAAATTTTTTTGTTCGTTTTTCAATCCATTAATAAAATCATCTGAAAACTCAATAAAAGCACATGCGGGTACTTGGAGGTCTAATTCTTAGGCAAGTATATTGGCCATAAACTCATTAGCTACTGCGCCATATTGTTGGATATGTTTAGTAGAAAATACTTTTACCACAAAAGGCTTCGTGTTTTCTTCCACTTCAACCTTTAGCAACCAAGGTTGGGTACTCCCCTCCGGTAGATAGTACTTTCTCGAAAGATACGGCTTGATAAACGGGTATGCTCATCGCTCGATGGTCAAGGAAATGTTAATCTCCTAAGATAATTTTTTTATCTTTAAACTAACGTGAGTTAAAGGCTTAAGCCCCTGATTTACAGATTTTTAAACAAAA
>CAWUIO010000072.1:0-34315 GCA_963922455.1 uncultured Microscillaceae bacterium
GGGGCGTGGCGCCGAGGGACGAGGGGCCGCCCCAAAATTTAGGACAAAAAACCGCTCTAATCTTTCTCTTCGGGAAATTCTTCGGACGGACGGTAGCGGTCTACCCAAAAATCAAAGACATCCTGGCGTTGGTAATGACCACTCACATCCAAGGTCATGCGTTCTTCATAAACGGCATCCATATCAAGGATCTCGTGAACCAATAACCCTTCCTTACCCAGTTGGGGAGGCATGCGGTAGTAGCCATCGGGGCCAATAATACAGCTATTCCCATCCAAAACCCAACGGTCTGGGTTTTGAGCCAGCGCATCGGGCAATTTTAACTCGGTAGGAAATTCTTTGGCTTGCATCATTTGGCCAGCAGCAATCACAAAACATCGCCCTTCAAAAGCGTACTGGCGGCTGGCAACTTGATGCATTTCGTGTACCTTGGGCCATAAAGCAATATGAATATGTTCACCACTGTCGTGGAGGGCCTGGCGGCTGAGGGGCATCCAGTGTTCCCAGCAAATAAGGGCACTGATACGGCCCCAAGGCGAGGCTACCGATTTTAACCCGTAGCCATCACCGATGCCATAGACCGTTTTTTCTGTGTAAGTGGGCATGAGTTTGCGATGGTGGTTAAGGACTTGTCCTTCTTCGTTGATCATCACAAAGCTATTGTAGATGGTGCCCTGACCGATGCCTTTCTTCACGACTTCATTGATACCCATCACCACGAACAGTTTGAGCTGGCGGGCCTTGGCTTGTAGGGTAGCCATTTCCTCGCCGGCCACATCTATACTGTTTTGGTACATTCGGGCAAAGACTTTTTTGGTAGGAGGGTGGTTCCAGAGCCCAACCTCGGGGCAGTAGTCTAGCCAGGCCGGGTAGCCACTGAGCCATGTTTCGCCAAACACGAGCAGTTCTACCCCTTGGCGGGCAGCATCTTCCATAAAGCCCAGGGCCTTTTCCATACTTTGGGCCAAATCTAGATAGACCGGGCCCGATTGAACAATTCCTATTTTCATAATTTGTCTATTTGAGCGCTACATTTGCAGACAGCAACGAAGATAGTGTTTTTTGAAAAATAGTAGAAACATAGTGCCATGCCTCATCCTAGGTGCCGGCCCCTCAGGTTTGGCCATGGCGGCCCGCTTGAGGAAAAAAGGAATACCTTTCGAGATATTGGAGAAAGGCCAAAGAATTGCCGAGCCTTGGCACCATTACTATGACCGGCTTCATCTGCACACCCATAAATATTTTTCGGCCCTGCCGTTTCGGCCTTTTCCGGCACACTATCCGCAATATGTTGCCAAAAACGATTTGATAAGCTATTGGGAAGATTATGCCCATACTTTTGCTATTCAACCCCATTTTGGGGAAGCGGTACAGAGTATTCGTCGCCAAAACGGACTGTGGGAGGTTTGGACAGGAAGAAAACGCTGGAGGACTCCCCAAATAGTCTTAGCTACCGGATACAACCGTATCCCCCGAGTACCCGACTATCCTGGCCTAAGCCAATTTGAAGGTGAAGTGTTGCACAGTTGGGATTACAAAAATGGGGAAGCTTTTCGCGGAAAAAAAGTGCTGGTGGTGGGTATGGGCAACACCGGAGCAGAATTGGCCCTGGATTTATACGAGTGGGGATGTAAGCCTGAAATCTCCTTACGTAGCCCAGTGCATATCGGAGGGAGAGATTTCTTAGGGCATTGTGTACAGTGGGAAGTAGTAGCCTTGAGCTATTTACCGGCTATTTTTCGGAATACCATAGATGCCTGGACACTTAGGCAAAGACAGAAAGATGCACGTAAATTTGGCATGCCCGTTCCGCAAATGCCCACTGGTGAAGCCCTGCAAACCTATGGCAAAGTACCCGTAGTAGATACGGGTACCATGGATTTGATACGAAAGGGGAAACTCAAAGTCCGCCCGGGTATCCAGTCGCTTGGGCCGCAACAGGTTTACTTTGAAGATGGCAATCAGGAAGCGTATGAGGTAATACTTTGGGCTACGGGATACCAGCCAGCACTGGGAGATTTTTTTCCAGATATGCCAGAGTTGGGGAAAATCCCTCCTTTTCAACTCAAATTGTGGTATGAAGACTACCCTGGGCTCTTTTTTTTAGGCTTTTCTTTGAATGGTACGGGTATTTTAAGGGGGATTTACTTAGACTCAGCTAAAATTGCCCAAAGAATTGCCCTCCCTTGATTGGTCGCCGTTTTATGCTGGGATAGACCCTAAAAGAAAGCGAAATCGGGCAAAGAGCTCATCGAATTTGTATTTTTTTCTTGGCAATGAGGTATTTTGCACGAATTTAGATTTAAAACAAAACATCCTTGTTAATTTCGCGAACACAAGCGCGGTTTTTTTAAGGACTAGATTTCAAAGCATACTTGTACTTGAACTTTCTATAAATAGTTGAACTCGGCACTCACAGACTTAATACAAAAGGAAGGGGAAGTCATTCATATGACGGTAAACACCCCCTTTTTAATTGATGACCCGGAAACGATATGGTACATATATTCGGGAAATATCAATATATATACGGTTCGCCTCCCGATGGGTGAACCGGAAGGGAAGCGCTTTTACTTTTTTACTTCCCACGAAAAGCAAATTATGATGGGGATGGATTTTCAAGATTCCCCCTATGAGATTGGTTTCTCTGCCGATGCCACCGAAGATACCGTTGTGTATGCCCTCAAACGAAATTGGTTTTGGGAATTGCTCAAAGAGGAAACATTCCGGCCCGACATCGAGTCCTTGATCTCTCGTTGGTTGGAAAACCTCTTTTACGGTATATCTGAGAATTCCAACCACCCGGATGAACAAGCGGATGTGCTGGTAGAAGCCGGGCAAAGACTTATTCTCCGCAAGGATGAGACTATTTCTTCTCAAAGAAAACTTATTTGGGGAAAAATTAGTGCCTCAAAACTAGACTCAGTACTCATCAATGGAACCGGAAAAATTGAGAATAATGGGCAGGATGTCCTGCTACCTGTTAGCCGACGTTCCTTTTTAGAGTCAACCCGTAATGTAGGGATACGCTTTTTTGATACCAGTGAAGCCTTGAGCCAAGAGGCTGCCTGGCATGGGATTCAGGTACTAGATAATACCATTCTTTTACTTGAGAAGGAAGAAATTGAGTTGGTGCAGCGCTATGAAACAAACCGCTTGCAGAAAAAATATGAGACCCAATTTCAACGAACCAATGAGAGCTTAAAAAATGCCCAATCCATTTTAGATCGGAATGCCGCAGACAAATATGCGGAGCAAATCAGGATTTTTACGGACGATGCGATTTTTAATGCTTGTCAGATTATTACCAATTATGATGAGATTAGCCTAACCCCTCCTCCGCAAATCAATGAGATTGATCCCATTGGTGATATTGCCCGAGCCTCCCGGATTCGGTATCGAGAAGTAAAATTACCCAATAACTGGTGGGAGCAGGATTCGGGTGCCATTTTAGGTTTTCATAAGGAAAATGGCCGTCCCTTGGCTCTTATGCCCACTTCTTCGGGAAAATACGAAGCCTATGACCCTAGTATCCGGGAAACCTTTGAGATTAATGAAGAAACGGCCCAGTCTATTGATGCCTTGGCGTATACATTCTTCAAACCGTTTCCCAATAAGCCGATCAAGCTTTTGGACTTACTTCGATTTGGGGTATTTCGTGATATACGGGATTTTTATTTACTACTTTTCTTAGGAGTTTCGGTAACCCTCTTAGGCCTGGCCCCGCCCGTGATGACCGGGATTATATTTGATACGGTCATTCCCAATGCCAGTAGGATCCAGGTTTTACAAGTTGGTTTTGCCTTGTTTATGGCTTTGCTTGCCCGGGTTCTTTTTGAGCTAACCGAAAGCTTTGCGGTGCTTCGGGTTGAGACCAAAATGGACTATAGGCTGCAGGCCGCTTTGTGGGATAGGTTATTGAACTTACCAACTGCCTTCTTTAGGCAATTTACCACCGGCGATTTGGCCGACCGGGCTTTGGGAATCAATGAGATTCGGAAAATGCTTTCTGGGGTGTTGATTACCAGTGTTTTAGCTAGTGTTTTCTCTTTTTTAAACTTCTTTTTGCTCTTTTATTATAGTAGTCGTTTGGCATTGGCCGCCATGGGTTTGGTATTTATCGAGATCATTATCTTGTATTTACTCGGGAAATGGCAGATAAGCAAGGAGAAAAAAGCCATGAGTTACCTGGGGAAAACTCAGGGGATTGTTTTACAATTGCTTACCGGGATCAACAAATTTCGGGTTACCGGTACGGAAATTCGGGCTTTCAGCCACTGGTTAAATCACTTTTCAAGAGCCAAACAATTTAACTTTCAAGCCCTGCAAATTCAAAATATTCAAGCGGTTGTCAATGTAGTAACCCCTTTGCTCTTCACGGCGGTGATTTATTTAATTTTGATCCAATCGGAGGAGTTGAGCAGGATCTCTACAGGGGAGTTTTTGGCTTTTATTGCGGCTTACAGTGCTTTTAACGCTGCCATGCTCTCTTTGAGTGAATCACTTTTGGTGATTTATCAAATCTTTCCTATTTACGAACGCATGCGGCCTATTTTGGAGAGCTTACCAGAAGTGGATGAGGCTAAAAAGAACCCTGGTAAGTTAAAAGGTAAACTGGAAGTGAGTCAATTACATTTCCGTTATGACCGGGACAGCCCACCCGTTATTCAAAACTTGTCTTTTAAATTGGAAACGGGAGATTATGTAGCCCTAGTAGGTCCTTCGGGCTCGGGTAAATCTACCTTGATTCGTTTATTATTGGGCTTTGAGAAGCCCGAATCAGGGAGTATCTTTTATGATGACCAGGAATTGAGCCAACTGGATTTACGATTGGTGAGGCGGCAAATTGGTACCGTATTGCAAGACGGACAGCTAATTCCCGGAGATATTTTCTCTAATATTGTGGGGACATCCCCCCATTTGACTATGGAAGATGCCTGGGAGGCAGCCAAGTTGGCGGCCATTGATGACGATATCCGGCAAATGCCCATGGCAATGCATACCATTATCAGTGAAGGAGGGACTACCTTATCGGGTGGACAGAAGCAAAGGCTACTCATTGCCCAAACCTTGGCCCGGAAGCCGCGGCTCATTATCTTTGATGAAGCGACGAGTGCTTTGGACAACCGTACCCAGTCGGTGATTACTACGAGTTTGAACAAGCTCCAAGCCACCCGAATTGTGATTGCCCACCGCCTTAGTACTATTCAAAACGTAGACCGGATCTATGTTTTAGATCAAGGTAAAATTGTGCAAGTAGGCACCTACGAAGAGTTAATGGCCCAGGAAGGAACCTTCCGAGAGTTGGCGGCCCGACAAATGGAGTAGTTTAGGTAATACTCCCCACATTTTGCGGTATTTAAGCCAGTGAAGATATTATTTTGTAGGTTTGCATCTTAAATGGAACGAATCTCCTATGTCTATAAAACAACTATTCCTGACGATATGCTTGTTTGGGCTATGTGTAAGCCTACCTGCTCAAAGCAAAAAATTTATAAAAGCGTATGTGAGCGGTCAGGACTTCTTTAATAAAAAGTCTTACTCGGAAGCGCGCTCCTTTTTTCAAGCGGCCCTCAATTATCCAGAGGAAAACCCCTTAAAGCCTAATGCTTATTATTATCTGGCTTTGGCCGACTTAAAAAATGGTGAGCTTACCCGGGCAGCCGACGGCTTTCGAGTATTGTTGGAGCGATATCCTAATTGGGAACAGCAAGATGAACTTTATTACAATCTGGCTGAAATTGCTTTTGCTCAAAAAGATGATTCTAAAGCCTTGGCTTATTTAAATAAGATACGGTCGCCCCGTATGTTCTCTGATATACGTGACCTGATGGGGCATTATGTCAAGCCACTCTCTATAGCTCAACTCCGGCTCTTGCAGCAAAGCTTTCCAGAAGATACACTCCTGAGCCGTATGCTGATAGATAAAATTGCGGCTAACTCCCAGGATTCGGAGGAGGTGTTGTTTATGCAGGAGCTTATAGAAAAATTTGAGCTTACTCCCGAAAGACGTCTAGTGAAGCGGGTAAATTATATCCGAAAACCTTATAAAATAGGTGTACTGCTACCCTTCAATTACTATCGTTTACAAAAACAAGATACAAATACGCTCAGCCGAATATCCATTCAGATGTATCAGGCCGTGAGGCTGGCAGTCAAAGAATTGGATTCATTATATGAAGTCCCTCTAGACTTGATAGCATACGATATACCCCGTGATTCGAGTCATAAGATACAAGATTTACTCTTGAACGGAGAGTTTGACGATATGGACCTGCTCATTGGGCCTTTGTTTGATCAAGATTTTACTTCCCTAGCAAGCTTGGCCAGCATTAAGAAAATCCATATGGTCAATCCTATCTCTTTTAATGCGGATTTGGCCCAAAATGATTTTACCTATCTCTTTTACCCCTCCCGTCAGACCCAGGCAGAACAGGTGATTCAGTTTGCCCAAGAAAAAAGCCCCGGAAAGGGAATGATTATATTATATGACAACCTGTCAAGAAACCAACAAATAGCCGAGTTGTATCGGCAAGCCGCAGAAAAGAGGGGGATTCAAGTCTTGGCCTATGAAGAGCTAAATACTTTTGACTCAGAACGCTTACGAAATGTTTTAAATAAAGTGGATGTTTCTTCCTTAGGTGGCATATTATCAAGCAATACCAGTGAGCTGACGGCCCGGAGGATCATGGACGAAGTGCAAAAACTAAGAGAAAAGGTTGCCTTATATGTTCCTGAGGAGTGGCATAAATTTCGGTCGATCGATGAAAGTAAATTTGAAAATCAGGCAGTTTACTTTATTGACCCCGACTATTGGAATGAGTACTCCCTGGAAATGGTGCAGTTTGCTAGTGCATTTAAGGACTTTGCGAGAAAAGATCCTAACAAATATGCTTTTGCGGGATATGAAATCACCCGATATTTTGCCGATTTGTTTCAGAAGTTCGGAGTGAAATCTAGCTTGCGCTCGGCCCTGCGAGAAACCTCGTCCTATGGAGGCATACTTTCGGAAGGAATCTCTCACCAAGAATCCACGATTAATACCCACGTACCCATTTTACAATTTAGCCGGGGAGACCTGAAACCCATCAATTCGTTAAGCAAAAACAAATAATAGAGCAGGCTGTTAAGATATCTCAAATTAACAGGTAAATTAGAATTGTACTGCTAGACCAAGGAGAAGACCGGGTATGGTCTAGTTTCTGAAAGGGTGACTGTATACCCTCAAATTTTATCTATTCCAAAAAAATAATTTTTTTTCATGCACACTACGCGTAGTCAGGAATTATTCCGGAAGGCACAGGAATTTATTCCGGGTGGGGTAAATTCTCCGGTGAGGGCTTTTAAGGCCGTAGGAGGTGATCCTTTGTTTATCCGTTCGGCCAAGGGAGCGTATATTTATGATGAAGACGGAAACGAGTATATAGAGCTTATTAACTCCTGGGGGCCTATGATTTTAGGCCACGGGCACGAGCTAATTGTGCAAGCCGTACAGAAAGCCAGTGAAGATTCCCTCTCTTTTGGGGCCCCTACCCTGAAAGAAATTGAAATTGCGGAGTTGATTGTATCGATGGTGCCCTGCGTAGAAAAAGTACGTATGGTCAATTCGGGCACGGAGGCTTGTATGAGTGCTATTCGCTTGGCCCGGGGGTATACGGGAAAAGATAAAATTATCAAATTTGAGGGCTGTTATCACGGCCATGGGGATTCTTTTTTGATTGCTGCCGGCAGTGGGGCGGTAACGATGGGGAGCCCGGATAGTCCTGGGGTCACCAAGGGAACGGCTCAAGACACCCTGCTAGCCCCCTTTAATAAGCTGGAGGCCGTAGAAGAATTAGTCGCGGCCAATAAACAGCAAGTGGCGGCCATTATTTTAGAACCCGTAGCGGGTAATATGGGCTGTGTACCTCCTCGACCTGGTTTCTTGGAAGGATTGCGGAGTTTGTGTGACCAGGAGGGAATCGTGTTGATCTTTGATGAAGTCATGACCGGCTTTCGTTTGGCTCCGGGCGGAGCCCACGAACTTTTGGGTGTCACGCCAGATATGTGTACCCTGGGGAAAATAATTGGTGGAGGAATGCCCGTAGGTGCCTATGGGGGGAAAAAAGAGATTATGGATTTTGTTTCTCCCCAAGGACCCGTCTATCAGGCAGGTACCTTATCAGGCAACCCGGTGGCGATGTCGGCTGGTTTGGCCATGTTGCGCTATTTGAAAGACCACCCTGAGGTATATACCCGCCTAGAAGAAATTACAAGGAGGATTGCAGAAGGGATACAAGCCACTGTGAGCCACTTGAACTTACCTTTCACGGTCAATCAATTGGGGTCTATGTATTCCATATTTTTTAGTGAGCAAGAAGTCTACGACTTTGAAACGGCAAAATCTTGCGATACGGCACTCTTTGGAAGGTATTTCCGGGCAATGCTTGAGGAAGGCATTTATTTGGCCCCTTCTCAATTTGAAAGCCTTTTCTTATCTACGGCCCTGGAAGATGCGCACATAGACAAAATCTTAGATGCCAATAAAAAGGCACTAAGTGCGCTGGTTTAAGCAAGATTGGCTGAGGGATAGAGCGGCCTGTTTGAGCCCGAAATGGCTAGGCGGGGGGCAGGCGAGTAGCGAAAGCCCGACCCCACCCTGGCCGTTTGGAGAATGTAGGTAGAAACTTCTTGGGTGGGGGCAGCCCCAAATTAACCTATTTTGAGGGCCCAGTTTACAAATAAAAATAGTAGGAAAGGGCAAAAGCAATGTTGAGAATGGGGTAGATTGTCAAGAGGATGAGGTAAAGCCCGGGATGCATGGGAGGCTCACAAGACAGCTGAAAATTGCTTAACAAAATGCGTTCTTCTACCGAGATATCTTCATCAAACTCGTCATCGTAGCTACACTCTAACTCCGTATTGAGTTCATCGTGTAGAATTAGGCCTCGTTTGCGGGTAGCCAAAAATTCTAGGTAGACGAGTAGCTGACTGGTACTTATGGAAACACTGCCCAAAGCCGTTAGGGAGAGAAGTATCATCGTCACTTCTTTCTCAAAATTGAGCCATACCAGCGTAATAATGATCAATACGCTCCCTATAAAGCTATTAAATAGCTTCCGAAGCATAGGCTTTGACAAGGAATCAAGCCGGGCGGAGTGCTCACGAAGTTGATCCCAATAAGAATCTAATTTGCTAATGACCCCGTCTTTGGTCAAAAAATAATTGGCGCTATTCATAAAGCAGCAATCCTTCCTTTGGCTAGCCAAATTTAATAATTTTATTCATCTAAGTCTCCAAAAGGAGCCTCAAAATTTGATAGAAGACCCGCTTTCCTTGAGAATGTCACAGAGCTTACTTATGAAAGTAAACGAATTAAATTATACTCTAGATTTGTTGGATTAGTGCCAAGTTAATCCCCTGTTAACGGTTTTAATTTTTCAACCCTTCATACTAACTTTCGTTCATGCTTATAGAACATCGTTTTATTCTAACCTTCGTAACTATGAAAAAATTCTTTCTATCGCTTTTATGCATTGCGATTATAATAGGAACCCATACCTCTACGCAAGCCCAAGACAAAATTAAAAACAAGGACTTCAAGGCGATCAAGCTTGCTAAAAAAGAAGCCAAGAAGCGTAAAAAAGAGGGTTGGGACGTGCCTCCAGGGTCTGTACCTATGGAAAAACTCTTTGAAAAGGCTTGGGCCTTAGAATTAGAGACCAATGATGATGGCGATCCTAAATACATTATGGCCACTGGCGCTGCGGTGGCCGGTACTAAGTCGGCTGCCGATTTGGCAGCTATGACCGCCGCTCGAAATGAATTGGCTGCGGCTATCCAAACCAAAGTTTCTCAGTTGATTGAGACCAAGACTGCCAATGATCAAATTGATCAAAATATCGCCAATACCTTGGATAAAACTGTTGCCAATGGTAAGTCGCTTATCCAAGCCAGTTTGAGAAACCTGAAAACGGCCTACAAGATTTATCAGCAAGTCGATGATAAGCAAAACCGTCGCCAGAATATACGTACCGAGGTGAAGTTGTTTTACAACGAAGCAGAGGCCCTACGAGCTGCCCAAAAGGCCATCCGTAAAAAATTGGAAGATGAGTCGGATGAGCTCGGTGACGAGTTGGACAAAGTATTAGAAAAAATGGGCTGGCCAGAATAATAGCCCTTAATTTACAGAACGGATTGGGAAGAGGCCTGCAAACTGCAGGAAACGGCCAATCCGTTTTTTTTTCACCAAAATCTAAAACCATGAAAGGCTATTTGCTGCTATTATGTATGTTTTTAAGTGGGTCCCTGATGCCTATTTGGGCCCAAAAAGATAAAGGGAGACCCGTTTCGGCCCGGATTGAGGTGCTTATGGAAGGGGCTTACAGCAAAGCCGCAATCGAAAAACAAGCCGTTCAAGCCGCCAAGGTACAGGCTATTGGTACAGAGTTTGGCTATGCCATCATCCAGGGGATCAACACCCAAACCAATAGCGAATCGGGAGATAATGTGTTTACCAGCACCCGGATCACTGAGGTCTCAAGCACCTTGGTCAAAGGAGAATGGGTATCGGATGATAAAGGCTATCCGAAGTTAAATTACAGTATCCGAGAAAAAAATGGGACCCAAGAAATATGGCTCACTTGTGAGGTAAGAGGAAGGGCCCGGGAGCTTCAACAAGCCGAGGCAGATTTTGTCGCATACCCCTTTAATTGCCAGGAGCCAGAAAAGTGCAAGGATGGCGTCTTCAAAAATGAAGATAGTATGTTTTTATACTTTAAAACGCCCGTAAGTGGGTACTTAAGTGTTTTTTTGTTAGAGCAGGGTACGGTCTATCGCCTGCTTCCCTATGCCTTAATGCAAGGAGAATATGAGAGTACGGTACCGGTGCAGTCCGACCAAGAATACCGCTTATTTTCTCCCGAACATCGTGAATATTTTAAGGATTTCCCCTTGGTAGATGAGTATGGCCTAGAAACTGGAGACGATGGTGCTCCTTTGTCAAACTTACTCTACGTAATATTTTCCACCCAAGCTTTCAAAAAGCCCCAAATGGAAGAAGCGAATGGCCTGAAATATATGGATGTAGACGATTTTCAAAAGTGGCTAAATAAAAACCGAAGTTTACATCCCGATTTCCAGGTACAAATGCTTAACATTGTGGTCAATCCATAAAATATAGCTTTGAGTATTCTTCGGGTCCGTATCGTATTGGGGCTTTTTGTCCTTCAGCTGCTGCTTTTGACCTTGGGCTTTTCTCGGAGTTTCTGGGGGAAACAGCAAGCTTCCTATTCTGGTAAAAAGGCCTTGGCCCAGCGTTTTTTATTGAGTGATTACTGTCTTTCTACCGAATCGCGGCATACCCGACATTACTCTAGTCCGGAAATTCTGGCTCCATTTCAGGATATACCAGGCTATTTAGACCACTTTCCCTCATCTTCTTTTTATCCCGTGCCCGATAGCCTGATTCAAACCCAATAAAAAGAATTCTAGGGGCTTGCCCGCGCCCATACAGAAGTGCCCCCTAGTTATAATGTGCCAAGCGCGGGCCGGGCTCTCGCTACTCGCCGGCTCCCCACAGCCAGCGGCGGGCTCAAACAGGCCGCTCCATCCCTAAGCCAGCATATGGCTTGGCTAGCTCATTCTCAAAACCTAAGATTTTACGAATAGCCAGGGCCCTAAAAAGCTCACCAATACGGACAAAAGGTATTCCGGGTAAGTTTTTCTCTATACTAGAAGATTTCTTTTAGGAGTAGAGTATTAATATTGTTAGGTAAAAGTATGTAAAAGTACCACTGGCTCTTTCCGGGAGACATAACACTTTTATCTCTCACGTTTAATGTAACCCGGGCAACGCGTTTGATCGCGATTATTATGAAAGAACTGAGTACCTCAGAAACATTAAGTAATCCATTATCCTCTTTCCGGGCAAAAGTTGGCTGGCCTTTGTTGGCATCGGCCCTTTTTCAAACGGCTGCCCTTTTTTATATAGGACAGATTGAGCATCGGCCCCAAACATTTTATATTCTGTTAGTTGGGCTTTGTATCAGCTTAATTTTGATCTATTGGGCCTGGTACCGTCCGGTATACTATACTATGTTATCCCTAAGGCGTACACTTCAGCTCATTGATTTAGTCTATCAAGGAGAAGAGGTGGATTTTCGTCTGACCAAACAAATATCTAAGGAGTTTGAAGTTATCCAAAAACATATTTTGGACAGTGCTTACAGTTTTCGAGTAGCCAGAGAGATTATTTTAGGGATTGGAGAAGGCAATTTTGAAAAAACAACCTTGGAACAAGATCTCTTGGAAAATGAGGAAAGCAGCCAAAACCACGATTTGATTCAGTCCTTGGTACAAGTTAGAAATCAATTGCACTCGAGTAATATAGAAGATCAACAAAGAAGTTGGATTGCGGAAGGGATGGCCCGTTTTGCCGATATTTTACGCTCAAATGACGATGACCTCAAAACTTTGTGCGATCGTGTGATCCGGGGCCTTGTGAGATACCTAGAGGCGCATCATGGGGGAATATTCGTTTTACATGAAGAAGATCAGGACTCAAAGGCCTTAGACTTAGTAAGTACATTTGGGTATAATCAGGAAAACTTTGAGGCCAATGCAAAGATAAAGCTGGGGAATTTTGCCGAAAACCTGGTAGGGCAAACCTACTTGGAAAAAGAAACGATCCATATAAAGAGCATCCCCAACGGGTTTATACAAATATCATCAGGCTTGGGAAGTTCCAAATGTCAAAGTATTTTACTAGTGCCACTTCGGCTTAATGAACGGATTGAGGGGGTTATAGAGTTGGCCTCTCTGCACACGATCACCCCTACCCAGGTCGAGTTAGTGGAAAGGTTGGCAGAGAATATTACATCCGCTATACTTTCTTTGAAAGTAAGCGATCATACCCGACAACTACTGAGAGAATCCCAAGAGTTGACTTACAAGCTACAGTCGCAAGAAGAGGAGCTACGCCAAAATTATGATGCGCTACAAGATGCGCAAGAATCCGTTGAACACCAAAATAAACTGATTGAGGCTCAAAAAGAAAAAATTGAAAAAGCCTTGTCTGACCAAACGGAAAAAAATGAAATGCTCGAGGCGCAAGAGGAAGAAATGAAGCAGCAGATGGAGATTTTGGTCGCTACCCAGCAGCAAATGATGGAAACCCAGGCGGAGTTGGATGGGCAGTTAAACGCAATCAACCGTAGTAGCATTGGGAAGGTAGAATATTCCCTGGACGGGAAAGTAATTAAGGCTAATGGAAGTTTTTGTAAGATGCTAGGTTTTAGCCCAGAAGAGGTGCAAGAGAAAGAGCATTTAGATTTTGCCGAAACTCGCTTAAGTGATTCGGAGGCGCATAAACATTTTTGGGAAGCTTTGGTCGAAGGAGATTCCAAGTCGGGTGAGTATAAGCTGATGGATAAAAAGGGAGAGGCTTTTTGGGTAAACGCAGTATATTCTCCGGTTTTTAATAAACAAGGAGAACCCAATAAGATTGTACAATTAGCTTTTAATATTACAGACTCTAAAAAACTACTGGAAGAGACGCGCCACCAAGCAGAGGTCTTGCAAGCAAAGGAATCTGAACTACGCAAAAATATGCGGGAGCTCCAGAATGCCCAAGATGAGCTGAACCGTAAATCTAAGATGATTATTGAGCTGAAAGAAGAAGATGCAAAACGGGCACGTTTAAAAGCTAAAGAAATTGAGAGTAAAAATCAGTTGATCACCTCTAGCATCAAATACGCTAAGAATATACAACAGGCAATACTTCCTTCTACCGAAAGGATCCGAAGGTTTGTCTCAGATTTGTTTGTGATTTATAAGCCAAAAGATATTGTCTCAGGCGATTTTTACTGGTTTGTACAAGATCAAGGAAAATCCTTCATAGCGGTGGTAGATTGTACAGGGCACGGAGTGCCAGGGGCTTTCATGTCTATTATTGGAAATACCTTACTCAATGAAATTGTAAGTGTACAGAAAATCCACGAACCTCACCGTATATTAGAGTTATTACACGAGGGGGTACGGACCCGCTTGAAACAAGAAAAGTCCTCAAATAAAGATGGGATGGATTTGATTATCTGCCGTCTCACCCCCCAAAAGGCTAAGACCGTAGAGATTTGCTTTGCCGGAGCCAAACGGCCCTTATGGTATTATGATGGAGGAGCCTTACAGGAACTTAACGGGGACCGCAAAAACATCGGAGGGTGGCAAAAAGAAGAAAACCGTACATTTAATCAAAAGTTAATTCGGCTCAAACAAGATGATAAATTATACTTATTTACCGATGGTATCGTAGACAATCCCAATAGCAAAAGGAAAAAATATGGTACCGGACGTTTAAAAGAATTTATCGAGGAAACCTTGACCTTAGATATGAGCATAGTCAAAAATAAACTCGAGCAAGAGATTGACCAACATCAAGAGGATGCCGAACAAAGAGATGATATTACGTTTATAGGAATTACCTTGTAAACTCATTAAAATTGCTTACGTAACCATTATTACAGCAATTGATCTTAGATATATGGTCATGAGACCTAGCTAAGACGCGTGTTTTTATTAATTAAATTTATTTAGTCAAACTCAATATTTACCATCATTATGAGCGATTTTGACTTTTTTGAGTATCATTCTAAATTAAATTTGGATAACATTGTGTTGTCATACCGTGGCCCAATCACCGATGTTCTATTATCTGAATTTAGTAAGGATATTCGCGAAAAGACCCAACAAGACCATAAAGCAGGCAAAAAAGTTTTCTCAATTTTCATGGAACTCGCTCAAAATGTTCTATTTTACTCCAAAGAAGTGAACCACTTTGGTAAAAAAGACAAAGTTGGTACTTTGGTAATTACAAAAACTGATGCATATTATAAACTCATTACCGGGAATCTCGTCTACAAAAAAGACATTCATAAATTGGTTGAGAAGTGCGATACGATCAACTCTTTAGACCGGGATGAATTGCGAGAATATAAAAGGCAGCTGCGTAGCCAACCTCGGGAGGAAGAAAGCAAAGGTGGAGGAATTGGCCTAGTGCAAGCAGCTTTAACTTCTGGAAATAAACTTGAAATAAAAATAAGAGAGCTAATAGGAGATTATGCATTTTATGTCATCTTTGTAAGTGTAAAAAGAAAAACTGACTCCTAGACCGTTCTTTGTAATTTATATAATACCGATACTTAATGATTTTTATACTCATTAGTGATTTTTAAATTCTTAACAACCTATGGAAAATTTAGAAATTAAAGGAGAAAGTGGAGTATATTTTATCCCTGAAGTAAAATTGGATTCTACTAGCGGAATCTGTGAAATATCTGGCGAATCTTACTTAGAAGATACCGATGAGTTTTACAACAACATTATTCAGTGGATTGAGAATTATATTCAAGAAGTCAAGCAGCCTCTGGTCTTTAACTTCAGACTTACTTACTTTAACACCAGCTCCTCTAGAAGTATTTTGAATGTGCTACGCGTTTTAAAGAAATATGAAGAAGCAGGGGGAAATGTTACGGTTAACTGGTACTATCCCGAAGATGATGAGAGTATTGCCGAAGAGGCCGAAGACTATATTAAAGATACAGGTTTGGTGATCAATCTTTTTGAGTTTGAGCCTGAGGATTAAGGGCTGCCTGTAAGTTGTAATATAATTTTGTTTCTATACTTTCTTAGGGCCTTCAAAGCTTTGATTCTATCATCAAATTAGTTAAAATTGAACTGATTGCTTCAGCTTGTCTTTTTTGTTCTAAGCAACTTTTTATGGGGGAGAGCTATATCTCAATCTTCTTTGAGTACTAACTTACTTTCAAACAAAAGGAATAACCTCTGGTATTGAATGCGGCAAAAGTCCACATATTTTTTTATTTTTCTTTTCCTTTTTTTGGGACAAAGATTACCGCTTTCGGCTCAAACTTCACGAATTGAGCGGCTGGAAAACTTATTGGAACTCAGCAATATTGATACAACCCGTATTAAAGTTTTAAATGCTTTATATGTTGAGTACTCCCAAAATGCTCCCTTAAAGGCCAAAGAGTACGCAGAAAAAGCATTGGAAATATCCGAAAGAATAGGCTTTATCCCGGGCATTATTAACAGTTCTGATAATATAGCCGAGGTTTACCATTCTCAAGGGGTTTACAACATCGCCATTGAATTCTATATCAAATCTTTAGACTATAAGGAGAAGCAAGATGATTTGCTCAGTTTGGTAGATAGCTACAGTAACCTGGGCAAGGCTCACGTACAACTGGGCAATTACCCAAGAGCACTCTATTATTATCAAAGAAGTAAAGATATCAACCTAGGTCTGAATGATCCGATAGGCCTATCCCGAACCTACTCTAATATGGGAGTTGCCTATTATCAAGAAGGGGATTTGGAAAGTGCGATCCAATATCACCGATTGGCCTTAGATATTGCCGACTCTCTCAAAAACGACCCGATCATTGCCATCAATCTATCTAGCTTAGGAAGGACCTTCCATCGCAAAAAGATGTACCGAGATGCTCAGCGCTGCTATAGTCAACTCCTCCATATTGGCCAAAAAAATTCGGATAAAGTAAATATCCAAAGGGCCTACCAAGGGCTTTCCCAAATTTATGCCGAGCAAGGGGACTATAAAAAAGCCTATGAATACTACCAATTTTTTTCCCTAGTAAAAGAATCTCTTTTTCGAGATTTACAAACGGAGCAAGAAAAAGATATTCAAAACGTAGAATCTAAACTCCTCAGTGAGCGTCAAAGGCGACAACTTAGTGAAGCCGAACAGGCTCGCCGAACAATCCTCAATTATTTTCTTATAGCTTGCTTGGTTTTCTTTTTAGTTATAACGTTCGTCTTGTACCGAAATAACCTACTCCGGAAAAGAGTAAACCAACTACTAGAACAACAAAAAGAAGACATTGAACAGAAACAGATCAAGCTTGAAGAACAAACACGTAAAATTGAGAGCCAAAATCTATCCATTCAACGTAAGAACGAAACGCTCGAGGCCACTTTCCGGGAAATTGAACGTAAAAACAAAGATATTACGGCCAGTATTAACTATGCCAAACGGATTCAAGAATCCATGCTTCCCCGGCAGATTAAAATTACAGAGGCTTTACCAGAACATTTTATCCTGCATAATCCACGAGATATCGTAAGCGGTGATTTTTACTGGTTCTCCCATAAAGGTGATAAAACCATTATCGCTGCCGTAGATTGTACGGGGCATGGGGTACCTGGCGCGATCATGTCCATGCTAGGCGATTCGTATTTGAATCAGATTATTAACTTGCAGAACATTACAGAGCCAGAAGTAGTGTTAAAAGAGTTACATAAAAATATAGGAATTGCCCTCAATCAACACGAGAATAATAACCAAGATGGTATGGATGTTGCCATCGTGGTAATTGACCGGGTAAAGAAAGTTATGGAGTTTTCTGGGGCTAGCCGCCCTATGCTCTTAATAAGAAACGGTGTGTTGGAAGATATCCAGTCTAATAGATTACCTATCGGAGGATTTCAAAAGGATCGCCCTCGGGAATTTTCTCGACAAACCTATTCCTTAGATGTCCCTACTTGGTTTTATATTTTTTCAGATGGCTTTCAAGATCAATTTGGGGGGCCCAGAGGACGTAAGTTTGCTAAAACTCGCCTAGTAAAAACTATATTTACTAATTACGAAAAACCCCTAGCCGAACAAAAGTGGATACTCGAGAAAACCCTGAAAGACTGGATGGGACAAAACCGTCAGATGGATGATATTTTATTGATTGGAGTAAAACTGGATCCTGATACTGTGTAAGTCAAGGGCGCTCAGTTTTTTACTCATTAATTTTGTGAAACTTATGGAAGATATATATATCAAAGAAGCACCTACTACTCCAGAAGTACGTTTCAATTTTCAAGAAGGAGAATTGGAAGTTAAAGGGGTTTCTATACCAGAAGACACCGAAGAGTTTTACAATCCTTTATTGGAGGCTCTGGAAGAGTATATTCGTACGCATTTTCCTAAAAAGATTAATATGACGTTTAAATTAATCTACGTTAATACAAGTACCTCTGCTGTTTTAGGTAAAATGATAAAAGTCTTAGAACCCCTCGACGGAGAAGACCGGGCCGTTTACGTAAATTGGTACTATGAAATTGAAGATGAAGATATGAAAGATCTGGGAGAAGATTTTAACTCTTTTTCTAAAATACCTTTTGAAATGATTGCTTGTGAAGAAATAACGTAATGCTTACCTTTTACCTATTCTAGACAATTTCTTATTCATCACCACCTTCTGCACTAGCTTCTGGATCTGTTTGACCATTTAATTCCTCAGGTTTGGGTAGGTTTTCCTCTTCCTCGGACTCAGCCTGGTCTAAACTCCCACTATCTTTCCAGGTATTGTAGCGTTCCGTTATAATCTCAGCCATTT
This sequence comes from uncultured Microscillaceae bacterium, assembly GCA_963922455.1. Taxonomy (GTDB): domain Bacteria; phylum Bacteroidota; class Bacteroidia; order Cytophagales; family Microscillaceae; genus CAWUIO01. The sequence goes on from CAWUIO010000072.1 coordinate 18,402, forward strand.
TGTTGTAATTGTCCCAACTATCCTCTACGTGATAGATAGAAGGTAAGCCCTCCGCTAATGCCGCTAGATAGTCCTGGTGATATTTACCGCTTTGATAGTAGGAGATTGAGAATGCATTCCCCTCTTCATTAAATAAATCCTCACCCAGATAACCGTCCCAGATGGCACTTAAAATGGAACAACTCATCTCGCGATTCCGGAAACGAATAACTTGAATAGCTTCGTCTTCTTCAAAAATTTCACTGTATAAATCATTTTCCAGCATCCATCCTAAAAACATACCAATGTGTACATAGGCTTGTTCAATCGGTAAGACTGTGGGAAACTCTCCGAGAAAATGATGTTTAGCTTTATCGTAAATCAAATTGACCGATCCTTTTTTTTCTTCTTTATCTGAGCGCATAATTCGAGGTAAGATCGTCTGGCCTAAGAAGGAAAATTCGCAACTCATTCAAATATACTAATTTAAGTTTGTATTAAAATGAAACCTAAGCTTTTTTGCACCATGGGTGTCAAGACAAGAAGTAAGGTTTGAGCTCGGAAAGGCTTATGTAGCCTTCATATAGTGCTTTTCCTATGATGGCCCCATGCATTCCCAAACTATCCAGAGATGCTAAATCTTCTAAGGAGCGGATACCTCCGCTAGCAATTAGTTGAGTATCAGGAAATTTTGCCCGTAAACGAGAATACAAATCAAGGGAGGGGCCATTTAATTTGCCATCACGGGAAATATCCGTACTGATGACATGTCGTACACCTTCTGCAACATATCCTTGTATAAATTCCTCTATATCCAAACTGGTGGTGTCTTGCCAACCAGATATGGCTATTTTACCGTTTCGGGCGTCGGCCCCGAGTATAATTTTTTCAGAACCATATTCCCTTAGCCAACTTAAAAACAAATCCCGGTTTTTTACTGCTATACTCCCTCCAGTAACTTGGCGAGCTCCACTAGAAAAGGCAATCTCCAAATCCTTTGAGCTCTTCAAGCCTCCTCCAAAATCTACCCAAAGCCCCGTTTCACGACAAATAGCTTCCAAGACTTTCCAATTTATAATACGTCCCGCCTTAGCTCCGTCCAAATCAACCAAATGAAGCTGTTGACAACCCGCGCCAGCATACTCCTTGGCTATCTCCACCGGATCGTGGTTATAAATCGTTTTTTGGGCATAATCCCCCTCAGTAAGGCGGACACATTGACCATCTATTAAATCTATAGCGGGTATCGCTTTCATAATTTAATGCTTAACTTATGGCATATCTCGGCTTGTTTTCTACAACAACCTTGTGAAAATACAAGAAGAACTAGCCTAGTGAAAATTACAACTCGAGGAAATTTTGTAAAATACGTTGACCGGTCTTGCCGCTTTTTTCCGGATGGAACTGAACGGCATAAAAATTATCTCGATGCACAGCTGCACTAAATGCTTCCGGGTATTCACAAACCGCAATCGTATCCGGTCCGCCCGCTACATAATAACTATGCACAAAATAAGCATAGGCCCCTGCTTCAACTCCTTTAAAAAGTGGGCCTTTGACCTCGCTTAACGTATTCCAACCCATATGAGGGATTTTATAGCTTGGATCTTCTAGGTCCGGAAAACGCAAGATCTTTTCCGAAAAAATATCTAAACAAGGGGTATCGTTTTCTTCCGAATGGCTTCCCATAAGCTGCATACCCAAACAAATCCCTAAAAAGCTTTGCTTTAAATCTTTTAGCAACCGGTCTAAGCCTTTCTCGCGCAAATACCGCATAGCGGTACTAGCTTCACCAACCCCAGGAAAAATGACCTTATCGGCACTTTGTAGAACTTCGGGAACATCACTCACCAAAGCGCTAATACCTAAACGCTCTAGAGCATAGAGCAAAGATTGGGTATTTCCCGCATTATATTTTACAATGACTAAATTCATGTAACAAGATTTAAGATAAGACGCCTTTGGTGCTTGGTATTTCTTGGGCGTTACTTCCCATAGCAATGGCCATCCGGGTAGCCTGGGCCCAACCCTTAAATATAGCCTCAATGATGTGATGATCATTCTCCCCCTCAGCTTGTATATTTAAGGTGCAACGGGCATTTTCGGCAAATGAATAAAAGAAATGAGATGCCATCTCCGTAGGCATCTGTCCTAACATTTCTCGCTTGAAGGGAGCTTTCCAAACCAAATACCCTCTCCCCGAAAAATCTAAAGCCACTTGAGCCAAAGCCTCATCCATGGGAAGTAGGGAATGCCCGTATCTACGAATACCCCTTTTATCACCAAGGGCTTGCTTAAACGCTTCACCTAAGGCAATAGCCAAGTCTTCTATGGTATGATGGGCTTCAATATGTAGGTCCCCTTGAGCCCGTATACTTAAATCACATCCGGAGTGCCGGGCCAGTTGGTGGAGCATATGGTCTAAAAAACCTATTCCCGTATGTATATCGGCCCGTCCCTTTCCGTCCAGCCTGAGTTCTAAATGGATCTCTGTCTCCTGGGTTTTTCTATGGATTCGGGCACTTCTTCCAGGCATTTTTTCACCCATAGCCAAAAAATCAAAAATCTCATCCCAATCTGGACTGATCAATTCAATCTTTTCTTCTACTTCCCGTCGGGGCATCTCTATCCCTAAAGAAGGGTCTTGCATAAGAATACCTTTGGCTCCTAAATTATAGGCAAGCTCCATATCCGATAGTCGGTCACCGATCACAAAAGAATTACTCAAGTCGTACTCAGAATTGCCCAGATAGCTGTGCAACAGGGCGGTACCCGGTTTTCGGGTGGGGGCTTGCTCGTGAGCAAAGGTCTTATCAATATGCACCGCCTCAAAACGAATGCCTTCATTTTCAAAGGTTTGCATCATTTTTTGATGAGCTGGCCAGAATGTATGTTCCGGAAAGCTATCAGTGCCTAATCCATCTTGATTCGTCACCATCACCAGCTCAAAGTCCAGTTCCCGCCCAATCCGGTACAGATTCCGGATAACTTTAGGATAAAAATCTAGTTTTTCTAAGGAATCGACTTGCTGGTCAATTACCGGCTCCAATATAAGAGTCCCGTCCCGGTCGAGAAAAAGTACACGCTTCATAGCCTACACAATCTGATTTTTAAAAACTAAAAGGCGAATTTACAGATCAAGCTCCGGTTTTTCAATCCCCCACGCACTTTAAATCGAGGAAGGAATTGCATAAAATTTATGGGATGCCGAATACTTTTAGGCAAAAAATAGTTATGAAGTAAGATAATGTCAGCTTGTTATGCCTAAATCATCATCAATATCCTTAAGGATCTTTTTCACTTTCCTATGCCTTGCCTTATGGGAGCAGACTTTGGCCCGGCCCTACCCGGCCGCCGGCCCCCCCGTTTTTCAAAGGGTGCTTATGGCCCAAATGTATTACAATCAAAATTGGACCTTAGATCGGGACACCCCCGAAATGATTGCCGATAGCCTGATCTCGCTCAAACCTACCTACATCTCCAATCTGATTTATTTGAGTGCCTCCAAAACTTTACAAGAAGACCAAATCCAAGCCTACCAACTTATCCGACAAAGAGTTCGTAAGGCATTGCCCAATTGTGTGTTTGATTTTGTGATTAATCCCCGTGAGTACAAAAGCCCCGAAGAGATCGTAAGCAAGATGCAAGAAATTGAGGAGCAATTGGAAGTTGATATTTGGTACCTAGATTTTGCCGAAACCTTGACCAAGGCCCGCAGTAAAGTAACCGAAGCCGCCATTAACTATGCCCATCAGCAGGGAAAGCGGGTAGGAGGCAATGAACCCCTTAGCGAAATACTCAAAATGGCCGACTTTGTGGTCTACCACGATGGAATGAATATAGATCTAAGCTTGAAAGATGAAATACTAAAACTCAATGAAAAATATTCCATTCAGGTACTTTTCCAAATCAATCATGACGGGAGCCGTAGTGCCGACGATTCGGCTCATACCTTTGTGAAAAAATGGAGAACCTTTCAGAGGGTAAAACATCTCAAGCGCCTTTCCCGCAACCAGAGATCCTGGAAATATAAATTAATGTATCCCGTATATTATCCGGTTATAATAAAACAAGAATCGTATAATGCAACCCGGGATGGCAATATTATGCATGATTTACGCACACTCTTGGACCTCAATAACCCCCTTGAGTAAGTAATTTTGAACCTTATCCTTATATAAAAGTTTTTTTTGAAGTACTTTTCGAGTTATATGAAAATCCCTAACTTCGTTGAAGGCATTCATCGCTCCTATTTTCAAATTTTTAAACCATAATCCATGTCCTACCAGAAATTATCGTCCCAAGAAAGGCTAGGGATAGATACTTTGGGCGCCCTTAAACGCGCCGGCTACCAACCTCTCTCCATCAAAGAAGAATTAAGGGCTAATCTGATTACAAAAATCAAAAACAAAGTAGCTGTATTTGAAGGTATCTATGGCTATGAAGACACGGTAATTCCCGAACTGGAAAGAGCCATACTATCCCGTCATCATATCAACCTATTGGGGCTTCGGGGGCAAGCCAAAACCCGCTTGGCCCGTTTGATGGTCAAGCTCTTAGATGAGTACATACCCGTAGTGAAAGGCTCAGAGCTCAACGATGATCCTATGCGCCCGCTTTCCCGTTACTCCCGAGATCTTATTGCCGAAATGGGCGATGAAACCCCGGTGGCTTGGCTGCATCAAAGCGAGCGTTATACCGAAAAGCTTGCCACCCCCGACGTTTCGGTGGCCGATCTTATCGGGGATGTAGATCCCATAAAAGCGGCCAACCTCAAATTGGCCTATTCCGACGAGCGTGTAATCCACTATGGCTTGATCCCACGCTCCCACCGATGTATCTTTGTGATCAATGAGCTCCCTGATTTACAGGCCCGTATCCAGGTCTCCCTTTTCAATATTTTACAAGAAGGAGATATTCAGATCCGAGGTTTTAAATTAAGGCTTCCCCTGGACATTCAGTTTGTTTTTACTGCCAACCCTGAAGATTATACCAACCGGGGGAGTATCGTTACCCCACTCAAAGACCGCATAGATAGCCAAATCATAACCCACTACCCGCGCAGTATTGAGATAAGTAAAAAAATTACCGAGCAAGAAGCGCGTATTCCGGATGCCCAGAAGGCTATGGTCCACCCCAATGATGTGATTCAAAACATGATTGAGCAACTGGCCATGGAAGCCCGCGAAAGCGAATACGTGGATGCCAAAAGTGGTGTTTCTGCCCGTTTGACCATCTCCGCTTTTGAAAACTTAATGAGTGCCGGAGAACGCCGGGCCTTGAGAAATGGGGAGCCCAATACCCAAATACGTGTGGGTGATTTATGGGGCGTAGTTCCCTCCATCACCGGAAAAGTGGAGCTGGTTTACGAAGGAGAGCAAGAAGGGCCGCTCATCGTGGCCCAAAACATGATCGGAAAGACCATCCGAACCATGTTTTTAGACTACTTCCCCGATCCGGAAAAAATGAAGAAACAAAAGGACAAGAAAAACCCGTATAAACCCATCATTGACTGGTTTGGCGAAGGCAATACCCTGGACCTCCTCAATGAAGACCCCAATTTGGAGCACGAGAAAAAATTGACCCAAGTAACGGGCCTCTGGGATTTAATCGAGGAGTACCATGCCCAGGAAGAACGCATCATGAAAATCTTCCTCATGGAATTTGCCCTCCACGGCTTGGCCGAGTACTCACTCATCAGTAAAAACATTTTGAGTATGGGCTTGCAGTTCAAAGACCTGCTCAGCAGTATGTTTAACATGCCCGATGCTGATTTTGACGATGAGGATGAAGACTATTAAAAGCTAGCTTTACTAAATTGGAGCCATACTCTGCCGGGTTTGGCTCTTTTTCTTGCTCAGGGGCTGTCCCCGGCGATTTCAGTATGCATACAAAAGAAAGCTTAGTGCCGCCGGGGCCGGGCTTTCGCTACTCGCTGGCCTTCGCTCATACCAGCGGCGAGCTCAGACAGGCCGCTCTATCCCTCAGCCAAAAGAAGGGAGAAGGTATGGTCAAAACCCATGAAGATGCCTAGGGGCTTTTCCGGGCCAGAGGACTGCTAGGGTAAGCACAAACCTTTTTTAAAAACATATCCCCTTATCGGTTCCCTTTGCGAAAAAATTCAAAATTTAGCCATAAATTAGGCTTAAAACATCCAGAACTCAAGCGCTATGGATCCATTTATGCAAGCCGCTATCGAGGAGGCAAAACTCGGATTAAAAGAAGGAGGGATACCCATCGGTTCCGTTTTAGTCCACGAAGGTAAGATACTAGGCCGGGGCCACAACCGCCGGGTCCAAGAGGGCAGCGCTATCCTCCACGGCGAAATGGATGCCCTCGAGAATGCCGGCCGTCTCAAAGCTTCTGTCTACCGCCAATCGGTGATCTACACTACCTTATCTCCTTGCTCCATGTGCTCTGGTACCATTTTGCTCTACGGCATTCCCAAGGTGATTATCGGTGAAAACCAAACCTTCTTGGGAGAAGAAAGCTGGCTCCAAGAACGGGGGGTGCAAATAGAAGTCCTCCAAAACCCCGAATGTGTGGAGCTTATGCGTGCTTTCATTGCCCAGCACCCTGACTTATGGAATGAAGATATTGGGGAATGATTCTGAGGGCTACTAAGCTTGCCTCTTGGAAGACAAGCCAACTCAGGGCAGCAACTGTATTTAAGCAAAAGAGCCTCTATCTTCTTATCTTCTCTTCTTAACTGGCGTAGGGATAGAGCGGCATGTTTGAGCTCGTGTAGGCCCGGCGGGGAATGGCAGCGAGTAGCGAAAGCCCGACCCTTGTGGCCTACCCAAGGCATACACAAGCGGGCAGATAAAGCCCAAGGCCACAAGGGGACGCCCCAAAACCTTTTCTAGCATCCGGCTCATCTGTTTGCAACTTCCAGCGCAAAAATTTGTCTAATGGCTTGTATGTCAATCGTCAATCCAAAAATGTATGCGCCAAATTTACCTGTTAAGCCTCTGGGGGCTCAGTTTTATGGTATTTCATGCCTGCCAATCTCCAAACTCTATGGATATGCCAATTGCGCAGATAGATTCACTGTTTGAAAATTATGAGCACCCCGACTCGCCCGGCTTTGCCATCGGGATTATCCAAGCCGGAAAACTTACATTTAGCAAAGGCTATGGTTCGGCCAATTGAGAGTATCAAATCCTGATCTCGGATAGTAGTGCTTTTTATATTGGGAGTATGGCCAAGCAGTTTACCACGGCGGCCCTGTTGATTTTAGAAGCCGAAGGAAAGCTGGATTTTAAGCGCCCTGTGCAAGCATACCTTCCCGCATTTCCCGAGTATGCCTGGCCTATCACCCTGCAACACCTCGTACACCACACCAGCGGTATCCGGGAGACCAACTCCATGCAATTATTTCAAGGTATAGACCCTCAATTTGAAGAGGTGTTTGATACAGATGACCTAGTGGAGTTAGTCTTGCAGCAAAAAGAATTAAATTTTGCCCCTGGTAGCGAATATCGTTACAGTAGTGGGGGCTATGCGGTCTTGGCCAAAATAGTAGAAAAAGTGAGCGGAAAGCCTTTTCCTGAATTTGTCGAGGAAAGAATTTTCCGAAAATTAGGCATGTACGATACCCGGGTTTCGGACGACCACAATGAAATTATTCCCAACCGGGCCGTTAGTTATTGGCCCCAAGGAGAGGGACAATGGGAGCGGAGAAGCCAAGTATTTGATGCGTACGGGGATGGCGGGATCATTACCACCGTGCGAGATTTGCTTGAGTGGGATAAGGCCTTTTATGAAGATCGCCTGGGGGTAGAAAACTTTGCGGAGAAAATGTATCAAAAAGGCCGCCTTAACTCAGGAGAGGAAATTGAGTATGCCCGGGCTTTGCAAATCCGCGAATTTAGGGGGCAGCGCTACATCACTCATAATGGAGGTATGCTGGGCTTTCGGGTTGATATGATTCGTTTTCCCGATAAGAAACTGTTTAAGTTGATTTTTTGTCGGCGAAAAGGGCCAGTTTTGGGTTCTGATGAGATCAACAAGGAGCGCATAGCAGCGCTATGGGCGAGGAATTTGATGAAATCAGGTTCCCGTATTTCTATTTTAAAATGGCCCTTTGCAGCCCATACAATTAAATTTAAACAGTTTCTAAGTATCATAGCTTTGGCCAATGCGGCATATGCCAATCCCACCCGAGAGATTTTAAACATAGCCGGTTTTTTTATACCCGAAAAGCCCTAAAACCCTGAAGGTTCTCCAATTGCCTCAACCCTGACGGAGGCCCAGGCGGGAAATGTTATGGAAGATATGGCATCTTGGTCGGGTTATTATTGGACCGACCAAGTGAATTATTATCGCCATATCAGTTTTTCCGGGGATAGCCTGTTCTGGGATAGTGGAAATCCTGACTATAAAAGTTACTTAGTGCCCATAGGCCATGGAGAGTTTCGTTTGTCGGGATTTGAACCAGAGGCCCGGGTAATTTTTGGTGAGTCAGCCGGCGAAGCGGATATGAAAGTATATTTTGGCTCTTTGGAGCGGAATTTTAGACGCTTTGACCCAGCACCGCCCCAAGGTGTGAAAGATCTAGGGCCCATTTTGGGCACGTACTACAGCGAAGAATTGGACACGGAGTACCAGATTGAGCAGATAGGTGATACGGTATACTGGGAGATTGACCGGAAAGCTAGCTACCCTATATTCCCTCTGGCGGCCAATTCCCGCATGGTATGGAATGGATCCCAAATGATCTGGGTAGGAATTGGCGAGCTAAAGTTTGATGTTGCTTCCGACAACAAGGTGCAGGGCCTAAGCATTGGCGACCAAAGAGTTTCGGGAATTTACTTTAAAAAACTGCTCGAAAATTAGTAGGGATTTGCGGGAGCCTGCTCGAATCTTAAGTATATTAGACAAGATTTTTTAGCGATCAATCAAACCTAATCTGATGAAAGAATCCAAAAACCGCCGAAGAAAAAAGCGTGAGGCTGAGGCCCGTTTATACGTAAGCGATGAGGTGCTTCTTACCTTTCGTGAGCTTTTTCCAGAGATCGACTTGGCCGATGTTGAGTGGTCTTGGGAGGTTCCCTTCAAAATCTACGAGGCTGAATTTGAGCTAGAAGGAAGAGAGTATGAAGTAGAAATCACCGTTACCGGGCATTATTTACTTACCGAGATTTCTATGTCGGTAGAGGAGCTTCCCGAAATTGTCCGCAAATCGATGCGGGAAAAGTACCCCAACCAAAGCATTGATGAAGTAGAACGGGTAGAATACAGCCATGGGGTCGTGCATTATGAAATTGAATTAGAAAAGGGCGAAAAAGTACGAGAAACTTTGTACCGGGAGGATGGCTTGTTTATCGGAGAAGCTGAGGATCTTTAATTTCTTGAAAAAGCTTTATGAGGCTTTCCTGTATTCGGGAAGGCCTTTTTTACTTTAGCGAATATTCTGTTTTAAGGGGACGGTCAATTATTGGATAGAAACCTATCTTTGTCATGCAGGCTTATTAGTTTTTTGGTGGCTAAGGGTATAATTTTAAGCCCAGGCTAAACACTGTGTATTGGCCTAGGATGTTAGAGCGCATTGCGAAGACTTCAACTCCTTTTTATTTTTGCTAATTAAAGAAATTTGCCCAAGCCTATGTCTGAGATCTTTTTCGTCCAACCCGATTGGCAGCTTTTTACCAATATCAATACCTTGCCTCAGCAAGCTGGGGTATCCCGTAACCTCTTATCTCGCTTGGTTGCTAAAGAACTCACAGATAATGCCTTGGATGCCGGGGCCCAAGTGAAAATAGAGCATCAGCAAGACGAGGCTTTCCGGGATTGTATCCGGGTACGAGATTTTGGAGACGGCATACCGGGTGATGATGCTCAGGTAGCTGGTTTTTTTTCCATCAAGCGCCCTCTTACGAGTTCCAAACGATTCCGCCTACCCTCCCGGGGAGCTTTAGGAAATGGCTTGCGAGTCGTTACAGCCACGGTGTATTGTACTGGCGGCGAACTCTATGTGAGCACAAGGGGACGTAAATTACAGATCTTGCCTCAAGACGATGGGACTTCCCAGTATCTGCACCTGGGAAGTTTTGCCGGGGAAGGGACCGAGGTAGAGGTCATTTTACCCGACAATTTTTTTAGCGAGGAGGTTTTACTCTGGGCCCATCAGGCCCTGGAAATGAATCAAGGGAAAATTTATGAAGGCCTCAGCAGTCCGCATTGGTATGATTCCGATAGTTTTTATAACCTCCTTCTTAGTGTGCCCGAAGAGATTGAAGCTGCTGTTTTTTTAGGGTATTTCTATAAAATGAGTGCGAGCAAGGTCAGGAAGCTTTTGAAGGATTTGACAGAAAACTTCCCTGATGGCTGGCAAAAAGGACAGCCCCTAGCTCAGCTCAGCCGCTCCGAAGCAGATTTTGTATTGGGTAAAATGCGTGACCTACATAAAGCTTTGTCTGTACAGAGCCTAGGAGAAGTGGGCACCCTAGAAAACTTTGAAGGCTACGTAAAGGTAAAAAGCACGCTGCGCATTCCAGCCGGTAAAGGAAAATATGCCGCCGAAATTCCTGTGCTTCTGGAGTCTTTTGGTCGGTTGGGAGATGCCCGGGCAGGGGGCGTCTATGTCAATAAAACTCCCATTATCGGAGAAGTAGACTTCAGCTACTACGATAAAAAAATACACATCTACGGTTGTGGACTGAATGAATTTGTGGATTGCCCTAAATTATCCCAAGCCCCTCAAATCCGGGTCAACCTGATTACACCCTACATGCCCATTGTGAGCAATGGGAAGGAACCCGACTTGTCTCATTTTGCTGAGGCAATCCGTGAAGCCATAGGGAAGCTATGTCGTCAGTTAAAAAAGCAGGAGGCCCAAGATACTGCCCCTTCTCAAGTATTGAGCAAAGCCCCCTCTCAAAAGAAAGTCGTCTTAGAACATTTAGAACCAGGAATTCGCAAAGCCTCGGGGGAAGGACGGTATCGCTATTCTTTACGACAATTGTACTACGTTTTGCGGCCTTTGGTTCAGGAACATACCGGGAAAGAACTAAAATATGCGAATTTTAATACCATCATAACCGACTATGAGTTTGCCTGCGGGGAGGACTTGGCAGGCGTGTATCGAGACGAACGAGGCACTTTGCTACATCCTCACACCCAAGCGGAGATCAAACTGGGAACCCGTACTGTAGAGCGATACCATCGCCCGATTTTTAATTTTAATAAGATATTATATTCTGAAAAAGAAGGTTTCTTTGAAATTCTAAAAGACGCAGGCTTTTGTGAAAAACACGACTGTGCCCTCTTAACCTCCAAGGGCTTTGCCAGCCGGGCCGCCCGGGATGTCATTGATCTCTTGGCCAATACTGAAGAAGAGCTTTACTTTTTTTGTATACACGATGCCGATTTATCGGGTACTTTGATCTACCAAGCGCTGCAAGGAGCTACCAAGGCCCGCCCCGAACGCAAAGTGCGCATTGTCAACTTAGGCCTAGAACCCTGGGAAGGCTTAGATATGAATTTGGAAGTGGAGCGTTTGGAAAAACGTTCAAGCAAGACCGCCGCTCATTATATTCAAGTGTACGACCAAGACCCGCAAGAAAAAAAGCCTTTTCATTTTACAGATTACCAACGTTGGGTCGATTGGGGGGAGTGGCTCAAATCCTTCCGAATAGAACTCAATGCCATGGATACTCCTACATTTATCGAGTGGCTAGACCGAAAAGTGGGAGCGTATAGCATCGGGAAGGTGGTTCCGCCAGAAACGTATTTACAAAACGAAGCCGAAGAAAATGCCCGGGCCTTATTTGAAGCCAGTCTTCGGGAAGAAATTATGAGCCGCCTGGATTTAGAATCTCTGGTTCGAGAAGAAATGGCCAAAAAATTCCCAGAGTTGCGAGATAAAATCAATCAAAAAGAATTTGCTCCTTTAGTCAAAAAAGCATTGGAAGATATGCCCGTTCAAAGTTGGAGCGATAGCTTTAAAAAGATATTGGATGAATTGATGTCATCCTAGTAAAGTTAAAAAGTTTCTATGCTTTGGCTTTGGGAAAAGCAGCCTGCTTTGCTAGTTGTCCATAATCGGGGCGATCGGCAACACTTTGGTGACGAAACTCTTCCATTATTTGGTTTTTATGCAAGATAAATACACCTGGCATGCGAAAGCCGTCCCCCTCAGCTTTGCCTACACCGTGGCCTTTGAAAATACCGGCCCGAAACCCTCGGGCAAAGGCTTTCCACCCAAAAGCTTGCCCAAAACTGGCCCTAACTAATTCAAAAGAATCATAAAGTTGTCCTTGGGGATCTGTCACAAATTCTACTTCTTCCAAGTCGTACTTTTTAAGATACTCGTGGGCCCTTATTTCTTCGGACAAATGAACTAAAACAATTTTTTGTCCTTGAGCCTCAATCTCAGAGCGGATTTGTGAGAGGTCTGCCAGGGCTTCCCGACAAAAAGTACAACCAAAGTGCCGCAAAAATATCAACATTAAGGGGCTCTTCTGATTCAATTCTTCCAAGCTATTTCCTTGATTGGTACGGAAAAGCCTAAGCGCATCTTGCCAGGGTTTTGGGCTAGGGTTATCCCTAGAAGTATCCACGTGATAGCGGTAGGACTGATACAAAATTATCCCAAAAGGAACCCACCAAATCAAATCGTTCGTGATGTTATGAAGCCCAAATATGAGAGGAAGTTTTCCTTCGTACCAATGCTGTACAAAACCAATAGGCCCAAAAACCTTCCCTAAAAAACCCACGAGAACAATCCCCCATTGTTGGTAAGGATTGTACGAGGCTATCCAGTAGGCAAGGCCGTAACAGGCTACAATCATGCCCACAGCTTGCCAAATGGCCGGATAAGCCGGCCGGTCCATGCCCATCCAATCAAAGGATTGAAAAGGTAAAAGAACTACCCAACTACCCCATACAATATTATAAATAGCCGCACTACGTAATACGTAGCCCATCCATTTTGGGAAGGCCTTTTTAGACATAATTCGAAGGTTTACGTATCAAACGGCCAGTAGTTCCTAATTGTTTGGCGGGGAGGTTTCTAAAGCTCTCAAATTCTTCTTAATTTTCCGTATGAAACTTACTTTTCTACTTTTATTAGCTCTGGGAGTGCTGGTTTTTGGCTTTATAAGCTATTTCGTATTGATGGAAACCCAGCTTCGTTTATCCGACTTAGAAGAAAAAATGGGAGTCTTACAAGAAGACCCGAAATTTACCCGGGATGAAGACGATACCTACAATACCTCGATGCGTTTAAAGATAAAAGGACTGGAAACGCCTTTGAGCATACCTGGTGACCTTTTACGAAAAGATGAGGAGAGAATGAAAAGGCTGAGAACCGGAGATACCATACACTATTATCAAAAAATAGGATCTACGAGTAGCAGTATTCGTCGTATTTACGGCTTAGCCCAGGAAGATAAGGTGTTTTTTACCCCAGAAGATTCCCTGAAACATTACAAAAGTACCAAAATCTACTTAACAGGAGCCCTCTTTTTCGTATTGGCCCTTCTTTGTTTGTTTTTTGCGATTCGTTTGGCTACGAGGATGGTTTGATGGGGCTGCCCCCGGCGATGACCAATCATCCCCGGTTTGAAAAGGAGCTGCGCCGGGGTCGGGCTTTCACTACTCGCCGGCGAACGCACAGCCAGCGGCGGGCTCAAACAGGCCGTTCTATCCCTCAGCCTTTTTTAGACCCTTAGCTATTGATTGGATATATTCTAAAGGCAATTCGTAAACTTCAGCGATTTGCTCCAAGCTGAGAAGCCCGCTCAGGATCAACTTTTTTAAACTTTCCTGAAAACCTTCTTTTAAGCCTTCTTTTTTACCCTCTTGTCTGCCTTGTAAGATGAGCATTTCCGCCGTAGACCGGGCCGTCTGACCCGCCGCTTGGGATATATTTTCCATAACCTCGATGATTTTTAATTTATCAGTTTGAGAGCTATAGTATAAATATAACAAAATCTGCTCGTAAAAGTCCCTTCCCCTTTCATCTTGTATCAAGGCGATAATCTCTTGACGCATCCTCGAGATAGCTTGGGGCAGGTTAGAATCAAAAATCATTTTAAGGGTGATCAAGGCAGACTGAAGGCTGAGTACCGAGAAGATCGCTCTGGTTTCCTCATCGGTATATTTTCCCAGATCGGTGAAAAGGTACTCAAAATCAGGTAAGTAGGCCAATAAGGGGCTCTCAGAAGGCAATTGGTAGCTTTCCTGAAAGTAGGAGCGGAGCGATTGAGCCTCCCAAGCCTCACTCCCGTGATAAACCACAATGGGTATTACGGGCATTAGCGCCTTGTCTTGTTTTTGATTTTGCTCCCAAATCAGCTGTATGTATTGCAAGAGTTGCCCCTGTATGGGTATTTTATCGGGTTTAAATGATTTGTGTTCCCATAAAAAGGCAAGCTTTAAGGGGGCTTTGGCACGATAAGTCGTTGAGTACACAATATCGGAAAATCGGGACTTTAATTGCCGGTTCAGATAGCTGGTATTTTCAAGTTTTAAAGTATCCAGGTCCAGATGTTGCAACAAGGCTGGAGGTAAAACCCCTCTTAAAAAGTCCTGGGCTTCCTCTTTACGCGAAAAGACCTGACGGAAAAAAGCGTCGTGTGGATTAGGAAGATAGTTGGATGTCTTTTTTGAACTCAAAAGCGGCTTAGGTTATTTTGAATTGCCAAAATAATAAGCATTTTTGTTAATTAAGATAAATTTATGCACAATATATCTTAGTATTTGAGCAGGTGTGTTTTTGAAGAAAACGCTTGCCTTATTTTTTTTGAGGAACATCCTGCACACATCGGAAGCCAGTATGATTAAAGCCAGAATCTTCGCTTGAGCGCATACGACGGGCTACTCGGTAGCCACTACAATAGCTGTCATTGCAAAGGAAAGATCCCCCGCGCATGACCCGCTTGGGAATAGCCGGTTCACTCGGATCATAAGAGTTCTCCGGCCCCTCGGGGTTTTTTAAAATTTGGCCACTGCGCGTGAGCTGGTAAGCTTGGTGGTGATACTTATCAGAACACCATTCCCATACATTGCCAGCCATATCATAGAGACCATAGCCATTGGGTGGGAAAGATTTGACGGGTGCCGTGGTGGCGTAACCATCCAGTAAGGTATTTTGGTAGGGAAAAAGGCCCTGCCAAAAATTAGCTTTTTGGGCTGCACTTTCTGCGGGTTCATTTCCCCAAGGGTATTTGGGGTCAGAAAGCCCCCCTTGGGCGGCCCATTCCCATTCGGCTTCGGTGGGAAGTCGCTTTCCGGCCCATTTGGTGTACGCCAAGGCATCTTCGTAGGCGATGTGTACCACTGGATGATCCATACGGTCTTCTAAAGAGCTTTGCGGCCCGTCGGGATGACGCCAGTTAGCTCCGGTGGTCCAAGTCCACCACTGGGAGTAATCTTGCAAGTTTACGGCCCCTGCTGTCTTGTGGAAAACCAGGGAGCCGGGTTGTAATACCGAATCTGGGGGTTTAGGAGTACCTTGAGGGAGTTGTCTAGCCATTTCTTCCCAGTCAATTCCCCTTTCGGCCACAGTTTGGTATTGGGTTTCTTTTACAAAGGCGGCAAATTGTCGGTTGGTGACTTCATGAATATCCATCCAATAAGCGGAGATCTCTATATTTCTGCGAGGCAATTCATCCGGGGCGGCTTGATCACTTTTTCCACCCATAGCGTAGGTTCCGGTGGGAATCAAAACCATCCCCTGAGGCGGATCGGGATAATGTAGGGGCTCCTCAGTCACTTGCTTGTTGCTGGGGTTTGCAGGCTGCTGAGGGGCATTCGTTTCTTGTTCTTCAGGAGCGTTAGTTTGACAAGCACTAAGCCCCCAGAGAATAAAGTAGCAGAATAGTAGACGAAGCTGGAACATGGAAAATACACTTAAATGATTGGCCAAAGGTACAAGATAGCCCCAATTGGCTTAGGGATGGCCGCCCGAATGGGCCGAGACCGCCGCT
>CAWUIO010000073.1:0-34169 GCA_963922455.1 uncultured Microscillaceae bacterium
CAAGGCATCGAGCAAGGCAAGGAGGAAGGAGTGGTAGGAGAAAAAGCCCAGACAGTACTCAGAATGAAAAAAGCCGGCTTCTCCACGGAGGATATTATGAAAGCCACTGGGCTGAGCCAAGAGCAGATTGAGAAAATTGTTGAAAAAAATGGCTTGGGTTAAAGCCTACTGAGGACGCTCTTGGCCCTTGTATAATTTACTAAATAACAAAATTTAAGAGTATTCCAAATATATCCCCCTTTTAAATTCTTTCTTTACCAAAAACAAGGCAATTCTTCCCAACCAAAGCTTGGGAACCCCAAAGAATTGCTATTTTTATTGACCTAATCTAAACAAGCTTTTCACACAAGCCTAGACTTTTAGTTGAAGGGAAGAAAGGTGCTTTTATGCGATCAGAACGAGAAAAATACAAAGAGATCCGAGCCTTAATCGGCCAAGGAAAAACCGAAGATGCAGTCAATAAGTTAAGCGACTTACGATTGCCCTCCAGCGAACAAGACAAGCCCACTTTGTTTTCAGGTCGGTACAACACCTTAAAAAATGATAGAATTCTAGATATCCTAAACAGAAACGATTATGATAGCCGGCTAAGCCAGCTAAACATGAATATATTAAGCTGGATTAGCGAACTTGAAGGCCAAAACAATACCCAAGAAATCCCCCTTTTCCTGAAAGATTTCTGTGACCGGATAGAACAAGAAATTGCCTTCTCCCAAATTTTTGAACAACGCAAAAAATCCCAAGATAAATTTCAATACTACCTTCTTTATTGTCCCGAAAGGCAATCGGATGTGGGACTTTACCGAAGATTTGTACGAAAATTTATGAGTGACCCTCAAAGCAAGCTGCTTCCCGAGGACAAAATAATTTTTGTAAAAGCCTGTGATGTAAATTATCTCACTTCCCAACTGTTTGAAAAATTTTTTGGCTATGGTTCTAGTCCAGATAGCGACTCTCCCGATCCTATACTAAAATCTTTCTTGGAGTCTTACGGATCAAAAGATATCCCGACCTATATCGCTATCAAATTCAGCATCAAATACCACCTCTTCAAAACGTGCCAGCCTGCGGGTATTGAGCATTTAATGAAAAGTTTTATTAATCTTTTCTGTCAAGAAACTGTCCTCGAAAACAGGTACGAGCACGTCCGTTTTGTGTTTTTTTGGAGTTTGGGCTACCCTTCGGAAACTCAAGGGCAAAGCTCGTTTTTTTCCTCCTGGTTCAGGCCCAAGCCCAAAGACCACCTAAGTGAGATCCGCGAACAATTGAGTGTCCCAGAGGGATTTGACACCCTGCCCAAACTGGAAAAAATAGAGTACCAAGATATTAAGAACTGGTTTCAGGAAACCTTCACCCAAATTGGACTAAGCAACATAAAAATCGAAAACTTACGGTTAGTACTTTTTCCTGAGGAAAGGGCATATGATATGGACGAAGTAGAATACAGCCTAGAAAAGGCCATTTTAGATTATCCCAAACTACTCAAAGAACTGGAACAAGCAAGCTAAGACAAAACCCTCAAACTATGCACAAGCACTTTGAAATCCCCTCCGAACACTACGAAACAAAACCGTATGAAGCCAAGGAGAGTAATTATCTGCTTAGCCCCGAGCTATACAGAGCAGTTGAGCTAGCCATCCGTCTTCACAAACCTTTGCTGATCACAGGTGAACCCGGCACGGGCAAAACCCGCTTGGCCCATAAACTTGCCCACGATCTAAACGAAGCCAATCAAGAGCATTTCTACCCTAAGCCGCTGATTTTCAATACCAAAACCACTTCACTGGCTACTGACCTCTTCTACACCTACGATGCGGTTCGGCATTTTCACGATGCGAATATTCGGAAGGCCGAAAACTCAGAAACTCCCCGTGTAGATACTGATGAACAAAAACCAGAAACCGAAAGCCAAGAAGCCCCTCCTATAGCCAAGTATATCCATCTGCAAGCGCTCGGTAAGGCCATTGTCTTGAGCGATGAGGCTGGCGCGGAAAGTAAGCGCTATTTAGACCTTCCGGAGGAAAAGCCAAAAAGCTCGGTAGTGCTGATAGATGAGATTGACAAAGCTCCCCGGGATTTCCCCAATGATATTCTCAACGAATTAGAAAACTATTGCTTTCAGATTAAAGAAGCCAACCTTGAAGTTACAAAAGGGAAGAAGCGGGGCATCATCATCATTCTGACGAGTAACTCCGAAAAAAGCTTGCCCGATGCCTTCTTACGTCGGGTAGTATTTTACCACATACCCTTTCCCCAGCCGGAGCAGCTGGTGAAAATAGTCAGAAGCCAATTAGAAACACCTACTGGCTTCACCGAAGAAGAACTTATTGCTCATATTAAGCACCTAGTAGATCATTTTATGAAGATCCGTCAGGAGGCCGACCGAAAGCTCCCTGCCACCGCAGAACTATTGGCTTGGGTACATTTTCTTAACCTGAAAGGCTTTTTCCGGACAGGCTTAGACCTTCAAAGACTCAACCGGGACGATAAAGAGGCCCTTCGGCAGAGCTACTCCCTACTGGCCAAAACCCGGGTAGACCTAGAAAGAATTCAAGAGCGGTTTACCAATCCTGAATAAAGCCATGGCCACTTCTGCTCTTCCCCTTAGCCCCTTTCTCAAAATACTTGAGCGGGAGGGTTTTAGCATTTCCCCTAGGGATTACATCCGGGTAGGGCAAGTGCTTGAGCAAGTAGGCCTTAGCGTAATCGATCATCCCGAAGAGATCAAGTTTTATCTTGCCCCTCTTTTGGCCAAATCGCCCGAGCAACAAAATCGTTTCTACCTTCTATTTGATACATACTACCGTAAAGTTACGGATATGGATCATTTTGATGCCCCAGCCGATGATGATCTGGATTTGGACTTTAGCTCACACCATACTTATAAGGCGCAAAGGCTTATACTGATTGCCTTGGCTTTCATATTGATTTTAGGGATAGGCTGGTGGCGGCTTCCAAACCGGCAGGGCCCCAAAATTGAGCCTCATCCTGTCCTAGAAGTACCCCCATCGGCTCGCCTAAGCACGGGTGAGGCCCTGCAATTTTGGAATACTAGCCCCAATCGATCTTCCTATCGGTTTGCCTGGAGTTTTGGAGATGGCACTGATACTCTTTTTACTTCCGATTCGGTGCTGACCCACTCCTACAGTCGTGCCGGATCCTACCCTGTAACGCTGCGACTTATTAATGCGCAAGGCCCTGATAGCCTGATACAAAAAATTATACGCATCGCCCCAGCCTGCCTCCCTCAACTGTCCATACAGGTCCTAAGCCAGAACCCGCTTCGGATGGGAGACAGCTTGCTTATTCAAAACCGCTCCATGTCTCCAAACGGGCAAGATCGGCTCTCCTTACATTGGGACTTTGGAGATGGTTCTCCTGGGCAAAACACCTCTGATTCGGTACTTCGCCATGCTTACCAAAGTCCCGGGCAATATACGGTCCAGGCCGAAAGCCGGGGGGCAGATTCCTGTAAAGCCCGCTTTACCCTTAACGTCACCGTGCAAAAACGGGAAGAAAAAGTTTTCTTACCGGTATTGGCTTTGGTATGGGATAAGGTACCAGACAAGATCTACCAAACCCTACCTTGGCTATGGTTATACCTTAGTCTGGGCATATTACTACTCGTTATTTTGGGGCAGTGGCTTTACTTTATGTACCGGAGTGGGTATTGGCTCAAAAAGGAAAAGCCGAATCACGAGCGGCCCTACTTTTTGAAGCTGCCCAATCAGGATGAGAAAATCGCCCTCCATGCTGATTGGCAAGGCCTGAGCTTGGGGCTGCGTCAGCGAGAAAAAGGAGAGAGGACTTTTCTAGATATCCCCGCTACAATCCATTCCAGCATTCGGGCGGGAGGCTTGGCCCAACTGCTCTACCGCAGCTCGAGCCGCCCCATAGAATACTTGGTTTTGATTGATCAAAAAGCCGATACCAGCACTTCGGCCCGCTTGTTTAGCTTTTTGGTAAAAAACCTGGTGCAGGAAGAAGTACTGATAGATTACTTCTATTTTGACCGTGACCCTGCCCGCTTGTGGAACGAGGGCCGTAGCGAACAATTGCGCTTAGAAGACTTGAGCATCCGCTATCCTCAGCACCGCCTGATCGTATTTAGCGATGGCCACGCCTGGATCAATACCCAAGATGCGCAATTGCACGGCCCTACCCGGGAGCGTTTAAGCCCTTGGCCTGTGAAGGCTCTGATGACCCCTGTCCCGAGTACCCGATGGGGCTATGAAGAAAGCCGGCTTTATGAATTGTTCTTACTCTTACCCAGCAGTATGGAGGGGCAACTCTTATTGGTGGAATACTTGAAGCACCCGGAAAGGCCTAGCCTAGAGACGCTCAAAGAAAACCTAGGGCAGATTGTCCTTGACTCCCAAAACCCAGAAGACCTTTTTCCGGACTTTAAAAACCCAGAAGGGCTGCAGAAGTACCTGGGAGAGACTCTCTACGCCTGGGTATGTGCCCTGGCCCTTCTGCCCGAACCGGAGTGGGAGATGATCATTGCTATAGGGAAAGAACTGGAGACGCTCCCAGGTTTTGGGTTTCCCGAGGGGCAAAGTTTGCTTAGTATTGGGCATTTACGAATGCTAGCCCGCATCCCCTGGCTCAACGAAGAGCAAGAACTCCCTACGGCTCTCCGTCGGCAACTTTTACAAGACTTAGAGAAGCCGGTCGAGCAAGTCGCCAGCCAGGCCATCTTGGAGGTGCTCAAGCATACGCATTGGCAAGAGGAGAAGCAAGGCTCCCTGGCCCGTCAAAAACGGAAAGGCCTCATGCTTGCCCAAGTAGCCCGTTTAAAGCCCAATAATCCAGGCATTCGGCGGGAGCTCAAGCGTCTCTGGCGGAGCAAACTACTCCAAGACGAACTCCTTGAGGAGGAGCTAAGCCAAAAGTACGACCATCTCCCCCCCCAAGCTTATTGGAGCAGCTTTATAGTGATAGGCCTGAGTACACTGCTCCTTTGGTTTAGTCACGGGCTGGACGTAAATAACCCCCTGAGCCAATATTTACAAATAGACCAGCGATTGAAAAAGTGGGGACTGGTATTGCCTGAATATAGCCAGAAAGACAGTGCCCGGATCTACAATAATAGGGGGGTAGATGCCTATAATCGGCTAGCTCCCGATAGCGCCCGTATTTTTCTGAATAAAGCCCTCCGTTTGGACTCGGGTTATCAAAAACCTCGGGAAAATTTAGCGAGGATGGAGTACAATCAAGGCCTGGATTTGTACAATCAAGACTATTTTGAAGAAGCCATCCCCTTCTTTACACAGGCTTTACAAGAACCAAGTCCTTTTGTGATGGATACCATAAGCCTATCAAATGACCTCAAAAACCCTATTATTTCCGCCCAATTGATCAACCGAAGCACGCTTAGCATCAATCGGGAAATTGGAGATACCACGATGATCCTGCCAAATGAAACCCTAAGTAGACAGGTTGAAGTCTTAAACGCTAATCAAGTCCTTGTCCGAAGCTTGCTGAGACCTCTTGAACCATCCTGGCTAGCCTTCCAAGACAGTTTAAACTGTGACCTGCTGCACGCGCTGGGCCTTTCTTACTTTTTTACCGGAGACACCAGCACGGCCCGCTTTTATGCCAATGGTATACAAAACCTACTTCCTGGCTACTTTGCCCCCCTCAAAGACGACCTCCTGGCCCGCCTAGATAATACTGCCCCGGTTTTGCTGAATTATCCTGAGATGGTGCGGGTGCCGGGAGGCACTTTTAATATGGGCTATGCCTCAGCCAACGTAGATGAAAGGCCCGTGCACCCGGTGAGCCTGAGCGATTTTGAACTCTCGAAGCAGGAGCTAAGTGTAGGCCAGTACCGGGCTTATTTGGAAGATACCGAGCAAACACTGCCCGAAGCCCCCGACTGGGGCTGGCAGGATGAGCTACCGATGGTAAACCTCTCTTGGTACGAGGCCGCCCGCTATTGTAATTGGTTGAGCGTCAAACAGGGCTATGCTCCCTATTATCGCCTGGCTGCCGGGGAGCAAGTGGGCTACCAAAGCAGCGCCAATGGCTACCGCTTGCCTAGTGAGGCCCAGTGGGAGTTTGCCGCCCGGGGAGGAAATTTGGAAAAACAAGCCGGCTATCTGTACAGTGGCAGCAATGTACCCGAAGAAGTGGCTTGGATAAAAGCAAACGCGGGCCTGAGGCCTCAGCCCCTTGGCCAAAAAGCGGCCAATGCCCTGGGCTTTCAAGATATGACGGGTAATGTCTGGGAGTGGTGTGAAGACCACTATGCAAAATACCCCAGCCAACTCCAAAAGGACCCCCTAAAGCATACTGGGGTAAACCGCATCATCCGGGGCGGAAGTTGGAACGACAAGCCGGCCAACTGCCGGGTCAGTAACCGGGATAACCTTCCTCCCGAAAATAGGTACCAAACCCTAGGCTTGCGGGTCGCCCGCCCCTTGCAGCCACTTGGACCTCCTCCTCCTGCCCCCGTTTCGGTACCAGAGGTGCCCCCCGACTTGGTCTGGGTACCCGGCGGTACGTTCCGGATGGGAAGCGAAGATGAGCGTGATTATCGGGCAAGCCCTGTGCATGATGTCACCCTAAGCAACTACTATATTGGGAAAACAGAAGTGACCGTGGCCGACTTTGCCCGCTTTGTAGAAGAAACCGCCTACCAAAGCACGGCCGACCTCGAGGGCGGGAGCTACGTCTGGACTGGCTCCAATTATGAAAAGCAAGCGGGGGTCAATTGGCGCTGCGATGCGCAGGGCAAGCCGCGGCCCCTGGCTGAATACAATCACCCGGTGATCCATGTAAGTTGGTTAGATGCGGCCCATTATTGCAATTGGCGGAGCCAAAAAGAGGGCTATGCCCCTTATTATCTTATTGATAAAGAAAACCGAGTAGGCTATCAAAGCCTGTCTAATGGCTACCGCTTGCCCAGTGAGGCGCAGTGGGAGTTTGCCGCCCGGGGCGGCCCGGGCGGAATAGCCCAAAACTACATCTACAGCGGCGGGAATGGCCTGGATACCCTGGGCTGGTATGAAGACAACTCTAGCGGGCAAACCCAGCCGGTGGCCCAGAAAGCCCCCAATCTTCTGGGACTTTATGACATGAGCGGTAATGTTTGGGAGTGGTGTGATGACTGGTTTGCCAGCTACTCCCCCGAGGCCCAGACCAATCCTATATATCTACAGGGAGGTGATTTCCGTGTCCTCCGGGGTGGCAGTTGGGACAGCTTTGCGCCTAGCTGCCGTGTTGCCGTTCGCGAGCTCGACGATCCCGATGACCGGTACAGCGTCATTGGGTTTCGCCTCTCCAGGACGCCTTAAATTGTATTTTTCTTACATTATTACCTTTGGCCGCCCAAAAACGGCAGCTTAAGATCTTCGATATATCGGAACGGATATATCGAAGCATATAAATGACATGATATATCTACTACTTGCTTGTAATATACAGGAAGCTTGGCAGTATATATATAAAATTGTATTCCAATATATATGCAAGTGAAGATTATCACCCTGGCCTTTGACGAGAAATTGGGGGTATTTGATGAGGTTCCTTTGGAAGAGTTTTGTCGGGACAAGTTGGTGCGGGACGTGAAGGCGCGCTTCTTGTTAATGGATGGGCGGCCCTACTGGTCTTTGGCCCTGGTTTATGAACCCCAAGGTGTTCAAAAAGGGCAAAATCCTGAGCTGGACAGTACGCAAAAGGCTTTGTTCATGGAGTTGAAGTCTTGGCGCAAGAGAAAGGCCCAGCAAGAGGGTTACCCGGTATACCTAGTAGCTACCAATGCCCAGCTGATCCAAATGATCTTGGGCAAGTTTGACAGCGTGGCTGGCCTGAGCAATGTGAAAGGTTATGGCAAGGCTAAAATTGGCAAATACGGAGAGGAAATAATTACTTTGTTACAAGATTTTTATAAAAAACATGGCACTTAAAGGATATCCGGTTTTTAACCGTTGGTATAAATTATTAGACTGGTTACTGGACAAATGTGACAAAATGCCCAAGCATACCCGCTTTACCATAAGCGGGAGGGTAGCCAATATTTGCTTGGACATCACGGAGCTTTTAATCGAGACGGTGTATAGCAAGGAGAAAAAAGCCCGGCTCCAGCTAGTCAACTTGTATTTGGAAAAGCTCCGGGTCTTTTTTAGGTTGGCCCAAGACCGGCGTTATTGGAGCCTCTCTCAGTATACCTATGCTTGCCAAGAGCTTGGTGTCTTGGGCAAGATGCTGGGCGGCTGGCTTAAACAATGTCCGGCTTAAGGATAGAAGTCTACCGGGTTTGTGTGTAAAATTATTTTCCACTGGCCCTTACTTCCGATTGCAGGGGCAAGCCCCAAAAGCATTTTTCAAGCAAGACCCCAATATGAAACGATTAGGCAAATTGTTCCCTCAATTGATTAGCTTCAAAAACCTTTGGCTGGCCTTTCAGAAAGCCCAAAAAGGCAGCCGGGTCAATGGCGAGACCCAGCGGTTTTTTTTTCATTTGGAGGAGGAGCTTCTGGCCTTGCAAGGCCAGCTGCAGGACGGTAGTTACGAGCCTTCGCCCTACCGCTACTTCAAAATCTATGATCCTAAAGAACGGACTATTGCCGTAGCGCCTTTTCGTGACCGAGTGGTACACCATGCTTTGGTAAACATATTGGAGCCCATTTATGACCCAGCATTTATTTACCATTCCTATGCAACTCGGAAAGGTAAAGGAACCCACCGGGCAATTTGGGAGGCTCAAGCTATGTTACGCAAACACGCGTGGTTTTTTAAGGCCGATATTCAAAAGTTTTTTGAAACTGTAGACCAGAAAATATTATTAGATTTAATAAGGCGAAAGATTAAAGATCGCGGTGTTTTGGCTTTGTGCGATAAGATTGTGGACAATGGAGGGGAAGAAGGCCAGGGGCTGCCCATTGGGAACCTGACGAGTCAGTTTTTTGCCAATGTGTATTTGAACCCTTTGGATCATTTTGTTAAGCACAGCCTGGGAGCTAAGGGCTATATCCGGTATATGGACGATTTTGTCCTGTTCCATTCCAGGCAAGAAGCCTTGAAAGCTTGGCATAAGGAAATAAAACAGTATTTAGGAGAACATCTCCACTTAATTCTCAATGATAAAGCTTGTGTGATGAACCACTACGAGCATGGCTTAGGGTTTTTGGGAAGGCGTATTTACCGGTCTTATATAAGGATCAAGCCCGAAAACTTACGCAGGCTGACCCGAAGGCTCCGTAATCGTTGGCGAGCTTGGCAGGCCGGGGAATGTGGAGAAGAAGCTTGGATGGCCACTTTAAACAGCTACTGGGCTTATCTAGCCTATTTTCCCAGCTATCGTTTAAGGCAAAGGCTTTTACAAGATCTTGCCTTCTTGGACTAAATGAAATCGGGCATCTCGCACCCAAAGGTGATAACCGTGTCCTCCGGGGTGGCAGTTGGGACAACAATGCGCCTAACTGCCGTGTTGCCAATCGCAAGCTCAACAATCCCGATAACCGGAACAACAACATTGGGTTTCGCCTCTCCAATACGGGGCTTGGCCGAGGCTGAGTCTTTAAGGAGACTGGTCCTGTCCACTCGTCCGTCCCGCGAGATGTCCGGCGTGCCTGGCACCGAATCAATGTATGATGGCCTAGCTTAGTACTTTAGGGAAAGGCTAGGTTTTTTTTGGTGCTTTGTCCGTTCACTTTTTATGGATATATCATAATTGTAGTCATGCCCCAAAAAACCCACCCCCCCAAGCAACCTGCCCCATCTTTCTCAGTCTTTAAGCTAGAAATAAAAACTTGCGGCCTCCATAGCGCTTAGTATAGGTTTACAAAGCCTTGATTTAGGTCTTTTAAGGCTTCGTTTTGCTTAGGAAGGGCGACTATTAGGTGTTTTTACTTCTCGTTTAGGCTCCAAAACCTTATTTTTAGCTTATGCGGCCAAACGTTTAGGTCGGAAACCTAAACGTTTGGTTCTAGAGCCTATCATTTGGGGCAAGGAACCTTTTTTTTTAGGTCGGGAACCTAAGAATACCTATCCCGGACCTAAACGAGGGTATCGGTATAGGGGCTAGTAGCCATTTTTGAGGTCTCTGCTCTCTCCTCTCAAGAGGCTGAGGGATAGAACGGCATGTTTGAGCTCGCCGCTGGATGCGCGTGGGCCAGCGAGTAGTG
This sequence comes from uncultured Microscillaceae bacterium, assembly GCA_963922455.1. Lineage (GTDB taxonomy): Bacteria > Bacteroidota > Bacteroidia > Cytophagales > Microscillaceae > CAWUIO01. The sequence continues at coordinate 10,134 of CAWUIO010000073.1, forward strand.
ATAGCCCGACCCCGGCGCAATGCTATGTACAAGGGGCTAAGAAACTTCATCGCCGGGGGCAGCCCCTTTTCCCTTCCCGAATAATCACTTACATTTAAACCAAATACACATATTACCATGCGAAAGTTATACGTATTAGTCCTGCTCATGGGGATCTTGGGAGCCTGCCGGGCCCAAAATGAATATCCGGCTAGTTTGGAATCTCGAATGGCAGAGGTGTTTTCTCATGTGGATTCTACCAGTCCAGGGTATATCGTTGGGGTGATGCAAGAGGGGAAAATGATATACGCCCAAGGTTTTGGACTATCCAACCTAGAGCACCAAATTCCGATTGATGCGCAGACCGTGTTTAATGTTGCTTCCTTGTCTAAGCAATTTACCGCGGCAGGCCTGGCCTTACTTATTATAGACAAACAAGTGAGCTTGGAAGACCCGGTGAAGAAGTACATTCCTGAAATGGAAAATTATCCGGATGATTTGCTGGTCAAGCACCTGGTATACATGACGAGTGGTATCCCTGAGTACTACCGACAAGAACGCCCGGCGGGGATGGATTGGAGCAGCTTGCAATTTTTTGATGTAGACACGGCCGTGGCCGCCTCGCTTCAATCTGGCAAACTGGAATTTGATCCGGGTAGCCGGTGGACCTACAGTAATATCAATTACATGCTCTTGACCAAGATTGTGGAACGGGTTACCGGAGAGACTTTTGCTAGTTTTGCCGAAAAACGACTCTTCAAACCCTTGGGCATGAACAGTACTTTTGTCAACGATGACATTTTTCAAGTAATCCCGCGGAGGGCCCTGGGCTACAATTACCGAGATCAAGAAAATACCGAATGGATGCGGGAAGCTGGTTATTTAAAATCGGCTAGGATGGATAAATACTTGCAAATTCATCGCAATTCACCTCACTTGGGAGGTAGCGGGGTGTATACTTCCTTGGAAGATATGATGAAGTGGCAAAGGAATTTTGAAACCAAGGAATTGGGAGGAGAGGAATTTTATAAGCTTATGCTTCGTAGAGAGCGATTTGAGTTTAACAAAGACAATGATGCTTTTGGGTTGTTTTTTGGAGATTTTAATGGCCATCAGATTGTCGCTTACGAGGGGGGAGACTGGGGATACAGCGCGTACGTCATGCGTTTTACCCAACAAAAGGCCAGTGTGGTGTGTTTTTCCAATCTAGGTACAGGCCGGGCGCAAAGTAAGGCCCATCAAGTAGTAGACGCTTTGGTAGATGCCGGAGTACTTGTTTTGGACAATTAAATTGGGAAATCGCAAAAATTTCTATTAATTCCCCCAAAAACGGGCCATATACATGCAATTTACTAAGAAATTTTTGTGCCTGGGCCTATGGCTGGTGGGAGTTCCGGCTGTGGCCCAAACCCCCCTTTCTTTGCCTCCTCCCTTTGTAGAAGATGCTAAGATCATGGATCTGATGGAAAAAAACCGGGTGCCTGCGCTGGGTCTAGGCTTGATCGAGGCCAACCAGGTACGCCAGATTAAAGTCTTCGGGGAAAGTAAAAAAGGGGTGCCCGCCCATACAGAGACCCTTTTTGGAGTGGCTTCCTTGACCAAGCCCGTGCTGGCAACGATTGCCTTACTCTTGGTAGAACTTGGCGAGCTCTCCTTGGACGAACCCTTGCACCCGTATTGGGTAGATCCGGACATTGCCGAAGATGAACGCCATAAATTATTGACCCCTCGGCTTATTCTTAGCCACCGGACTGGGTTTCCCAACTGGCGTTCCTCCGAAGCGGACGCTAAGCTACGTTTTCAATTTGATCCGGGCACGGCCTATCAATATTCGGGGGAAGGCTTTCAATACCTGAGTAAAGCCTTAGAAAAAAAAACAGGAAAAGCCCTAGACCTGCTGGCCAAAGAATTACTGTTTGAGCCCTTGGAGATGCGGAAAAGTTATCTGCGTTGGAGCAAAAAAATAGACAGCTCCCAATTTGCTGTGGGGCATTTGGCAGATGGGAGGGTGGTGCCTATTCGCTATCGCACCCAAATTGATGCGGCCGGTGGGCTCATGTGTACGGTGGGGGACTATGCGCGTTTTGCCAGCTATCTGATGCAGGGCAAAATATTACTTCCTAAAACTTTTGAGGAAATGTCTAATCCTAACCATATGATGAAAAATGGCAGTTTTATGGGGCTGAGCTGGGAAGTTATGCCCGATCTCGGGGATGACGAACTCGCTTTAATCCATACCGGCTATAATGAAGGGATGCGTTCGCTGGTTATTTTACTGCCGGTATCCCAGCGAGGGATACTGATTTTCTCGAATGGAGAAGAATTACTCGAGATCTGGGCCTATCTAATTGCCGGCCACTTTGGAGAAATAGGCAAGGAAATCATTCGCCGAGGGGGATAAAGGAGCTGACACAATGGAAGTATTTTATGAAATGGCCGACTTTGAAACGGTTGCCATCAAAACCGCTGAGAAATTGGGCACGGTTTTTAAAGAAAACCGCTACCAAGTACCCGATACCCTAGGCAAGGGAATAGTGGAAGCCTACAATTTTGAAAACATTTCTGTGATGTTGAGCAAGTTTTGGATGCAGGAAACCATACGGGTGGGGCGCTTGCCTTCAATCATGGAAGATTACTTTGTTTTTGATTGCATGGTGCAAGGGGCCTCCGATTTTTTTGTAGACCTCATGGCTTCCCAAAATCGTCCCGTTCCTGAGCTGGTCTACGGGGCCTATGTTGCGAGCCCAGCTACCGAATCTTATGGGGACTTTAAGGGGAAAGTAGATCACGTGCATTTATCTATTTTAGTAAGAAAATCCTGGCTAGAAAACCATATAGAACATCCCTTGCCCCCTCTCTTACAAGACTCAAGCCGGCCTTTGTTTATCTATCAAAGTATTCATGCCGAGTTGGTGCCGACCTTGGCCTTGCTGGTGAGCTCCAAGGAAAACCGGGCTTTTCGGAAGCAATTCTTGTATGCAAAGGCGCTGGAGGTTATCTCGTATATGGTAGAGGCTTTGTTTGATCGGGAGATAGCGGCTAATCCTCACCCATTTCACCCAGAAGATGTTAGCCAGGTAATGCAAATTGCCAATCATTTACAAGAGCATTTGGATAATCCCCCTACCGTAGAGCAATTGGTGCAAAAATTTCCGGTTAACCGCGATAAGTTGCAAAGTATTTTTAAGTCGGTCTACGGCAAAACGCTTTCTGAATATACCCGCTACATCCGGATGCAAAGAGCCTACCGCTTGCTATTGCTCCGCCGAAATGTGGCTGAGGTGGGCTATGCCTTAGGATACTCCAATTTAAGCCACTTCTCCCGGGCCTTCAAGAAAGTACACGGCATTAACCCTTCAGATCTATTAAAAACGGTGAATTGAAGGAATATGACCCAGTTTTCGCTCCCATGAATAAACTTTTTAATATAGATGAGCAAAGAGTTTAGGGGCTTCCCCGCGCGATGAAAATCTGTATTTCTTTCTTAGATAGCTTGCGCGCGGGTCGGGCTGTCACTACTCGCTGCCTTTCCCCGCCGGGCCCACACGAGCTCAAACAGGCCGTTCCATCCCTAAGCCATCAGAAAAGAAAAGGGGAGGCTAGGATGTGCCCCAACCCAGGCTTTCATAGAGATCTTCCCCAAATCGGAGTGATTTTTCTGTAATCTGGGGTAGTGGGTATTGCATAGTACCATTTACTTTTGTGGGTATGAAAAACTACACAATCTACGTTTTGGGAGCTTACTTACTCCTAAGCCCAGGGGTATGGGCGCAAAACAAGTCAGATGCCCCTCTTCAGGCCGATTCGCTGGCGTATGAATTTGCTATCTTAGAGAAAACTTTACTCACTTTACACCCTGGCCTGTACAGGTACCTGGATACTTTACAGATAGATGCTTTGCTTACAAAATACCGGGAAGTATACACGGGTTCCTCAGATTTACGGGAGGCTTTTCTAAACCTTAGTGCCTTAAGCCGAGAGATAGCTTGTGGACATACCTACCCCAATTATTGGAATCAGTCAAAGGCAATCCAAAAAGAGCTTTTTCTAGGAGAGGATAAGTTGCCGCTTACTTTTGTCATTTTAGGCGATCGTATGTACTTGCAAAAGAACCTCAGCCAAGAAAAAATACCTGAGGGGAGCGAGCTAATTGAAATCCATGGCCAGGCTATGCCTAAGATTTTAGAAAACCTCATGCAATATAGCCGTTCGGATGGGGCAAATGATTTAAAAAGACAAATGGATATGTCCATCACGGGCTACGGAAAGTTTGAAGCCTTTGATATACTATTTCCCTTGCTTTACCCTCCTCAGGATGGCAAATACAGCCTAAAGATTAAAACCCCTCAAGGAGAAACGCAGGAATTTACGGTCAAAACCATTGGCCGTAAAGAAAGAGCAAAACGTATTGCGGAGCGCTATGCTCCTCCTCCCGAGAAAGAAGAAGATCTTTGGTCGTATCGTTGGCTCAACGATAGTACGGCTTTACTCCAATTGGGTACGTTTGCGGTTTGGAATTTTGAGATGAATTGGAAGCAGTACCTGAAAAATTTCTTTAGCGAACTAAGTGAGAAAGAGGGCTCCCAGCTCATACTCGATATCCGGGGGAACGAAGGTGGCCTGATGGAAGTGTATTGGGAATTGTTTGCTTATTTGACCGACAAACCCTTGGCCTTGCTCCGAGATAGGCAGTGGGTACGTTATCAAGCAGTGCCTCAAGACTTGCGCCCCTATTTGAGTAGTTGGGAAAAAGGATTGTTTGATATCCAAGATAAAGTCACAAAATTTGATGCCCGATTTTACCGACTACGCGATACTTCTGAGGATACCCTCAAGGTTAAACCCGCTCCCCAAAATTTCACTGGGAAACTCACGGTGTTAATGGACGCCGCCAACAGCTCCGCTACCTTTTATCTGGCAAAGTACATACGCGATAATAAATTAGGCACCTTGGTAGGGCAGCGGAGTGGAGGCAATCAAATGGGCACCAATGGCGGCTTGTTTTTTATGCTGCGCCTGCCCTACACAAAACTAGAAGTTGATATTCCTTTAATAGGATATTATCCTGGGGAGCCTGGGCCTAATCGCGGACTTTCCCCCGATTACCCAGTAGAACGGAATAAGGCTTACTATTTCCAAAAAGGAGATAAAGATGTGGAGAAAGCGCTGGAGCTGTTTTCCAAAATGCCCTAATCTGCTTTCTTGGGCTCTTAGCGGGATGACAACACACCTTATGCAGTCCTTCACCAACGTGGGGGCTTGCATACAGGTAGGTTTTACATAAAAAATCAGAACCCGGCTTAGGGATAGAGCGGCCTGTTTGAGCTCGTGCTGGGCTGTGGGCAAAGGCAGCGAGTAGCGATAGCCCGGCCCGCGCCAGCCCAGGTCTCCTTAATTGGAAACATGTTTCAAGCGCGGGCAAGCCCCTTATCCTCTGAGCTTACTCCTTGCTAAGCTTCTGAAACACTCGCATTTCATAAACCAAACCATATACATTTCTTATGAATTATTTTATCTATCTTCTATGCCTATGTCTCCTGAGTATGAACGGAGTATGGGCGCAAAGCAAGACCGGGATTGTTATACCGGCAAGTGATTCCCTAGGGGCATGGCAAAAGGAATTGAATATACCCGCTTTGGGAATTGCCACCTTAGAATCGGGCAAGCTCAAGTACCTGGAAGTCTTGGGTGAGTTACAGGCGGGGGTAAAAGCCCCCCAAAATGCGCTTTTTGATGTGGCTTCTCTTAGCAAATCCATCGTGACGATGATGACTTTAAAGCTGGTAAGTCAAGGCCAATGGGCACTGGATGCCCCGCTTTATCCCTATTGGGTAGATCCGGATGTACAAGCCGATCCCCGGCACAAAAAGCTGACTACCCGGCATGTGTTGGCCCATCAAACGGGTTTTAAGAACTGGCGTTGGATGGAAGAAAGCCAAAAGCTGACTTTCCATGCGGAGCCGGGTGAGCAAGTAGGCTACTCGGGAGAGGGATTTGAGTATTTAAAAAAAGCCCTAGAAAATAAGTTTGACAAGCCCTTAACGGAGCTAGTAGACTCCTTGATTTTTAGGCCTTTGGCCATGGAAGAAAGCTACATGCAATGGGAAGAAGGTATTGATCCTGATCGTATTGCCCTAGGACATAGCCAAGAAGGAGAGGCATTTCCTTACAAAAAAATTGAGGAAGCCACCGCTTCAGATGATTTATTGATCACCTTACAAGACTTGGGACTTTTTTGTGAGGATGTTTTGATGCAACGGGGACTGTCTTCTCCTGTCCTTGAAGATATGCGCAGCTTACGTAAAGCGTTTAAACCCCAAGTAGGTTTTAGCCTAGGATGGATAGTTTTCCCGGATTTGCCCGGAGGAGAGTATGCTTTATTCAATGCCGGAGGAGACAAAGGCGTGGGAGCCGTGATTTTATTATTACCGCAATCTCAAAGAGGGCTCATCTTAACCACCAATGGGGATAATGGCCGGGCTTTAATCTTTAAACTGATCGGGAAAATGCTCAACGTAGGGCCTGCGATTCTTAGTCGTTTATAAACCCTTACGCAATGATAAGCATGGGGGCCATGCGGGTATTGGCCTCCATGTTTGTTTCTCAAAACCATGAAAAAACTACTACACTTTCTTACCCTTGTTTATGTGTTCACTTCTTGTCAAAATGCCAGGCCTCCGCAAGAAGCAGGTCCTCTGGATACCTTTTCCCGAGAAATGCAAGAACTTCAAAATTATTTTCAAATTCCGGGTATGGCCTTGATGGTCCGGCAAGGCGAGCAAAACCTTTGGGAAGCGTATCGAGGCTGGGCCGATGTGGAAAAAAAGATCCCTGTAGACTCGGCCACTTTATTTCCCTTGGCGTCCTTGACCAAAATGTATTCGGGGGTCCTTCTCAAAATGCTAGAAGAAGAGGGAAAACTAAAACTGGAGCATACTATAAAACAATATGTGCCCAAGGCCCCTATAGGTGATTCTATTTTACTTAAGCACGTGGCCTCCCACACTTCCCAAGGCCAAGTAGGTGAGGAGTTTTATTACAGTAGTCGGTTTAGTTGGCTTAGTCCGGTTTTGGAACAAGCCGGAGGGAAGAAACTGGAGGACTTGCTCCAGGAAAAAATTCTTCAAAAAGCGGGGCTAAGCCAAACCTTCGTTCTGCGAGACTCTCAGCACGTTGCCCAATGGCCTTATGTTTTGGCCCAGCCTTACCTATACGAAGGCAAAACCCAAGCGGGGTTTGTAGACTATGGATATTCAACGGCAGCGGGGCTAGTGGCTACTTTGCCTGATTTTAATCGATTTACTCAAGCCCTAAGCAAGGGGAAATTAATTTCTCCCGCCGCTTATGAGGATATGATCCGTCCCTTTTCGGATAAAGTACCTTATGGTATGGGGGTATTTTCTCAAACCTATCAAGGGATCGGCTTAGTATGGGCCTATGGGCAGTATGACTGTTATTCTAGTTTATATCTCCATGTGCCCGAAAAAGACCTGAGCCTAATCCTTCTCGCCAATAATGCATTGATGAGCGACCCCGCCCGATTGATTTATGGTGATATTTCGTCTTCTTTATTTGCCTTGAGTTTTCTAAAAAATTGGGTGCTGGGGCAAGAAACAATGCCTTTATTTGAGAAAGCTAGGGCACAAGAGAAAGACTATGCCCAAGAAGCACCTTTGTACCGGGATAAACTCCGGGCAGAGGCTTTGGCTCAAGCCTTTATGTCCCGCTTTGATACCAGCGCGTACTTCCGTAGTGCCCAATTGCTTGATACGTTATTTGCCCGCTTCCCCAAGTATACCGAATATGGGGATCTTCACGTGATGCACACCCTGAATTTTCTAAATACTGTAGCTTTTCACCGAGAAGTACCCCCCTTGGAAAGATTCGGCCCCCTGCTACCCGAAATCGGAGAAGCACTTCTATCCCAAGACCCCCATAATCCCTACACTTTACTCTATATGGGCTCGTATTATGATGGCCAAGGAGAACTAGAAAAGGCCTACCCCTATTTCCAGAGGATCGTCGGGGCATCCAATTTTAGCCGGTTCTGGTATACTCAAGAAGCCGAGAATTGGATAAAAAAACACGCAGAAGTATTCTAACCCTAAATGCACAAAACTGGTTTTATGAATACATTTATTGGATACTTCATCATCTTAGGTTGTGTCTGCTTAGTAAGTCATCGTGTCAAAGCCCAGTTTCACTGTACGCCTTGCTATCGGGGGTATGTCATGGGTTTCAAATGGCTCGGGTACCCGATAAGGAGGCTTTCAGTTTATCCAAGATCCCCTAGATTATATGGAGGAGGTTCTTCATAATTGGAATCTCTTTGGCACTCCTTTATACCGCAGCGCCGATGGCTGGGAGTGCAAGCTTGAGCTTCCCCCCGGAAAATACCTCTATAAATTTTATATCGATGGAGACTTCATCGCCAACCCCCTCACTCCTAAAGAAAACTTGGTAGGGGATGGCAAGGGGCATGGAGGATTGACCATTTTGGAAGTAAAGTAGGCGGATTTGGGGCTGCCCCCGGAGATGGAACCTACCCACTTGGCCTATTTTCCATCTCCGGGGTCGGGCTTTCGCTACTCGCCGGCCCCCGCAGCATCCAGCGGCGGGCTCAAACAGGCCGCTCTATCCCTCAGCCATGGAAGTAGTATTTCAGCAAGAAGTATCATGTATCTTTTTCGTGTCAAATTAATATTTTTGGCCTGTAATGTTCTCAGCCAAACTGTACTTTTTTGAGATTTTTCTTGTTCAACACTTTCAAAACTTTCATTCATTATTGTAAAGAAAAAAAAGTCATTTTTCTACACCTCTATCTGGGCTTAGGCTCAAAATGCACCTCAAAACAGGTGGATAATTACCTGCAAAATTCCTTATTGTATAATTTAAAGAGAAATAATTAGATTATTTTAATGTTTGTTAAGCTTTCATTTTCAGTCGTTTGTCTAAATAGTTCTATATTTTATCCCTAAAAATCGGCTATACTTTTGTATATAAAATTTTTTGAATTAGATTAGTTAACAAAATTACACCAAGTGGTCATTAGAAATTAACCCTATGAGTATTACAATTACTATAATACACGGTAATATATTTGGCAAAAGAATATTGGATCTAACGAATATAAACCTCTTAAAGATCAATCATCTTATTTCTTTCAATTCAGCGATTGCATAAGCTTATCCGCCATTGACTTTTTTTAAAGTCTTAATCTCAAACCATTAAAAAAGGATAGGCAATTTCTTCTATTTTCTTATTTATTTAATCTTAACCTTGTTTGTATGCTACAAGCGATTTACAAAAGGGGGTATTTGACAAAATGCTTCCATGGGGGGGTTACACTCCTTTTATTTGTATTGCTGGCATTTGGCACAAGTTTCGCCCAAAGCCCTAAAAAGGCCATTTTGGGTGGAGCAGAATGGGCCGAATACGTCAGCGATACGTGTTATGTAGGTCCCGATATGTTCGGGATGTTTATTAAAAATACCCGCCATACCGAGTTCTGGGATGCGGTTCGGGCCAATGGGGGAAAAATGACCCTAGCTCAGCAGCAAGAATTTGAGCAAATTTCAACGTCGGAGATTGTCATTGATTTTGGCCCTGGTTTTGCCCTGTTGGGCGATGATGAGCAAGCTGCCCGGGATGCTTTCCGCTTTGCCGCCGACATTTGGGAAACCGAAGTCGTTTCCAATGTTCCCATCTTGATTGCGGCCGATTTTGCCAACTTAGGAGGTGGTGTCTTAGGACAAAATGGTTCGCCACGGGTTACCAATGTGCCTAACGGGGTACCCGAGTGGAGTTATACCTTAGCGCTAGGAAATGCGATTGCTGGATTTGATCTAGCTCCGGGTACGCCCAATGGAAACCAGACCTACAATACAGAGTTTAACTGGTATTTCCCAACTGATGGGAACACACCTCCCGGTATCATTGACTTCACTACGGTGGTATTGCACGAGATTGGCCACAGTATGGGTATCGCCGGACTTTCCAATGGTGGAGGCGGTGTAGGTGGCAACGGAGGTAACAACCCTGCTCCTTGGGATGTTTTCGTAGAACTTGGTGATGGTACTCCCATCTTAGATTTGGGATTTGGTAGTCCTGAGCAGGTAGCTGCTTTAGTAAGTGGAGACTTGTTTATGAATAGTCCTTTGGCTTTTGCGGCTTTAGGCGGACAAAGAGCGGCAGTTTTTGCCCCTAATCCCTTCCAGGGAGGCTCAAGCTACTCTCACTGGGATGAAGCAACTTTCCCTCCCGGAAGTGGTAACTCCTTGATGACCCCTTTTGCTGAAGCAGGATTTGCCAACTTTGATATTGGAGATTTGAACCGGGGCCACCTAGCCGATCAAGGATGGGTCTTGTCCTCCAATTTGGAAAGCCAAGATGTTGGGGTTTTTGCCGTGTCATCTCCAGTAAGCGATCCGGATTTAGGTACGGAAAGTATTACGGTTACCTTAAGGAACTTTGGAATTGATACCAACTCTACATCCTTTGATGTAAGCTACTTTGTAGACGGAGGGGCCGTAGTTACCGAAACTTTTACAGGGGAGATTCCACCAGTATCTTCGGTAGACTTTACGTTTGCTACCCCATTTGATTTCGGAGCCGATGGGACATCGTTTAGCTTGACGGCATTTACATCTTTTATAGGAGATGAAGATTCAAGCAATGACTCCATCACCGTTAGTATCATCAATCAAGTGCCGGAAATCGATGTACCGGTCACTAGCTTGACCTATGGGGCCTTTGGTATTGGAGATCAAAGTACCCAAGACTTACAGATCGATAACCCAGCCGCTGGCGACTTAGCGGGTAATTTGCAGATTACCGATTTGCAATTCAGTAACCCAGATTTCTCCTCAACGGCAACTTTGCCGTTCACGGTTGCCCCGGGAAGCTCAGAGAACCTACCGGTTACTTTCTCTCCCAGTGCCCTAGGTGAAATCAGCGGTACGCTTACTTTGGTAAACAATGCTGGGGAAGGTATCCTTATCTCATTATCTGGGTCAGGGGCAAATCCTGCCATCATTGCGGTATCTACCGATTCTATCAATTCGGTATTGGATCCGGGTCAAACAGAAACGCAGACCTTTACAGTAAGCAATAATGGAGAAGCCACTCTAGTATTTGACTTAAGCTTTGGTGATGCGCCAGCTCCGTCAATGGAAGGGGTGAGTGTTGCCGCGCCTATGACCTCCAACAGCACGATGACCAGTGCCCATACAGGATTACTAAGCCGTAGCCCTAATCCCAATGTAAGCCTAAACTCTATTGGAGAAGATGTCGCCTTAGCTAGCGTAAACCCCGATGATTTCATTTATCGCTTGGACGATGGTAGCAGCGATAACAACATCGGAGCGGGTAACAACATTGACCTGCTTATCCTAAACTCTTTCCAAACCGTTTCAGGAGCCCAAGTTATCTCGAGCATCGCGGCGGCGGCTTCGGATGGCCCCCCCGGATTGACGGGCCGTTTCATACTGTTTGAAGATCCTACAGATGATGGAGATCCTAGTGACGCAGTATTGCTGACAGAAGCTACTGGGGTATTCGACAGTCCAGGAACAGATAACTTTGTCAGCGTCAACATTGAGCCGACCAGTGTAAGCGGGGTCTTCTTCGTTGGATTATTGATTTCCGTACCCGAAGGACCGGATTTATTCCCACTTGCCTTGGACGGTACGGCCTCCCAACAATCCTCCTGGGTAGTAGGAAACGAACCGGCGGGTAACTTCAACTTTGACGATCTTACCGCCAATAGCTTGGCTTTGGGACTTATCGATGGCTTTAACTTCCCCGGAAACTGGTTACTAAGGGCCAACGGTACCTTCTTCAGTGCCGCTCCCTTATCTGGTTCATTAGCCCAAGGAGAGTCCGTGGAAGTATCGGTAGATTTATTTGCCGGCGCCCCTGGAGATTACAGCTCCAATATCATCATTGACAACAATGACCCATCCAATAACCAAGTGGTGGTACCCGTAAACTTACTGGTCAATGGTTTACCCATCACGGTAGAGCCTACTACGCTGACTTCAAGCTTGCCCCAAGGCCAAACCGAGACGCAAACCTTTACGATGACCAATACTAGTAGCAGTGATGTACCCTACGTGATCACTCCGGTAGAAGGAGGCGAGGTACAATCGGTACGCGTAAGCCCGGTAAACAATCAAGTAGCCGCTCCAAGTGATCCCCGGACCGAGTTTGTAGCCACGAGCTTAGACTTAACAAGTTCGGCCGCTATATTAGCCCCTCAGCCATTTGAAGCCAATACCGTTCAGTTAGAAACCGGATTTGAAGATTTCTCCCTGGGAGATATCGATGGTCAGCAAGGTTGGGCTGGACAGTTTGCCAACTGGCAGGTTGAGACCTCCAACCCAGCCACCGGAGCCCAGCAAGTACGCAGCTTAGCTGACGGATTAGGCCAAACCTTGGCTTTCTCCCCGGATGTAGGGATTGGGTCTGAAGAATTCTCTTCCCTTTCTATGGATTTGAACATTCAAGGATCGGATGTAACCTGGCAAGTAATCCCTCAATCGCCTACGGCTGGTTCGGTAATTACCCGTTTCCAGTACGGAACAGATGGTAGCCTTTCGGCTTTGGTGGATGATGGTAACGGAAACGCCATTTTTGTCCCAATCAATGCCCCGTCCCCAACTGGATATTTCAACTTGATTATTGAAGTGGAAAGGGCCACGAGCTTGTTCAGCATTCTGATTGACGGAGAGAACGTATTCACCGGTCAAGGGTTTGCCGGCGATATTGAGCAGTTAGTTATGCTTTCCTTGATGGAAGTAGCCGGGCCTACCTTGGATTTTGACAATGTTCAAATCATTGACGGCACGGCCGGGGAGTTTGTATCACCGATAACGGCTACGCCAGGTTCTGGAGTAATCCCGGCCAATGGCACCGTAGAAGTGGAAGTTTTATTTGATGCCAACCAACCCTTTGGCACGTATAATACCGATTTAGTCATTGGCTTTGGTGAAAACCAAAACTTTGGCACTGTGACCGTCAACACTACCTTGGACGTAACCGGACCTTCTTTCTTAGTAGTAGATCCTACGGTAATACAAGAAGAGGTAGACTTCGGTCAAGTAAACACCCGCACCTTAAGTTTATCCAACCAAGGAGGCGAGCCGATAGAGTTCACCTTGGATGTGATTGGGGCCGAGGTAAATGCGGTCACAGAAGGTTTAGATCTAAGCGGCCAGGAAACACTAGGATTTGTACCGGCTACCGATCCGGTTAAATTAGCCGCCGATGTCCGTCGGGACGTAGACGTGATGCCGGGTACTACGCCTGTCTTTATGGTCTCTGGTGAAGTGATTTTGGAAGAAGACTTCAACAACGGTTTCCCAGAAACTTGGAGTGTCGTAAACGCCATCGATAATAGTGTAAGCTGGGGGCTGAGCGAATACGCCAGTGAAGGTATCTACACAGGTACTACAGGCGATGCCGCTACGGCCAGCAGTGACCAGTTTGGTCCGGCAGCTTACGATACAGAGCTACGTACTCCAGTGATCAATATCGCGGGCAAGAGCAGCTTAATGCTCCAATACACAGCCAATTACCAGAATGTAATAGGTAATGATGACTTAGATGTGGATATCAGTACCGATGGAGGAAGTACTTGGACAACCATGCTCAACTGGAGCGAAGACCACGGTGGGTTCCGGGCCACTCCCGGTGAAGAAGTATTGATTGACGTAAGTCAGTTTGCCGGTTCTGCCGAAGAAGTCATCATCCGATGGAGATATTATAACCTAGCCGATGGTGCATTTGACTGGTACGCTCAAATAGATGATGTTACTTTATTTGAAGGAGCTGCCGTATGGCTTACCGTAGGACAAGCCGCGGGAACTGTTGGCGTAGGAGAGACCCTAGAAATCCCAGTTAGCTTTGACGGTACCGTGGTAGATCCTGGATTCTACGTAGCGGGTATTATTGTAAACAGTGATGCCGCAAACCTTAGCCAAGTAGGGGTGGTAGCCAGTATGGACTTAAACGAGCCGGCTGTAATCACCGTAGAGCCTACTTCCTTGTCTGATACCTTAACGGTCAATTTAAGTTCTACCCAAACGGTTACCATCACCAACAGTGGGGAGAGTGCCTTAAACTTCAACATTGCCCGTCAGTTTACGGTAGTAGAACCAGTTACAGATGCCAATGCCCCGGTATTAGTATCTAAGGTGAAGCAAGCAAACCCTACGGTTTCCGAAGATTTCATGACTACTTCTTCGCTATTCCGCGTAGGGGGCATGCCTGAATATCTTGGAATCCCTGGTTACGCAACAGATTTAGAATCCTTCAACCTTGGCGATATCAATGGACAAGGATCTTGGTTTGCCCAGTTTGGCAACTATCAGATTTCCGATGCGAACCCAAGCGGAGGGGCCCAGCACTTACAGGTAATATCCGATGGATTGGGTAACACGCTTGCCTTCTCCCCTGAGGTTGGAATTGGTTCACAAGCCGTATCTGCCCTGTCTATGGATGTTTCCATTCAAGGTTTAGGGGCTACTTGGGACATCATCCCGCAGTCACCTACGGCCGAATTGGTAAATACCCGCTTACGTTATAATGTAGACGGTACTTGGACGGTACTGGCCCGGGATACTTCGGGGACGAGTGTCTTCTTCCCAATTGATACAGAAACCCCAGCCGGATACTTTAATATCCGTATTGAAATTGAACGCGCCACGAGTGCCATGGAGATCTACTTTGACAATACCTTGGTATTCTCGGGAGAAGCCGTTACAGGCAATATAGAGCAATTGGTATTCCTATCCTTTATGGAAGTAGCTGGCCCAAGTTTGGAAGTGGACAATATCCAAATCTTGGATGGTGTACCATTCTTCTCTACCAGCCCTACCTCGGGTAGCGTAGCGGGTGGGTCCAGTGTAGATATAGATGTTACTTTTGACGCCACCGGCCTAACTTCGGGTGTGTATACCGATGCTTTCATCGTATCGAGCAATGATCTGACGCAGCCTGAAGTACAGGTAGACTTAGAATTGACCGTAGAAGATCCACCACTTATTTCGGTAGATCCAGATACGATCAACGAGATCCTCCCTCAAGGAGCCACTTCCACGCGAACGCTTAGCATAAGCAACAGCGGAGAAGCCGATTTGGAATTCACGATTGATGTCGTGGCCCAAGAAACCGGGACTACGCAAATGGTCCGGGAGTTTGCCCCCAATATGGATGCCTTGAACGATCCCCGTATCCAAGCCAAATTGGCCAAGGATGGTCCCATTCAAATGGTGACCCAGGAGCTTGAAATTCAAAGCAACCCTTTGCTAGGTTTCTTGACCGAAGACTTCGAAGGAGGGGTATTCCCACCAGCGGGTTGGACTACCATTGATAACATAGGGAATGGATTAGTATTTGACTTTGCCGCATCCTTTGGCGAAGGAAACTACACCAGTACCGGAGAAGCTGCAACCTCAAGTAGTGATGCTTTTGGCAGTGCTGCCTACGATACAGAGTTACGGACCCCTGTGATTGATGTAACTGGAAAGAAAGGCGTTATACTTCAGTACTCGGCCAACTACCAAAACTTCGCCCAACTAGATACCCTGGATACAGATATCAGTACGGACGGGGGAGCTACTTGGACCAATATCTTACGCTGGAACGAAGATCACGGAGGATTCCGTTCGGAGCCTGGAGAGTTGGTAACGATTCCATTAGATGGCTTCATCGGAGAAGCAAGTACGATCATGATCCGTTGGAGATACTACGATACCGCTACGGGTGCATTCAACTGGTATGCCCAGATTGATGATGTAGTAATCGGGACCGAAGTTATCTCGGCCAGTCCATTAAGTGGTACCGTACCAAGCGGACAAACCCTAGAGATCGATGTTAACTTTGATGCCAGTGGTGTTCCTGCCGGAGAGTACGGAGCAGATCTAGTGATCAATAGTAATGACCAGATGCAGCCTACTTTGGTGGTTCCGGCCAATCTAACCGTAACCGGGGTTTCTGGCTTTACCTTTGTAAGTGCTACCAACGATCAGGACTTGTTCCCGATTGAAAACGGCATGCTCATCAACTTGAACGACTTCCCGAACCAACGCTTCTCTATCCGGGCCAACACGGTTCCGGCCGACTTTGGCAGTGTTTCGTTTGAGGTAAGTGGAAGCCAGAACTTTGTACGCACGGAAAATGACACGCCGTTCCATCTATTTGGGGATAGCCAAGGCAATGTGTATCCTTGGAGCGACCTAGCCCCAGGCACCTACACCATCACGGCTACTCCATACAGTGGGCGTAACTTGATGGGAGAAGCCGGAAGCCCGGCCAGTGTGAGCTTTGAGGTAGTGGACGAATTTATCCCAGAAGTATCCTTAGCGATCTTGGATACCCGGGATGACTCAAACGTTGGTAACTTGTCTGAAGGCCAAGTGATCGACTTGAACGCCTTAGGAACGGACGAAATCACCATCCAGGCCTTAGGAAACAATATCGGTAGTGCCCGCTTTATCACCACAGGTGCCGAAGAGCGCGACCGTTTGGTAAGCCACTTGGATATATTCACCCTTTTAGGCAATACGTCAAGCGGTGAGGTCCGAGCTTGGAAACCCACGATAGGTTCGTATAGCCTTACCGTAATTGTCTTTGAGAAGACTTTTGAGCGGGGAGCTAGCGATACGATCATGGTTAACTTCAGTGTAGAAAATAATGTAAGCCTTAGCTACGACCTGGTAGATGCTGCCACGAACGCAGTCTTGGTATCGCTGACAGACGGATCGGTAGTAGATCTGGATACCCTTACGGCCGAGAGTGTAAACATTGTGGCTACGCCAAGCAATGGAGTAGGTAGTATGGTACTTGACCTAGATGGTCCGGTAAGTTCCTCTGGATTTGACAATGCGGCCCCATTTGCCGTATTTGGAATGGGAGGAAGCATCTTAGAAGCTGGAAGCTACACATTGAATGCCAAAGCCCACAACCGTGGATTTGGTAGCGGAGCTGTACTGGCCGAGGAAACCATTTCCTTTGAGGTAAGCGGAGGCAGCGAAGAAGAAGCCGGTAGCGGAGAAGATCTCGAAGTTACGGTCCAAGTATATCCTAACCCGAGTCCGGATATGGTACAAGTAGCCCTAGGCAATGGAGAAGGTGATTTAACGATTACCCTAATGGATGCCCAAGGCAATGTGATCACCAGTCAATCCTATGGAAATTCGGATGCGGCTGAGCTCTACGTACGTGGAGGCTTGCAAGGTCTATACTTCTTGCAAATTGTGAAAGGAGAAACCACCACTACCAAACGTGTGATAGTGGAATAATCCCTCCTGGATTAGCATAAGAAGCCCCGGCCCAATGGTCGGGGCTTTTTTTATGGGTTTTTTCAAATAGAGTTCCTGAAAAGCTAAGGGATTATGGGGCTTCCCCGCTTAAGAATTTGGTGCCCAGCAATTTTCACCCTGCCCGGCGGGTCGGGCTCTCGCTACTCGCTGCCTTTACCCGCTGGCCAAAACGAGCTCAAACAGGCCGCTCCATCCCTAAGCCAAATTGGGAACCGGGACTTGAGAACCGGGAGCCGGGACGAGAGGAGAGAGGAGAGACAATTTGATTTTCAAGTAATTGTGAATAGGACAACAGCTAGCCAAAGAATTGGAGCCGAAGCCCAGGTAGCGAGGGCCGCTACTGAAGGAGACTAAATGTATACAGTTTCGTAGAATTTTTTGCTAATTTTTACGTATTCTTTCCGTTCCGGTTCCCGACTGGTGGTGCCCTGTACCCCTTCTTTGGCTTAGGGATAGGCGCCTCTTCATTAAAAGGAGTGGGCCGAGACCGAAAGGGGCAGTGCGGCTGGAGGCTCGGCAGCCTAGCCCGACCCGCGCTGGGCAGGGTGGTGCAAGAGTATGCCTAACTGATTGAGCGCGGGGAAGCCCCAAGGGGTTTTATTCTAAAAAAGTATTGAGGACCTGGGCCACAAAAAGTTCTTTCCGAGAGGAAAATCCGGTATTGCGGCTGTAACCTCCCAGAATAACCGACAGGGAATCTTGGGCGGGTTGAAAAAACTGCAGTTTGTCTTCTCCCTCACTTCCCAAGAGCCGGGCTTTTTGAAAAATCCCATTTTCATCGTAAAAAGATATGAGTATATCCCGCCCAGAAAGAGGGTTGTAATGATTGCCATACACAATAAGATCGCCGTTGATAAACTCCCGAACAAAGTAGAAATCGTCTTGATAAATCTGTAAGGTGTCAAACCAAAGAGGAGTGACGGAGGCGTTGATGGAGTTAAACTTGGCTAGGAAAGCTTGTAAACTATCAGAGCCAGAGGGACCTAGGCTACCGGCCATCACAAAGCGCCCATCCCGGGTATTGAGCACTTCTCGAGCGGTGCCTTCTACTCCTCGGAGTACCGCTTCGTTAAGAAAAACCGCATTGGTGTCGAGTAATTCGAAGCTAAAAATAGCCGGATTTATAAAATCTCTTCCCGCTACCAATAGTTTATTTTCGGCCAGGATCAATTCGGCGCTTTCGGCCCGCCAATTGCTCCCCCATTGCTGGGAGTTGATTAATTGCCCGTCTAGGTTGTAGATATCTAAGAGAAGTTGCGGACGGTTATTTTGAAAGACAGTCCCTATGGCCAGCAGAAGGCCCGGACGGTACTCAAAAATATCCGTATACGACTCATTTCGCAAGGAACTCACCTGTTGAAACCAACCATTGGCCCCTAAATCCCCTTGAGGGTTTACTTTGAGCAAGAAAGCATCTTGATCGTCACTGGAGTATTGAATTCTGCCCGAGACTACAAAATCACCATCGGAAACACCCTGTATTTTTGCCCCAATGATTTGCCCTTGGGCCAGGCCATTGATAGTCTTTTCTAATTGTATGGTAAATGCACTATCGATGCTTGCCAAGTAGACCCCATTGATATTGGTGCGTCCGAGAAGCATAAAGCCCGATTCGTTCACGAAGGGCGCAATACTGATGGCTTCAAAATCGGTACTCGGATCAAACTGGCTTAGCGAGCGGACGGAAGGATGGCCCGTACTGAGGGTTTGCGGGATGACGGCAATGCGTTTTTCTAGGCTGTCCACTTGTAAGCCATCACTTTTTTGAATAGTAACCCGCAAGCGTACCGTGTAAAAACCAATACTATCATATTGGAAACTGGGATTGGCTTCTTCGCTTTGGGTATTTTGGGAGTCACCAAAGGACCAAAGATAAGATTGGGCCCCATCGCTTAAAGCCCCGGCCTCAAACTGAACAAGGGAGTCAACCCGGACAACCGAGGGAATAACAGCATCGGCTTGAAAATCCACAAACTCAATTTCTTCCAAGTCAAAGCAAGCTACCAAGGAAAAAAACAAGGGCCAAATGGCGAATTTTATAAATTTCATACAACATACATTTCTATTCAAAAATACAGCTAATTTCCTTTACCTAGGGGCTTGATACCCATTTGATTAGGATTTTTAGGGGGAAAATAGACCAGTTACTATCTCTTTTCGATGAATGGTTCCCATCTGGACTTGGATAAGCCGTATTTTTGAGTTAAACTATTACTCAAGACATTAAATAGTATCTTTTCTATCATTTTATGAAAAAGTATCTATTTCTCTTACTTACCATTTTCTCTTGGGCCGTAAATGCCCAAGAAGGATCCCTGGACAGGGAGTTCGAAACCGGAGAAGGTTTTGCTGGTGAAGTGTATGACCTCTTAATTCAAGAGGATGGGAGGATTCTAGCTGCCGGTAATTTCGGGAGTTATGATGGTTTTAAAGCCTTTGGTTTCAGCCGAATCAATCCCGGGGGTAGCGTAGATATTAATATAACAAGTGTACAAGGGCGTAACAATAGTACGTTTTTCTCCTTAGGCTTGCAGTCGGATGGAAAAATGCTTTTAGGGGGTAATTTACTTTCGCTGATTGGGAACAGTACTCAAAATTTGTTGCGCTTTACATCTGATGGCACCCTAGATGAATTGGATTTAGGTACCGGGCTAAATGGAGCCGTTAGAGCTATTGAGGTATTATCGGAAGACGAAATTTTAATTGGAGGGGAATTTACAGATGTGGACCGTAGCCGGAGCCCTTTCTTGGCCCGTTTAGACTCCGATGGGGAGATAGACACCGATTTTTTGGTAGAGAATGGCTTTGATGGGCCCGTATACACCATCGCTGAGCAAGAAGATGGTAGAATTTTGGTCGGTGGAAATTTTAAAATCTATAATGAGTCCAATCAAAATAGGCTACTCCGCTTGAACCCAGACGGTTCATTGGATGAGACTTTTAATATAGGAAGTGGTTTTGATGGGCTGGTAAGTAAAGTCCTGATACAGAATGATGGTAAAATTGTGGTAGTAGGGGATTTTAACAGTTTCCAGGGAATAGGTCAAAACCGAGTGGTGCGTCTCAACCCGGATGGTAGCCTTGACCCATCCTTTCAAATTAATGGGGAGTTTGATGCCATTATACACGATGCAGTCATTCAAAATGATGGCAAAATTATCCTTGGAGGGGCATTTAGAAACTTTGCGGGGGTAGCCTTGGGCCGTATTGCGCGGCTACTGCCCGATGGGAGTTTTGACCCAAGTTTTCAAACCGGAAGCGGTTTTGATAGTGATGTACGGGCTTTGGCCCTGGAAAGTGGCGGAAAACTTATAGTAGCCGGATCCTTTAAGAATTATAATGGTACATTTTCCCGAGGGATTGCCCGTCTTATAACCGAATCGCCCCTGATAGTTAGCAACACAAATCCTGCTGGAAACGGGAGCCTCAACCAAGCCATCCAAAGTGCCAATGAGCAAGCCGGAACCCAGGTTATTCAATTTAATTTGTCAACCAATGATCCTGGGTATATGTCGGGACAGGATGGAGTAAATTATTGGAGAATCTTCCTGAACAATTCACTTCCTGAAATAACAGATCCGGTTATAATTGATGGACGTACCCAAGCGGGTTATGATGGTGGGCCATTAATAGAATTGAGTAGGCAAGCCAATAGTGTAAGTGAAGGACTGGATATAAAAGCTGACAATTGTGAAATTTATGGTCTGGCCATAAATAATTTTTCCGTCGGCATCCAGATTGAGGCCAATCAAACCCGGATTGAACAAAACCAGATCGGGGCCCTGATTGGTGAAGGTCTCGAGGCGGCTGGCAATGGAACCGGAATTTTTATTAATGGCTCCAAAAACCAAATTATCAACAATGTAATTGCTTACAGTGAAGGCAGCGGCATACAGATCGAAGAAGGCAGCGCCAATACCCTTCGTCTCAATTCAATTTTTTGTAATGCCGACCAGGGCATAAACCTAGGCGAAAGTAGCAATAAGGGTGTAGGAATTCCTATTATTACCGAGGCCGATGATATGAGCATCCAGGGGACTTGTGTGGTGGGGGCCCTTGTGGAAGTGTATGCCGACAACCCAGCCTGTGGTGGCCCAAGTCAAGGAAGAACCTTTTTGGGCAATGCCTCAGTTAACCGAAACGTCTGGATACTAAATGGAGACGTCAGCCTTGGAGACCGGATTACTGCTATCCAAACCAATGAATCCGGAAATACCTCTGAGTTTTCTAAAGTTGTTCAGATCAGCGCCAGCGCTACCATAGCCCCTCCTTTTAATGTGAATGCCCTTTCTTTTTCCCAAGATCAAATCCAGGTAACTTGGGAAGACACTTCCGCATCTCTTTCAAGCTTTGAAATAGAGGTGTTTAATGAATCCAGCAATGATTTTTCTTTTATTAGCTTAGGGGCCAATAGCAGAAGCTTCTTGTTTTCGGGCAATGCGGGCACCCTCTATTGTTTTCGGGTAAGGAACGTATCCCCGGTAGGTAATTCGGTATGGAGTAATCAATCTTGCGCCCGCCCCCAACCCATCCCCAGTGCGCCCACTAATTTACAAGCCAACCCGGATAGCCTTACTTGGCAAGATAACTCCATCAGTGAAACTGGGTTTGAGATTGAAGCCCAGAGTATTCTGAGTGATAATAATTTTGAAATCCTGGCCAAGGTAGATGCGAATGTCACCAGCTTTTCCCTAAAAGGCTTACTAAACGATAATATTTTATACACCTTTCGGGTGAGGGCTTTTAACAATTTTGGCCGTTCGGCTTATAGTAACTTAGACTCGCTAGTCAATATAAATAATTCTGATATTCCCTCACCTCCCAACAATTTGGACGCCCAGTCGGTTTCTCCTTCGCAAATAAACCTGAGCTGGGATTATTTGCTAGACAATGAAAGCATCTTTGTAGTAGAAAGGTCTTTGTTTAGCAACAATTTTGAGCCACAGCCTGATGTAAGTTACCAATTGGTCAACAACAGCGAAAACACAATCAAAAGGCTCACCGATACCCAAAGCTTGCAAGAGGATTCACTTTATTGTTATCGGGTACGCGTTATCAGTGATGGCGGGGTCTCAACATTCAGTGATACGATTTGTACCCGAGCTTTTTGTAACCTGGATGGGGCCTTGGTAGTTTTACGAAATGATGGTGGGGTAACTGGAGATGTAATATGTGATGGGCGGGCAGCTTCTATGGCCGTTATTCCCGAAGTACAGAATGCACGCTACCAATGGCTCCGTAATGGAGAAGCCATTCCTGGCGTAGAGGCAAGATTGGCCAATTACCTAGCCAGCGAAACCGGAAATTACAGCTGCGAAGTTAGCTTAAATGCCAGCTGCGAAGCCATCACGATCAATGAAGTTTTGGTTATTGTCCAAGGCACTGCCCCATCGCTTAGTATACAGTTTGACGGTTTTCGTTTTCAAAGTTCCATTCCAGATGCGGCAATTTATCAATGGTTTCGAGATGGGATAGCCATCCCAGGAGCCAATGATAATAATTATCTACCCTCAGAACCGGGCGCTTACTTTCTAGTGGCTGAGTTTGGAACCGGCGTAGGAGCTTGCGCAAGTACTTCCAATGTGGTGATTTTTCCCGAAGTAGTGGCCGCTGAGTCGGGTGATCTCAGCAATGCGATGCAAATCTCCCCGAATCCCGGAGATACCCAAATTCGTTTTAAACTGGAAAGCCCTTTGAGGGGGGACTATACTTGGCGAATTTTAGATCTCCACGGGCAGGTAATCCTAGAAGAAAGGGGAAAAAAATCGGCATTTGATTGGGAAAACACCATTTTAGTAGAAAATTTACCTCAAGGTATATATCTCTTAGAAATTTTGATGGACGGTAAGCGAGGCGCTCAAAAGATTATGATTGAATAAAACCAAGATATTACAAGTATATTTTGATAATATATAATCTTGCCTTTACTTGCGAGTTCAATTGTACACCCATGAAACGCTCACTATTCCTTATTCTTGTTACTCTTTTCACTTGGAGCAATATAACAGCACAAATGCTAGCCGATTCACTCCCTTACCAGCAAATCCCTGAGTATCCAGCAAATTACTCGTCAGGCCATGTCCTTTCCCGTTTGATTGATGGGCTAGGCTATCGGTATTTTTGGGCTACCGAAGGTTTGCGTCCTGAAGACTTAGCCTATCGCCCCACCCCAGAAGCCCGCTCGGCTTCTGAAACCTTGGATCATCTCTATGGTCTGTCCTTGACTATTCGAAACGCGGCGGCACAAAAACCTAATATTCGTCCTTTGAAGGATATCCCAGAAGACTTCCTCATCAAACGCAAGCTCACCTTACAATTTTTTGCCGAAACCAGTCAGCTACTCCAAAGAGTCAATAGTCAAGACTTAGAAGACTTACCCTTGGTATTTAAATTCGGAGAAAAAGAATCAAGCTTTCCTTTTTGGCATATGATCAATGGCCCTATCGCCGATGCCCTCAACCACGTGGGGCAAATTGTAAGTTTTCGTCGTTCTTCTGGCAACCCTATTAACCCCAAAGTTAACGTGTTTATGGGGAAGACTGGCCAGTAGATGTCGCCTCGGATACAATAGACTTAAAAATTGAACGTAAATTGCACCCCCGCCTTCACAATTGTGTTGGAAATAAGAAGCCTTGTAGTTTTACTTATGGTCTCTATTATTAGATCTTTTATGCGTTTATTTAGAAACTGTTTAAGTTTATTTTTTGTCGGCGAAAAGGGTCAGTTTGGGGTT
>CAWUIO010000074.1:0-33992 GCA_963922455.1 uncultured Microscillaceae bacterium
TCATCAGAACCCAAAACTGACCCTTTTCGCCGACAAAAACTAAACTTAAACAGTTCTTAACGGTTTTCTTGGATCAAATTTAGGCCAGGACTTTTTAGGCTGTATGATGGCTGAGGGATAGAGCGGCATGTTTGAGCCCGCCGCTGGAGTGCGGGTTGGCCGGCGAGTAGCGAAAGCCCGGCCCCCGGCCCCACAGAAGGCTCAATAAACTACAAAATACCAAGGCCGGGGGACAGCCCCAGTTTTTAATAAGAAAAAAATACACAATTGTACCCTATGGATGCATTGGATCAAATCAGTGAAATAGTACGTAAGCTCATGGCCGATGATGTGGCAGAAAACATGCCTGCCTATCAAAGTCCGGAAGAATTGCTCGAGCAACTAGATTTAGAAATCAAAGAAGAAGGGACTCAAGAGAAAGATTTTTATGCTCTCCTGGGAGAAGTGGCCCAAGCTACCCCTCGGACGGCTCATCGCAATTTTTTTAACCAACTATTTGGAGGGCGGAATATTCCGGCAATGCAGGGAGAAATCTTGGCGGCTGTTTTAAATAACTCCATGTATACTTTTAAGGTAGCCGGGCCCCAAGTATTGGTGGAGCAGGAGGTAATCCGGAAGATGTTGGAAAAAATTTCTTACGAGGAAGGGGAGGGAGCTTTTACTCCTGGGGGCTCGATGTCGAATATGCTGGCCATGCTTTTGGCCCGGGATGCGTATCAGGGGAGTATACGGAATGAAGGACTTCCCGGAGAAAAATTAATAGCCTACACTTCCGAAGATTCGCATTATTCTACCCGGAAAAATGCCGGAATTTTGGGGATTGGTCGTGATCAAGTGCGTTTTGTCCCATGTGATGCCCGGGGCCGTATGGATGTCCAAGCCCTGGCCCAGATGATCAGGCTGGACCGGGAACAAGGAGGAGTTCCCTTTTTTATCAATGCTACGGCGGGTACCACGGTATTGGGGGCCTTTGATCCTTTCCGGGAGATAGGCCAAATTGCGCAATCTGAGAAGATTTGGTTCCATATTGATGGGGCCTTTGGGGGAAGTGCTATTTTGAGCCCGAAGTACCGGCATCATTTGGATGGATGCGAACTGTCTGATTCTTTCACTTGGAATGCGCATAAAATGATGAATGTACCTCTAACGGCTTCCATTTTATTGATCCAGGGTCCTCGGCGTTTGCGTCGTTTATTATCCGAAAAAGCCGAGTACTTATTCCAGGGAGAGGAGGATTTTAATCCCGGAGAAACTTCTCTGCAATGTGGGCGTCGGAATGATGCCTTAAAAGTGTGGGCCTCATGGAAATTTTGGGGAGATGCCGGCTATGCGCGTAGGATTGAAAAGCAATACGCCCTGGCCGCTTATGCCGTACAAAAAGTGAAGGAAGATCCTAGCTTGGAGCTCATACAAGAGCCCGACTGTGTGACCGTCTGTTTTGAAGTGCTAGGGCATTCGGCGGTAGACATATGTACCCAGTTAAACCAAATGGGACTGGCAAAAGTAGGCTATGGGAAAGCCCGGGCTAAGACATTTGTTCGGATGGTTTGCGTAGATCCGGATATGCAAGAGCAAGATTTGGATCAGTTTTTTGAAAAGCTTAGAAAAGTGAGGGATGTATCGGCCAGATCTTTGTCAAACTAAGGTGGGTTGATGCTCAGGAGAGAAAAACCACTTTATTTATTCAATTTAAATTGTTATATTTGTTACAATCCAAAAGAAGTGGTTAGAAGGCTTTTTGAGATGCTTGTTTGAGACTTCTTAATTTTTTGTTAAACAATTGTTGGCCACTCATACTTTTCGATTTTTCTTGAATCGTGTTCTAAATAACATACAATAGATTTTTGACTTTCATGTTTAATCTATTTTTCTAAGAGTTGTTTAATTAAATAGAACTTTTTTTTAAATGTTATGAAACAAAAATGGATTAGAGCGTGTTTTTAATTCAGGTTTTCATAATTGTAAGTTTTTGATTAGTTAGGTTTCGTAGACTTCTTGGGTAATATCCTTGAAGTCTATTTTTATTTGTGGAATATCTAGGATTTATTCATAAACAAAAAAAAGAGCCTTCGTCAGAAGGCTCTTTTTTTTGTTTATATCAGCTACACGAAGCAAGTGTTTACAAATAGTCTTTTGGGCTTTTTGCCGATAAAAAAACCAAACGTAAACCGTTTTTTAAGAGCAAAACTCTTTAAAAGTTGCCACCAAATGTCCGGCAATCATATCGGCTGTTCGCCCTTCAATGTGGTGTCTCTCGATAAAATGTACTAATTCCCCGTCTTTAAAAATAGCAATAGAAGGAGAAGACGGAGGGTAAGGCAAACAAAACTCCCGGGCCCGGCTAGTAGCTTCCTGGTCTACTCCAGCAAATACAGTGGCTAGTTTATCAGGTTTTTGTTCGCTTTGGGCTACTGCCATTTTCACTCCGGGACGGGCGGCGCCCGCCGCACAACCACAAACGGAGTTAATCACGAGCAATGAGGTACCTTTATCGTCTTGCATGAAATTTTCAACTTCTTGAGCCGTTTTCAGCTCTTGGAAACCAGATACGGTTAAATCTTGCCGCATGGGGGCTACGAGTTCTTCTGGATACATATATATTTAGATTTATTTGGATATATTAATTAAATCTTAATTGAGAACACATTACAAAAAGCCAAGTTCCAATTTGGCTGCTTCCGACATCATATCTTGATGATAGGGAGGGTCAAAGGTTAGCTCAAGCTCTACTTCATTTACTCCCGGAATGGCTTGTACTTTGGCTTTTACCTCACTGGGTATAAACTCAGCCGATGGACAATTGGGGGTAGTCAAGGTCATCAAGACAAAAACATTGTTGACCGGGAAGACTTTGATGTCATAAATTAAGCCTAACTCAAAGATGTCTACCGGAATTTCTGGGTCATAAATCGTTTTGATGGCCTGCACGACTTTATCTTTCAAATCGGGAATTTCTAACTGATCGCTATTCATAGGATAAAAATTTACAAACTATTGGGTTTTTAGCTGACTTTGAAAGGCCAGAGCATAAAGTTTCATTTGTTTGATCATGGCCATAAGCCCATTGGCCCGGGTCATGGATAAATGTTGCTTCATTCCGATTTTGTCAATAAAACCTAAATCACTTTGGGCAATATTGGCCGGATTTTGCTCAGAAAGCACTCGGATAAGCAAACTTACCAGGCCTTTTACAATAAGGGCATCACTATCGGCATCAAATTTTACCTTCCCCTCTTCTAATTGGGCGTGCATCCATACATTGGATTGGCAGCCTTTGATCTTATTTTCATCAATTTTGTGGTCTTCTGATAAGGGAGCTAATTTTTTCCCCAGCTCTATGATATACATATATTTATCTTCCCAATTATCAAATAAGGAAAACTCCTCAACAATTTCGTCCTGGATCTCCGGGATACTCATATTGCTTTCCGTTTAATTTATTAGTATAACAACCAAATGAGGCTATAAAGTTACAGATTCTTGGTTTTTTCTAAGACTTAAGCCCCTAGGAAATGGCTTTACAATCCTATACCCTATTCTAAGGCGTTTAGGCCCTCAAAAGAGGGTATTTTAAACTAAATGGGGCCTAGGGTCAAGGGTGTACTTGTATTTTAAGGGTTTGTAAGCGCTCACCTTGGGCTAGCCTAAGTAAATAGACACCTGAGCTGAGTTGGGATAATTGTTTATGGAGTAGAAGTTCTAGTTCTCGTGGCCTAGCTTGCCCGCGGGCAAGCTCTTGCCCCCTTAGATCATAGAGATACATTTGTGTAGTTAGCTCGGGAGCCAGGCCTAGCAAATGCGCGCTATGTTGCGAGGAGTACGGATTGGGGTAGAAACTGATAGGAGCAGATGCTTCTACTTGGAGGTAGCGAATGTCACTCCACCAAGATGATCCGTCCGTTTCGCTTATGTGAAGGCGGTAATAGGCTTCTTGTTCAAAATCATCGTCTGTAAATTCCCATGGAGACTGTGGCCTAGCATCCAGGCGGGCTATTTCTTCAAATTGCCAGCCATTAGGGCTCTTCTCAATGATGACTTGGGCTAAGCTGGTACTTTCTTGTAAGACCCATTCCAGTTTGGCTTGATACTCAGATTCTAAGCGGGCCTGAAAGCTTATTAGGCGAATCGGTAGGGGAGCAAAAAAACTGGCTACGGTCCAGGTTGAAAAGGATCGGATTCCTCCAAATACCACAAAGTTGCCAGCTTGATCTACGTTTCCTAAACCATTTTGCCAAATCGCTCCTGTAGAATCGGGTAGCCGAGAAAGGGTGAAGCTGGCTTCTGTCCCGGTGAGTTCCGGTATGCTTTCAAAGTCAAAATTGCTATAATCAAATTGGAGGCTCGTGCTGTCAACAGTACCCGAGTCGGCCTGAACCAAAAAAGATTTCCGGATACTGCGATTGACATCATCAATGCTCAAGTGGCCCCTCTCGATATGCACTCGCACTTGACCGGAGCCACTTTTATTTTGTAAACGGAGTCCGAGCCCTGCGATGTCTGTACCAAATGAGGTTTCATCATAAAAATTGCCTGGGGCGAATATTTTTCCCGGACCTCCGTAGACATTATCTGAATTGTCATAAATCAAGTGTTCTTCACTAAGCCCCCGGACTTCTTGAATGCTGGCTTGATTGAATAAGGTGATATCATTTCCAAAAAGATTGATATCTCCTTGAGTAAGTACCAAGTCATCGCCGGGCCCATTGTTTACCGAAATATCGGCTAGTAGCCGGATGGCAGAATTGGGCCTGTCTACAACAATCTGATAGAAGTCTTCCCGGTCCCCATTATTGATCTCAATGTTTTGTTCGGAGGTACTCGTGCCCACAAAATGAATTTTACTATTACCTTCTAAGAAGGCATCCCGAAGGCTGGTATTGGTAAAATTACCAAAGTTGCCATACAAGAAGAGTTCTCCGTCTGGGTCTGATGTTCCATCATCCATGTCTAAAGTCCCATTGTTTTCTAGGCTTAACTGCCCATACACAGTAAGGGTACTAGGTATCCCGGCTCCATTATTTTCTATGACTAAGCTTTGTTCTTGGATCCTCAGGTCACGGCAGCGGGCAGGAAATTGGTTTGCCGGTGTTTCGGGGATGACACAGTTTTGCACGGAAAACCCGTTCATAAGAACATTAGTTAAAGAGTCAGGTACGGCCAAGCCTTCCCAGGATGCACAATCAAACCAATTATTACTGGCATCTCCTATCCAAGTTCCATGGATCCAAGATTGGGTAATCTGGAAGGGGGTACCTGCGCTTAAGTAAGTAGGTACAGTACCCGTCTGCCAATTGGATTCCTCATGGATCAAGCGTACCAAATCTCTTTGATTACCTATTGTGGTGATTCCATCATAATAATGATTGGTGTTGCCCGTAAATTCCAGGTTGATACATTCCAATTGGGGATGGAGACGAGAACGTCGGTCCGCCGCAGGATTTGCCTCGGAAAAGGGGCGCCAGGTATCTAAGTTAGTCATCCCGTGGAGGAGGGTACCTTGAAATTGGGTAAAGGTATCGTCCCAAGCACCTTGCATCAAATACAACTGCTCAGCGCCTGAGGAAGAAAGGGCAACACTCCCCGAAATATTCACAAAATCTAGCAGGTTGGCTTGGATGGAACCATTCAGGCGCACCTGGCTTGGGTCGGGTAGGCGAGGCAAAAGATTAGGGATATCAAACTCGAGAATATCCCCGGCTTTTAAGGTATCGTTTAATTCTATTTGTAAAATCCCGCTAGCGTCCCAGGTATCGCTACGGGTACTAGCTAGGGCATCGGGCTCGTATAGGGCATTGCTAAGATAAATACGCGTAAATGGGCGAATGTCTACCATCGGGCTAAGGTATATCCGGTCGTCCCCACCACCCACATTGGTATTGAACCCCACCAAGGTAAGGTCGCCGGTGTTGAGCTGGCTTATTTGTACCACATCAAAGGGATTGCTTTGGGTAGCGAGTAAACCGGTCGATTGGGCCATAAGCCGCAGGTTTATGCCTACAGTGGTATGGAGAATATTGGTAAACGCCACTTCTCCTTGGACGGCATTTTCTGTGATGGGGCTCGTGACTAAAAATCCGGTAGAAGTTAGGTCAACGGGCCCATTAAAGTCACGATCGATATTACCCCAAATATCCGTGCAAATTAGCCTTGGGGCCGGAAGCATGGCCTCTCTGACCCCAACATCAGAGGGTTCTGTCACAAAACGTAAAAATGTGGCCACTACCGAGACCTGGTTTTGTCCGTTGGCACTTGTCTGGCTGGCAAAGTTTTGAAATCCTGAACCACTGGGCAAACTGCTTACTTGACTGGGAATAATCCTGAAGCCAAAATCATCTCCATCTTGGATACCCAGGGCGTTGAGATTGTCTTGCAGGCTTATGCGGATACTAAGCGCTTCTTCTCCATCGTCGGGAACGCTGAGGGTAAAACCGCTAAAGCGAATTTCCTGAGCAAAGACTTGGCCAGTGGCTAGCAAGGTACTGCCTTGAAAAAGCCCGGCCGACTCAATCGCATTTTGCCAATTGCTTACTTCATTGCCCACCGAATTGCTAATGCTGAGGGAACTCAACAAGGTAGGTAAGCTGTCGAGGTCGGGAGTGCCGCCACCATCCCGTACTAATAGGCGCCATACTTCAGTACTGTTGTTTGGGTCGGTAGTAAGGGGGGCTGTAGAATTGATGATAGAGGAAATACTTGCTGCTTCTGAGGCGGCAAGTGCCAAAATATCCGACTCTAGGCTACTACTGGCATTTATGATGTTGTGGATAAGTCCAGCTAGCCCACTAATTTGGGGCGTGGCACTACTCAGGGAAAAAGTAGCATTGAGCGTAAATGGGTCTATGATGAATCCGCTTCCGGTAATAGCCGTAGGGAGTACATCTACGCTTATAAAGTAATAGCTCACCGTGTTGGCGAGCAGGAGGTCATCGTTTACATTAAAGCTTAAGTTTTGTAAAGGGCTGGGGTCTGGGCTCAGAATTTGAACCAGGGAGTCTTTTGAATCAAAAAAGGGGTCATTTGAGCGGAAAAGCTTTACTTGTTCTAGTAGCTCATCTATATTAGGACCTGAAGTTTGTAAATTGATAGATAAAGTACTGATCTGCGCTGCTGCGTCGTAGCTGTGTACACGAAAGGAATATACTTCATTGTTATCCGTGCCTTGACTAAGGTCCTGGGCTGATACATCGTAGCCCCTGAACGCAAGTGTAGCTCCATTGGGATACGCGATATGGTGCCCTTGTAAGGGGCTGCCTTGGTCATTATTCGTGGAGGTAAAAAGAAACTCATCGGGTCGGCTTTGATGAGTTTCATATCCTAAGTCGCTAGAAGCCGGATCAAGGCCGTTTCGGTCAATTTGGATACCCAGTTTGCTACCCCAATTTTGTACTGGATTATTAAAGAGGTGGCCGTAGTCTAAATACGTGGTTCGTCCTTCTACATCGTCATTGGTATAGGCGATTTGCCATACAATTGTTCCTACCTCATTAAAGAGTACAAGCTCGTCGTCATTATTACCAATCGTAAATACTGGCCACTCTATCACCTGGGCATTCGGGATGCCCCCTAGCCACTCGGACTCGAATATATTTTTGTCTTCGGCCAAGATGATATATGCTCCAGGATTGATAATCAAATCGGAGGCACTGATCACGAAATTGTCAAGGTCTTCGTCACCCAATGCCCAATCGCGGAGATTTACCGGGTTGGCACTGTAGTTAAACAGTTCGATCCATTCCCTTCCATTGTCCGAAAGAGTGGGATTGGCCAAAAACTCGGTAATGGCTATTTGCGCTAGGGATATATGGGGGAGTAAGCTGCCAAGAATACAGAGGCAGCTCCCCATTAGGTAAGATTGGGCTATATTCAGTAAATTTCTCATCTTTCTACAAGCTTTCTGCTAGAGTGTTACCTTGTCAGTACTTTCTTTGGATTAGGCAAATATAAGGGATTTGGCCCTTAAGACCGTGTACCAAAGACAGCTTACTGTATACAAGAAGAAGGCCTAAAGTGGAAAGCTGAGCAGATTGAATAAGAAAAATAGGGTGGATTTCCTTATGAGGGAATATAGCAGCCTGGGGCTCAAGAAAAGACTAAGCCGCAGTTTAGGAACGGTTTTTTCTGATTTGTCTTAAAAGTTTGAATGTCAGCTCTTTAATTTCACTTTCTAAATGGGCCCACTCTTCGGCACTTTTTGCCTCTTGGCGTCTGCGATCAATATTATCTGATTCCAAAGAGGGCTGGGTTTTTTTGATTTCTTTTTGATTCATGGGTTTCGTGTCTTTTTAGCTGTTTTTTAACACAGGTTCTAGGCTGATTAGTTCACCAAATCATCTAGCTTTTGCTATGTTACCTGATTTGATGTCCTAAGTATTAATTTTTTAAGATTTACTTACTCTATAAGAAATATTGTGCCAAAGTGGCTATTATGGGTATTCCTTGTCGTTGATGGCGTTTTTTGCGCTATTCGTAGCAAAGGTATGGGGCAATAAGGGGAAAAGCTCCCAGGCTTGGGCCAAATGGGAAACGGCAATTTATTAAAATGGGAAATTATTTACCAAGATTGGTTCAGTGAAGGGGGATACCAACACTTAGGCCTGTTTTGGCTGAGGGATAGAGCGGCCTGTCTGAGCTCGTATGGGCCTGGCGGGGAAAGGCAGCGAGTAGCGAAAGCCCGACCCCGGCGGCAGTACGGGATCTATGGGAAACCCCTTTTGTATCGCCGGGGGCAGCCCCACCCAGTATTTTATTTATTTAGGGAGTAAAATTTTGTATTCTTGTCCGGGGCGGCTTATGCTTAAAGACTTTTGCCGCAGCCAGGGATTATAGGTTTTGAGCGTAGCATAATTACTTCCGTTTTCCAAGGCAAAAGTGATCAAGTCGGGCAAGGATTTTTTTACTGAGATACGACGAAAGGGGAGCGGCTCGTATCTAAGGGTATCCGGGATGACAAAGCCATATTGCTCCGGGTTTTCAAAAATATATTTGGTAGCAATGGCGTAAAAGACATAAGCCCCTGTTTCCGGATTAAGGTAGAGATCGTAGTATGAATTGACTTTTTGCTGCTCCAAACGACGACGGAGGCCATTCATGCCCATATTGTAAGAGGCGGCCACCAGGTTCCAGTCCTCAAAGATTCGATAAGCGTCCTGAAAATACTTAATGGCGGCTTGGGTAGACTTAATAGGATGATATCGTTCATCAACCTGAGCGCTTACCTCCAAGCCATATTGCCGGGCGGTGGCTGGCATAAATTGCCAAAACCCGGTGGCTCCTTTGGGGGAGATCATATTGCTTAAATTACTCTCAATAACCGCTAAATATTTTAAGTCTTCAGGAAGCCCTTCCGCTTGCAGTTGCTTTTCTATTTCTGGAAACCAACGCTGCGCGCGCTTATAGTTGATGCCCGTCATGGCATGCCGGTACCGGATCTTTGCAAAAGCAAAATCGAGCAGCTCCCGGATACGGGGTTCTTCTAAGGGAACCCGCCCCCCGGCAAAGCTGGCCGAATCGGGCAAAGGACTCGCCAAAACCTGTATGGCAGGGGCCGGTGTGCTATCTTGTTTCATAGGAAAAGGAGCCGCTTGGGGCTTTTGGAACTGCGAATAAAGCAAGAGGCTTAGAGAAATTAAATTTAAGAGCAGGAGGCTAGGAACGAGCAAGCGCTGAGACATGATGGGGATGCTTAAAAATTTGGTTTGAGCATGTACTTATGATAAAAGCTATCGATGACTTCTACGGCTTCATCGGGAGTATCTACTACACTGATGAGGTTCATATCTTCCGGGTCGATATTCTGTTCTTGATCCAAAACGGTTTCTTTAATCCAACTAAGCAAGCCTCCCCAAAATGAGCTGCTATACAATACTATGGGAAATCGGCCTATTTTTCGGGTCTGAATGAGGGTAAATGCCTCAAAAAGTTCGTCTAGAGTGCCTAAGCCACCCGGCATGACAATAAACCCCTGGGCATATTTGACAAACATAACTTTGCGGACAAAGAAGTAATCAAAATTGATAACCTTGTCGGGATCGATGTAGGCATTGTCAAATTGCTCGTGGGGGAGTTTAATGTTCAAACCTACCGATTTACCGCCTGCCATATGGGCCCCTTTGTTTCCGGCTTCCATAATGCCCGGCCCGCCTCCGGTGATGACCCCATATCCTTTGTTGACTAATTTGAAGGCAATATCTTCGGCTGCTTTGTAGTATGTATGGTCATCTTTGGTGCGCGAAGATCCAAAAATAGATACACAAGGGCCTATTTCGGAAAGTTTTTCAAAACCGTTGACAAACTCGGCCATTACTTTAAAAATGACCCAGGAATCAGCACTTCGTATTTCACTCCAATGGCGGGTCTCAAAACTCTTCTTAATCATTTGATCATCTTCCATAATCTTCCATGTTTATTCAAAAAATTGGGGTGCCTTATCACGCTATATTACGAAAAAATAAGGTCAAGTTTACACAATGATGGCGGGGGGTAAGTTTTCTGCCATCAATCCACTAGTAAATCTTGCAAGGCCCGCTCCAAATTTGCGTATTGAAAGCTAAAACCGGTATCGCGAATTTTTTGATTATCTACTCGGTTCCCCCCCAGGACAAGGTTGGCCACATCGCCCAATACGAGTTTTAGGGCAAAAGAAGGGGCGGCAGGGAGCAATAAAGGGCGTTTTAAAACCCGGGCCGCAATGCGGGTAAAGTCGGCATTTCGGGTAGGTTCAAGAGTGACGGCATTGTAAACATCATCCATTTGCTCATTTTCTAAGGCAAATTGAAACAAAGCAGTCAAATCATCTATATGAATCCAGGACAAAAACTGTCTTCCATTTCCCAAAATTGTACCGGCTCCCCATCTAATAGGATTTACAATCTTCGCGAGGGCCCCTCCTTGGGGACTGAGTACGATGCCAATGCGGTATTTTACCGTGCGTAGCCCCAGCGTGCGCATTTGGTCGGCACTGGCTTCCCAGGCAACGCAAACATCCGAGAGAAAATCGGTACCAGCAGGCTGGCCTTCTCTTAACCAACGTTCGCCGGTATCCATACCGTAGTAACTTATCCCCGAGGCTGAAATGTAAACGGCGGGTTTTTCTTCTCGATCTTGGAGGTACTTTGCCAAAAGATTGGCCGATTGGGTGCGGCTTTCCAGGATAACTTTTTTTCGTTCTTCCGTCCAAGGTTTATCCGCAATGCCGGCCCCGGCCAGGTGTACAATGGCATCTACCCCATCCAGGGCCGATGCATCCAAGGTGTTTTTTTCTAAGTCCCAAGCAAAGACTTCTACTTCGGGGCTGGGCTTCGGCTTCCGGCTAAAATGGCGTACAGTGTATTGAGCGAGCAAAAGCTTTTTGGTTAGGGCCTGGCCCACCATACCACTTCCCCCGGTAATCAGAACAGTTTTAGGCATATGCTTTTATTGTATAACCTCTATGCGATCCAGGTGTTTGAAGTAAAAATAGGAGATATTTTACATATTTCGGGGGCTGCCCTCCTCCCAGGTTATCCATTTTGCTATCCAAATGGCTAAATTTGTCTGGGAGGAGGTCGGGCTTTCGCTAGTCGCCGGCCTGCGCAAACCCAGCGGCGGGCTCCAACAATAGCTCTATCCCTCAGCCAAAATAGGTGAAAATGCCCTATATTGCCCATATAGCCCAAGGAATCTTCTGTTTTTTAGAAAGGTTCTCGGGTAAATTCTCCTAATTTTGATTCCTTTTTCTTATCTT
The DNA here is from genome assembly GCA_963922455.1 of uncultured Microscillaceae bacterium. Taxonomy (GTDB): domain Bacteria; phylum Bacteroidota; class Bacteroidia; order Cytophagales; family Microscillaceae; genus CAWUIO01. Next base: position 11,723 of record CAWUIO010000074.1, read on the forward strand.
TGCCCACCCAAAAGTAGAAATCACTGAATATAAGATATTATGAAAAAGGATATTCACCCGGATTATCGTGAAGTTGTGTTTTTGGATACCTCCAATGATTTTAAGTTTTTGACCCGTTCTACGGTAATCACCGATGATACCATTGAGTTTGAAGGTAAGACTTATCCTTTATTTAAGGTGGAAGTTAGTTCTGAGTCTCACCCCTTTTATACAGGTAAGAAGATGTTCTTAGATACAGCCGGTCGGGTAGAGAAATTCAACCGTCGTTTCGGGAAGAAAAAGAAATAATTTTTCTTTTTACCTATTTAATTATTTTTCCATTCTCTTTTCTCGGATTGAGCCTATGAATTATATTATATATGATTTTCCGGATCGCCGGGAAACCTTGAAGCCTTTTACCTTTATCCGGACGGCCAGCCATATTCGGCTGGGCATCCTACGGATTTATGAGAAGTGGGAGCGTGAATTGGGAGGGTCGGTATCTTTTTTGACCGATCCCTATCTTGCCGAAAAATACCCTTTAATTTCAGAAGAAGATAATCTCATTATCCGTGCGGGCTTATTGCCAAATCCTACCTTGCTGGAAGAAATGCATTCCCTGAGCCCAGGCTCCAGCCTCGTGGCACAGGGCGTGGTTTTAGCCCTTCGGGTACCAAAAAACACCCTTAGCTATCCTTTAAACCTGGAAGGGCTAAGTACCCAAGACTACACGGGCCCTTGGGAAGAATTAAGCCGTATTTCAGATATTTTCCGAATAAACGGAGCCGAGCTCCGAGCTGACTTTGAGCGGCTTACCCGAGGCCGGCAATCAGAAGTAATCCGAGATCCATATACCCGGGTCTATGCTCCCCAAAATATATTTATTGAGCCAGGAGCTGAGCTAAAAGACTGTACGCTCAATGCCGAAAAAGGGCCCATTTACATTGGTAAAAATGCCAAGGTTTCGGAGGGTAGCATTATCCAAGGCGCTTTTGCCCTGGGCGAAAGTGCCGTCGTCAACCCCGGGGCTAAGATGCGGGGAGATACCACGATTGGCCCCTTTTGCAAAGTAGGGGGCGAGGTCAGTAATACGGTTTTTCTAGGATTTAGCAACAAAGGGCACGATGGCTTTTTGGGAAACTCTGTAATCGGTGAGTGGTGCAATCTGGGGGCCGATACCAACACATCCAATCTCAAAAATAATTACGGGAACATCAAAATTTGGGATTACGCGCATTGCGAAATGCGGGATACCGGCTTGATGTTTTGCGGCTTGATGATGGGTGACCATAGCAAATGTGGAATAAATACCATGTTTAACACGGGAACCGTAGTAGGAGTCAATGCTAATATATTTGGAGGGGGCTTCCCGCCAAAATTTGTGCCTTCCTTTGCTTGGGGAGGGCACCCCGACTTCAAAGTATTCGACCTAAACAAGGCCTACGAAGTAGCAGAACGCATGATGCAAAGGCGCCAGCAAGCGCTTACGGAGACAGATCGAGAAATACTTCGTACCGTTTTTAATGAAAAATCGCTATTTTACCACTTAAATGAAGGACCGGACCGAGCTTAATCCGGTTAAATCACGCGTACTATGACTATTCGTATTCTATTATCTATATCGCTCCTATGGGCTAGTATATTTACAGTATCGGCCCAAGAAGCCCAAACGCTCCTACAATCTGCCGAAAAAGATTTTGAGGATAACCAATATACTACGGCAATTGCCCGCTTGGATAAAGCCATCGAGCAAAAAGAAGATTTTGCGGCAGCTTATTATCTCCGAGGAAAATCCAAGGTGAGTTTACGCTTTTACTCAGGCGCTTACGCCGATTTTTCCAAAGCCATCAATTTAGCACCCGAAAATGTTGAGTATTTAGCGGCCCGGGCTGTATTATCTACCATCAGAGGTGAAAAAACCTTGGCGGTCGAAGATTATACCCGTATGCTTGAGATTAAACCTGAAGATGGAGAAACCTACCGGAGCCGCTCAAGGCTTTACAATGATATGGGGATGTACCGGGAAGCCTATGTAGATTTAAATAAAGTGATTGAGGCCAATCCTCAAGATCTGGATGCTTTGTTTAGCCGTAGCGCTGTCAATTTATCCCTTAAAAACTACCAAGGCGCAATCAATGATTGTGGGGCAATTTTAGAGGTTGAGCCCGATAATGTGAATGCATTGATCAACCGGGGAACCTTTTGGTATATCGTAAAGCACTTTGATGAAGCCCTGAACGACTTAAACCGGGCCGTTGAGTTGGCTCCCGAAGATGCGGAGGCTTTATACAAGAGAGGGCTGGCCAATCATAAAACCGAAAACCTGGATAAAGCTTGCGAAGATTGGAAAAAATCCAGCGAAATGGGTTTTTATCAGGCGCAACTGGCCCTGGAAAAGCATTGTGAGAAAAAGTAAAGAGCTTAATTAGCTAGTTCTTCTAGAAATTTGCTATGTTTGTGGCGTATTAATAGGGGTGCCTTAATAATTCGGGCTGAGATCATACCCTAATAACCTGATGCGGGTAATGCCGACGTAGGGAACTTGCAAATTTACAGTTCACATAGGTTTGTCATATCTTTAACTGATATATACTCAGTTAAGACTCAAAAGGTGTACTATCTCAGCACTAGTTGCCCCTAATAAAATCTAAATTTATTGGTATGCGACTATTTTATACAGCTTTTCTCATTTTTTTTCTACACCACACTACGGGCTACGCCCAATACACCCTCAAAGGGATTGTACAAGACTCTTCCGGCCAAAGCACCTTGGCTGGAGCCAGCATTCAATTAGGGAGTAGTTACCGGGGAGTAATTAGTCACAATGACGGGCGTTTTGAGATCGAGGGATTGGAGAGTGGTACATATACGCTTAAAATAAGCTACATTGGGTATACTACCCAGATACAATCGGTACAAGTCCCCAGAGCAGAGCCGCTCATTATTCAACTACAAGTCCATACCCTAATTGCCGACGAGGTGGTGGTACAATCTACTCGGGTAAGTAAGCAATCCCCCTTTAGTTTTCAGGATATTCCCAGGGAAAAGATCGAGGCTTTGAATGTTGGGCAGGATATTCCTAGGCTGTTAGAATATACCCCCTCAGCCGTTTATACCTCCGATGCTGGGCATGGGATTGGGTATACGGGTATTCGTATTCGGGGGAGTGATGCCACGCGTACCAATGTAACCATCAATGGCATTCCGCTCAATGATTCAGAATCTCAGGGGGTGTTTTGGGTAAATTTACCCGACTTTGCCTCCTCGGTAGATAATATTCAGATTCAAAGGGGGGTGGGGACTTCCAGTAACGGAGCTGGTGCTTTTGGGGCGAGTGTGAATGTCCAAACCAACCAATTGCGCGAAAAAGCTTACTTGGAAACCAACCATTCCTATGGTTCATTCAACTCATTCAAGCACAATGTCTTATTAGGTACTGGGCTGATTCAAGATAAATTTACGGTAGATGCCCGCGCTTCCTTAATTCGCTCCGATGGCTTTATTGACCGGGCTCGGGCCGATTTGCGCTCTTTGTATTTATCGGGGGGATACTACGGTAAAAAAAGCTATGCCCGGTTTAACTTTATTACGGGACGGGAAGTAACCTACCAAGCTTGGTACGGAGTGCCCGAGTCTAGACTGCGAGGAGATCAAGAGGGAATGTTGGCCTACATTTCGCGTAACTTTTTAAATGAGGAGGATGCGGCCAATTTGCTAAACTCCGATAGTCGGACGTATAATTCCCGACTCTACGAGGAAGAGGTGGATGATTACCAACAAGACCATTATCAGTTTTTTTATACTTTAGATGTAAGTGATAAGCTTCAATTGAATACGGCCTTCCACTATACGCGGGGGAGAGGTTTCTTTGAGCAATTTTTGCCCGATGACCTCTTGGTAAATAATGGAATTAATGAGGTCATCATTGGAGGGGATACGGTACGTAATTCGGATATTATTCGGAGACTATGGCTTGATAACCACTTTTATGGCCTCACTTGGAATTTTAATTATAAGCCAGGACAGGTAAATCTACAATTGGGTGGGGGCTGGAACCAATACCAAGGCAATCATTTTGGGGAAGTAATCTGGGCCGAATTTGCCGGCGATAGCGAAATCCGGGACCGTATCTACGATAATGATTCCCGTAAATCTGATTTTCACATTTTCACCAAAGCGCAGTATCGTCTAGGCCTCCGCTGGTTACTCTTGGCCGACTTACAATACCGCACGGTAAATTATGAGTTTGAAGGCTTAGTACGGGACGTAAATTTAGGAAGCCGTCCTGTACAACAAGAAGAAAGGCTTCACTTTTTTAATCCCAAAGTTGGGCTAACCTTTTCTCTCCCTCGCAATCAAGAATTGTATGCTTCATTTAGTGTAGGGCATAAAGAGCCCAACCGGAATGACTATGTGTTGTCCACGCCTGAAAGTCGCCCCAGGGCAGAGGTTTTATATGACTGGGAGTTTGGGTACCGCCGTCAGGGAGTAAAAGCCAGTTGGAGTGTCAACGGGTATTTTATGGATTATCGAGACCAGCTGATCGTCACGGGGGCCCTGAATGATGTTGGCGAGGCCAATCGAATTAATGTAGACCGAAGTTTTCGGGCGGGGATTGAGTTGCAGGCCAGTGTCTTGGTGAGTAAAAAGTTAAGATGGTCGGGCAATGCCACTTTTAGCATGAATAAGGTGAAGGGTTTTAGCGAGTCGCTCTCCTTTTTTGGGGGAGCAGCCGATTCATTGGCTTTGCTTACCCAGGGCTATACATTTAGTCAAGAGTTTGGAGGAGCAATTCAGGCAAACCGAAATTTAGGCAATACCGATCTGGCTTTTTCTCCTCAGGTGGTAGCCGCCAGTGAAATTTCTTACCAAGCGGCCAAAAATTTTGAAGTTAGCCTGTTATCCAAATATGTAGGCGATCAGTTTTTAGATAATTCTTCTAGTGCCCTGAGAGAACTGGATGCCTATTTTGTGAGCACGCTGCGGATTAATTATACCATAGAGCCAAAATGGATCCGGGGTATTGAATGGAACCTGCTGATTAATAATCTATTTGATGTAGAATACGAATCGAATGGCTACACATTTGGGTATTTTCTTGGTGAAGAACGCATCAGTGAAAACTTCTATTTTCCCCAAGCCGGCATCCACTTTTTATTGGGCTTAAGGGTGAAGTTGTAAGTAAAATAGGGTTTATTTGTTCTTATCAAAAGGTAGCCGTGTAAGAAAAGAATCGGTATCTGCTCTGGATTTGGCAACCCACGATACCAGTAGCCGTTAATTTTCTTAAATGAGCCTGAAAATGTATCGCGAATCTAAAAACTGAATATTTGAGTGCTTTCCCTCTTTTTTTGAGGAATATTATCAAATATGAAGAAAATGGCTTAGCTTTACATTTTATGAAGACTAACTGATGTTTTATACAAGGTTCGACTTTATTTCTTCTCCGGAACATAGATATTTTCCCGCTATCATTGTAAATCTCATATCAAAACGAGAAACAGGATCGAAAGATCCTGTTTTCTTATTTTAGGAGACTTTTCAGATTTTATTGCGTTGCTCGACTAGGAGCCAAGTTGCCCTGACCCGCTTCGGGGGCAGAACCCAACCTAAACCGTTTTTAAGGCTTTTTACTTTTTTGTTCTTTTTGAAAACCGAAGGCCTGAGCTTGACGAAAACGGATGGCGCCCTTCCACCCTTCTTCTGGGCTCAGGGCCGTTTGTTTTTGACTGACCCATATTTGATTTTGCCGGGCCATGATCCTCCCTTCTTGGCGTACTGCCTCCATAAAATCCCGCCAATTGTCGGGAAATAGGCTCCTGGCTACTTCCGAAGGGCAAATGCTTTTCTCAGGTCCCCTTTTTTCTAAAAGCTCGATTATTTTATTTTGGATGGCTTCTTTCCTATTCATAAAATGGGTCAATTGGGTAGAAACTGGCTTAGGGATGGCCGCCCGAATGGGTTGAGACCGCCGCTGCCTGGCGGGGAGCCGGCTCAACAGGCCAGCCCGGCCCGCGCAGGCACTTATTTCCCTATTCGGTTTAATTTTTTTTTGCGCGGGCAAGCCCCACACGTGTATTAAGATAACCTAAATTTAAACTAGAGGTTTACATGTCAGAAAAACAAAGAACCTATGTATCGCTCATTGGCCCTAATGCCGATTATTGTTCTGAGGAAGTCTATGCCCTGGGCCGAGAGCTAGGAAATGTCTTGGTAGGGCATCACTTTGGTATAATTTGCGGGGGGAAAGGTGGCTGGATGGAAGCGGTTTGCCGAGGTGCCCGAGAATCGGAGGGATATACTCCGGGGGCCAGCGTAGGGATCTTACCCGGCTTGGATGCAGAGGAAGCCAACCCCTTTTGTGATATAGTGATCCCTAGTGGCTTAGGCCTGGCGAGAAATACCTTGGTAGTAAATAGTGGAAAGGTAATAATAGCGATCTCGGGGGGAGCCGGGACTTTAAGCGAATTGGCCTTTGCTTGGCAACTCCGCAAGAAGATCTATTGCTTCACCGGATATGGGGGGTGGGCCCAAACCTTGGCCGGAAAATCCTTGGATGAGCGGTATGAGGATAAAATTATCCTGGTAAAAAGCATCACGCAGCTCATGTCACTTCTTTTAAGCTAAACCCAACTTTTTCTAAATCTTGCCAAAAATGCGGGTAGGATTTGTTTACGACTTTAGGGTCTTCAATGATCAAATTAAAATGTAAACCTAAGGGCGCAAAAGCCATGGCCATTCGATGGTCTTCGTAGGTCTCAATTCTAATACCCTGTTCTGAAGGTGTGGGAACTTCTTTTTGGGCTTCTAGAGTCCAGGTTTTGCCTTGTTCGTCTAATTGCCAGCCTAGTTTTTTCAGTTCGTTTTGGAGGGCCAATACCCGGTTGGTTTCCTTAATTTTGAGACTTTCCAGCCCTTGAGCCTTTAAGGTTCGGCTTTTGGCTGCACAGGCGGTGATGATGGTTTGCGCCAGGTCAGGACAGGTTTGAAAGTCGATTTGTAGGTCGGAATGGTCCCGGCTGTCTTCATATTCTACGATAATTTGCTTGGACTCAAATTCGGTGCGTACATCCAAGGCTTGCATCAAGGGAACAATTTGGCTATCGCCTTGCCAGGAATTGACGCGTAGGCCCGGAAGGGAGATCTGGCTTCCCGGCATAAGGGATGCCATACTAAACCAATAGCTAGCGGCCGACCAATCCGACTCAATTGTGTAGGTTCCCCCTCGATATTTCTGAGGAGCAATTTGAATCCTAGCCCCTTTCCAATCAGACTGAACCCCAAAAAGCTCCATTAAATGAAGCGTCATCCGGATATAGGGGCGGGAAAATATGGTGCCTGTCAATTCCAAAACTAAACCCTGGGGCAGTAGGGGAGCAATCATCAACAAAGCCGAAATAAATTGACTACTGATATCGCCCCGGATTTGCGTCTGGGAAGCCAATTGGCTCATATCGGCTATGGGGTGAATTTTTAAGGGGGGGTAGCCTGAATTTCCCAAATATTCTATTTGAAAACCCAAGCTCATCAAGGCATCCACCAAGGGCCCAATGGGGCGCTGCTTCATTCTTTCGGTCCCCGTGAGTATTTTCTCCTGATTACTAATGGCCGCAAAAGCCGTTAAGAAGCGCATGGTGGTCCCTGCGTCTAAAACATCCCAGGTATCCAAGCTAGCCGGAGATTCCAGCAACCGGATCATGGTCTGCGTATCCCGGGCATTGGATAGATTGTCCAACTTGATGCGATTGCCCGATTGTAAGAGGGCCAAAGCTTGGAGGATGAGGGCCCGGTTACTCTCACTTTTGGAAGACGGCAATACAATTTGGCTACGAATAGGACGGGGTGGGGAGCTTATTTGGATGGCTTGCATAATACGGCTATAGACCAGAATCTACTAATTTAAAGCTTAGAAAATAGTATTTAAGCCTAAAAATGTAAAATCTGTGTTAATTTTGAATTTCAGGCAAAGTTAATAATTAACCAAGTATTACGCAGGCTATGCCTCTATTAAAACAAACCTTAAATCAGGTCCGAGATAAGATATTTCAGAATGTTCACTCTAACCATCTGATATACAATACGTGTTGGGAAGATCCCCGGGCCGACCGTGTCTTGTTGGAGTTGGATAAGCAATCCGAAGTAGTGATGATTACAAGCGCAGGTTGTAATGCCTTAGATTATCTTATGGATGATCCGGCTCATATTGCGTGTATAGATATGAATTCTCGGCAAAATGCCCTATTGGCCCTCAAAATTGCCGTAATTAAACACGGAACCTATGAAGACCTATGGCAATACTTTGGTCTTGGTAAGCACCCCCGGGCCATGGAAGTATACGCCAATACCCTCCGAAAGCATTTGGCTCCCTACGCTCAGGAGTATTGGGACCGCCAAATCTTGGCCTTTAACCGAAAGTCTTTTTATTTTTTTGGTACTTCGGGCAAGTTTGCCTGGTTTTTTAATCAATACATTGATCTACAACCGGGGCTTCGCAAACAAATAGACCGTTTATTAGGAGCGCGGAGCTTAGACGAGCAGCGCGATGTATATAGCGGGATAGAAAGCCGCTTGATTAATGGCTTGGTCCGTTGGATCTTGAACCGTCACTTTACGATGACCTTGCTAGGGGTACCGCGTGCCCAGAGGCAGTTGATCTCATCAGAATACCCCGGGGGAATGGCTGGTTTTATTCAAGATGCCCTACGCCATATTTTCACCGAATTGCCAATTCACGATAATTACTTCTGGCGATTATACCTAACGGGACGGTATACACCCACGTGTTGTCCGGAATATTTAAATGAAGACAACTATGAAACTTTACGAGAGAGAGTAGACCGGATCTCCCTTCATACGATGACGGTCAATGAGTATCTACTCAAAAATCCTAAAGAATATAGCCATTATATCTTATTAGATCACCAAGATTGGCTAGCTGCCCACAATGTAGAAGCCTTAAACGCCGAATGGCAAGCTATCTTGGAAAATACGCGAGCCCATAGCCGAGTTTTACTCCGGTCGGCCGCTCAAGAAGTTGATTTCTTTCCCAAATTTGTTCAAGAAGGTTTGGAGTTTCAAACCGAATTGACCGACATATGGCATCCCCAAGACCGCGTGGGAACCTACGGAAGTACTTATTTGGGGCTTGTAAAGGAGAAATCTTCTTAAAAAAAGACATTATCTTTGTATACTGCTTTAATTAAGCAGTATTGGTTACTAAATGCATGGCTTATGAAAGATAAAGTAGCAACTAACGAAGAAGTACAGCTCCAGCATATGCGGAGTTATTATGAGTTTCAAGCCAAAATTTATGATATTACCCGTTGGACTTTTCTCTACGGTCGTAATTCAATCTTGAAGCACCTTCCTTTTGACCGCCAGGAAACCCTAAATATTCTGGAGGTAGGATGTGGTACCGGTTACAATATGAAATATTTGGCCTCCCTTTACCCCCATTCCAACTTGATCGGCTTGGACGTGTCGGGAGATATGCTGAAACAGGCTCAAAAAAACCTGAAAAACTGTGCCGATAGAGTTTCTTTGCTGGAAGAACCCTATGGGCCCAATTGCCATGTAGACGAAAAGCAAGATATAATTCTATTCTCGTATTCGCTCTCCATGATTAACCCTCAGTGGAAAGAATTGATCCAATTGACGCCCCAGTTTCTGTCTGAACGGGGAGTGATTGCCGTGGTAGATTTTCATAATGCCAACTATCCATTCTATCGTAGTTTTATGCGTAGCAATCACGTCCGAATGGATGCCCATTTATTGCCAGAATTGGAAAATCATTTCACCCAAGACTTTTGCCAGATTAAAAAAGGCCTAGCTGGGGTATGGGATTACCTCATGTACATTGGTAAGAAAAAATAAGCCGTCTTAGTCGGCCTTTTTCCTAAACTGTACCACCAATTGATCCTTTTTCTGGAAATAATTCTTCAAATCATAGTATTGGAGGAATTGCGGTAAGAAAAAGTTTCGCCTTTGATTGCCAATTTGTACCGTCAATTGCGTTCCTACGTGATGCACTTCGGCTTTATTTTGGTCTAGAAAAGGGATCCGCAATCTTAGTAAATAATCAGATCCTTTTTCTTCCATTTGCATGGGCAAATCTTTTTGGTATACCTCCAAGGGGTCTTTCTCTTTATAAAGCGTTTCGGCAATTAAGGCTAGTCTTTCCAAGCCAAAAACTTCTTGACCTTGGTGGGGCACTTTAAAAATAGGAAGAGGGGCAAAGTCTTCTTCAATTTGCCGGATATATCCCACTTGGTTTTCTAAGTATTTACTAAAAACCCCCGCATTTTCCAGCTCCGGGATAATACGGTTGATGATGACGGCATCTACCACATACCCGTACATCTGCAAGTACGTGTAGGCCCGTTTGGCTTCATTGATTACCATTTTTTCGGGGTTAACCACCACCCGGATGGAACAAATTTCTGGATTGGCAAATAACTTTTGTACCTTTTCCAACTTGTCAAAGAGAACCTCCAATTCTTCATAGCCCTTATCAAGGGGAATCCCCGTAAAGGTGCGAACCGCCGCTCCCACTGTTTTTACGGTTAGTTTTTGGAACGGGAAGGCTTTGCTCGTCCACCATTGGGCTACTTGAGGCACGCTGAGTAAGGTAAGGGTTTCTCCGGTGGGGGCACTATCGATTATAATAACCTCATACGCTTTTTCCGAATAATATTTCTCAATCCACAAAAAAGCTGATGCTTCCTCCATACCGGGCAAGGCCGACAATTCTTCGGCTACCATATTCTGGAAACCTTGCATTTTAAATAGAGCCAGGAGGAGGTGTTTGGTATTTTGCCAGTACTTTTTCATAGAATAGTACACATCCAATTCTTGGGCAAAAAGATTGGGGTGTACTTCCACGGGTTCGGGACGAAGGCTGGTATTGAGTGCGTCCGAAAGGCTGTGGGCCGGGTCAGTAGAAATAACCAACGTTTTATAACCAAGCTTGGCTGTATGATAGGCGGTTGCGGCGGCTGTCGTTGTTTTGCCCACGCCACCTTTTCCGGTAAATAATAAAACACGCATAGATAGTTGTTAATTTTTGTGAGGCATTCAAATGATTATAGGCAGATATAAGAATGTATGGGGCTTGCCCGCGCCAAAAAATTAGATTCTGATTTACCATGATCTACCGGCGCGGGCCGGGCTCTCGCTACTCGCCGGCCCACGCACAAGCAGCGACGGGCTCAAACATGCCGCTCCATCCCTAAGCCAAAAAGCGTCAAAAAACATGCACTATATATACAAATCATTTCGGCCCGGAAAGTTTAAAGTTTTCCTAGAGATATTTGCTTGATAACATCCCAGCCCCCTTCCCGGTGTCGAAGTACAGATAAAGTATGAGCGGTAAAGTCGGCTTGAAATGGAGCTTTTTCCAAGGAGGCCCATGCCTCATAAAACTGATCAGGCGTCCAATCTCGATGGGCCAGCGTAATATGGGGGGTATACGCTTCCTGGGCATAGCGCTCATTAGATATATGCAAACGATTTTGTAAATACGTTAATACATCTTCTCGAAAAGCATGCAATGCCTCATTGGGTTCCGGTTTAATAAAAACTACACGCGGTGGGAAGGCCCCAAAACCTTGTAACTGTATAGGGATAGGAGCTTTTTGAACGCACCAGTCCCCCAAAGTTCCCAATAGTTGAGGTTCTTCGGCCGGGTCCCAGGAAAAAGGAATTTGCACGGTAATATGGGCGGGTGATCGAAGCGCCGTATAGGTTTGGTACGTTTCGCTTAGCGCTTTTTTAATGGACTCAATCCGGCTCAATAAGGGTTCGGGCGGTATGAAAGCTAAGTAATAGAGAAGGGTAGACGTATTGTTCACGCGATCTGGCTTTTTACAAGGCTTCACCGTAGGAAGCCCCGTCTTTATTCAAAATTTTGTAGATTTAGAAATTAATTTCTAAAAGTACCCCTCAACCCCAACCCCGGAGTGACCTTGACAAAAAAGCTTTTTAGGCACATTTATTTGGCTTGTTTACTTGTATGCTTGACTACTTTGGTGGGGATCGGTTTCTTAAATTACCGGGCTCCTGAGAGATATCCTAAGCAATTAAGGCAAAAACTAATTAAAAGTCTTAATAATCGCTTAGAAGTGTTAAAAGCTACGCACGATACCTTAACTGAGGCTATTCGTTCTAATGAAGATATTGTCAAGCTGCTCCCCCAACAATCCCTGCCCGAGGATATTTCTTCTTTTGTATTCCAAAATCGGCAACTATTTCTGTGGTCCGACTATCGATTTGTCCCCTCATATAATCAACTGAGAGGCGATTATGCCTATCGGCTCTTAAATCTCAATCAAGGACAATATTTAGTGAGTAAACGCCTTGTGGAGCAACAAGGCTCCGTACTCGAAACCTATTGTTTGCTCTTGGTATATCGTCGGTATCGATTAGAAAATATTTACTTAGAGTCGGCTTATAATCCCAATTTGAAGATGGAAAATATTGGGGAAATCATTCCCCAAGCGGGTGAGGGAGACTTTTCATATTTTTCTCCAAAGCAAGAGTTTTTATTTGATATAAAATTAGATGCCAACTCAAGCCAAGTTGAGCAATTACGGCTGAGGTGGTTTTGGATCATATTAATGCTAAGTTTTACCCTAGGAGGACTTTTTTTAGGGGAATTGCTCAAATATCTTCATCGGCATCAGTTACACGAGTTGGGCTTACTTAGTTGGGTTTTCTATCTAGCAGGAATCCGTGTTATCATGTTGGCGAGCCGTTTTCCGGCCAATGTGTACGATTGGCAGCTCTTTGACCCCAGTTATTATGCATCTTCCTGGCTTAACCCATCCCTGGGCGATTTGCTCTTAAATTTATGGGTCTCTTGTTTTTGGGTAGCTTACTTATTAAACTATTTTCATCGGTTTAAATCCATTAAGCTGCTCTTGAGGCAGTCGCAAGAACTAAAATATGCTCACGCCCTTATTAGTTTTTTATTGGCGATGGGAGTGGGGCACGTTTTAAACTACTTGTTGACCACTATTTTTCTTCACTCTCAGCTCAATTTGGACATTACCCGTAATGTTGATCTGAGCATTTACAGTTTTGGAGCCGTTTTAATATTTCTGGGAGCTTCGGTAGCTAGTTTTTTTTATATTCATTTTTTCATTCGTCTATATACCCAACTTTCTCCTAAAAAGACTTGGGTCAATAGCATGACTAGCTTATTATCCTACGGAATTTATACCGTAATCACACTGTGGTATGGAGACTTTCACTTTGTCCTGGGAATTCTTAGTTTGTTATTCTTAGGGGTGATTTACGCCGCCGATTTGCCCCGGTTTCTCTATAAATTTAATTATTTCTCATTTATCTACCTTTTTGCCGGTGCGGTGTTTTGTGCCAGTGTAGGGGCTCAGGTTATCTACAATTATGGAAAAAAAAGAAGTATAGAAGAAAAACGTAACTTTGCCAGTCGCCTGCTACCCGATACCGATGAGTTTGCCGAATTTATGCTCCTCAATGCTATGCAGGAAATTCAAGGAGACACTGCGGTAAAAGATTTATTCAAAAGGGCAGATCCCCCCTTAGAATCGGTCAAACAAAAAATCAAAAGGCAATACCTTAATAATTATTTTGACCGGTACCAGATTCAGATCCAATTTTTTGAGTCAGAACTTGCCAGTAATAACTACCCCGAGCGGCTGAGTCTGGGAAGTTCTGCCGAATACCAAAGTTTTGAGGTCAATTTTAAAAAAATCTATTACGAAACCTCCCAAGAAAATATCTTTTTTATCAGCAAGCCAGGCATTGACCTAATTAAGCGTTATTTGGTTTTTATCGAGATTGAAGAATTAGACCAAGTCCTAGGGCATATTATTATCGATTTAAAACAAAAACGGGCCATACCTACCAATGTGTACCCAGAGCTCTTGGTGGATAAGAATGATAAATCTCCTCTAGAAACCCGGGATTACAACTACGCCATCTACGAAAACGATTTACTCATTTACAATGTAGGGGACTTCAATTATGAGAAAAATTTCCCCAAGCGACTTTTTTCTGAAGAAGCCCTTTATATCAAGGGGCTTTCCGTAGAAAAATATGACCATTTAGCCTTAGAGGGAGGGTTTAAAAAGCGGGTATTGGTATCTTCTCGCATGTACTCGGGTATCGATCTATTTTCCAACTTCTCCTTTTTGTTTCTTGCCTTAGTGGCCATCATTGTAAGCTTTATTGTAGTCTATAGTGTTTCTCAGCAAATTCAAGGCGTAAAAGTTAACTTTGCTACCCGGATACAATTGTATTTAAACACCGCTTTTTTCCTCCCTCTTTTGGCGGTAAGCATATCAGTGCTGAGCATTATAAGTAATAGTTATCAAGAGGACTTTAATCGGGAATGCTTGGTGAGAACCAAACGGATTGGGGCTAACCTTTCCTCCACTCTCGAGAATTACTTAGACTTTAAGCTAAACCGGGAGCAGCTAAGCGAAAAGCTCTCAGAGATTTCCGAATTGGCCGAATTGGATGTAAACCTGTTTGACCCAAAAGGAGAATTAATCGCTACCAGCCAACCCGCCATCTATGAGTCGGGTCTACTCTCCCGCTATTTACACCCAAAAGCCCTCGGCGAAATTCGTTATCGCAAGACCAAACAAGTCATGCTGCGCGAGTCAGTAGGTACATTAGCCTATCAATCAGCCTACGTGCCCGTACGATCCTATGAAAGTGGTGAGCTAATCGGGATCATCAGTGTGCCATTCTTCGAGTCGCAATATGAGCTAGACAAAAAGCTCATAGAGATCTTGTCTACCATCGTCAATATATTTGCCACTATATTCATTGTATTTATCATATTGTCTTATTTTGCCTCCCAAATTCTTACCATTCCCCTGCGATTGATCACCCAAAAAATACGGAAGACTACTTTTTATAATTACAATGAAGCATTAGAGTGGAACTCCAAGGATGAGATCGGCCTCTTTGTTGAAGAGTACAATAAGATGCTTCAAAAGTTGGATAAGAGTAAAGAAGCCCTGGTGAGAAGCCAAAAAGAATCAGCTTGGCGAGAGATTGCCCAGCAAGTAGCCCACGAAATTAAAAACCCCCTGACCCCCATGAAGTTGACCCTCCAGCACATGCAACTTCGCTTACAAAACCAGGGTGAAAAAGTGCGCAATGCTTTTGAGCGCTCTTTTGATATGTTGCTCAATCAAGTAGATACCTTGAGCGATATCGCTACCTCTTTTTCTTCTTTTGCCAAAATGCCCATCCCCATATCCGAGCGGTTTGAAATTAATGAAGTCCTCCGAGATAGTTACAGCTTGTATAATAATGAGGATATTCAAATTAAAATTGAAACTAGTTCTCGGGAATATTTCGTTAGGGGGGATAAGAAGCTTATGGGACGGATCTTTACCAATCTTATTAAGAATGCCAAAGAAGCCGTAGCCGAAGACCGCAAACCTCGCTTAATAATCAACTTGAATACCAAAGTGGAAGGCCTGGTCCTGATCGAGTTTAAAGACAATGGCTCGGGTATCCCCAAAGATGTACAAGACAAGATTTTTATGCCCAATTTCAGTACCAAGTCTACGGGTTCGGGGATTGGTTTAGCCGTAGCCAAGCGGGGAATTGAGCACGCAGGAGGTAGAATTTGGTTCAAAACAGATCCTCAAAACGGTACCAGCTTCTTTGTAGAATTACCACTCATTGATTAACCAAAATCCGGAGAATATATCCCTAATTAGGGAATATGCTTTATCCTGATGAAATTCATTTTTTCCGGACATACCTTGTGGCGGGTTTTCCGCTCTTACCCTTTGCTGGATTTCCTGGGCTTGATTAGGATCTGGCTCATCCTATTGCCCTTCATTATGGGATTAGCCTGCTCCGGCTATTCCCAGGATTTGGGGGAGCGCAGCCGTTGGTTTAGTACCCAAGATACGATCCGTAGCCCGGATACCCTGAGTTTGGTCCCAGGTAGTTTGCGCATTCTTCAGCCCGCCGGAATAAGTCCTAAGATCTATTATGATCTCAATGAAAACATCCTACTCTTGCAAGGTGAAAATCTGCCCGATTCGGTTAAGATGGCTTATCGGGTCTTTCCATTTAATTTTTCCCAAAAGGTATCTATTCGGGACCGGGCCATTTATGATTCTATCGTAGATAGTAAAATTCCTTTCTTCTACCCTATTGACAACCAGGTTCCTGTGAGCCGAGAAGAGCTTTTTGATTTGCCTGGTATACAAAAAAGTGGGAATATCAGCCGGGGCCTTACTTTTGGCTCCAATCAGGATGCCAGTGTTAATTCAGCCCTCAATTTGCAATTGGAAGGACAACTTACCAAAGATATCTCCGTGTTAGCCGCCATTTCCGATCAAAATATTCCTTTTCAACCCGAGGGCAATACCCAGCAATTACAAGAACTTGACCGGGTATTTGTTCAGTTTTCTCACAAAAGAGGCAAGCTGACCGTGGGCGATGTTGTACTGCGTAACCCGGACAATCACTTCTTGAAATATTATAAAAACATACAAGGGGGATTTCTGGAAACCCAATATCCCGTAGGATCCGACAGCGAAGCGGAGACCCGCGTGGGAGCGGCCGTTTCCAAGGGGAAATTTGCTTCTATTTCTGTTCAGCCCATCGAGGGCGTACTGGGGCCCTATCGCTTGACCGGCCCCAATAACGAAACCTTTATTATCGTCCTCTCAAACTCTGAAAAAGTCTACCTGGATGGCCGGCTCATGACTCGAGGCTTTAATGAAGATTATGTCATTGATTATAACCAAGCCGAAATTACCTTTAATAGCAATGTCCTAATAACCCAATTTTCCCGGATTAGGGTGGACTTTGAATTTTCTGAGCGGAATTATAACCGTACCATCATCGCTGGTAGCCATTATCAGAATTATAAAAAACTCGACTTTTTCATAAACTTTTATCAGGCTTCAGATAGCCCTCGCAACCCCCTGATCAACTTATCCACGGATGATATTAATGAACTCGGTGAATTGGGCGATTCCCTCAGCCTAATCGACGGAGTAGATTCGGTTGGTTTTAATCCTGACCAAGTACGCTATAAACGAATAGATACCCTAGGCCCAGTAACCGGTATTATCTACCCTGATGTATTTGTGGTTTCTAGTGAACCCGAATTGGCTCAGTTTGATGTATCTTTTACGGATGTGGGTTTTGGCCAAGGGGATTACATTCGGAGTACCAGTACCGTCAATGGCCGCACCTTTCAATGGGTAGAGCCCGATGCCAATGGCAATTCCCAAGGAAATTTTGCCCCCGTGCGTACGGTTCCTCTGCCCAATAGCCAGCAAATGATCACCTTGGGGGCCGCCTATAATTTTACTGAAAATGAATCGGTCTACTTTGAGGCAGCCTTCTCCGACCAGGACCTCAACCGCTTTTCTAATTTGGACGATGAAGACAATCAAGGGCAAGCCCTCAAAATAGGCTACAAAAACCTGGGAAAACCCCTGGATAAGCTCCCCGACTACCAATGGCAACTCGAGATCGACTACGAGTGGGACAATCGCCTCTTTCGTCCTATCGATCGTTTTCGTTCTATTGAGTATAACCGCGATTGGAGCATCCGAAACGATACCATTGACGCCGATGATAAATTACTCCACGCTGCCATTGGGCTATTCAAGAACAGCAATAATCAGTTTCGCTACGATGTGACCCGACGGCAAAGGCAAAGCCTAACCCAGGGCTGGCAACACCGCCTGAACTTTCGGAAGGAATTGGGCCGGTGGCTTATGTATGCCCAGTTTTTTCGCTTAGACAATGACCTGGGGGTTCAAGACTCCCAATGGCAACGAATTTCGGGAGGGGCCAGCTATCGCTGGAACCGGGCCCGAAGCGGCTATGAGTACAGCCAAGATAAGAACACCATACGCCTGGGACGTAATGACTCCGTTCAGTTGAGCCAAATGTATTTTGAGCAGCACCGGGCCTTTTGGCAAAGCGCCGACTCGGCCCGTTTTATCTTCTTGGCCGATTATGTATTCCGGCGAGACTTCCAGCCTTTTGAAGGGGAGATTGTGCCCAGTATCCGCTCTCACAACGCCAACTTTAGCTGGCAGGGCAATTGGAATCAAAACCAAAGCCTGGGCTTGCAGTTTACCTACCGGCTTTTGGAAAATCTACGTGACAGTGCCGATAACTCCAACAGCAATCTCCAGGGGCGTTTAGACTGGAACGCTTCTTTTTGGGAGCGGCATCTACGGAGCAAATTGACCTATACCACAGCCACCGGACAAGAATTAAGACGGGAATTTGAATTTATCGAGGTACTCAATGGGGAGGGGACCCATACCTGGCGTGACCTCAATGAAGACGGCATCCAAGACCTGAACGAATTTTTCCTGGCCGTCAACCCGGACGAAAGAAACTTTGTCAAAATTTTTATCCCCACCAATGACTTTGTCCGAGCCTTCACCAATACCTTCGTATGGCGGCTCAATTGGACCGCTCCCCGTAACTGGCGGCGCAGCCAAGGCTTGAAAAAAGTATTAGGATTATGGTCGGGAATTGTTTCTTGGCGGATCAACCGAAGAATCAGTGAGGACCGCCTTTTACCTCGCTTATTGCCCTTTGCCGAGGTAGCCGATGAGTCCATTTTATCTACCCGAGAAGCTTTTCGGAGTACCGTATTTATGAATCGGAGTAACCCTAAATATGGTTTGGAATTAAATTTTAATCAAAACCGACAGCGCCAGCTGCTCACCGACGGGTTTGAAGAAACTCGAAGACAAAGCTACTCCGTAACGAGCCGTAGCAACTTAGGCGGCGATTGGAACCTTCAGCTCCGGGGCGAAAGGTCGGACCTGCGTACCCGGTCCGATTTTCTGCTTACCCGGAATTATTTGATCCGCACCTATGATCTAGGCCCCGAAATTGCCTTTCAGCCCAGCAACTCATTTCGGGTTTCGCTCAATTATCGCTACCGATGGAAGGATAACCTGGAGTCATTAGAAATGGAGGAAAGTTCTCGTATACAGGAGTTTAGCCTAGAAACACGTCTCGCCCAGGTTAGCAAGCGCAATATCCTGGGATTTATCCGCTTCATCCGGATAGATTTGACGGGCGACCCCAATAGCCCAGTTGGTTATGAGTTACTAGAAGCCCTCCAGCCGGGCACCAACTGGACCTGGGGGCTCAATCTGCAACAACGATTGGCCAATGGCTTACAGATTAGCCTCAATTATGATGGTCGACGTTCTCAGGGAGCCCGCGTCATTCATACCGCCCGAATGCAGGTAACCGCTTTATTTTAAAGAAATAGCGGTTGGGGCTGCCCCCGGCGCAGAAAACGTGTATCCAAATGAATAGGCTGTGCCGCCGGGGTCGGGCTTTCACTACTCGCCCTCCCACACACAGCCCACTGCGGGCTCAAACATGCCGTTCTATCCCTCAGCCATAAAGAGGAGGACAAAAATAAAAAGCCTTTAATTCTTGACCCTTTGATTGATTTGATGAACGACCTCATCCAGCTTGCGTACCGTAAAATTCATCATACGGAGCATTTCTTTTGATTCTTCCAAACTGATATCGCCGAGGTGATCATCTTTTATCATCAGGTCAGAAATGGCAATAATGGTACTGACCGGTCCTCGTAGATTGTGGGCATTGATATGGGAAATTTCTTTGATTTTCTCTACGTTTTTACGGAGTTTTTCTTTGGTACGCATAAACTGGCTAATGTCCAGCATGGAGCCAATCACCTGAAGAACCTGCCCTGAGCGGGTTCTTTTGTATACCATATCTCGCAAAAGCATCCAGTTAACTTGATTTTCGGGCGTGATCATACGAAATACGCAGGTAAATATTTTATTATCTTTCGCTTTCAAAAGCTGTTGGATGTGGGCTTGAACTTTCTCATAGTCTTCGGTGTGTACCAACTCGTGAATTTGATTATTTTCAGTATCTACCTCGGGCACTTTGCTAGAATAGGTGAAGCGCTTTTCTAGAAAATCATAAATCTTAAAACTAGCGGGAGATACTCGTATGATACCGTTTAAGAGTTCTTTTTCTTCTCGAGCTTGGGCCAACTCCATTTCTAGTTGCTTCTGATAATTTATATTTTGATGCACTCCCCCAACCTTTAAAGGCTCTCCTTCTTCGTTTCTTTCTAAAACGGCCGCCCGAGAACGAATCCAGATGTAATCACCTGATTTTTCTTGCATACGAAATTCTAATTCCCAGGCTTTTTCGGTTTGAATGTAATAGGCTTGTTTCTCCAGGCTCTTCCTTCGGTCATCGGGGTGCATTAAACTTATCCAGTTTTCAAAACTGCTTTGATAATCAGCCGGATCATAGCCGAGCATTTGGTACCAGTATGGACTATGGTAGGTGGTGTTATTTTCCAAGTCCCATTCCCACCAACCTTGTTGAGTAGCTTCCAGGATGGGGGCGATTTTATCTTGCTGCGGGGAGAGATGCATACGTTTAGATGGGTTAAATCAACTATTTCTAAAATAAATAAAAAAATAATTAAAGTCTCCCACAGCTTCTTTTAAAGAAAGGAGGAAAGAGAAGCCTTTCTAAATCCATATAGTTTTATGATGGGGAGTAAAATGATAAAAGAATGCTTGTTTGGAGAGGGTTGATATAGTGACTTGGCTTCTTAAATGGCAAGAGTGGCAATACCCTTTGGCTTAGGGATAGAGCGGCATGTTTGAGCTCGTGTAGGCCCGGCGGGAAAGGCAGCGAGTAGCGAAAGCCCGGCCTGCGCCGGAAGAAAATATCAGCTCAACTCCAAACTAGTATAGCGCAGGCAAGCCCCTTAAAATGTGATTATTACATGTAAACCGTTTCTAAGGTTTAGGCAGCCGTATAAAAATTTTCTGAGCAATTCCTTCGGAGCTTTGCAAACTTAGCGTATACGGGCCTGGGGGTAAACTTTGAATATCCAAAGTAAGTGGGCGTTCGGGGTCAATGAAGCGTTTGTCTTGATAGTGAAGGCGCCCCTTCATATCCCGTATTTCAAGCCTAATATCTCCTGAGGGTGCCCTTAGGTCTAGCTTAATAAAATCACGAGTGGGATTGGGATATAGCTGCACACTTGAATTAATGAAAGCTTGCGTACCCGTAACCACTTCTTGAAAGCCCGTAATTTGAAGGCTTGTACTGTCTAGGCAACCTAGACTGTCACGCACGATAAGTTTGATTTGATAGGTACCGGGGTTCAAGACCCGAATATCAGGATTTGGCAGGGTGGCCCCATTGTTTTGGACAAATTCTAATTGATTGGTTTCTACCCCCAGGGTATCTAATAAGGCCCACTGCCAAAAGTGGGCACTTGAGCTGTCACCACGAAGGCTGATTTGGGTACCTGAGGTGAGGTTTTTTTCTAAGCTATCGCTTACAATAATGGCCTGCGTATTTTGCGGAATGATTTCTATGCGTAGTACCTCACTGGGCAATAGGGAATCTTCGTTGACCAGAAAAAGCTCTTGATACTCCTCTACCGATTGGATAAATAAGGAATTCCCTCGGTGTATGGGCTCTTGCAGGACCGAATCTGGGGAAAGCTGGTAAAAAGCTGTCTGATTGTTTTCTGGTTTTAGTAAAAGACTTTCTCCCTGGCACACTTTCCATTGGGTAGCGATTTGAGGGCTGGGACTTTTCTTAATTTCCTGGTATTCAGCCCTTAGGTTTTCGGCAAAAAATTGTAATTGACTTAAGTTTTCCCCGGCCAATAAAGCAAAACTCACGGTTTGTTTTTGATTGGGGGCCAGGCTATCTCTTCGGCTTATCAACATATTGGCGACATCCGTCCCGATGCTTCCAAACCCGACTTCGGTTTGATCTAGTTCACTGTAAAGGGCCAAGTCTTTTTCTTCATCAGAAAAACCGTCGAAGATATTTAAGGCGCTTTCCGGGCTAAATGCTACGTATTCAGCTTCATTTTCGTCGGTCATAAAACAAATACCTCCGTATAGGGCATCAAAGGTATTGGAATAGGCATAGCCTACATGGAAGGTGCTATCCCAAGCGGCTCTATTTTCCAGCATATTATGGATGTCCCAGTTGGCAAAAAGGGCCGTATTGACATTGTATAAGGTATAGGCATTTCTGTTTTGGATGACGTACTCCAAAATCACGCCTTGTGATAACTCGGGGCGGTCCCAAGCATAGGTGTTTAATTGAATTCCTAAACCTATTCTTTCGGCATTGTTGATGATATCGTTAAACCGAGTTCGGGTAATGAGTAAGTTCTCCTCATTAACGTATTCGGCCTGAGTGGCTTGTTCATAATAAAAGTCAGGCTTTACCTCTCCACCATCGCCACGAA
>CAWUIO010000075.1:0-33984 GCA_963922455.1 uncultured Microscillaceae bacterium
TGTCCTGGGAATAAACGGGCTAGTAAGCTCCCAAACGGCTCATGAAGACCTCACTAGACAACTTGAAGAAATTTCAACTCATTCAGAGCTTCCCGGATTTGCGGTTTCTGTGCTTACTAAGGACACTATTTTATACCAAAAAGGATTTGGTTATGCCGATCTGGAAAAAGAAGTCCCCTTTACTAAGCATTCCGTTTTAAACGTTGGTTCTGTAAGCAAAACTTTCATAAGTGTTGCACTTATGAAGCTTGTTGAAAAAGGGGCACTTTCCTTAGAAGACGAAATAGATCAATATTTACCGTTCAAGGTGCAAAATCCCTATTATCCGAGTTTGCCCATCACCATTAGACAACTTGCTACCCATACCTCCAGTCTTAGTGACGGACTGGATGACATGCTCATTGAACGTTCTTACCTATTTCAAGGCTTCATGGGTTTTAGTAAAGAAGAACTTCCAGAAGACTATTATCCCTACTTTCAGATGTATCAATCAAACTTGCCAGTTTCTATGGGTGAGTTTTTACATAGTGTTTATGCCAAATCGGGCACCTGGTACAGTCAGGATAACTTTCTGAAAGCTAAGCCTGGCACAAAATTCCACTATACTAACTTAGGGGCTACTTTATTGGCGTTTATTATTGAAAGACTGAGCAAGCTTTCTTTTGCCGATTATACGCATAGAGAGGTACTAGAGCCTTTACAGATGCAACGTACTTATTGGTCTTTGACAGAAGTTCCCGATAGTACCCTAGCTTCTTTATATTTGGCAAATGGACTAAAAATTCCTCATTATAGGCTGGTTACTTATCCTGATGGAGGCCTATTGACGACTGTAAGTGACTTCAGCACTTTTCTCATGGACATGATTAAGGGAATGAATGGAGAAGGGCGCTTGCTTATGAAAGCATCTTACAAAGAAATGATGAGTAATCAGCTCAATAAAGAAAATTTTCCGGGAGGTGATTTCGAGACCAGCAAAGGACTGATTTGGAATGTAAACCACGATGAAGATAATATCTCCATGAATGGGGCTGATCCTGGGGTGGCGACCTACACGATATTTACGACAAGCGGTAATGTAGGCCTGGTATTTTTTACCAATACAAGTTTTTACGGCAATGATTCATTGGAAGCAGATTTTAGAAAAATACGAAGTACGTTATTTCAAAATGTAGCTAAACTGCTCAATAGAAAATAGAAAAACCGATGGCATCGGCGGCCACTTCTTGCATTTGGGGGGCTAAGCAAAACCGCGAGTGAAAGAAGTCTTGTCACGGTTTTTAACAATCCTTGGGGCATAAATTATCCCCAAAATCTTGGGCAAGCCCAGGGTTTTTCTAGCCCTCGTATCATAAATTAGAAAAATTAGTATATACTTGGGCGGCAAATAACGAAGACTTAAACCTATTTGTATGCAAGTTCTTACAAGGTTCTATTGCTTTCTTTTGTTTACCACCCTGGTATGGGCTTGTGGCCCAAAAGATCCTACCGAAGATACAGAATTTTTAAAAGCGGTACGCCAGGGCAAAACCAAGGAAGTCGAACAATTGCTCTCCCAGGATCCCACCTTATTAAACCAAAAAACGAAGGAGCGGGGATTGACCGCCCTACATATTGCTTCCCGAAAAGCCCAAGTCGAAACGGTCGAGTTGCTTCTTGATAAAGGAGCCCCCATCAACGAAACCAGCCAAGATGGAAGTACGGCCCTGCATTATGCCTTTCAAAACTCGGTAAATGCCTTTGCGGTATCTCGCATTTTGTTGGAGGCCGGGATTGATGCTTCCATTCAAAATGATAAAGGCCAAACAGCCTGGGCAGTGGTAGACCAGAAGAGCCCCAAAACCTGGTATTCGGCCAAGGAAAATGAGTTGCTTGGCCTACTGCTCAAATATGACTTCCTTCCCGATACCCGTTTGGGAGAAAACCAAACTACACTCTTGCACCGTCTCTCCGAAAAATCTGATAATCCCGAGATAATCCGCCTATTGATCGAGAAGCATAAACTGGACCCGATGGCCCGAGATGCTTTTGGTTGGACTCCCTTGCACTATGCGGCCAAGGGGGTGCATAAAGAAATTGCCATTGTACTCTTAGACAATGGAGCCGAGATCAATGCTCAAAGTACCAAAAACCGAGAAGAATTACGCAGCGATGATGACTCAAAAGTTCGCTACAAATACCCAGTTGGCTCTACCCCCCGTGATGTGTATAGGCAGCAAAGTATCCGAAATCGGGAAAGTTTGATGAAGTTTTTTGATGAATACAGGGGGAAGAGGAGCCAAGACTTAGAATAATTGCTTTTTTTTGAAAAGCATGGGCACCACTTAAGGAAAATTTAGTAAAAATTTCTCCGGCTTAGGGATAGAGCCATCTGTTTGAGCCCGCCGCTGGATGTGTGCAGGCCGGCGAGTGGCGAAAGCCCGGCCCGCGCCATAAGCAAACTTGAATCTAAAAAGCCAATTTCAGGGCGCGGGCAAGCCCCAATATTTTCTAGGAGTTAATTTAAGTAACTAAAGCGAGTAATTCCCGAAAGCGGGCATCATTGCCTGTGTACATGCTGTCTTCCAGGGCTATTTTCCATTTTGTGATCGATTCGGAGGGTGAGGTGTCCCAAGATTTTAGGATAGCTTTGACCGAGGCAACCTCAAATACTTCGTGCTTATTCATTTGCTCGACCAGAGGAACTAAGGTTTGGATTTCCTCCGGACTGAGGGAAATCTTGAGAGCGCTCATATTTGTATTTTCGGGCGCCTGATTCTGTGGAGGCGTGGGGGGGAGAAGTTCGGAGCTTGCTAAGGTAAACCAAAAAGTACTGCCTACTCCCAACTGAGAGTCTACCCCGATCTTAATCCAGAGGGTATCGTCTTAATTTTGTTCGGCCCAAGCAATCATTTTTTCGGCGTAAGCAATCGATTTTTTGAAGTCCACTTCATGGTAGGCTTGGGCCAACTGCGCCCAAATTTTAAGGACTTGCTTTTCGCTTGGGTTTTTTTGGAGTAGGGCTTCTAAACTATCTATTTTGGGATTACTAATTTCGGTATCCTGGGCCGATAAGGAGAGCGTGAGAAGAAAGAAAGTCCAGAAAAGAAGTATTTTGAAGTAAGTATGCATGCAAACGTAGAATAGACAAGGAATATACAAATTAATGGGGCTTGTGGTTCCTTAGGCTGCCAGAGGAGAAGAAAATTTTTGGGGCTTTCCCGCGCTAGAAATAGAGGCAACATAGCCCATGCCTGCCAGCGCGGGTCGGGCTCTCACTACTCGCTGCCTTTCCCCGCATGCCTGCACGAGCTCAAACATGCCGTTCCATCCCTAAGCCAAGGGCTGTATGTATAGTATGTACTTATCTAGTATTTACGCTAATAGAAGGTACAGAAAATTTTAGTAAACTCCCCATTTACCGGGTTTTTGCCAAGCGGCTCCGGTGAGAATATCCGAGAGTTATATTAAGCGGATCAACTCTCCTTTTCGTTTATAGATGTTTTTGTAATCCCATTGGATTTCTTTGGATTTGCTAAGCCAACGTTTCAAATCAAGCACCTGAATTTGCTTAGGGTCGGTATAAAGGATAGAGGCATCCTTATACTTTCCCGTGCCGGGCTTCAAGGCTTCTTCCTCAAAGGAAGCCCCACTCCAAAACATCAGCCGGATACCAGCCTTTAATTTGTTATACCCTACAACCGGATTATCCTCCAAAAACCAGACGGGGTGCCTATGCCAAATTTTACTCGTGGCCTCCCTCATTTCTTCATCGATAACCGTGGCGAGTTGATGGCAAATATCGGCTTCAAGGCTAGTTTGGCTGTGGTTGAAGTTTTGGATGTCTGGGTTCATCAGGTATTCATTTTAAAAGCTTCAGGCAGGGTTTACTTTGCTTAAATTACTTTGTCGAGAAAGGAGCCTCATATTCATTTTGCTCATCCCACATTTTTTGTATTCCTTCCCACCATTGAGCCCAGCCTTCCTTCATCGTTTTTAATGATACTTCTTTTTCTTGAGTATCAAAAATTTTGTAATTATCCTTATTTGTATGCGAGCGGTTTTTTATACTCGAGTATCTCATCTCCACGCGGGTCGATTTGACCAGTGGGCTGCCAACCCAAATACCGATAAAAGCCATAGGCCCTTATTTCCGGTTCGGGAGAAGCGGCCAGCCATACCTTTTGGTGGCCCAGCTTAAACAGGGTATCCAGGACCAAAAGGAGCAGGGTTTTTCCCATACCATAGCCTTCATGCTCGGGCAATAAAGCCAAAACGGCTATTTCTCCCGACTCCGTATCGCCAAAGCAAAAACCCACTACTTGGGCTTGAGATTCTGCGACAAAGCCTATAAGTTGTTTTTTCTCGGTAGAGGCTTCCCAAGAGGCTCGGGTAACCCCAAACTCCTCTAAAACTTCCTCAGATACCGGATTTTGGCGGGTTTTCCCCCGGATTTCGATACACCGGGCAATATCAGCGGGCAAGGCAGGTCTATAATGGATGTCCACGGGATGCATGTTTTTATACGTAAGAAATCTTAGAAAGCTAAAATAATCATTTCCAAGGTATTTGGTGCTTAGCTTTCTTTTCGAGCTTTGTACTTGGCTTCCTTTTTAGCTTTTCGCTTGGCTCTCTTCTCCGCCAAACGTTGTTTCACCTGTTCTCTTTTCAGGTCTTTATCTTTTTTTAATTTGACTTCATAGCCTTGACTATTGGCCAGTAGATTGACGTGAACATAGGCGATCTTCTTATCCTGATCCTGGTACTCAATGGCATCTTCTTGCTCCGGATCAATATCTTCCCGTTTCCGTTTAAACAGTTTTTGGAAAATGGCCCGGGTAATTATTTTAAGAGGTACTTTCACAAACAAATCGGTGTCTAAATCTCCGCCCAAATTTTGTTTGCCCCAAAGCTCGATAAAACCCAGAGAAGAATTAATAGTCATCACGGGAATGTGTAACACATTATCTTTGATCTCAAAGGTATTGGTGAGTGTATCAAATCGAATCTTTTTGAGGTTTTTGTTTTTGAAGTAGTTCTCCAAATATTCCATGGCTTGGTAATTGTCTAAGCGCCCCTGGACGACCTGCATATTCATGGTAAAATTGGATTTATCTATCATGGGGGTCAAGTCTTTGTGAATGTGCAATTTCCCACTAATATCACCACTGATTTTTCCGTGTAAGTTGTCTGAGACCACATAATCTTGCCCAAAATTGTCAAACTTGATCAAAAAGCGATCTATATCCAAGTTCTCCACATAGATGTCGGGAGAGAAGTAAATATCCGTGCTATCCCGGGCATCAAAATAACCACTGATATCAAAATCGCCCCCTGCCACTTGCATAAAACAGGTATCAATATCTATATAGCGTTCGGCCCGCATACGCGCCGAGGCATCCAAGTTTTGTATCTTGTATTGGTGGTAGACCAACTGACCCACCTGGGCCTTGAGGCGCATATCCCAAAAGGGAAGATTAAAAACGCTAAACCCCGCATCATGGTCTAGGGCTTGGGCTTGACTTGCCTGACTCGGGGGAGGGTTCCACGCTAATAGCTGGTTCATGTCTAAAAACTTAGCATTCAAACGGATGAAGTGGTCGGTCTTCTTGAGTTTGGGGTCATCTCCTAAGTACCAATACAAATTGACCTGTAAGTCACTTCGTCCAATCTGCCCCCGCAGGTCTTGAGTAGATACGTGTTGGTCTTCATAGTGTATCCGCCCTTGGAAGCGCTCAAACCGACTATTGTGCATTTTCATAGTACAAGCCAATTGGTCTAAGTACATATCCATGGAGTAAAATGCGTGGTCCTTAAAATGCAAGAGTGTACGTCCCTTGAGGATGAGATCGTCAAACTCTTCGTGTCGATAATCTTCTGGTACATAATTTTCTCCTTGATAGACCAAGAGGTCTTCCAATTTTAAACGTTGGGAGTTTAAGTCAAACTCAAATTCAGTATCTCCATCCAAGACTTCATTCAGCCATATATCATAGTGCACCAAGCGGCCAGAAAAATGAAAGTCGCTACTATCCAACTCTCCCGAAAAATCAACCAAGCGCATATCTTCGTCTTCTATCAGGACATCGGCCTTAAAATCGTGCAACTCGTGGGGATAGTGTTTTAAGTTGGCGTGCAGTTCCTGGATAAAAAATTCGCCGACAGGTAAATTGGGCGACTCAGTTAAAGCAAAAGCCGAGCTTTCAAAGCCTACATCCAATCTCAAGTCTTGGATTTGCTCATCCAAGGCCGATTGTTGAGTAGAGGGATCGTAGGTCAACTCTGCGATGTCCAAAAAGTTTGAGTTTACCTGGAGGTCTACCCAAAGACTGTCTTGAGTATGATGAAAAATAGCAGGCAAATCACTAATGCGCGCGCTAGCAAAAATATCAGAATTACCTACCCGGGCACTCAGGGTATCTATCTTGGCTTCGTGGCCCTCGATATGCCCAATGATATTAACCCCTTCTATGGGCAAGTGAAAGGCTTGGGATTTGAAATGTAAATCCCGGATTTCTAGTTTGGTAAAGTACGATTCATTGAGCTGTTCAATACTCTTTTCCGGTTTGTTCAAATCAATAATATCGTGAAAATTCATGGTCAAGTTTACCGAACCTGACATATCGCTCAATCCTCTTAGGTTGAGAAAGTCCACCAAAAAATCCAGGTCAAATTGAGATTTGACTTTTAATGCAATATCCGGAGAAACGAAGTTACGAACCGCTAAATCCCCGTAAAACTGACCAGTTTCGGGCCGGGCTTTAAAATCCTGCAGGCCAAATTCCATAAACCGCAATCCCCCGTCGCCTGAGGTATTTCGGAAGTAACCCTTAAATTCCATATCGCCCAATTGCGACTTGGTGCTACTATTCTCTATAGAGCCTTGCTTACAGCCAAACTCGGCATTGATTTGAGGGATGGCCCCTTGGGCCAGTTTACCCTGTACCGTTGCCTTGAAAAAGACATCCCCCTTATTGTCATAACTTTGGAGGGTCGGTATTAGCGCATCGGGGGCAAAAGCAATGATCAAATCAAAATTGGGTTTGGCGCCGTTTATGTTTAGGTCAATGTACTGGTCATTAGCTATATCCAAGGTTCCCTCCAATTGAAATTTTCCCTGCTCTAATTTGATCGCCGAGGAGGAAAGGCTTAAGAATTGCCTCTCACTATCATATTCAATTTGCGTATCGATGTCAAAATGTTTGTTTTTTACAAAGCTTGTATCCCCGTCTAGGATGAAATTCATGGTGTAGCGAGCATCCAGGTCTATCATGGTATGGACTCCATTGACTCTAATAATCGCTTGGGCATCTTGAAAATAGGCATCTATATCCAGGGTGGTCACTTCATTGAGTTTGTGGACATCCACTTGGTGGAGTTTGATAGAGCTTAGGTCTAGCTCAAATGGGGGCTCATCTTCTTCAATAATTTCCTTAGGGATACTTTTCAAGGGATTGAAGACATCAACAATATTCAAGCTTCCATCTTCATATTGGACAATTTTGGCATAACCATCCCGCAGGTATATCGACTTCAAGTCATAGCGGCCCTTTAAAATGGTCCAAATATCAAAACCCATAAACGCATCTTGTACATCTACAATGGGGGCCTGGGAAGTATCTTTGGTCTCATAAATTTTGAGCCCTTCAAAATCGATAGATACATAGGGGAAGTTGGCAAAAGGATCTATATGACTCCCCTCAAGGGTAACTATGCCTTGATAATTTTGGTTGGTGTAATTCAGGAGTTGTTGTACAACAAGCTCCTGTTGCAAAATAAATCCGATGATTAACAGGCCTATCAAAACTGTCACTGAAACGATAAATCCTAAGAGCCATTTCAAGCCAATCCGCACTCTTTTCCGATGTTTCATATCATAAGGAATATTTAAGATGATACTTTGTTCAACATATGTACGAATTATTTGGAAATACAGGGAAAAAATAAGGGTTTATTTTGCTTGGGGGAATTTGGGGCTTTCCCGCGGGATGAACGCTAATACCCGCTAGGAGGTCTTGAGCCCGCGGGTCGGGCTGTCACTACTCGCTGGCCTACCCGCAAACCAGCGGCGAGCTCAAACAGGCCGTTCCATCCCTAAGCCAAAAATGAGACCTGCCAGCCTAGAGCTAAATCAAGCCTCTTGAGCACTTAGACTTCATAGGAAGAACAGGCCAATCGTTAAACCTGAGGCCAGCAGCCGGTAAAGAAATTTACTGTACGTTTCGGCTTAGGGATAGAGCCTTTGTTTGAGCCCGCCGCTGGAATGGGCGTGGGCCGGCGAGTGGCGAAAGCCCGGCCCGCGCGGGTAGAAAGGGGCTATTTACCCGGAAGGAGATTGCGCGGGCAAGCCCCTCCCTTTCTTCTTCAAAAACAGGGTTTAGGAAGATTACTTATCTCCCCGGATGATCATACACGTAGCTGAGCCATAGGCGACGAGTTTCCCTTCTTCATCCATGATTTTACCGTGGGAGGCGACCAAGTTTCGGGAGATATTGAGGATGTGCCCTTCGGCCGTATAGGTTTTGCCTATCTTGGGAGGGCGGAGCATTTTTACATGTAAGTCAATGGTGCCGTAAGCCACCCCACCAGGTAAGACAGTATGGGTCACGATACCCGTAACCGAGTCTAAGACCGTAGCTACAAAACCCCCGTGCACACTCCCCGTAGGATTGAGATGCCTTTCGTCGGGGATAGCTTCGCCTCGGCAAAAACCTTCCTCTACTTCTTTGAGGGCAAACCCCATAGTTGTGGCCATACTGGGAGGGGGGAAGTTGCCTTCTAAGAGTAATTTTAATTGCTCTAAACCACTCAGTTTTGATATATCCATACACTTGGGTTTCTTGATTCAAACTTGTGGCAAAGATACAAAGGAATAATTATTCTGCTAGCTGAGTATCAAAGTAATCCAATATTTCCTGCAAGGCCTGGTAGGTGGGGTGTCCTTCCTCATCCACAAAATCGAGGGTTAAAATGGCGTGGCCTTTTCCGGGCATTTCGTGAAAGATAATTCTTTGCTTGCCGTCCCGGTTGAAGGTCTGGTCGATTAATTCTATTTTTTCTTGTTTACAAATGGGGTCTTTCTCAAAACGCCCACAGTGTATGGGGCCTACTTTATCAATATTATTTTTAGCTTTCTCGATTTCTTCCCCATTCATATGCAAGGATTTTTGATTAAATACAGCCATAGAAGGCTGGCTCGAGAATGCCGCTAAAACATCCTCATTGGCCATCAAGGAGATGGCAAAATTGCCGGTCAGGCACATCCCGATTACGGCCACTCCTTTTACTTGGTGCTTTTCCTTTACGTGACTGCACAAGCCGGAGAGAAAGTAGGCGATGGGGCTAGACTCATTTTTGGCAAATAAATAAAACTCCTTTCGCATACACAAGACCCGGAAAAAGTTGCTGGCCGATGCCGTCTTGCCAATGGGGCCAAACAAATGAGGCAAAATCACGGTGTAGCCCCGGGCCACAAAGCGGTCGGCCAGGGCGAGGGTTTCTTGCCCGATTCCCGGAAGCTCTTGAATGATTACGACCACTTTATTTCCATCTCCTAGGGTGTAGATGTCGTGGCGGGCAACTTTATCGTTGCGCATGGGGAAGGAGAACTCCTCTTTTTGGTAAGCATCTATTGGGGTAGGCATCGTAAACGATAGTTTAGTGTTTAAGGGGTAGTGCTTGTATTCGCATGAGTAGGTAAAGTGCAAAGCCTACGGCCACCCCCGGAACGACTCCAAGCAAGACACATAGCCAGCCATATTTCACGTGTGGATATTCGTAAATTACCCAAACGAGTAGAATAAACCAACAACAGATCACATCGGTAGAATAGCCTGAGGCATAGGGATTGACAAAACCTCCGGCAAAGGCTCCCAGGATATCGGGATTGACCAGGAGGGGAGGAACCACGATCCAGGCAAAGAAGAGGAGGAAGAAGAGGGCTATGCCGATTAAGCTCCCTCTGAATATATAATTGGGCATGTAACTTGGCTATGTTGTTTGGGGGCAATATATCAATCATTAAGCTAAGTAAAAAGTATGAGGCTAGGGAAGAGCAAAGCGAGGAAGGAGCTTCCCCACGCAAAGAGTTATTATGGGCACGACTTCAGGATATGAGCACGGCTCGGGCTGTATATTTGTCTCGAGAATTTTTTTCAATTAGTATACCCTTGGGCTTTACACCACCCTCCGAAATACGTGCCTTTCCCCAAAGCCCGTAGAAACAAACCCTTGATACGCCAAGCCCATCTGGGATAGTAAAAACGTAGCGGAGATGTAAGAGATTCCCAGGCAGAGGGTAAGACATAGTTGTAGGCTATTTTAAGATAGGCCCCTCAGGTGTAAACGGCTTAGCTAACCCTACTAATGCTAAGCTTTCTGGCTTTTTCTTCAGCTTAGGGATAGAGCGGCATGTCTGAGCTCGTATGGGCCGGTGGGGAAAGGCAGCGAGTAGCGAAAGCCCGGCCCGCGCGAGCAGATATTTTTTATTGGAAAAGAATCTTCCTACCGCGCGGGCAAGCCCCAAAAAAAATCCGTGACCCAAAAGGCCACGGATTTAGAATCTGAAAAAAATCAAATGAGCCTCACAAGTTGGGGTTTATACCGCTAGAGTGAGTAAGTTTTCCATTTGCAAGCTTTCTTTGACTAGGGATTCTTGGATGGGCGCGACTTTTTCGTTGTAGTCTACCGTACCATAATCGATACCGGAAACCACGCGGAATGGACGCTGGCCACGGGGCTTTTGGATCACTTGAAGGATATCATCGGCCACCATTTGGGGCTTGGGCGCTTGCTCGGTATCAAAAAATCCTTCAAAGTTTTTAAGCATCTGTTGGGGCACATCTTTGAAATCACCGTAAGCCTTGCGTACCGCTTCGTCGGCTTCTTGGGGACCACTGTAAAGCAGGCCGGTACCAAATGGCCCAGGCTCATTTACCGATACTTCAATGCCAAAAGGGGCTAGCTCGTAGCTAAGTGCTTGAGAATAAGATTCTACGGCGTGCTTGCTGGCACAATAAATCCCGAAGTATGGAAAAGTCAAACGACCGGCCAGGGAAGACACGTTGATAATCAGGCCACTCTGGGCCGCCCGCATATGGGGCAATACAGCCTTAGTGGTACGCAAAATCCCGAAGAAGTTGATGTCGAACTGCTCGTGGGCTTGCTCAAGAGAATAGGCCTCACTAAGGCCGACAAACATCACCCCGGCATTGTTGACCAATACATCCACTTTGCCATCTTCGTGGATCACTTGCTGGACGGCACTTTGTACCGATACATCTTGGGTCACATCCAGGTCTACAACCCGGATGTTGAGGTCTTCACTTTGGGCAATACGCAGGAGCGCCTCTTTTTTCGCGGCGTTTTTTCCCTCCGGATTGCGCATGCTTGCCCAGACTTTGTAGCCGTGGCGGGCTAAGGTGAGGGTAGTTAAGTAGCCAAAACCGCTACTGGTACCCGTGATTAGAACGTTTTTCATGGTTTGATGAATTTGGAAACGGGTAAATTAAATAATAGTAGACCAGTTGTCTATAAAGAAAGAAAAATTTTTAAATAATTTCCTGCATAAAAGAAATAAAGAGGTCCATGGGCTCATTATTTCGGGTAGACTTCATCCGTACGAGGGCTCCTTCCCAACTGTTGAGTAAAAAAGCCGCTAAATCTTCGGCACTTCGCTGGCCAGGGATGCTTCCTAGGTCTTGTCCTTGCTGAATGGTACGGACAAAGAGTGCCTGCCATTCGGTAAACTTTTGGCTAATCTTTTCGGCAAAGACCACTTTTTGGGCCGCCAGCTCTAGGCTGCTGTTGCCCAGGAGGCAGCCTTGCAGGTATCCTTGCTCGGTGTAAAGGTCCTTGACGGTTTCCAAAAGTTTAAAAATACGCTGGCGAGGATCTAGGTCTTTATCCTCCAAGAAGGACTTCATAAAAAGCAGGCTCTCGGCAGCGTAAAAATCCAGCACTTGCAAGCCAAAGTCTTCCTTACTTTTAAAATAGTAGTAAAAGGAGCCCTTAGGTATCCCGGCTTGGTCTAAAATCTTCTGCAAGCCCACACTGTGGTAGCCGCTTTTGAAGATCAATCCCATGCCTTTTTCCAGGATATTTTTTTTGGTTTCTTCTTTCATTTTATAGTAGACCAGTCGTATAGTTAACTATTAGCCCCGTATATTAGTTCGCTAAGGGATCAGATTTTGAAAAAAAAATATGCCAAGCCAAGGCTTGGCATGCCTCGAGACGGTCGTGTTTAGTTTTTGGCGGCTAAAAGGCCCGAGCAAACATGAGAATACAGGTTTCTAATGATATCAACCAGGAGGGGATAGCAGCGCTAGGGGCTAAACAGTTTCTTATAACTATCTAATCAGACTTTTTCCGGGCCAAGATGATAAACTCCAAGCCCTCGTGTTTTTGTAAGACTTCCAGGTCGAAGTAGTGAAGCATTTCTTGGAGCACTTCATTATCAAAAACGTGATGGTGCAAGGCCCGGTTTTCATAATTTTTTAGGGACCTTTCCTTAAAAAACTCCATACTGGCCGAGCCCGGGTCTTTGCTTACATCGTGAAATTCTAAAATTTCCTCCAGGTGGGTCATATCATCCTCATGGGTGCCCTGCTGATAGTCTTCCAGAATATGGGTGTAGGGGGTAGTAGCCCGTTTGTGGTCAAAGCAGTATTCTTTATTTGGCACGACTACCAGGAGCAAGCCTTCTTTTTTTAAAACTCGGGTCCACTCTTCAATTGCTTTCAAAGGGTTGGCGACGTGCTCGAGACAATTAGAAGAAATCACAAACTCATATTTGGCATCGGGGATGAGGCTCAAATCGGCGGCTTCCATGATGTATTGTACGCCTTCTTTCCCTTCCTGGTATTGGTATTTTTCTCCACTTAGGATATTGCCTTCCCAGATGGTGCTGGTGGAAAAATTACAACCGTCCAGCGCCTGGATCACGTCGTATAAGGGCACAAAACCCTTGGCTTGAAAGACTTTGCTGGGCCCACCTACCTCTAGGCCCGACTTTCCCGTGAATAACTCTCGGATTCCTTGGTAATTCTGGATGCGTTCGCCTAGCAGTTTGCCCACGGCCCGTTTCAATACATAGCTTATTCCTTTTTCGTTGACCAACTCGAATGCTCTGGCAATTTTACTCATGTTGATTTTTATTAGCTCTCTCCTTGCAATGATAAAAAATAATTATGAGGACTTAATCAAAGGAGATAGGGGCTGCCCCCGGCCTTGCAAGATTTGGCTAATAAAAACAGGTTTTGGTTTGCGGCCGGGGTCGGGCTTTCGCTACTCGCTGCCTTTCCCCGCTGGGCCTACACGAGCTCAAACATGCCGCTCTATCCCTCAGCCAGATTTGAGAGCAGGGAGTATAGAAGCAAGAACGAGTCAGGAGCCGAGAACCGGGGGATGGGACTTTTTGCGAGCCTGGCTCGAATGAAATGCCCAGGCGACTGAGCTGGGTTTTTACTCTGCTGGCACCAAGTCTAAGCGCTCTACCGCCACCGAATCCACCTTCTGCCGGGAATAATACACTCTAAAGTAGCGATCTTCGGCCCAGTCGGCAAAGAGGTTTTTATAAAAGGGGCTCTCAGGGTGACCTGATTGGCCTGGGGAGTTGGTCCCTACCGATTGGTCCCAATCCTGTACATCCACAATAATCCGGAATGTCCCTCCACTGGACTGATTATAGGCCGAGCCCGTAGAGCCTGGAGTATATTGATTTCCACCTCGGGGTAGGAGGGGGGTATTGAGTTGCTCTCGGAGTTGGGCATTCACGACCCGGCCCAGGGGATGATAGATCTCTACGTGTTTCATATCGGGGTGGCCGTATTTCCAGGAGTTTACATCTTCACCCAATTTTGCTTGCAAGCTTTGCCGGGCACTTGAGAAGGTACCCTTTAGATAGCGGTCTCGTTTTTCCTCGGCATTGGGGCCAAACTTAGTAGTGGGGTCAAGAATCCATGGGGAGAGTTTGGCCAATTGAATGCTGATTGGCACTCCCTCCATAACAGGATCGGGAAAATACTCAAAAAAGCGACTTTTGAGTTCGTTTTCCCAGGCTACATACAGGGCAGCCGCAGCCGAGTTTTTGTCTAAGACATAATTCCAGTCAGCTAGAAGGGCTTGAGCTTCTTGCTCAATATCCTCTTCCATGTTCAGGTTGAGTAAAAGAGGAACCAAGGTGCGGGCGGGAATAGACAAGTAATCGGTTTGGAGAGACTTCATATCCTCCATCGTCAATTTCTTGCCTGCACTGAGGACTTCCTGTACTCGATTGCCTCGATACGGATCGGCCCAGTTGAAGCCAATAGCGTCCCAGCGGGTATAGCTATCCGGGGTCACGTTTTGGTTGGCAGTCGCAATAAAACCCGATTGGGGATTATATACGTGGGGTTTTTCTTTAATAGGCAGGTAGCCCTCCCACTCGTAACGCCCATCGCCGGGCACGGGTACGAGGCCGCTAAAATTTGGGCGAATGGGAGCAATCCCAACGGCTTGCCAGCCAATATTACCTTCCTTATCTATCCATATCATATTTTCTCCGGGAATGTGGCTGTAATTACATGCTTCCCGAAACTCTTCCCAATTTTTAGCTTGATCCATGCGAAGGGAGGCCAAGTAAGGAGATCCGCCCGGTTCCATCCAGGCGCAGCGGACAGCATAAGCGACATGATTGGCCGAGTCGACATAGGTTACGGGCCCGTGCCGGGTGTATAAAAGGTCAACTTCTACTGCTTCGCTGTTCTTGATGGCAAAATTTTCTGAGATGACGTCCATATCTTCCCAGCTATCTTGGTATTTGTACTGGCGGAGGTTATCGGGGTTTAATTCATAGACCATCAAGTCTTCTCCATCGGTAGAAAATACGGTCAAACCCCAGGCCCCGTATGCGTTGTGGCCAATGGAAACTCCGGGTATCTCTGGCTCACCGCCGCCAATAACATCCCAACCCGGAGCGGATAGGTGTACCCAATATCGAAGTGAAGGAATCGCGAGCACCCGGTGGGGATCATTGGCCATGTATGCGTGGCCATTTTCGGAGAGCTGGGGCTGGGTGACCCAGTTATTGCTGCCAATCCAGGATTTTTCCTCATCAAAATCAGAGGAGAGGGGCTCTCGGAGTTGGCTAAGGGGCTTCTCGGTCCGGTATTCGGGGAGAATATCCTCAGGCTGAAACGTAATGGCTTTTCGGTAAGCGTGGTATAGCGCTAAAATATCGTCTTGTAATAAATCTCCTTGGATGGCCGGGTCAAGGGCTAAAACAGGGTCTTGGGGATGAAACCAATTGTATTCCTTGGTTTTTTCTACCCCGACCTTGGCTACTTGTCGGCCTAGGTTGAGTTCGGTGTCAATATTACCCAGTAAGCCTTGGTGGCGGGAGATAACAATCTCGGGGGTCCATTTTTGGGGTTGGATACCCAGGGCCTTAAAAGTTACGGGCAATTGATCAGGGTCTTGCATAATTTCTTCAATGTAGGCATTGACTCCTTTTACATAGGAAGTGATGATTTCTTCCCCATCCGGATGGTAGTACTGCATTTCGGTTGGCATATCGCCCCGAAACTGAAATAAGCGGGTGCCGATGTCCCGTTTCAGTTCCCGTTCTCCCAGAATTTCGGCTACGGTACCTGTGGCTTGTCGGCGCCAGATCTCAAACTGAAAGAGTCGGTCACGAGCGGCACAGTAGCCTTGGGCAAAAAAGAGGTCCGGCTGGTTTTGGGCGTATATGTGATTGATTCCCGCGGGGTCTCGGATAACTTCTACGGGGGCTTGCAATCCGGGAAGGCTGAGCGATTGGCCCTGGGTTTCTAGGCTTTGCTTACACGTGCTCAATAAGAAGCAGCCCAGTAGGATATAGGTGCTTAGGATATAGGGAGGCATAGTAAATTGTTTTACAAATGAATAGACGAGAGGGTAAAATACTAATTTTCGGTATTTTACTCAATATGAACTTTACTAAGGCCAAAGGCTTCTTCTATTTGGCGAAGGGTGCTGAGCAAAGTATGGGAAGCTACCGGATTGTCTTTGGGTAGGAACAGTTTTAATTCGCTCACCAGGTAATCTTGGCTATCTTCTCCATCATACACGAGAAAAAGGGCATTGCCCTGAGGGTCTTCAAAAATCACCAATCCGGCACTTAAATTAAGATAATGCCAATTCCCTTGCTTCACTAAGGGGGTAAACTGAGCATAAATATAATCAATCAATGGGGCGTGTTGGGTAAAGGTCTCCCAACCGAGTTTGGGCTGAATGTAATACGTCATAGGGCTGATAATTATTCCCAAGCTATTGAATAGATAAAGTACCCGGGGGAGGGTAGATATATTGTGCTTATCAAATTACAGCAAAGTTGGCTATTATCAAAAAAAGCGCAAGGCTGACCCTTGAGGGAATCACCTAGTTTTTGCTCTCAATTCAGAAGTTTTGGCTTAGGGATAGAGCGGCATGTTTGAGCTCGTGTAGGCCCGGCGGGAGAAGGCAGCGAGTAGCGAAAGCCCGGCCCGCGCTGGCACTTTCGATCCATAGGCACAAAATGAGATAGCGCGGGCAAGCCCCTGAGTCTTAATTTTCTTACATAATACCAGGCAATAAAGCAAATGGCAAGAGGCTAAAAGCCCCATATGATTACTCTTGCGCTCGATTATTTAAGTCAGCAACTGCTCAAAAAAGCCTCCAATTTCTTTTTTACGGTCTACCAGGTGGACTTCTAAGATCCATTCGCGCATCTTAGCCCTTATTTCGGCTTTCATATTGAAGTGGTTTTCGGGATGTACATAAAGATCATAGGTGTTGGGGTCTAATTTCTCGTGCGGAAACTCCCCAATGATGTGCCCGGCGATTTCTCCGCCAAATTCCCAGCCTTTTTCCTGCGCCAGCGCTTGGACATACTGAAAAAGTTCGGCCCCTGGGCAACTTGTTTGTTGGGAGTACCATTGCTGGGCCTGATGCCAGGTAGACTCCACATCTTTTTTCATTTTCAATTTGTCGGGGTTATTGCCGATTACGTAGGTACGGCCCAGATCGGCTTCCCACTCGTCTAGGATTGGCCCGAAGTCGAAGAATAAGATATCGTCGGCTTGGATCATGAGGTTGGGCGGGTTTTCCTGGTAGGGGAGTAGGGTGTTTCTACCACTTCGCACGATGCGTTTGTGCCAGTGTTTTTGGGTACCTAGGAGGTCTTGGGAAAGGGCATAGACTTCCTCATTTAAGTCTTTTTCGGTTTTCCCGGCTTGGACGAGGCCTTGTCTTTCAATTTCCTCAAATAAGCGCAAAGCGATTTGCTCAGCCCGGATTAAATTTTCTCTGCTCATAATTCTAGATTTGATTCGTTCAAAACTAGGAGGAGCAGCAAGTGAAAAAAATGCCTTAAGACAACTTCGCTTGGATATTTCTTCTAATTCTACTCAAGGAAGTGCTCGTTACCCCGATGTAGGAAGCCAAATATTTTTGGGGAATCCGGTGTAAGTAATGGGTGTCTTCCATCAACTGTAGATATCTTTCTTCGGCTGTATATTTTTGCAAACTCGTTAAGCGATTGATTAAGGTTTGTACGACATCGAGCCAATACTTTTTAAAGAGTTGATCTAAGTTGGGATGGGAGGCGCATAAGGCCTCAAGCCTAGCTTTGGGAATACGCAGAACCTCTCCGGCTTCAATA
The DNA here is from genome assembly GCA_963922455.1 of uncultured Microscillaceae bacterium. Taxonomy (GTDB): domain Bacteria; phylum Bacteroidota; class Bacteroidia; order Cytophagales; family Microscillaceae; genus CAWUIO01. Next base: position 17,636 of record CAWUIO010000075.1, read on the forward strand.
CACTCCATGAAGTATTCGGAAGGACTTTGACTGATATAGCTATACAGCTCGATACAGGAATTATTTTCAAAAGAAAACCAAACTGAAGTATCCAATCCTTCTTTGAGGTAATACAAACGAAAACAACCCGATTTAACGAGGTAAAAGCTGTCACAAATGGCCCCTTCTTTTAGTAAAAAATCCCCTTTTGCGATGGCCTTTGCGAGGGTAGACGACCCGATAGCTTTGAGTTCACTCGTGTCTATTGGGCCGTACTGAGCAAAAAAACCCTGAAATGTAGTCTGCATCTCCGGCTTAAGTCCAAATCACAAAAGAAGTAAACCCAGCCAAATTGCCATCCGGACCCATGCCGAAAACGTAGACCGGATGGTTGGATTCTAAGTCGGGGTGATTGTCTTGGCCTACCACAATGATGCTTAGGGTATCGAGGTTGGCTTGCATCAGCTCAACGACTGTCCGGGCTCTTTCGGATAAACCGGCATTAAACTGCCGCTCGATGAAGTTTTGTAAGACCCGGTCGGCTGGGTCGAAGCGTTCTATTTTTCCTTTGGGTGTGTTTGGGTCAATACCCAGCGCTTGGGCAAAAGACGTGGGGCTTAGGGCTTCTTGAGGATGCTCCAAAAAGAAGGGATCAACCGCAATGGCGGCTTCTGATCCGTAATCATCAAAGTATAGCCCTTCGCTCAATTGGGCAATTTGTTCACTTACTTCCCGGGCGCTAAGGCTAGCTTTTTGGGAGGTAGTCCGGATAAGCTCCATCGCCAAGGGCAGGGCAGCGTCATGCACTTGAGCTATTTTTTGCTGGCTAGAAAGGCTAAACGCCTCTTGAATTTCAAAGTTTGGGATGATCTGCTCTTTGAGAACGGCAATTCCCTGGTTGATGATCTCTTCGGTGACCCGCATGCGGGGGCGGTCTTCTATTTTGATAAGAAAGGTGTAGAAGAATTCAATAAATCGCTGTTCTTGCGGGTCTTGGGTTACGTCTAGCAAGCATTTTAAGTCGGCTCGGCTAACCATACCATCATCATTGCTGGCGTCGAGCAGGCTGGTTCGGGTTTTATCTAGGGTATTGAATAGGTCTTGGATTGTGATTCGCGTCATGGTAGCGTATTTCTTGGCTAAGAGATAAAATTATTTATGTACGTAATTTAAACAGGACTTTATTTCAGGCAAAGGCTTAGTATAAAAAATAATAAAGGCAGAAAGGAATTATTGAAAGAACTCAGGCTAGGGTTAATCAGTTTTATAAGTTGATACTTTATTGATCTTTACCTAAACTCTCACCACGGGGCAAAAACTGAACATCCCGCTTGGGTACGGGCATATCATACCCCGCCTCTTTTAAAGCCTGGTAGACTCGAGTACGAATCTGAGTACCCAAAGGCACAAAATCGGCTGCTTCTTTGATCCAACAAAGTAAAGTAACTTCCATGGCGCTTTCCCCCAGCCCGGCAAAGTGGAGGCCAGGACGTGGTTTGGAAAGCACTTGCGGAATGTCGGTGGCAGTTTGGATGAGTAGCTTTTGTAGCTTTTCCATATCGGCATCAAAGGGCACCTTCACCTCAATAGGGAGTCGCCGACGTTTGTCTTTAAAAGTCCAATTGGTCAAGCGTTGGGAGGTAAATTCATGATTCGGGACAACCACATCCGACCCATCCCAGGTTCGGATGGTGCTGGCCCTAAGGCCTATATCTTGCACAATCCCCGAGATATCATGCAATTCCACAAAGTCTCCAATTTTGACGGGCCTCTCAAGGACTAAAATAATCCCCGAAATGAAGTTACTTACCAGGTTTTGCAAGCCTAGACCGATACCGACCCCCAAGCCCCCCAAGGCAATGGAAAGTTGGCTAAAATGAATGCCAGCCCCAGCCAAAGCTAAGGTAAAGCCCAAAAATACACAGGTATAGCGCACAGTCAGGGAGATGGTATCCGGAATACCCGGTTTAAGTTTAGCCCGCGGAAAGACCTCTTTGTCTAGGATATACCGGATAATGGAAGAGAGCCAAAGCGAAACGCGCAAAATCACAAAAAAGGAGAGAATATTAGCCAGTGAAAAGGAAACATCACCCACTACAATAGGGTAGGTAACAAAGTCGTGTAAGGCGCGAAAAAATTTATCTCGGAAATTGAGAAGGTCTAAGGTAAAGATCAACCAAACTACCAAACCCAGCCATTTTAAAACGTAGGTACTTACCCGTAATACCGTGGCCGCATCTTCCTGAATAATATAGGAATGCTTATGGAGTGGCCCCAGTAGGACTAAGAAAACCAAGGAGCGAATCAACTCAATGACCAGTCGGAGCACATTAAAAATCAGGTTAGTACCCAATAAGGCTATGGTCAGAAACTGGCTAAACTGCACGCTCCCCATCACATTGGCCAATATCGCAATTGCCCAAATAAAAATAAACACCGGGATAAAAAATAGGAGACTCCCCAGGAACCAGGTATTTTCCTGGGCTACTTTTTCTTTTTGCCCTCGTAGCCATAGCAATAAGAGGAGACAAACTACCCCAACGCTTAGCAAGATTAAGCGCTGCAAAGCAACGTGATTGTTTAAAGCAGGAATACAAATAAAAATGAGATACGTGAGGATGAAGAAAACAATTCGCCCATAGCCCCATTCTGGTTTTATACGCCATAACATATAGCTGATGGGTAATAACATGACCAGAGAAAATAATTTGTAAATTTCTGAGGATAAACCAAAGAAAAGGTCTAAGATGAAAAAAGCAACCAGCAAACTGGTAATCACGGGATGCTTTAGGGCAATCCGGGCCTCTTTGATCTCCTCCTCGTAGGCAGTGGCTAGCGATTGGGCCCGGTACCGTAATTGGAGTACGAGCCCTAATATGACGATAAATAGAAAGATGGAAAAGTGGAGAAACCGGGGCCTTTCCTCTAAAAAACTTTTTAACACTAAATAATTGCCTAGCATATATTGGTAGAATTGTTCTTCCAAGCCCACCACGTCCGAATCCCAAGTCATTTCCCAGATGGGAGGATACTCCGGGATGAGGATCTCGCCTAGCACTTTCTCCCTTTTGAAATCAATAAGCGATTGGGCCTCTCCAAATTTGCTCATAATAAGAGCTAAATTGGCTTGTTGAACCTGACAACGGGCAAGAGTAGGGCTCAATTCCCGCTTGAGTTGGCTCAGATCTTTTAAGTGATCACGAATGCGTTCTATGATCAGTGTGATACTTTCATAATCAGCTTCCGGTTTGAGAAGGCTATCGGCCTCCACTAGACTGTCCTGTTCTATTGGAGTTGCTTGGTTCTGTACTAATACAGAGTCTGCACCTATCCCAGCAGAATCCAGTATGGGCCTTTGCGTCTCGACGAGTGAATCCAGGGTAAATTCCCACACCCGAATATACTGTTCTATCAGGGTATCTTTGTCTAGGGCATTTTCTAGCCAGGCATTGCCCAGTTCATTCCATCGGCTTACCCGCCCCAGGGTCAAGTTTAGCTCCGCTTCTTCCGATCGGAGGCGGTCAATACGAAACAGCCTACCCGTATCTCCCAATAGCATAAGCTTTTGACTGATAAGCTCATCCGTGGCCGCCAGGTCCTTGATAAGGGTTTCTGCTTTGGCTTGCGCTTTCAGAAGGGCTTCGGTATCCTGGATGAGACGTGTGGTGAGTTGGCTAAAATCAGTAATTTCTTTCAGGCTAAGGGCTTGCGTACTATCCAAAGAAGGAGTAGGGGTTTGGGCTGCCAGAAAATCGGGGCACAGCCCGACTAGGGCAAGTAAGAGTAAGTTGAGTAGGCGCATGAGTCAAAATGAGTGCTTTTGAGCAGACTTAGGATTTTCAGGACTAACTAAGATTGATAATGTTGTACAAAAAAAGGGTAAGAAACTTAAATTAATTGAATTTTAAGTGAATCGCAAAGTTTTTGGGAGCTGCCCCAGTTGAGGGAAATGTATTGCTACTCGTCATGAGTTTTCCAAGTGGGGCTATGCATGCATTTCTAGGCTGGTTCAAAAAGCTTGAAAGCTTGAAAAGAGGAGCCTGGTTTATTTTGAAAGCCTCAAAAGGAAAAATTACGGGGCTTGCCCGCGCTAAAAAATAGGGTTTCAAACGAGCAAAGGTCTGCCTGCGCGGGCCGGGCTGGGCTGGTGAGCCGGCCAACGCACAGCCAGCGAGGGTCTCACCCCATTCGGGCGCCCATCCCTAAGCCAGGTTTTGCTTTAAATAGAGACTTCTGAGTTACTAAGATTAGTATGTTGGCTTTTGGGTACACGCCCTGATTCATGGGAATAGTCCCTAAAAGAGGAGGAAATTTTATCAGTTTTGCTAGAAAATATTGTTCAATAGGAACATTCTTACTTCTTTTGGTAGTCAGGGAGTTCATTTAACAAATTTAATAGAATCAAATTAAACGAATACCCAATACATATTTGCAAACGCTTGTTAAAGCCCCGAAATCTACATACGATATGACTACGGTTAAAGAATTTGAACAAATCACACAAGCCCAGGGCCTTTCCCAAAGGCAAAGGGCTGGGATTGCCCTCCACGGTTTTATAATCATCCTGATGGGCTTTTTGGGAGGCATGGCTTGGCTCGTGGTTTTGGGTGACTACTTACAATTTTGGCCCCTACCCCCGGTCGAGTTGTCGCTTCCAGAAACCAAAGAACTCTGGCGCAATGCCCACACCGGCCCCATTACCAATGGAATTTTGGCTTTAGCCCTGGTGGGGATCAGTCCCATCCTTCGCATGAATCTCAAAACGGGCCGCCTCTTGTACTATGCTACCCTAGTTATGCTTTGGGGCAACACAATAGGCTACCAAACGGCACCCTTCACGAGCAACCGGGGCCTCAACCCCTCGGGGGGATTTATGAATGCCTTTACGTACTTCTCATTTTATATTGCTGTATTTGCGGCTTTCCTAGTGGTAGTGATTGGGATAATGGCAGCGTACCGCATGATGTTGAATTCTCCTAAAAGCTAGTAATTCAAACTAGAAGCTACTCATTTCTATGGAAAATACCCACACATCGAGCCGAACAACCGACTATCTAATCGTAGGAGCAGGTGCTATGGGGATTGCTTTTGCCGATGAGCTCTTCACCCGAGACCCCCAACTCAAACTAACAATAGTAGACCGTCGGGCCAAGCCAGGAGGACATTGGAATAATGCCTACCCCTTTGTAAAACTCCACCAACCAGCCGCTTTTTATGGTGTCAACTCCCTTCCCCTGGGCAATGGCAGTAGCGATTTATCCTCCAAAGCTGAATTGCTCGCCTATTTTGAGAAGGTTATAGACAAGTTTGAATCCAGTGGGCGGGTAGAGTTTTTGGCAGAGCACAATTATCTTGGCAATGGGCAGCTAACCCCCCTCAATAATCCTGATCAAGTAATTAGCTACACCATCAAAAAGAAGCTGGTAGATGCCAGTTACATGAATGTAGAAGTTCCTTCCACCCACGCTCCCAAATATCAAGTAGACGAGGGGGTGCCCCTGGTTCCCATCAATGCCTTGGCTCAGGAACACAATCAATGGGACCGATTTTACGTAATTGGCAACGGCAAAACCGGTATGGATGCGGTCTTATTTTTATTGGAGAAAGGCGTCTCGGAGGATGCTATTCACTGGATCTGTCCCAATCAAGCTTGGCTCTTTAACCGCTCACACATCCAAGTGGGACTGGTTGTCGAGGAAGTTTTCAAACACGTCACTAGCTTAACCAAGGCCAAGCAAGTAGATGATGTCTTTTTAGAATTGGAAAAAACCGGGGGGATTATGCGCCTAGATGAGAGCACCTTGCCCAAAAAATGGCGCTGTGCTACCGTCAACCCCGAGGAATTGGCCCAACTTAGACGGATCAAATCCCTAATCCAAATGGGCAGGGTACAGAGAATCGGCCAAGAGGCTATCGAGTTGCAAAAAGGAACCTTGCCTTACGAAGGCCGGACCCTTTTTGTGGATTGTACAGCCAATGGACTGGCCAAACGCAAGCAATGCCCCATCTTTACCGAAGGAAAGATCACCCTCCAGTCCATCTTGTTTTGCCAGCAGGTATTTAGCGCCGCAACGATTGCCCGTTTGGAAATGACCCGCATCAGTGATCAGCAAAAAAACCAAGTGACTCCTGTACCCCATCCCGAGCTTAAAGAAGATTGGCCCTCCTCCCTGTCTGTGAGTATGGATAACTTATTAATTGCCCACCGTTACTTCCCAATGTGGATGTATCGTTCCCGCTTAAACTTTTTGAGTCACGAGCCCTTGCTCAAATATTTTCGTTATGCCACCCAGTCTTGGATTTTAAATCCGGCCGTCAAAAAAGCGGTGAAGCGCTTGGAAGCACAAAAGCAAACGTTAAGCCCAGCCTAAACACGCAGGTATTACGAGATAAGGGTTTTGGCTCGACCACAATGCTATTTCCTTAAGACTTTTCATGATTTTTTAGCTTTTGTCTTAGCTTTACTTTACTCTAAAAAAACAACAAGTTAACTGGCGAGAAAGCCAAAAATAGGAGAGCCGTATTTACAAACGTGCTCTTGGGTTCCAACATATGGGCTTGGCGGCAAAACTTGCGGGAGGGTTTTTCCTTTTTTTTAATTTAAATTCTATTGTTTTCTAAATGGAATAGCATTGGCTTGCCCCGACATAGTTTGTTGCTACTCCCTAGGAACTAGGAAGTTGGCCAGCGGGAATAGGCTGCGAGTAGCGAGGGCCCGAACCCTACCCGCTCCTCATGTCAAATAAGAACCTCTCTTTTTTACGCGGGAAAGCTCCAGAATTTTTTACTTCAACAAAACTTTTAATTGCTGTACATAAGCGGGGCTTACGGGTAAGTAAATATTGCCAAAATCCTGTAAAAAAAGGTGGTAGTAGCCTCCTTCGTGGTATTTCAAGCTTTTGATTTTGGCAGTATTGACGATATGGCTTTTGTGGATTCTAAAAAATTGAGTTTGTGGCAGTAATTCTAACAAGGCGCTGAGGCTTTTGCGGGTTAACAGTGGCTGATCTCGGGTTTGGATCAAGGTTTGGCCTTCGTGCCGGGTGATGTAATACACATCTTCTAGGAATATATGGCTGTGGCGGTCTTGGGTTTTAAGGAGTAGGGAGGGCTTGGTGATATTTTCCGGCAGGACTTTTCCTAGGAGCCAATGGGAAGCTTCGTTAAAATCTTCAAAGGTTTGTCCCTCGTATTGGTCATTTATTTCCAGCAAGCGGTCTACCGAGTAGCGGGCCGACTGCTGGGGCGAGTACAAGAAGGCTACCTTTTGAATGCCCACTTGGATAATCCGGGGCATAAATTCTTGCTCCAACCAACGTATGGCCTGGGTCCAGCTACCTTTGACTTTTCTATTGTCATTGAGGGCCATTCTACATTGCTTCTGCAAAGCAACTTCATAAATCAGCTCGCAGCCTTCTTTGACTTGTTCTACATTGATATAGCCCTTCCAATCCATATGAAGGAAATGCGCTTCATAATAGTAGGAAATGGATAGATAGGGACATGAGTGCAAAACCTCAACTTGCGGACTAATTTGCGACATACTTTTGTGGAATTTAGAACCTCTCAAGTAAGGTTCATCGCGTTTTTCATAAGCTTGGGAGCAATCCTAGGAATCAATAGAAAATTTCTAAAAAGCTCTGCTTAATTTAGTATTATTATAATGTAAAGGTGTATTAAGCAAATAATGTTATGCAAATAAAGGATCTTTTGATGAAACCTGCCGAGCTCCCTTACGACTTTGGCGAGTGGAAAAAATTACCCTTCCCCGAAAGGGCCAAAATGGTATGCCAAGCCTGGGCGATGCAGGGTTTTGGGGCCCCTTTTTTTACAGTGCTGTTTTATACACTAAAAATTGGTTTTTATGTCTGGATTTGGCTGCTATGCTGTGGCTTTTCTACCGACTTGGGAGGTTTGGAAAGTATTTCAACCTGGGGGTTTAAACTAGAAGCCCTCAGCAAGGCCTTGGTCTGGACGGTGTTGATGGAAGTGATTGGTTTTGGTGGGGCCAGTGGGCCCTTAACGGGTCGGTATATGCCTCCTCTGGGGGGAATTACCTACTGGTTAATTCCGGGTACGGTCAAATCGCCCATGTTCAGGGTCCTTGGAGATACCCGTAACTGGTTAGATATTGCCCTGTATGCCGCCTTGCTATATTTTCTTGTGATGGCTTGTATCGCTCCGGCTGTTAGTCCCGGGGTAGTCTGGCCCTTATTGATCCTCTTGCCCATCTTGGGTATCCTGGATACGAAAATCTTCCTGGCGGCCCGGGCCGATGTTTGGTACCCTTCTTTATTTGTATTGCTCTTCCCTGAGCAGGCAGGCGGAGCCTTAAAAGTGGTGTGGTTTTCCATCTGGTTTTGGGCGGCCTTTTCTAAGTTGACCCCCACGTTTACCTCGGTAGTCGCCGTGATGATTTGTAATAGTCCTTTTCTTAAGTTTAAGTGGTTGAAGCGTTTGATGTTCAAAAGCTACCCAGAAGATTTACGCTTGAGCCAAACGGCCATCTATATAGCCCACTTCGGTACTGTGGTAGAGTTTGCGCTCCCTATTGTGTTAATGGCTGGCTCTTTTCTGGGTTGGCCCTATGAAGTAATGTTTTACTGCCTGCTAGGGATGACGGCTTTTCACACCTTTATCTTTATAAATTTCCCTATGGGGGTGCCGATGGAGTGGAATGTCATTGTGGTCTACGGCGGGTGGTTATTATATGGGTTTCACCCAGAAATGATGCCCACCGATATCGGTAGTCCGGCCATTATTGCTTTGTTTTTGATGTGGTTTTTGGTCTTTACCGTGCTGGGCAATTTTTTCCCGAAGTATATTTCTTTCTTGCTTTCTATGCGATATTATGCGGGTACCTGGCCTTATTCGGTTTGGCTGTTTAAAAAGGGGAGCAAACTCCTTAAGCTGGATCCCAACATCAAAAAAACCTCTCCCGACATGCGCAAACAGCTTGGGATGTTTTACGATGAAACCATGACCGATTCTATTCTCTCTCGGATCATTGCTTTTCGGATGATGCACTTACCGGGGCGGGCCTTGCAGGATTTACTTCCCAAAACCGTAGAGAATATTGATGATTATTATTGGGCCGATGGAGAATTTGTGGCTGGGGAGGTAATTGGTTGGAACTTTGGCGATGGACATTTACACCAGGAAAAATTATTAGAATCTGTGCAAAAACGCTGTAATTTTGAAAGCGGTGAGTTGCGGGTCATCATGGTTGAGTCTCCCCAACTACACAATGGCCGTTTGCACTGGCGAATTCACGATGCCCAAGACGGTATGCTGGAAGAAGGCTATGCGTACATCAAAGAATTAAAAAAGAAAATGCCTTGGCCAAGCGAATGGAAATAATATGAGTACAAGCTATGATGTGGTGGTAATTGGCTCAGGGCCCAATGGACTGAGTGCGGGCATTTATTTGGCCCAAAAAGGCCTAAAGGTCTTGATTTTGGAGGCAGCTGAGGCAGTGGGAGGGGGCACCCGTACCATGGAGCTTACCTTGCCCGGTTTTCAGAACGATGTGTGCTCGGCGGTGCACCCTATGGGCGTATTGTCTCCCTACTTTCAAGAGCTGGGTTTAGAAAAGTACGGCCTGGAGTGGGTATACCCCCAGGCCTCAGTAGCCCACCCCCTGGACGGAGAAGAAGCGGTTATTTTATCCAAATCCTTGGAGGAGACGGCCGAAAATTTAGGCGCGGATGCGAAGGGCTACCGTTCGCTGGCCCGTCCTTTGGCCCGGCACGTCGATTGGCTGCTGGCCGATAGCTTGAAACCCTTGGGCATGCCGAAGCACCCTTTCTTTATGGCCCAGTTTGGCATGAAGGCGGCCCTTCCGGCTTCTACTTTTGCCCGACTATTTTTTAAAGGGGAAAGGGCCAAGGCTCTCTTTGCCGGATGTGCCGGGCACAGTGTCTTGCCTTTTGATAAATGGTTTACAGCGGCCCTAGGGCTGGTATTTATCGCCTGTGGCCACGCCGTAGATTGGCCAGTGGCCAAAGGAGGCTCACAGGCCATTGGCGAGGCCCTGCTGCAATGTTTTCAGGCCGCAGGAGGGGAGATTGTTTTTTCTAGCCGGGTCCAGGATTTTAAAGACTTGCCCAAGGCCCGGGCTTATGTATTTGATACCGACCCCCGGCAAGTGGCGGCTATTGCCGAAAACGAATTACCCCCTGGCTATAAAAAGCGCTTACGGAAATATAATTACGGCATGGGCACCTTTAAGCTGGATTTTGCGCTGAGCGAGCCCATCCCTTGGAAAGACAAACGCTGTTTGAAGGCCTCAACGGTACACCTAGGGGGAAGCCTGGAAGAGATTGCTGCCGCTGAGAAAGCGGCCTGGGAAGGGAAATATACCGATAAACCCTACATTTTACTGGCCCAGCAAAGTCAGTTTGATGCCACCCGTAGCCCCCAAGGCCAGCATACGGGCTGGGCTTATTGCCACGTTCCCTTTAACTCCGACCGGGATATGACGAGCGAGATTGAAGGCCAAATTGAGCGCTTCGCGCCAGGATTTAAGGACACCATTTTGGCCAAAAGCCGTATGAATGCCCCAGCTTTTGAAGCCTATAACCCCAATTATGTGGGAGGCGCCGTGACCGGAGGGGCTGCGGATATTACCCAGCTTTTTACCCGGCCCGTGGCGCGTTGGAATCCCTACTCGACGCCTAACCCCAAAATTTTTATGTGCTCGGCGTCTACGCCTCCCGGTGGTGGCGTGCACGGGATGTGTGGCTACTGGGCAGCCCGGAGTGTTTTGAAGAAGTTATAAGGCATTCATTTTCAGGCTTTTCATTTGGCTTAGGGATAGAGCGGCCTGTTTGAGCTCGTGAGGGCCGGGGGGGAAAGGCAGCGAGTAGCGAAAGCCCGGCCCGCGCAGGCAAAAAACGGACAAGCTAAGCCCATTTTTCTAGCGCGGGCAAGCCCCTGAACTTACTTCTTCCTTACTTTTTCTTCTAAGTTTGCGATGATGTCGGTGCTAATCCAATAGATATCCTGATTGCTCGTGTAAAAGAGGTATTTACCATCGGCACTCACAAAGGGGCAGTATTCGTAGAAGGAGGTGTTGATTTGAGGGCCCATATTGATGGCAGGCGTCCAGGTATGGTCTTCGTTTTGAAAACTGATATAGAGATCGCCTCGCCCGTAGCTGCCCTCACGCCTTGAACAAAAAATGAGGTAAGAGGCATCGGGGGCAATGAAGGCATCGGCCTCGTAGCCCTCGGTATTGATGGCATCGCTCATGGCTTGGGCCGGCTGGAATACCCCCTCTACCGAGGGGGAAAAATAGATGTCATAGTCGTAGCCTTTTCGCTCTTCGGGGCTCTTATGATTGGAGGCAAAGTAGAGCGTACCTTCCTGGGTGATAGATATGTAGTATTCATTTCCTTCCGTATTGATTTGGGGACCGGCATGAATGGGTTGGGACCAGCCTTGGGCTTCCTTTTGCACATACCAAATGTCAACATCTTTGGGCTCGCCAACTCCGTCTAAGGCTTGTTTGGAGATAAAGTACAATCTATCTTCATTGGGCGATAAGAAGGGATCGTTGTAGCCATAACGTTCGTGGGATAGGAGGACCTTAGGCGGGGTCCAGGTATTATTTTGCAATTGGGAGTACCGAATTTCATTACGCCCATTTACATCTACGGCATAATAAAACACTGTGCCGGCGGCATTAAACACGCAGCCGAACTCCGACTCTTCGGTAGAAATAAAATTGGGGGCAAACAATTGAGGAGTCAAACCAGGCGGTTTTTGCCCCATATACGCGCCTTTTGGGCTGATTTGGCGAATTTGACTCTCGTCACCCCCGGCCTCCCGAATGAGCTCATAGATTTCGGGGGCTTTTACCCTTTGGGCAATTTCTAAGGGCGTGCTTCCCCGAAGGTTGGTTTGGTTGGCACTGACCCCCAGTTGGAGGAGTTTCTGGACGAATACTTGGCTTTTTTTCAAGATGGCTAATTCGAGTAAGGGGGTACCGTGCTCAAGGAGCCAATTTGTATTGCTTTGTAAACTAAGCAACAAGTCAAAAAAATCTTCCCTTTCCGAATGAAGTGCCACGTACATGGCCGTTTTGTTTTGACTATCGCTTTGATTGATGTCCATCCCTTGCTCTACCAAGAAGTCGAAGACTCCTCTTTGGCCACAGCCTACCGCCCAATGCAAGAGGGAGCGGCCCCGGCTATCTTCTACCATCAGGGAATCGTATTGTAGGAGGCTATCCAAACGCGGGATATTGCCTTGACATGCACTACGGAAAATATCTTGGGCAGCCGCTTGCCCAGAAACGAGAAGAAAGATAAACAGCAGCCTTGTATTCATTTTCATAGGGAAACCGGTTATAGGTTTAGGGGTTCCATAAGGTAGTGTAGCTTTCTCGGGGAAAGTGACTTCTCTACGGATTTTTTTCAAATTTGCCTATTGGACTTTACACTACAAAATAAAAAAGCGGTTTGAGTGTCTACCCAAACCGCTTTCCGCATAGGTGCTGCTTTCCGGCTTAAGCGGGTAATTTTTTCAACAATAATTCGGCTACTTTTTCCGAAGAAGCCGGATTTTGTCCGGTAATGAGTAAGCCATCTTCTTGAGCATAGGGGTTCCAGTCGGGCCCCTTGGAGTACGTACCTCCATTTTCTTTAAGCATATCTTCTACCGAGAAGGGAACGATCTTGGTGAAGTCTACGGCTTCTTCTTCCGAATTGGAATAGGCCGTTACCTTTTTTCCATTTACTAAAGCTTGGCCATCTGCCCTTTTGGTATTCTTAAAAATGGCGGGTCCGTGGCAAACCGAGGCTACTGGTTTATTATGCCTGTAAAATGCTTCAATTAAAGCAATAGAGTCTTGATTTTCGGCCAAATCCCACAAAGGGCCGTAGCCCCCCGAATAAAATACCGCATCAAAATCCTCATGCTTCACCGTATCTAGTTTGACGGTTTGGGATAAGACTTTTTGGGTTTCGGCATCCTCTTGAAAGCGTTTCGTAGCGGTGGTTTGGAAATCGGCTAATTCACTCTTGGGATCAATGGGCGGCTGGCCTCCCAGAGGAGAAGCCAAGGTGATGTCTACCCCATGGTCTTTAAAGTAATAGTAAGGGGCAGCAAATTCTTCTAGCCAAAAGCCTGTTTTATTACCAGTATCGCCCAATTGCTCATGACTGGTAAGCACTATTAATACTTTGTTCATGTAATTGATATATTTTAATGATGAGCCAAAAGTAGGGGGCAGGTTCATCAGAAAAATTGATGTATGGTAAAAAAAGATTAGGGAACCAGGTCTTTACGGATGCGGCTTAGACTTTCGGTGGTGATCCCCAGAAAGGAGGCAATATGATAGTTTTTGACGTAGGGCTCAATGTTGGGATACGTCTTGAGAAAGGAGAGGTATCGGTCTTTGGCGCTTAGAGATAAATTACCCAACACGCGTTTTTGAAGGGCGGTAAACCTGCCCTCGAGTTTTTTCCTAAAGAAAGACTCAAAGGGGGGGATTTCCGTATACAATCGCAGCATATTTTTGCGGGATAGCTTATAGATCCGGGCCTCTTGGATGCACTCGATATACATTTGGGCTTTCCCGGCCGTAAAAAAAGCTGTGTAATCGCTGATCCACCAGTCTTGGACAGCAAATTGCAAGGTATGTTCTTTCCCGGTCTTATCGATAAAGTAGCTGCGCAAGCAGCCGCTGGCCACAAAATGGGTGTACAATACCGTATCTCCCTGGCTCAGGACCTTATCCCCCTTTTTGAGTTCTACGTGCACAAAGGCAGCCGCAATCCTTTGGAGTTCTTCCTGGCTGAATGCGCTTCCCTTAAATACCTCGGCCTCTATGGCTTGTTTCATGGCTTCTTGTGTATGGCGGTTGTTTCAAAAGTCAAGCTTGCCCCTGCTGCCCGAGTTACTTAGGGCTTCTCCGGTAGTGCTTAGGTCTTCCCGTTTCAAATATGCAGAAAAAGGAAGAAATTATTGGGGCTTTCCTGCGCTTTCAAGGAAGGGCTATCTAGGGCATGGGTAGCCGCGCAGGTCGGGCTCTCGCTACTCGCTGGCCCTCGCTCAGACCAGCGGCGAGCTCAAACAGGCCGCTCCATCCCTAAGCCAAAGAAGTGAAAAGCATAGTAAAGTGAGAGGAGAGGGGGGACTTAGGACTCCCCGTCGGCTCACCCAGATTGGCCTTCCGGATGCATTGGGCTTACTTTAGGAGCTAAGAGGGGCCTGGTCAATGTTCTTAACTTAAGAAAACTTTTAAATGAAGCTCAGGCACAAGTGTATTGTGTCGGCAGCTTTTAGGGCTTTTTAATGCCCTTTTGAGAGCTTGAACCTAGCCACCCAAGTTAAATCACAAATCCTGCTTTTCCATTTCCAGCCATTCCTCATAAGAAATCACTCCGGCTGCGGGCCTGGATTTGCCGTCTAGGACTCCGATAAACTCCAAATCGTGCCCGTCCGGGTCATTAAAATAGATGGCAATGGCCGGGACCCAAGCAAATACCATGGGTCTCTCGGTGTCATCTTGCAGAAAATTCCAGAAGTTGAGCTTATGGGATTTTAAAAAATGGACCGATTCTTTTAGGATCCATTCGGGCTCGCAGCTAAAGGCAAAGTGCCGGATATCAATCTGGTCTTTGGGCTTTTCCCACAAGCCTAGCAAGGACTGTTTTTCCTGGCCAATCCAAAAAAAGGAGACACGGCGCTCATCTACGAGCTGGCACTGCGTTAAGCCCATCACTTTTTTGTAAAATTCTGTGGAGCGTTCCAGGTCTTCTACAAATAGATGGGTCTCATATAATCCTGTGATCATCTGTATATATTTTGTCAAATGCCTGAAGACATTTGGGTGTATACCAAATTACTCTTATGAATAATGTACGATAAATCTGCGATTTTTCCTAGGGGCTCTATGAAGGGGGCATCCCTCCCAATTTTTCAAGAAAAACCATAAAACCACCCGAGCCCCATAGGCCCCAGATTGTTTCGGCATGTTAAATCTTAGGGAATAGGATGAGGGGGGGCAGCCATACCAATCCAGTACTGCTGGTACAATAAATTCATCCAAAAGCGCATCGGAATAGTGATGTGCATTCCGGTTGCCGTAATGGGTGGTCCTGAGGACCACACATACTTCCAAGGTTGTAAAACCTAGCAGGAACCTCGGAAATAAGGCGTCCGGTATAAAACAAGCGCCGGATCATGCAAGCGCGAAGATCCCTCTCGATGGTCGGGATGACAAGGAAGAACGAGTGCTCATCTTCACTATTTAGGGCATAACTACCTTCATTATTCCACTAAAAAGTTTTAGCACTTAAATGAACTCACACTTAATTAAAACTGCCTGGCAAATTATTAAACTTGGCGATCTATTTCTTCCTGAATTTTCTGTATGTCTTCTATTGCCATATCTGATAATTCGGCTACCTGCTCAATAGTCAATATTCCGGAACGGAGCATCTTTTCCACCATTTCAAGGGTGGCTTCGTTTCTACCTTCTTTGTACAGTGAATCATTTTCTTTATCGTAAGTAATTGGCATATCGGTAGATTTTTTAATAATAACCTTTTCTAAATTACGTAAACGGCTCAGTATTCCCAACTGTTTGACATATTTCTGCAACAATATAGGCTGTTTGCTTACTTCTTTTAAACGTTCTAGGATAGCTCCAACGATATGCTCAGGCTTACGGCCTTTAAAATTACTGAGTATGGCCAAGATAACCTCCTCAGGGACTTGCGACCGAACTAATTCTTGATAATCAAATTGTTGAAGATCCGTCAATTCAAAGCTTCCCAAAGACTGGCCAGGCGGAAGGCTTGACTTCATCTTGGGAGCCTGGTTTCCCAGATATATAACAAACTGGCGAATAGGTAATTGATATTTTCGTAGAATCAAGGCGGCATATTCAGTCATACGGTAAATCATATCTGGCTCGTCTACCGTTTGAAACTCCATATGCAAAATAAGTTTCTTATTATCCGAGGTTTCAACCAAACGGATAAAATCGGGTTCCCGCTCGAGGGTTGACTGTAACTTTTCAGTAATCTCCTGACTAGATTTAATAGAAAGCCCTAGATATTTTTCGGTCAAAGGTAAAAACAGAGCTTCAATATTTTCTTTAAGAATTTTGTCATAGTTTTTGGCCATAAAAATACGTTTGCCGGTTTAAATATCAACTTCAAGTATAAGTCTTATCTGTAGCAATTCTCAATACACTTGGAAAACCTCCCTACCTACACACTGTCATCTCGACCCCAGGGAGAGATCCTAGGCCTTGGGAAATACGGCGTCTGGTATAAAACAAGCGCCAAATAATACCGACCAGAAGATCCCTCTCGTTGGTCGGGATGACATACAAAATACTTGCATTTCCCAAC
>CAWUIO010000076.1:0-32584 GCA_963922455.1 uncultured Microscillaceae bacterium
CAAACAGGCCGCTCCATCCCTAAGCCTTTTTAGGTTTGCCCCCTTCCTCGTTCTGAGCAGGATTTAATGAAAATACCCTATTGGGAATCGATCGCTTATTGTGTAGCTTTGATGCTCACTAGACTTTTAAATTCTTAGCAATTATGAGCATACTCAAATCCATCATCGGCTCCATCAAATCTTCCTTTTCCAATGAAGCTTTTGAGCAAATGAAAATGAATGAGCTCCGCCAAAAATTGACGGATGCTATCCAAGAAGCGAGTAGCGATGGCACCATCACCTCCGAAGAAATGAGCGATATCCGAGGCATTGCCCAGCAGTTAGGCCTTAGCGATACCGATATGAGCCACGTAAAAAGGGATGTACTCAAAAACCTGGTGGCTTTTATCCTGGAAGATGGCAAAGTAACCGACGACGAGATGGCCCTTTTAAAAGAAGTAGAAGATGGCTTGCAAGTAGTAGAAGGAGACAAGGAACAGTTGAAAGCCGACTTGCAGAAAGTCAAAGATATGTATGCACAAAATTAAATTAGAAGCTATTCTAATGTAAGTATTTGGCGGGCAAAGGAACCCGTTCAATCAGTAGCTAAGTTTCCCGGTTCTATCCAGTGGCCGGCCAACTGGGTGATCAAATCCCATTGTCCCTGGTCGGCCAGGGTATATACTTTTTTTACAAAGCGCTCCCGTACTTGTATTCGGTAGCCTACCAGATGGGGCTGGATAATTCTTCTCCGAATCAAACTTTGTAGGGATTTTTGTCGAGGATACGCCTCTGGAAATTTTTTATCTAGTATCAAAATGACCCTCTTCCGCATCAAGCGGCGAGATTTGCGGCCTCTGGAGTCAATATAGGGCTCATAGAGGCAGTTTTCACTGAAAAGTTGCATCAGTGTTTCTCGTTCATAGCTACTTAACTCGACAAAAGAGGTACTCATACATGTAACATATACCCTACTTTTTGCTAAAAGCTGGGGAGCTTGTTTACAAAATTAGCAAAAATAAGACAAGTTCAATCATAGAAGGCCCCAGCCTTTGCTTGTTTCTTGCAGGAATTTTCGATTTGGCAAAGACACCAGCTTATCTTTCGTTTGTTTCATACGTTTTTGTTTGGCATACATGGTCTGGCTGAGGGATAGAGCGGCCTGTTTGAGCCCGCCGCGGGCCGAGGGGTGGCCGGCGAGTAGCGAAAGCCCGACCGCTTCGGCTTGGGTGGGTTTTGAGCGATGGCCAAGCCGAAGGGGGCAGCCCCAAGAGCCGCATTTTTTAAGAAATCATTTTTCATAGCGTACCGAATTATGAAAATTAACCTGCGAGAAATTACGCCAATTCGTCAAATCCTGGCCCTTAGCCGGAAAAACCAGCAAACGCGTAATCTCATTTTTTTGCTAAGTGCCTTGGTTGGAGTGGTTTCTGGGCTCGCGGCCGTTTTGTTAAAACACGGGGTGGAGTTAATCCAACACAGCCTGACGGCTACCCGCTACGAAGATAATTTTTACCAACTGATCTACCCGGTGATAGGCCTGATGATTACGGTGATGCTGGCCCGCTACGTGTACCGCGAAAACCTAGGCCACGCTATCACGGATATATTGTACTCCATTGCCCGCAAATCCTCCCGAATCCATCGGAGCAAGATGTACTCAAGGCTCATTACCAGTCCGTTTACGGTTGGTTTTGGGGGATCGGCCGGTTTGGAATCGCCCATTGTACTCACCGGGGCGGCCATTGGCTCAAACATGGCGCAGTGGTTTAAGCTTAACTACAAGACCCGCACCTTGATGATTGGTTGTGGTACGGCGGGGGTTATTTCGGCTATTTTTAATGCTCCCGTGGCCGGTTTCATCTTTAGTATAGAAATCATTATGGGGGGCATTAGTACCAATCGCCTGATTCCTTTGCTCCTGGCTTCGGTCAGTGCGACGCTCACCTCCCAGGCTTTTTTGGGGGATGAAGTGGCATTTCGCTACAGTCTTCAGGAAGGGTTTACGGCCTTGGATATCCCCTTTTATCTGCTCTTGGGGGGCTTTTGTGGGCTTTTTGGCCTGTTTTTCAACATGGTTTTGCTCCGGGCCGAAGATTATTTTGATAAAATCCGCAACATTTACCGCAAGGCCCTCCTCGGCGGACTGAGCCTGTCTCTTTTGATTTTTTTAACGCCCCCGGTGTATGGTGAAGGCTATAAAATTATTAAGTCGCTGCTGGCGGGTTCGGAGACCGATTTGCTCTCGCGGAGTTTACTCATAGACAGCAGTGTTTCGGAGGGTATCATCATCTTGTTTTTGCTCTTAGTCCTTTTATTTAAGGTACTAGCGGCTAGTGTGACCATTGCGGCCGGAGGAAGTGGCGGTACTTTTGCCCCATCCTTGTTTATGGGCTGCCTGGCCGGGTTTACGTTTGCTAAGATTGTTAATTTTAGTGGTATTGTGCACCTTTCGGAAGCCAATTTTGCTCTGGTGGGGATGTGTGGCGTCTTGGCCGGCACCCAGCATGCTCCCTTGACGGCTATTTTTCTTATTGCCGAGCTTACCGGTAGTTATGCTTTGTTTTTGCCATTAATGGCGGTTTCGGCCTTGGCCTTGGGTACGGTTTCGTATTTTGAACAGTATTCGGTGTATACCCGGGAATTGGTCCAGCGGGGAGACCTATTAGATCAAAGCCTGAGTATGCGGCACGTACAAATTGGCGAGTTGGTCCGGAAAGATATTTCCATTTTACATCCTGAAGCCCCATTAAAAGACCTTATGGACCTGATTAGGGGGAGCCGCCAGAGTATTTTCCCGGTATTGATAGACCGGCAAAGGCTTTTAGGGCTTGTTAGTTTGGACGATGTTCGGGAAGTTATATTTGAACCAGAAAAACACGAGGCCCTCAAAGTACGCGATGTGATGGAGCAACCCCCAACCTTTATCCGAAACCGGGAGTCTCTTGAGTCGGTCTTGCACAAGTTTGAGCGCACAGGAGCCCAGAATTTACCCGTGTTTAAAGAGGGCGAATTTGAAGGATTTGTCACCCAAGCTGAAGTTTTAGCCTATTATCGGGAAAAAATTATTGAGGAAAGCCTGGAAGAAGTGTAAATTAGCGTATGTCCTATTCATATAAAACTATTTATCTAGGCCTGGGGCTGATTTTATTGGGAATTTTCTCTTCTAGGCCAGAAGCTATGGCCCAAGATACCTTAATTATCAAAAGCGTATACTTTGGCGGAGGAAGTTATTATATTGATGAAGAGCAAATTCAGGAGATATTCGATCTCTTAGAAAAGATCTCTCATCTTGAGCGGTATGAGATTAGTATCACTAGCCATACCGATAATATTGGTGGCAAGGAATATAACCAGTGGCTTTCCAAAATGCGTAGTAATTCCGTTATTGAGGTACTCAAAAGCTTTGCGATCCCTCCCGAGCGCATCCTAAAAAAAGATTTTGGCCAAGAAAACCCCGTATACAATAACAATTCCTTTATGGGGCGCCGTTTAAACCGTAGGGTCGACATTATTTTTTCGCCCCTTATCATGTAATTTCCCAAAATCCAAGGGGGCTTGTACCTCTTGTTAAAGCCCAGAAAAACCTTTGACGAGCCACCGGAATGTTTCTCCCCTCCCCCCCACAAGGGATTTAACAAAAGGGACTTATTCCTTTTATGAGTATGTTCGTTTGCTCAGTCTCGATGTGGTCTTCGGGGCACTGAGTATGATGTATCTCTTTGTATATTGCAGTGGCTACCCGATAAGTTGGCCCAATTACCTGGTATTGGGCTTGACGGTTTGGCTTATCTATACTCTAGATCACTTGTGGGATGCTTATAAAATCCCACATGAAGCCCATACTCCCCGGCACTTATTTCATCAGAAGTATTTTCTCCCCCTTGCTGGGGTATGGATTTTCATTTTGACCCTCAATAGCGTTTGTGCCTTTTGGTTTTTGGATCCGAAGACCTTATACTATGGCTTTGTGGTTAGTGTCTTGGTAAGCTTGCACTTTTTATTGGGAGCTATTGAGGGATTGCGTTCCGTTTTATTTTTCCAAAAAGAAACCCGAATCGCCCTGGTGTATACCTTAGGAGTTAGTACGGCCCCATTTAGTTTGGTACTCCCTCAACTGGGGCACTCCCCAGAACTTTGGCTTCTCGCCATGCTTTGTTTTTGCCTGGCCTGGGCCAATTTATTGATTATCTCCCACTATGAGCATGAGATAGACACCCAGGATGCTCACGTATCGATGGTGAGAAGTTTGGGTTTGGCCAAGAGTCAAAAACTTATACGGGTCATTTTTGGTATTTTTGGAGCTCTTATGCTATTCGCCTTTTATTTTAACCCCCTACGTCATTGGATAGCCCTGCTCTGTTTGCTTCTTATGGGCTTTATTTTATTTCGGGTATTCCAAGGGGGAGCCTACTTTTTGCGCCGGGAAAATTACCGGGCCTGGAGTGATGCGATTTTTTATTTGCCCGCACTTCTCGTATTTCTAGGAAATGGCAGCGGGTTTTAATACGTGGGCCGGGATGTACGATCCTCTAATGTTCATGGTATTTGGCCGATCTATCAGGGCGTGCCAATTGGCTTACCTGGATCAAATCCCTCCCCGTGCCCACTTGTTAATCGTAGGAGGAGGCACCGGTTGGATTATACCCAGGCTATGGCAAAAACACCCACAAGTACACATCACTTATCTTGAGATTGCCCCGCGAATGATACAAAAGGCTCAAGCCTACGCCTCATCCTGTTCGGGCCTGTCCATCCAATTTATCCAGGGAGATCTAAGCGATTTACCCCATGGGGTCTCATATGACATTATTTTTACCCACTTTTTTATAGACCTCTTTGTTCCTGCCCAGGCCGAAGAAATTGCGGCACGTTTATACCGCCAGCTCAAACCCGGCGGGCAATGGCATTATGCCGACTTTTTGGCCTCGGGCCAAGGGTGGGATTGGCGCAAGGCTTTGATCTGGCTCATGTACAGGATCGCTCGCCTAGGAAGTACTATTGAGGCTACACGCTATTGGGAATACTCCAAAATATTCCAGAAACTGACCTTAGAAAAGGAGAAAGAAGACTTTTATTACAGTAAGATGATTCAAAGTCTCTTGTGGATAAAGCCTTTACTTGGCAGGACTTACCCAAGGGTTGCCGGCCACACTAAACCTCCAGGGCAATAGGGCATCTTCTTCGGCATAGTCAATCCCTACTCTGGGCCCAGCCAGGATGCGGCCTTCGGGTATTTCCACTCCTCGGTTTTCCAGCCAAAGGATGTCTTCAGTTAGGTCTTCTCCGTAATGCCCAAGTTGAATGCCCATGGCTTGGGAGACTAATGCGGGGCCTGCGGTGAGTCGGGTCTCTAATTTTTTCAGTTTGCGACGTTCCATCATACGCCCGATACCCTCGAGCGGCTCGATACCCCTCACCAAAATTGCATCGGCCCAACCTTCTGTATTGGTCACAATATTAAACATGGTGTGGATACCGTAACATAAATAAGCATACACCTTTCCTCCTTCGGCAAACATAATTTCTGTCCTTTTGGTCCGCCTATTTAAGTGCGCATGACAAGCTTTATCCCGGGCACCGCAGTAAGCTTCTGTCTCTACGATGATCGCGGCGGTTCTTTCACCATCAATTTGACTTACCAGCACTTTGCCCAGTAATTCGCGGGCAATGCTTACGACATCTTCTCGGGTATAAAAACTTCGGTCTAATTTAGTCATGACAATTTTGCAATAATCCTTGGCCAAAAAAAATTCTCAGTATCCAATTAGAAAGCTAGACTAGTTCATACCAGCCAATGACTAGGTGCAAGCCTTCTAAGCTGGCAAAGAGCAAGGCCTTCAAGCAAGCTAGACCAGATGGAGCAGAATGACAAACGTTAAGATTAGGAAATTGCGGGATAAAAGTTTGAATGTCTAAAAAATTTCTTATTTTTTGAAAGCTTATCCGCAACACCGGAGCATTTAATCCAGCCATACAGGTTCTTAATGACCGGTGAGTATACATTCAAGGCTATTTTATGAACACAAAAATATTAGAAGGTCTAGGGGTTGCCCTCGTGACTCCCTTTCACGAAGATGGCAATATCGATTGGCCTGGTCTAAAAAATCTATTAGAGCATACCTACGCCCAAGGCAAGGGGGTAGATTATTGGGTGATTTTGGGTACTACCGGCGAAGCGGTAACTATGCGCCCGGCCGAAAAGATACAAATCTTAGACTTTATCCGGGAAAACAACCCTCAAGAGCTTCCCCTCGTTTACGGAATTGCGGGAAACGATACCCGTTCTGTACTGGAAACCCTTCACGAAACCCCATTAGAAGGGGTAGATGCCATTTTATCGGCAAGCCCCAGCTATAATAAGCCCTCCCAAGCGGGTATTGTCGAGCATTTCAAACGGATGGCCGATGCCTCTCCCTCCCCTATTCTTTTATATAATGTTCCGGGCCGTACGGCTTCCAATATGGAGGCTGAAACTACGTTGCAATTGGCCGAGCACCCAAATATCCTTGGTATTAAGGAGGCTTCCGGAAATTTATTGCAGTGTATGCAAATAGCTAAGCACAAACCTAATGATTTTCTATTACTCTCCGGGGAAGATATGCTAAGCAACCCAATTATCTCAGTGGGTGGAGTGGGTGCTATCTCCGTTTTGGCCAATGCTTTCCCCCAGATATTCAAACACATGATCAGCCATTGCCTAAGGGGCAATCTTAGCCAATCCCAAGAATCCCTCAAGCAATTACTCGATTTACATCCCCTTATGTACACGGAGTCCAATCCGGTTGGGGTGAAGCAGGCCTTAGCTTTTCTGAAGGTTTGTCAGCCATGGGTACGTTTACCCCTTTTACCAGCCAGTGAAGCCTTACAGAACTTAATTCGCGCCCAAATGCCCATGACTACGCTCAAAGAGGCTTAATCTAGGGGGTATATTCGAACCCGTATTTGGCACATTCGTCTTCGTTCATCGTCTTTTTCTAAGAATTCCCCTACCAGTGGGGGGGGGATTATTTCACCTTTGCCCCGGGGAAGAAAAACAACTTCTTCAAATCGTTTTTTCAGTAGCCCTTGCAATTGATTTCCTAGTTCTCGAGCTCGGTTTAGAGATAATCGTTCATTCCAGGCTTTCCGGTCAGATTCGGTTTGGTCTGGA
Organism: uncultured Microscillaceae bacterium; assembly: GCA_963922455.1. Lineage (GTDB taxonomy): Bacteria > Bacteroidota > Bacteroidia > Cytophagales > Microscillaceae > CAWUIO01. Next base: position 7,133 of record CAWUIO010000076.1, read on the forward strand.
TAAAATTCCTGGGCATCCGAGTAGCCGTCTACTTCAATACTTACCTTAAAGGCAGCTATCCCTTTCTTTGCCCTTTTAATTTTTTGAAAATTTTGGTTTATAAAATCCCAGAGGCGAGTTACTTGAAGCTGATGGGTATTGGTCAAGCGATGTTCTCCCAATTTGTAGAATACCTGGGTTAAAAACTCTGCTTCTACCTCTTGGTCTACTATATTGTACAAACGGCTTAAGAAAATATCAGGATTTTCTTGCATCCAGACCAAGGTATTGAGAGATTTTCTTAGAGCCTTGTCTTCTCTGGAACAAAAGATGGGTTTGCCGGCAATGTAGTAGTAGATGGGCTCATTCGAAAATGAGCGCTTCTCCTGGTGCCCCCAGGAACTAGCCGCTTTGGCGCTTGTTGATGTCTTGCTCCGACGTAAATTTCGGGACAAACCCTTGTTAAAAGATTTATCCAATTCTCCATCACGGTCATGCACAAGGCCCTGTGAAGGCTTTTGAACATACCTATAGTCCTTATACGTCCGTCCGGAAGCCAAAAGTAATGGATAAGGATTACCGGTTTGAGCATAGGCTGGAACAAGTGCGAGTATACCTCCCAGACTGAGAAGGCATTTTCCCATCCAGGGAATGAGTGTTCGCATCATAGTTTTGCTATTAAAACTGGAAATATGACCAATAGAGGGACTTTTCTCCTCTTTGTACCGCCCTAAGCTTTATCAGGGCAATTTACTATGTTTTTTAAGAATCGCGAGCGAAAGCGCACGCTTGTCATTTTTGGATCTCTGCTGTAGGGAGGGTCAAATACTAAGCCATAGGACAGGCTCGTCTACCCTTTACTCAAACTAACGCCTTCTTTGCCTAATTATTGGCTCGGTTTCTCCCGGAAAACTTCTCTTTTCTTACATAGTACTGAATATACCTTTTTTTTCAAAAGATGCCAGGTTCAGGAAGTTTTCTCCAAAAAGAATTTTTTTTGCGATTTGGAAAAAATTCTACAACTGGGAATCAGGCCAAAAACAAAGAAACGTAATCAACTGATAATCAATTACTTAATATAATGGTACAAACTTCGTAATAGATTGGCTGTACTTGGTTCTCAACACACAAAGGTAAAATTAAAGCACAATGATTCGTTTAAGACTCCGTAAAATCAAATATTTCCTACTCGTAACAGGCGTATCGGCCCTTGTCCTCGTAACGTATGGCCAATGGTCTAGTCCTCAATCCCACTCGGTCAAAACCGTATTGATGAGCCACCCTTGGCAGTTGATTGAAGAAGAGGGATTAAACTTGGCCAAGGAAACCCTTGCCGATAATATCATTGAGTTTGATGAAGAAAATAGTTTAGTTTACTATTTAGGAAGAGATGATATGAAAGTCTTCACCGAAAATAAATGGAAGCTGAGTTCTAATCAGAAGAATATCATTGAAACGCTACCTGACGACACCGAAATACGGTGCTCCATCGTTCAGCTAAATCCTGAGAAACTTGTATTACAATACCGCGAAAGGGATGGCCACGGAGGCTGGATGAGCGTGAAAGAAACGTATCAACGCTACACTAAAAAATAGATTGAGAAATTGTGAATTGATTGTTTGAGTTTTGTTGTGAAAAATCCTCTTAGCCGGCACGCTAAGAGGATTCTTTGTTTTAAGCCCTGAGTAAGATTAAGCTTCTGGAGCCTTGAGCGTAACGGTGCGCTCCACGGTATTAAAAGGTCCCTCAATTACATTTCCTTCGGCATCGATCAATTCTAATTTGATACGCACTTCACCCATCTCTAATCCTTCGATGGCATAAGGTGCCCATTGGTCAATCAAATGCTCTTCGCCATTTATCGTAGCCCGCACTTTATTGCCCTCGGCCGAAAGCTCTACATTGAGTAAGAAAAAGTCTAGCAAGAGTTTGTCGCCTTCGTTCATCGTATATTCTCCTTTGGGGCGACTGTAAAACATATGCGGCGCATTAAAATCTACTTCCATAGGCTCGGCCTCGCCCACCGTAAACTTTTTCAGGATATAGGCTTGGCCATTTTTAACACTTTCGTGATAAGAGCGGGACAAAAAAGCCAACATAATATGACTCCCTTCGGCAAGTTCTTTCTCTGCCTTTGGCTCGTAGTGTGCCGAGTACGGCTCATTATCTACAATTACGTGAATGTGTTGGCCTTTGCCAGAATTGGCCAAGCCTTTTCCTTCGGCATCTTCGGTTTGGGCCCCCAATTCATAATTTTCGACGGCAAATTCAAAGGTATACGCGCCATTGGGAAGCTTGGCATCATCATCCAAGTTGGTGATGCTTAGGCGGGCATCGGCAAATTCCGGCGAGCTTACCGGGCTTAGGCTATACTTTTTGGCCTCTTCGGTGCGGGTAGAAGCCTCGCTATCGGCGGTGGTTTCAGTTGAGTCGGTGGCCTCATCGGTTTGAGCCGTATCACCTCCTCCACACTGGGTCAAAGCCAACAAACCAAGAAGCATGAAACTATTTCTTAGAAAAGTAATCATAGAAAACCTATTTTGTTAAAAAAATTGTGTTACAATGATAGGCCGAAAGTATAAAAAAAATTGGGGGGAGCCATAGGATTCTGAGGAATCTAAGGGGAAAGCTATTGAATAAGGGGGGAGGAGAAATGATGTATAATTTAAATAAGTCGCAAGTTCCGGATATTGTGCCTATCTCCCAAACTGGCCTTAGCCTCTCGCTCCATGCGGTCTACTTATAAAAGATGTGGGCTTAAGGAGTCTAAGCAAATATTTAGGAGCTTCCCCGCGCTATGAAAAGCAGCTTGCCCTTGAAAAATCCTGCCAGCGCGGGTCGGGCTGTCACTACTCGCCGGCTCACGCGCAATCCAGCGGCGGGCTCAAACAGGCCGTTCCATCCCTAAGCCCCAAAAACAAGTAATCCTTCTTTCTTCCTTGTTGGGTTTTTAGCGCGGCGGCCCCCACAAGCACGAGTAAGCTAGATACCTCAACCAATGTCCTACAAAATGACAAAAGAGCCGGTTTCGTTTACATATTGCCTCTATCTTCTTAGCCCCCCCTCTCAAAAGGCTGAGGGATAGAGCGGCATGTTTGAGCTCGTGTAGGCCCAGCGGGGAAAGGCAGCGAGTAGCGAAAGCCCGACCCTGGCCGCACCGCACTCCCAATTTTAGCCCATAAACCCCAGGGCCAGGGGCAGCCCCACGGTATTTTCTTAATAAACTGATCCGATTTTGATACTTTCGGCCCAGGAAGCCACAGCGTGGGCGAGTCCCTTTTCCATGGCTTTGGGCAAGGAGAGGGCCAGCTTTTCTCGATATTGGGAGAGTAAAGCTTTATTGCCTTCTTGGGCCGCTAGGGCCATGTGGGCGAGGTTTTCTAGATATTTTTCGGTGAAGGGTCCTGGTTTGACCTGCTCGATCGTAACCCGGGCTTGCTCGGTATCTTGATCGTACCGGGCCTCAAAATAGGCTCTCAGGTGTAGTATATTGCCTTGGATAGCTTCGGGGAGCTGATCTATCTCTTCCATAACCGCTTGCAATTCGCGCCGCGCCCGCTCGGGATCTTCCCGGTCTAGGTAAATTAGAAAGAGGTAATTGTGCAAAAACATCCGAAAGCTAGACTGGACAGGTAGGGCCAAGGCTTCCTCAAGGGTCTCATGATTCAAATCCCGGGGGCGCAAACCGGCCAAGGTCTTAGAAATGGCACTCAGAAGCGTTACTTCCAATTGGGCTTGGGGGCCTCCCTTAAGAAAGGTTCGCAAACGGGCCCCGTCGGTATAAAAAGGGCCGCTTTTGGCCGGAATAATCGTCACCAAAAAGATCAAAAGCGAGGTATAACCCATGAATACCCAGAAACTACTGAACAAAAACCAGAAAAAATCATCTTGGCCCTGGTGAAAACCGCCCCCATAATAGAAAACGAGTGCCCCTACTCCTAAAAAAAGGCTAAACGCGGGACCTCCGGCAATATACCGGATAAAACGGGGTACCAAATTATAGCTGTCCCGGGGAAGACAGAGGGTAAGCCCTCCGTAGGTATTGAGGTTATTATTAAAACTGAGTTTGGTTTTACCTCCTTGTTTCTGCACTAAAAGCGGCCCTACCGTGTACGAATGGAAATCAAAACCCACCGTAAGGCCCGCCAGTAAATGGCCCAGTTCGTGCCAAGCAATGGTTAAAAAAATCACGAGAATAAACAAGGGAAGGTAGCTAAGGTAAAACATCTTGGGAGAGCTAGAACCTGCACTAAGTATTTGCATTTTTCCCAGGCCATACCCCAGGGCAATGCCCAGTATCGGAAACAAGAAACCGATGAGAATTTTGCGGATTTTTGATTTCTTAGGAGGATTACTCGATTGAGACATAAATTTTTTAGTAAATTAGTCAGCGAAATTCCGCTTCAATTACAGTTGAAATACGAAATTTTGTCTTTTTTTTCTATCAAAAGGCTGGAATGGCCTATTTTACTATATTTTAGGCATACTTCTAAATTTTTTGAATACGCCTTGCGCTGTTCCACCTAGTTTAAACCTTTATCAACTAATTAATCATTCATTCTAAATCCTGACCTTATGGCTTTTGATCTTGATATGATTCAGGCAGTATACGCTCGTATGGGAGAGCGCATTGAAGCTGCCCGCAACATTGTCGGCCGTCCCCTAACCCTAGCCGAAAAAATTCTTTATTCTCACCTTACCGAAGGTGTACCCACCCAGGCCTACCAGCGAGGCGGAGACTATGTAGATTTTGCTCCCGACCGCGTGGCAATGCAGGATGCAACGGCCCAAATGGCCTTATTGCAGTTTATGCAAGCCGGTAAAACGAGCACCGCTGTCCCTTCTACGGTACACTGCGATCACTTGATCCAAGCCAAATTAGGCGCCAAGCAAGATCTTGAAACAGCCAATGTGTCCAATAAAGAGGTATACGATTTTTTACAGTCGGTTTCCAATAAATATGGCTTGGGCTTTTGGAAAGCTGGAGCCGGTATCATCCACCAGGTAATTTTAGAAAATTATGCCTTTCCGGGGGGGATGATGATCGGAACGGATTCACACACGCCCAATGCCGGGGGTTTGGGTATGATTGCCATTGGAGTAGGAGGAGCCGATGCCGTAGACGTGATGGCCGGCATGCCTTGGGAATTGAAATTTCCTAAATTGATCGGCGTACATTTGACCGGTAAGCTCAGCGGATGGACTTCGGCCAAAGACGTCATCTTGAAAGTGGCCGGTATCTTGACCGTAAAAGGAGGAACCGGAGCCATCGTAGAATACTTCGGCGAAGGAGCCGACAACTTATCGGCAACCGGAAAAGGGACCATCTGTAATATGGGAGCAGAAATTGGAGCTACTACTTCCATTTTTAATTACGATGACCATATGAAGAGCTACCTCGAGTCTACCGAGCGGGCCGATGTAGCCGCTTTGGCCGAGCAATACCGCGCTCACCTCCGGGCCGACGAGGAAGTGATGAATGACCCTAAAGAGTATTATGACCAATTGATCGAGATCAACTTGTCGGAGCTAGAGCCTCATATCAATGGGCCTTTTACCCCCGATTTGGCTTGGCCGCTTTCTAAATTTGCCGAAGCCGTTAAGGATAATAACTACCCGCAAAAATTAGAAGTGGGTTTGATTGGTTCGTGTACCAACTCTTCTTATGAAGATTTGACCCGGGCGGCTTCTATCGCCCAACAGGCCATTGACAAAAAATTGAAGGCCCAGTCGGAGTTTACGATTACCCCAGGTTCGGAAACCGTTCGTTTCACGGCGGAGCGGGACGGTATTCTGCAAGTATTTGAAAATATGGGCGGCGTAGTGCTGGCCAATGCCTGTGGCCCTTGTATCGGGCAGTGGGCGCGTCACACTGACGACCCCGACCGTGCTAACTCCATCATTACCTCGTTTAACCGAAACTTTGCCAAGCGGAATGACGGGAACCCCCAAACCCGGGCCTTTGTGGCTTCTCCCGAAATTGTAACCGCTTTTGCCATCGCCGGAGACCTGACCTTCAACCCGATGACGGATAAGCTGACGAATGAGAGCGGAGAAGAAGTAATGCTAGATGAGCCCAAAGGCTTGATGGCTCCCCCTCAGGGATATGGCGTTGAAGATCGTGGCTTCTTGCCTCCAGCCGAAGACGGCAGTGGCATTGAAGTAGTAGTCAACCCCGACTCCGAGCGCCTAGAGCTCCTCACTCCTTTTGCCCCTTGGGAAGGTAGCGATTTGAAAGATATGAAGGTCTTGCTGAAAGCCAAAGGGAAGTGTACCACCGACCATATCTCTATGGCCGGCCCTTGGTTGCGTTACCGTGGGCACTTAGATAATATCTCCAATAACATGTTCATCGGAGCGATCAACTACTACAACGATACGGCCAATTCGGTGAAAAACCAGTTGACTGGGGAGTACGGGGAAGTGCCTGCTACGGCCCGCGCCTACAAAGCAGCCGGGGTGGGAACCGTGGTATTTGGTGACGAAAACTACGGAGAGGGTTCTTCCCGCGAACACGCCGCGATGGAGCCTCGCCATATGGGGGTCCGGGCAGTAATCGTTCGTTCTTTTGCCCGTATCCACGAAACTAACCTGAAAAAACAAGGAATGCTCGGTTTGACTTTTGCCAACCCCGCCGATTACGACAAGGTGCAAGAAGACGATACGGTAGAAATCAACGGATTGACGGAGTTTGCCCCAGGTAAGCCTTTGCAGGTGGTTCTCCACCACGCCGACGGTTCTTCGGATACCTTTGAGGTGAACCACACCTACAACGAGACGCAAATTGAGTGGTTTAAGGCCGGTTCGGCTTTGAACTTGATTAAGCGACAGAATGCTTAGTGTCCAGAAGCAAATTAAATGTTCTCTAAGCTCCCTCCCCTACCCGGAGGGAGTTTTTTTTATCTCCTAACATCCAAAACCCAGGTAATTTTTTTCAATTTTTCGAATTTAAAAATCTTTATTTTTTAAATTTACCTTACGTATAAAGATAAAGGATACCAGGCCAAATAGGCCAGGATTTTTGAGAAATAAAGTAGGGTAAACCCTATGAAAACCATGTAAAATCTGGTTTTTAGGCTCAAAATAATTAAATATCATACAAAAATCCCAGAAAAGCCTGATTATTAGGGGCTTTAGTGAATCATTTTCCGGGAAATTTTGTATACCTTTGTACGCAAATTGTTGAAAGTGAGCTTTTAATCCTATGAGCTTTATTGATCTCTTTGCATTCTTATCATCACAGTCAAACGGGACGCATCAAAGGAGGATTATATGACGGGTAAAGTTCTCAAAGGGCGAGGATTCGACACACGTTACAAAGAAAGGCGTTACGTGGAAAGAGGTTTGCGTATGCAGCCTTGGGAACGTATCGCTTATTTATTGCAGTTAAAGACTATGTTGATGGCCATCCATCAGCAAAGTGCTAAACCAATAAAAAAACTATCCAGGTCCAATATGAACCTAGAGCAGAGTTATCAGGAGTTTATGGGGCTTTTACAGTTCCATCAGGCAGAGTACATGATTATTGGAGGCTTTGCTGCGGCGGCGCACGGATATATCCGGGCCACGGGCGATATCGACCTCTGGGTAAATTCCAGTCCGGAAAATGCGGTGAAGATGACCCGGGTCATGCACGATTTTGGCTACACGCCCGAAGAGATCAGCGAGGAAGACTTCACCCTCGTACCCAATGTCATTATGTTTGGCGATGCCGAGATTAACCTACTCACCTTGCCCGACGGCCTGAGCGATTTTAAGCACTCCTATCAAAGTGCGATGCACGTGCATACTCAAGGGATGCACCTTTGTTTTATCAGCCTGGAAGATTTGATCAAAAACAAAGAAGCGGTAGGTCGCGAAAAAGACCTGGTAGACGTTCGTCAGTTACGCCAAATACAAGAAGCCATCAAAGGATCCAAGTAGCTGTGGTTCCTTATTTTTATATTTAGGGGAGTAGGCACTGATGGCCTGCTCCCCTTTTTAATTTATTCCCCGTCCGATTGTATGCGATAGGCGGTGTAGATCATCGTCACAAAATCATCGGCTTTGATAAAACCCTGATTCATTTTTTCATCATAAGCCTCTGTGAGCTTGGCTTCCAGGATTGACCCGAGGTCTGCCCCCTCCTTCAATTGGCCCATTACTTTTTCTCGAATCTCGTCCAGGATCTTACGCAGCTCCACGACGTCTTGTTTGGTGGCCAAGTCTCCATGACCGGGAATCACCTGGGTATCCTCATTGATCAAAATAATGATCCGGTCCAAGAAGGAAATAAAGCCATCAATCGTCCCCCCACTGCCCACATCTACAAAGGGATAGCCGTAGCGCACAAAAGCATCACCCGTATGGATCACATTTTCTTCGGGAAAATATACGAGGGCATCTCCATCTGTATGGGCATTGGGGCCGTGTATCACGTGCAGTGGGGTATCGTTGAAGTGAAAACGCATTTGGTCCAAAAAGGTAATGACCGGACGGGCTACGTGGGGAGCGGCCGGAATTTTCCGCTTGAACCGCTTCATAAATTGATCCGTGCTCAGGCGTTGGTACACATTTTCGTGGGCTACGATCACACTACCGCTTTTGCCAAAATTCTCATTCCCCCCTGCGTGGTCACCGTGCCAGTGGGTATTGATCACAAACTTGATCGGTTTATCGCTGATCTTCGCCACCGCCGCCTTGATCTTCTCCGATAAGGGAGCGTATTGGTCATCAATCATAATAATGCCGTCTTCTCCGACGCAAAGGCCAATATTCCCTCCTCGGCCTTTAAGCATATACACTTTTTCACTCACCTTTTCGGCGGTAATTTCTACTTGCGAAAAATCGCTTTGGGCCAAGGCCACCCCGTTGATTAAGATGGCTAAGCCAGCCCCCATCATACCTCGTAAAAAATTAGTACGCATCATCCGTAAAATTGTATTTAAAATTAGAAACTGTTTAAGTTTATTTTTTGTCGGCGAAAAGGGCCAGTTTGGGGTTCTGATGAAATCAACAATGAGCGCATAGCAGCGCTATGGGCGAGGAATTTGATGAAATCAGGTTCCCGAAATGGCTCTTTGCAGCCCAACGCAATTAAATACGAACAGTTTCTTAGACCTATTGCTGCTTTTACTGGGGCTGCCCCCCGGTAGCCCTATCGTTTTCCATCTCCCACGAAGTGCCCGGGGGCCGGGCTTTCGCTACTCGCTGCCTTTCCCCGCCCGGCCCCCACGAGCTCAAACAGGCCGCTCTATCCCTCAGCCAATGGAGAAGACAGAGCAGTGAAGTGCCAGGAGTGGTTTTGAAAAAAGTCTTCTTTTGCCAAGCCCAAGGTACCTGCTCATGAGAACCCGACACGCAGGCTTGAAGGTCTTACTGCCCTAAAACACCAAGCAGGAAGGCAGAAAAACTACCCCCCCCTTAAAAGCGAAGTTCGGCAAAATTGGTAGAGCGGGGAAGGAACGTAGATGTTTTAACGGGTTTTTAGGATTTGAGCGTGTAAGTGCCTGGGGAAGCCATTCATCAAGAAAATCAAAAACACATAATTATTTGAGCTATAACTTAATCTTGCTGTCTGTTTGCCCCCTAGCCCAAATCCCGCTTAATCCTAAAGATATTCTTGTGGTTTACGTAGACCCGGTTACTGATCATCTCGGTATTCACGCCATCCAAGACCTGCTTGATGTCTTTTAAGACAGTGGGGTTGTCAATAAAGTAGCTATGGTCGATAAACTTCGCTAGCAAGCCACCCTGGGTACCTTTTACATCTGAGGCATCCAAGCCGATGACATTCATGGGGAGCTTGATGGGGTTGCGGGGGCCAGCCAGTCCTAAACGGTTGATGCGGTTTTTGGTGAGTTTGGAGACCTTGAGGGCCTCATCGCTTTCGTGGAAATAGACGTGGACGCGCTCGCCCAGGGCATTGATGTCGCGGAGGGGCTGGGCATCTTCAAAAATATCATAATTGACATCGGCGGCTACCATTAAGATTTCCCGGAAGAGGGGTACCAGGGGTATGCGTTTTTCGAGCAAATAGGTAAACATAGCTTCCAAAACCTGATTGCCCATGGAGTGGCTGAGCAGGTGCAATTTATTGCCACAATGCCGGGATTCCTCATTCACAAACTCACTGAAAAATTTGAGCAACTTAGCATAGCCCCGGGCCAAGGCAATACCCGAGGTGCGGGCATCTTCTTGGTCATCGCGGTATTCGGTGATGCGGTCGTCGGAGGGCCAGGTAAACCCTACCACCCGGGCAATATTGCAATCGGGGTCTTGTACGAGCTTTTGGTGCAGGTCGCGCATGGTATCGAGGAAGCAATCGTAGCCGCAGTTGAAGCCGTGGATAAAAATCAAGGTATCGTTTTTTTCGGAGGGCTGGAGCATCTCGTGATAAAGATTCAAAAACCAGATTTCGGAGCCGGCAATGTTGTTACGGTCATCCAAAGCGTGGTAGTCACTCAGTCGGTAACGGCCTTGGATGAGATCAAAATCAGGGTAGACTTCTTCTTGAGCGTCCGGGTGGTTGAGGTATAGAGAAGCAAAGCGCAAGTTGAGCGTCGTGGGACAATTATCTGATTTATCTATGCGGGGCTTTCCGCCTTCTTCCACAATGGGACGGTTGGTGATAATATACAGGCTGGGAGTTGTTGGGCTAGAATCTGACATACGATCTAATTTTATGTGAAGCTCCTAATTTACAAAATATCCGAATCCGAAGTGCGGGTTTAGCGGGTTTGCCTGGAGAATATCGTATATTTAATCATGCGAAGCCAGGTACTGGGGATGGAATTCGTGAGACATGCCCTCACAAATCTCTCCGCTCCCCAGGCTGAGGGATAGAGCGGCCTGTCTGAGCCCGCCGTGGGTTTGCGGGGAGCCGGCGAGTAGCGAAAGCCCGACCCCCGGCCACTCCATTGAGATTAGGGAAAGATAGGACAAACGGGGGGCAGCCCCTAAGCAAGGAAGCAATCTCCCCTAAATCCCAACGTTAAAGGAACATATAACCGAAAAGAACACTGTATGCGACAGCTACTATGGATTTTTGTATGGCTCATGGGGGCTATCCCGGCCCAAGCGCAGAGCGAATTGATCCCCAACCCGCACTTTGTGCTCAGCCCGGATGAAGCAAAGTTTGAACGATTGCTAAGCAAGGCGATGCAAAAAACCCAATGGATGCAGTTGACCAAGAAGGAATTTCAAGAGCAGAGTTACCAGGCCTACCAAATCAGCCGGAGCGAACTTTTTTGGCAGGTCAAAGGATGGCAAGTCCCCCCCGGAACGCTCGATACGTACTATTTCTTTTCGCCCGATTCGGCGGGAATGGCTTATCTACAACTGGAAAATAATGCCCCACCCATGCCCGAGCGGGAAGAATTTGCCGAAACGGTCCTGCTCGAAGCCTTGGAGGCTGGGCAAAAATATGAAGTAAAAATCCGCTTTCGCTGGCATATACCCCAGGAAAACATCCCTCAGGCCTTTGAGCCCTCGAGCTTTGTCTTGGCCATAGAAAAATCGCCCCAATCGGCCAAGTACCGCAGCCTAGGCAAGTGGGAACCCAACCTAGAAGCCATTCGCCAGGACAAGCACCGGATCAAGGTGGTCCGCAGCTTTCAAGAAAATCACGGAGGCTACTACCCTGCCGACTTCGCCCAAGACCCTGAATATATAGAATGGTATGAAGAAAGCGTGATTTACCGGGCCAAGGGAGGGGAAGAAAAAATCCGCCTAGCCTTTGGCCCCAAACCCAAGGAAGGCTCTCCTCTGGAGGTTTTTGTATCTTGGGTATCGGTAAAAGCGCTTCCCCGCCCGAGCTCTTTACCTGGGGCTGGACAAGCCGACCCGGGTAAAGGGTATTAGAAAATTCGGGGCATAATACCAGGTAAATTTTTATCTGTCACCTAGGCGACATGCTAGGGAGCATCTGCTTTGTAATTTTCCTTTTAAATACATTTGCTTGCATCTCCTATGAAAAAACGTGCCCTTAACGGACTAATTTTACTTCTACTAAGTGTCGCCTCGTGTATCGGGGTAGATGTCTTACAAGACCCGGAGACGGCTACCAACCTCTCCCGGGTAGATATTGTCAATCCGGGAAGTACGCAGCTCTTCACCGGCGATACCTTACAATTGAGTTTTACCTACTTCAACCCCGAAGGGACCGAAATGATACCCAGCAATATCAGTTGGGAAAGTTCAGACCCGGCCATTGCTTTGGTGGACGGAAGTGGTCAGGTTACCGCGCTTAGTGTAGGAAACGTGCGTATAGTTGTGACGGCCAATCGCAGCGCCACCGATAGTTTGGATTTGACCATCACGAACAATCCCGACTCGGTCAACACCTTTACCATCCAAGCCCCCGCCGGCCAAGCGGCCCTGGTCCAGGGCGAATCGCTACAACTCAGCTTTGTAGCCATCAATGCCGATGGGGATACCATCCAAGGGCAAAACCCGGTGTGGGTCAGCGAAGATACCACGATCTTGACGGTAAGCAATACCGGACTGGTCCAAGCGGTATCCACGGGACAGACTTCGGTTAAAGCCATTTTAGGAGATATAGAAAGCGATCCTATCTTCATCAGTGTGGTCGTAGATAACAGTACTTTGGCTAGTATCCAGATCACCCCGCTTTTTAGCAATATCCAGCTGGGGGAAAGCCAGCAATTTACCGCCAAAGGTTTCAACATGGACGGAGATTCCCTAAGTGGTTTAAACTTTATCTGGGAAAGTTCAGATCCCAGCTTGGCCACGATTGATGCCCATGGACTAGCCCAGGGGCTTGGCGGGGGTACCGTCAGCATTCGGGCTCGGGTAGATGATTTTTTTAGCAGTCCGGCGAGTTTACAAGTGATCGATCCCAATCAGGTAACATCCCTCCAGATTACGGCTCCCGATAATACCTTGACCGTAGGCGAAACGACACAATTTAGTTTTATGGCCTTTAATGCCAACGGTACGGCCCTGGATAATGCTGGGCTAAACCCCCAGTGGTTTAGCAGTAGCTCGGCGGTTTTGAGTATAGATGCCAATGGTTTAGCTTCGGCTCAGAATAACGGAACCGCCCAAATACGGGCGGACCTCGATGGCGTGCTGAGTAATATTGTTTTTGTGGCGGTGCAGGATAGTACGGTTAGCGAGAGCCGTACGGGAACTTTTCAAGGTTTAAATGGCTACACCGTACGCGGAGATGTCACGGTGAGAAACCCCAGCAATCAAAATAATTTGGTGATTGAGACGGCGGCCAATTTCTTTTCTCAAAGTGGGCCCGGACTCTACATTTACCTAAGTAATAATGCCAACAATGCCAATGGAGGGATTGAAGTGGCTCCCTTGCAGGCCAATTCGGGGGTTTCTACCTACCAAGTACCCGAAGGCGTGGGAATCGATGACTACAATTTTGTGCTGGTATTTTGTAAACCATTTGGCCTACCCTTTGGGGCTGCCAGTTTAAATTAATGAGCCATGACATCTAAAATAGGCATTCGTCTTACTTTTTTTATAGTAGTATGCTTGCTGGGCACTCCCCTAGCTTGGGCCAAAACCTACCATCCGGAAGATACGAGTTCCTTCAAACGCTACCCACGCTCAGCTTTTTGGCAAGCAAGTCCCCAAAATAGGGTGATTGCCCCTCGGGGTTGGGTGGCCCCCAAACAGGGCGGTTTTTTCAAATTAGGCCAAGCGGCAATCCGGGCCGATAAGTTTTTTGCCCCGGACGGTGCCCAGGTCAACATCATCACGACTTCGGTGTATATTACGAGTTTGTATGGGGAATTTGGGATCACTCCCAAGCTTACGGCCCAGGCCTATATTCCTTTTTTCACCCGGGTTACCTTAAATGATGTTCGTTTTGAGCCTAGTGGGGATGTGGACCCCGGCGACGAATTAAATTCATTTGGCGATTTGGAGTTGGGTTTTAAGTATAGTCTCTACCAAAAAGGCAATCTGGCCCTGAGTGCTTCCCTTTTGTTTGGCATCCCGACCGGCAACGAGGCTGGGGGGCGCACCCAATTGTTGCAAAGTGGCGACGGGGAGTTTAATCAACTATTTCGCTTAGGCTTGGGCTACTCGGTACCCAATACTAAGTTTTATGGGGGCCTTTCGATTGGTTTTAATAACCGGACGCAGGGCTTTTCGGAAGAGTTTCGCTACGGGGCCGAAGTGGGTTACTCCTTCAATCAAAACTACCTCCTCATTTTAAAAGCCGATGGGATTGAATCTTTCAAAAACGGAAACGCTGAAAGCACCCGAAATGGGATATTCTCCAACAACTTAGAGCATTTTACGCTTACTCCAGAGTTTATCTATACCTACAAAAATAAAGGAGGGATTACCCTCAACGCCGGCTTTCCGCTACGGGGCAACAATGTCCTGGCCGCCCCCAGTTATAGTGTCGGGATATTTTGGAAACCCGCAGGCCAATCTAACTAAGGGCTACTCGGGCATCTTTAAAAAACCCCCATCAGTCTCTGGCTCTTGGGGGTTTCTTGCTTTCGGGTAATACGTAAAAACCGTGGGGCTTGCCTGCGCGATGGAGCTTGGGGCTTCCCTAGGGAAATACCTACCGCGCAGGCCGGGCTTTCGCTACTCGCCGGCTCCCCGCAAACCCGCGGCGGGCTCAGACAGGCCGCTCTATCCCTAAGCCAGAATATTTTAACTTACCTGGGGTAGCGGTTTGTTAATTTTGATGTGATAAAAGCAGTAATTCTGCGACAATCCTAGCAATTTTATGTAGGTTAGCTAAAAACGCGCCCGATTAAAGTTCGTTAGAAAATAGAAAATCCCTTGCTCTCCCCAGAGGAGGGATTGGTTTCAACTCAAGACTCTTGATTTAAGAGGCTAGTTCTAAAACTCAGGCGGGTCTATCATAGGGCCAGAGTTTTTTTCACCTCCATCGCTAGGACTACCATTACTCGCCTGTCGGTCAATTTGGTTAATTTGAAGTTTCGTTTCTGCCTCAGAAGTATTTTCAGCCATTGCATCATCGGGCCCACCCCCAGATATTTGGGCATAAGCAGACGGGCCTATGGGAAGTTTTTCAAATCCTTTCATATACAAAAAATCTAATTTATTTAAAGCCCGGACTTTTTCTGCTTCTTCCCCATATACCGTCACTTGTACCCGGGGGCCAATGGCAGGGGTTTG
Source organism: uncultured Microscillaceae bacterium (assembly GCA_963922455.1). GTDB lineage: Bacteria > Bacteroidota > Bacteroidia > Cytophagales > Microscillaceae > CAWUIO01. The sequence goes on from CAWUIO010000076.1 coordinate 22,236, forward strand.
TTCCTTAGTCCCGTCTACGGATACATAAAAAACAAAGGCCTCAAAAGTGGCCCTTAGCTGCCCCGCGTTATCTGTGAAAAATTTGGCCTCACTACAAGGAATACCTGAGACACTCACACTTCTTAGTTGACATGGATCCATCATATATTTCTAAATTAAATGCCAGATTTAAACACTCTTAATCCATCAAAATAAACTTATACGTATACACCCATAACTCTACTGAGAAATCTCGGGCCATAAAGTTTATATAGCCTTTGTCTTGATGCTCCTTGTTTTCCTTGTATACCAGAAGTTCCAAATGTCCTTCTAGATAAACCTCTCGCCCCTTTCGTAGTCCTTGAGTTTGGGCTTTCTCAGCATCCGGGCCAAATAAACGCACATTAAATTCCTGGGTATTGGATTTATCTATCACTTTTTTATCACCATTACCATCTTCTTTAAGGGCCCTTCCAGCCACTTTGGTAATAAAGTGAAAGTCGCAGATTAATTTATCGTGGGGTTTGTGGTAGCGAGGTTCACTCTCAATTTTACCCACAAGCGTGATGATATTCACATTTTTTGTCATGAATCCTAGGGTTATTTTGTTCCAGTTAAAGAATTTTTCATCTATGTAAGATTTTGGTAATATCTCAAAAACATATAAAAAAACCTTGCCAGTACTGGGATAAATGCCAAATTTTCACAATAAGATATTAGGAGAGGTGTGCTACGGGCAAAACATCTCTACTTTTCGGCAATTTTTCTTAATTTCGTCCTTAGCCAAACTAGCCTTTAAATTTATACCTAACATGAGATTTCGCCTGACTTACAAGAAGTTAACCATTTATTACCTTTTCTCATTTTCTCTGAGTACTGCCATCTGGTTTCAAACGCCTTCCGCTTTTGCCCAAGTAGACAATACGCGCTCCATGGGGGCAATGAATCCGCAAATTTTAAAAAACCGGGCCCAATTTTTTTATAAGGAGCGAGCCATGGACTCGGCCCGTTTTTACTATCAGGCTTTGGCGGAGCAACAGATTATTCAAAATCAATGGGAGGATTGGTTGGATACTCAAAATCAAATCTTAACCAGCTATTTTCTGGAAGGGGCTTACGAGAAAGCTCTCAAAAACGCTAAAAAGATTACAAACGATTTGCTTTCAAAAGCGGAGCAGGCTCCGGATAAGTTGGCCCGCTATTATTATATTTTGGGCCACGTTCATAATCAGTTGAAGGATCACCAACAATCTATTATTTCCCACAAAAAAACCCTGAAATTCTTGCAAGAAAATGGAATTAACAACATTGACTTGGAGTCCAAAACCCTTCATAGCATAAGTACCAACCTTTATTATACTGACCAGCTTGCCGAGGCTGAGAAATATGCCAAAATGGGGCTGGCACTAGTTCAAAATACACGGTATGAAGAAATCAGACTACCACGTTATTACAATAGTCTAGGGAGTATTAATTTTTCAAGAGGAGATTACAAGGAAGCATTATATTATTATCAATCAATAGTAGACCGAGAACTTGCTCGAGTAACGCCCAGGCAAAATGCTTTATTCATCAATTATTTTAATTCTGGTCTTTGTTACCGAAATCTTGAACTTTATAACGAAAGTAAAAATGCTTTTAAAAGAGCCATAGATTTGTACAAGGAAAACCAAAGTAATATCTCCGAAAACATATCAAAAGTTATTAATGCAATTGGTCTTACTTACTTAGATAATCAAGATCTAGATTCAGCCCTTTATTATTTTCGGCAGGCAGTTCCCCTTCTAAAAGAAAAAAATGACAAATTAGAACTTGCCATTAACTACAATGCCCAAGGCTCAACCTATTATAAAAAGACTCAAATCGATTCTGCCAGCTTTTATCTTGAAACAGCAAAGGACTTATTGTTTACTAACTCAAATAGTGAGTTTGCCAAATATTACCTCTCGATTAATTTAAAAAATCAAGGAGAAATAGCCTTAAATCAAAAGAACCTTAGTAAAGCACGTGAAGACTTCCAAGAAAGTATATCTGTCAATACTGCAAGTACCCAGATCGAGGATGCCATACGTTTCAGAAAATATCTCAGCGCCCGCTACCTAAATATGTCTTTATGGGGCTTAGCCCGTACCTACACCGCTTCTTGGCAAAACAGTCAATCTGAAGAAGACCGGGAGCAGGCCCTTAAATACTTTAGGCTATGCGACGAAGTCATGCAATCCATTCGGGATACCCGTCTTAATAAAATAGACAAAATTGTTCAGGGTGGAGATCACAATATCTACAACGACGCTGCCTACTTCTGCCGCCAGTTAGGCCCCACCTACCTAGAAGAAACCCACTACTTTATGGAGCGGAGTAAGGCCTATGTTTTGCAAGACCTGGTGCATACGGCCCGGTCTAAAAACTTTGGGGGCATTCCTCGGGAGCTTGTCCAAGAAGAAAAAAGACTTCAAGACCAAATATTTTACTACCAACAAGGATTGCTGGGCAATACCCTCCGGGTAGATGATGCTCAAGCCATGGATAGCTTAGATCTCTGGCAGGATAAGCTAGAAAGCCACCTGGCCGATATGCAAGACGAGTACCCCCAATATTACGCCTTAAAGTACGGGCAGAAAATCGTCACTACCGCTCAAGTACAAGCCGAAATTGACCCTCATACGGCCGTGCTTTCTTATCTCGTCGGCACAGATAAACTCATGATCCAATACCTAGACCACCAACAGTCTAGTGTATTTAGCTTCCCGATTGGAGAGGAAGAACTGGGACGAAAAACCCGGCCCTTCTTTTCGGCCATCAATGGGGTCCGGAAAAACTACCCGGCCCACGCCTACGAACTCTACGAAATCTTACTAAAACCATTTGAGGCCAATTTAGAAAATAAAAAACACCTCCTGATCGTACCGGATGGAGACCTCCACCGCATTCCTTTTGAGGCTTTGATCACTCGAGAAAGTGACCCGGTGGCGCTCAATCAACCAAGCTATGCCCAGTTAGACTATTTGATTAATCAATATACGGTTACCTACTACCCCTCCCTGACTTTAGCTTTTCACGGAGCATATCAGCCAGATCAGCGTAATTATACCCAGGAATTTATTGGGATTGCCCCGGTTTTTGCCGATGGGGGGAACACCCTTTCCAATACACGGGCCCTAGACTACATGCAAGACAACCCAGGGGCCATCTTAGGGAAACGATTGAAACCACTTCCCTACAGTTTGGAAGAAGTACAAGCTATTGACTCCCTCTTCAAAGCCCACCAAAAATGTAGTAAGATCTTGGTACATCAGTCGGCCCGGGAAGACTCCTTAAAAATGGGCCCGGTAGACAGCCGCTGTCTTCATTTTAGCACCCACGGTTTGCTCAACCCAAGCCACCCAGAATTTTCGGGGATTGCCCTCTATCAACCTGATTCGAGTGATTACAATCGCCATCAAGAAAATGGTATTCCCATTCAAGACGGAATTTTATACCAATCCGAGATCTTTAACTTGAGGCTCAACTCGGAGCTTGTAGTTTTGAGCAGCTGTGAGAGTGGTCGGGGAAAATCAGCCCCGGGCGAGGGGATCTTATCCTTGAGTAGAGGGTTCATGTACGCTGGCGCTCCCCGCATCATCCACTCCCTTTGGAAAATAAGCGACCGGGCCACGGCCGAGATGATGATTGAGTTTTACAAATACCAACTCGAGGGGCTATCCTACCGCAATGCCCTCAGTATGGCCAAAAGAGCGATGATTCGGGACCCTCGTAATTTTCACCCCCGTAAGTGGAGCGGTTTGTTATTGATGAGCCGTTAGTGGAGGCCCCAGTCTAATAAATACCTCTTGAGTTAGGGCCTTAAACGATGTGACCTGAAAAGAAGCTAGCAAATCGGCCCCGGGCTTTTGTACCCTCCATTACATAGGGCTATATTTTATTCATGTCCATACGCCAATGGCTTAGGGATAGAGCGGCCTGTCTGAGCTCGTGCGGGCCTGGTGGGGAAAGGCAGCGAGTAGCGAAAGCCCGGCCCGCGCGGCCTGGGACTGAGTCATTAGACAGGTAAAGGCTTTGCGCGGGCAAGCCCCTTATCTTTTATACGTATTGCAAAAAAATTCCTTTCTTGCTTCATAGAAAAAACCCATGTTATCTCCACCTATTTTTCAAGGGTCAAATAAAAAAAGCGAATGTCTCCTCTCGGAAACATTCGCCCACAATTTATACAACACACCTTATTACACATTCAATTTTTCTTGGATATCAAGACCAGCTTTGTCTAGGGCACCCAATAAAACTTGCCAATCCCGATCATATCTTCCCCTACGTACACTTTCCAGTAATATAAGCCTGGGGTAAACGCTTGCGTATTGGGCAGGTATTTTTGCTCCGATTCCAGCAAGGTATCGGCGAGCACCACGTGATTTTGATTGCTTAAAATCTCGATGATAAATTTTTCAGTAGGAATATTTTTAAGCACAAATTCAGGGTTTTGTTTCAGGGTATCTCCCAAGGGCGGTTTTTCTACTAAGATATTGGAATCATCCCGAAAAGAATCTTCTATCAGGTCATCCAATACAAAGTTAGGCTCAAAATTGGCTGCGTACATCTGCTCAACCGGCACTTCGGGCAATACAGGAGGGTCCTCCCCCGTATTGGGTTCATCTACGGGGTCTTCTTGTTCGTCCCCTTTATCCGGGCTTGTAATCTCTTCCGTATTACTTGGCTCTTCAGAATTTTGATCCGGAGTGCTCGATCGAGTCTGACGTTCACCGGGATTATCATCTTGGATCACCATCGGGCCACCCGAATCATAATCCGGCTGGGGAGCGGGCAAATTGAACAAGATAATCACCAAGATAGCCGCGGCCACGCCTCCGACCCAGTACAAGGGCAAACGTCGGTGCCGAGCTCCCGACGAACCAGCGTTTGAGTCTTGTTTTTGGTCAAGCTTACGCAGTCTTTCCCGCAATTCATTTTTTTCCGTTAGGCTAAGGTCCAAATTTTGTTGGTAGCGTTGCTTATGCCATTCGTTAAAAAAATGTTCTACTTTCAAAAATCTTTGCAAGGAAGCCTCGCTTTCGGCATTAGATTCGGCCTCTTGCAGGAGTTGTTGAAGCGTCTTCCAATCCTCTGGGCTGAGTTCGCTTGAGTAGCGTTCCAACCAGTTTTGTAAGTCACGTTTATTCATGTTTCAAGCGTTTTGCGACTATCGGAGCAGGCTTTTTAGCTTGCTGAGACATCGCCATTTTTCTTGTGATGTTTGTTTTTTACTTTTAAAGTCCATCAATTCCGTAATTTCTTCTATACTCCTGGCTTCAAAATAGTAATAACGGACGAGGGTACGACAGCGATCCGAAAGGTGGTCGATTTGTGATTGCATTTGTTTGACCATTTCTTCCTGATAGGACTCATCTTCTACTTCCTCCGGAATATCGGGGAAGAAGCGTTCATCCAGCTCTCGTTTTTTTTGTTTAGCCCGGGTCCGATCGTAGATTTCGTATTTGCCTATTGCAAACAAGTATGTTTTGAGGGACGATCGAGCTTCCACATATTTACCACTCGCTATATTATTGTAGAATTTGATAATTATCTCATGATAAATATCCTCAATAGTATTCGCGAATAATGGAAAGTGATGACGGACCCATTTTTCAAAGTCCGGTTTATACTGAAGGTATACCTCATCGAGGGCTTGCATCTCCCCTGATTTGATACGCTCTACAATGGCTTGGTCTTGGTGCTTGGCTTGCATATTTGATTAGTCCTGCATAAAAAGTATTCAGGCATATATCCCTTAAACTACAGTAGATTGCAATATTACCAATTTTGCCAGAGTATGCCCGAATTTGACCCCGGAATGTTATGTTTGTTACATTTCGTGGTATCAAATACCCAAATAAGGGGGGTTTTACGCTGGTTAAGTAACTCTTTATACCCTTATGGGGCTTACCGGTGCTTGAAGCCTAGGTGCCGCATTTTCCAAATCTTGGGGCACCGGTCGGGCTTGCCAGCAAAGCCGGAGCCCCCCTGCGCTCAACCCATTTCGGTCTCCGCTCTTCGAGTGGCATCCCTAAGCCAAAAGATGTGCGGCTCGGATCCTAAGGTAAGCTTACTTTAAAAAGGGTTTAGCCCTAGGCAGAAAAGGTATTTTTTCTTAAATTTGTGTAAGACCTCACACAAACCCAGGATTCAAAACCCCCAAAAGGAGCAAAATTATATTTCTCCATTTTATCCTAAACATCCGGTATCTAATTATTCATCCAGCTTATGAAGCCACGGATTTGGAGAGTCCTGTCCCTTTCAGCTTGTCTCTCCCTAATTTGGATCATGATCGTTTGGTCGAGCGGTTACCTATACCAAGACACGGTTTTTAAACGAGTCAAGCATTACTTAAGCCAAGAGTTTAACTGGCAACTCCAAGCCCATTCGGCCCAGCTCCTATTATGGCAGCCTTGGTCAAACCTACATTTGGCCCTCGGGAAAGCAAGCTTAAGCCCTCAGTCAACTCAGGCAGATCATAAAATTTTCGAGTTGGAACAGCTTACTATCAGTATTGACCCTTGGAAGCTTTGGCAAGGAGAAATACGCATACGAGAAATGAAACTTCAAAAAGGGCGTATCTACGTGGAGACCTCAAACAAAAATGCTCAGGAAGCCCTGGAACAAATCCTCCAATCTACCGCCATCATGGCTTGGCAACTCCTGGATATCCAGCTAAACTTATACCACAGCCCAGGAGAATTGGCCCAAAGCCTTTATATACCCCAATTTTACTTGCGTCAGGCGCTATATTCAAAATCGGCCGTATCTTGGCACGTGCAAGGCTCTTTTACCAGCCAAGGCTTCGAGAGCTATATGGTCCCCTACTTTCCGCAAGATACATTCCTACTAGAAGGGGCAACTCAATATGTGCTTCAAAATCGGGCCTGGCACATGCCACAAATTACACTAGATTTTCGGGAGAGCCATTGGCAAGTACAAGCCAGGTATGCGTTTCCCACCCAAGACGTCTCTATTCGCTTTGAAGCCCTTCCTCCCTTTAAAAAAACCTTATGGGCCATCCTCCCACCGGTCTATCATAAGCCTCTATCTCCCCTGGATATTAACGGTGCGTTAAAAGCTCAGGGCTCCTTAAAAGGAACTTTAAGTCACACCGAATCCCTCCGATTGTCTTTAGACTTTAGGGGAGAAAAGCTGAGTATCGGTTCTCCATTTAGTATCCGTCAATCCATTCAGGATTTTGATATTGCCGGTAGTCTTCGCTTCCTTGGACTCAAGGCTGACAAGCATTCCTATCTAACTATTAACACTTTGCGAGGGAGCTTGGCCAATCAAAAATTTCGGGCTCAACTTAGCTTACAAAACCTAAGTCATCCCTACCTACGGGGTAAAGTCGAGGCGGGAATTGATCTGGCAGCTTTCCAACAGTTTTATCCATTGCCTGCTATTCAAGAAACTAACGGGCTTTTAGGGCTCGATATTGAATTCTGGGGAGCTTATCGGGATATACTGCGGGCTGATAGCCTTAAGCGCCAAGCCGGACTTATTGGTACCGTAGAGTGTATTGATGCCATGCTAAAGACGCAGGGCCCTCAGCTCCAATTACAAGACTTACAAGCCAAACTGCAACTTAAGCCCGAGCATTGGCAACTCCTTTGGCTCAAAGCCCAAACGCCTATGGGGGCATTGAGCACTCAAGCCGACATTTTCATTCATCCCACAGGATTTGAGGAGGACATGCCCGAATTTCAGGTACAATCGAGTATTCACCTTCCCCGATTGAGCCTTAGCCCTCCTCCAGAAGGGGCGTTTTATTTTTCTCAACTGCCTTTCATCTTGCCTAGCAATTGGTCTTGGGAGGCCGAGTTGAGAGCCGATAAACTTGAATGGGCCAGTTTAGCTTCGCAAAACCTGCACGCTACCCTCCAAGGCAAGGGTTCTTTATTAGAAATACAACAACTTCGCACCGATGCCTACCAAGGTAAGCTGCGCATGAGCGGCTTTGTACAGTTTAGGCCAAATGAACCTGCTCGTTGGGACGGACAAATACAGATACAAGAAATGCAAATCGGTCAGTTTATGCAGGCAGCGCATTTTTTACCCGTTTATCTGCGCCAACCGCCCCTCATACGGGGTCTCTGGAATGCTCAAGTACAATACGGAATTCGGTTTGACCCTCAAAAACACTATCCTGAGGGCTTTATGAACATACAAAATCAGATACGTCAGGGTAACTTGCATGTAGACCGGTTCCGGCAAGAATTTGTTCAGGAAGCAGGGCTCGCTACTGAAATAAAACCAGGGTTTGATCACTTAAAACTGCAACTGGCTATCCGGGACCGACACGTATTTATCCCAGAAATGAAGCTTCAAGAAGGCAGTCAAGCATATTCGGCTTTTGGCTTTTTATATAATCACCCCAAGCCCGAGTTTGAACTTTTTCTTGAGAAAAAGGGAGCTACGGGGCTTCCCCTAGAACGGGTGATCCTAAAAGGAAAACCCCAAGAATACCGCTATTGGAAACAAGCTCCCTCTCCAAGCAAGAGCGATAGTGCCTGGAAAAAGGAACAAAATACCCTCAAAAAGCTTTATGAAAGTTTAGGACAAGCCGAACAATCAAACTAGTACCTATATGCGTAATCCCCGCCAAATTTTTTTGGACCACTTGGCCCAAACCTCCGACTATCCCCTTATGCTCGAGATTGAGAAAGCTGAGGGCCTTTTTTTATACACCCGTTCGGGAAAACGATATTGGGACCTCATATCTGGCATTGCCGTCAGTAATTTGGGGCATCGCCACCCTCGGGTGATGCAGGCTATTCATGAGCAACTAGATGCTTATACCCACGTTATGGTATACGGCGAACTCATCCAAGGCCCCCAAAATGCGCTAGCCCAAACCCTTTGTAAACATTTACCGCCCCCTCTTGATAATGTCTATTTTGTCAATTCGGGTACCGAGGCTACCGAAGGGGCTATCAAATTGGCCAAGCGGTATACCGGGCGCTACGAAATTATTTCGGCCCGACAAGCCTATCACGGTTCTACTCAAGGCGCCTTATCGCTGGGAGAGGATTCCTTCTCCCGGGCCTATCGCCCCCTCATCCCTGGCATAGACAAAATTTGGTACGGGAGCTATCGAGATTTAGACAAAATTACCGAAAATACCGCGGCTGTCATTCTAGAAACCATCCAAGGAGAGTCGGGCGTTATCTCGGCTTGTGCCCCTTACTTTCAAGCCTTAAGAGAAAAGTGTACACAAAAGGGTACCTTATTAATACTAGACGAAATTCAATGCGGTATGGGACGTACCGGTAGCTTGTGGGCCTTTGAACAATTTGGGATAGTGCCTGATATCCTGCTTCTGGCCAAAAGCTTAGGCGGTGGCATGCCCTTGGGGGCCTTTATCAGTTCACGAGAGCTCATGCAAGTATTCAAGAATAAGCCCGTTTTGGGACATATTACTACTTTCGGAGGGCATCCCGTAAGTTGCGCAGCCGGAAAGGCAGCTTTTGATGTATTGCTAGAAGAAAAACTAAGTGAAAAAGTGGAAGCTAAAGCCCGCTTATTCCGAGAAAAATTACAACACCCCAAGGTGATCCGATTACGCCAAAAGGGGCTATTAATGGCCTTAGAGGTAGGTTCTTTTGATAAAGTTCAAAAATTGATCCGTAAGTTGGAGGAGTTGGGCGTATTGAGCGATTGGTTTTTGTACTGTGATGTGGCCATTCGCCTGGCCCCTCCTCTCATCATAGAAGAGGAGCAAATTGAGGAAATCTGTGCCCTAATTCAAGAAGCTTTGGCGTATATTTAAACCTCAAACTTGCAGAGATCCTATCTATATTATGAAATACCTCAAACTAATCTATATGGGCTTGGCCTTCCTGAGTATTGCGGCTTGTAGTTCTGATGATCCCCTACCCTTTAATTATGTACGCTTTCAGTTGGACGGAGAAATTTGGGAGACTACCCAAACCACCACCAGCTTCGCCAACTTGGGCCCTAATATTATTTTAAATATTCAAGCAACCCGTGCCGACGGACAAACCCTAGAAATCCGCATTGCTGACTTCAATGTCAATGATCTGTTTATCTTCGTGGCCAATGCGAGTGGGAATAACCAAATCCGGTTGAGTGATACAACTTTCTTTGACAATAACAGCTACACTACCCTCCAATGTGATCCTATCTCGGGGCAAGTGAGTATTACAACGGTAGATGAGTTGCAAATAAGTGGCACATTCGAGGCAGTGGTTTGTGTGGGAAATGAGGAAAAAGTGATCAGTCAGGGCATTTTTGAACGACTTTTATATTAAGAAACTGTTTAAAGTTAATTATATGGGCTGCAAAGGGCCATTTCGGGAACCTGATTTCATCAAATTCAT
>CAWUIO010000077.1:0-31882 GCA_963922455.1 uncultured Microscillaceae bacterium
TGTAAAGCACGTGATAGTCATAGGCAGCGGGGTAATTGCCTAATTTTTTTTCTACTTGCGCTAGTAGTCCCGTGGCATCTTTGATATTTTCTTTTACCTCTATTTCTTGGGCGAGCTGAAGCCCTTCCTTCAGATATTTTTGGGCAAGCCCCCATTCTTGTTGTTTTTGATAAACGTCACCCAACGTAATGGAAGCTAGAGATACGGTATATTTAGCCCCAAGGGTTTCCGCCATTTCTAAAGCCATCGAGATATACTCTAAAGCTTTATCAAGATTGTTTAATTTCAAGTAGGTAGCTCCTAAATTGTGGTAATTCATAGCCATTCCTTTTTTATCGCCCAATTCTTCCCGGATTTTTAAAGATTGGGAATAGACTTCTAAGGCCTTTTCATACTTATCTTGAATACCGTAAATGGCTCCTATGTTACTTTGGATGGTAGCTATGCCTCCTTTATGCCCCAATTTTTCTCTTAATTTCAAAGATTTAAAATAATATTCCAAAGCCATTTCGTAATTGCCTTGGTACCTGTAAATATTCCCAATATTATTGTAGTCTTTGGCTATTTCTGGTTTACCTCCTAGTTCTTCATCGATTTGGAGGGCATTAAGATGGGCATCCAGAGCCTTTGCATAGTTGCCTTGCCGATAATAAACAATCCCTATATTATTGTAACTTTTGGCCATTCCCTTTTTATCGCCCAATTCTCCAAAGGTTTTCAAAGATTGGAGATAAATTTCCGAAGCCTTTGCATAATTCCCTTGATTCCCGTAGATAAGTGCTATATTCCCGTAACTGTTAGCCATTCCTATTTTATCACCCAATTCTTTATGAATATCCAAAGCTTGAAAGAAATACTCCAAAGCCTTTTCATAGCTACCTTTATACCATTGAGTTACTCCTAAACCATTGTATCCCTCGGCTTTTCCTTTCAAGTAGGCGTATATATCTGCATCCTGAGTCATCCGAAGAAAAATGGCCTCAGCTTCTTCATAATATCCTAATGACAAATTTATCCAGCCCACTTGATACGAGGCATCTATTTTCCCCTCAGGATAGTTGATTTTTTCCGCCATATGAACGGCCTGCTGGGCATATTGATAGGTTTTTGCAGAATCTGTGCCACGGTACTCTTCGGCAATTTTGACATAGGTATCTACTTTTTCCTTCTCCGAAATATTCGCTTGGGTGAGGGCCAAGAGAGAATCGATTTTGCTTGGGTTTTGGGCGAATAATAAAGTGCTTTGAAAGAATAGTAAGATAAATAAATAATTTTTCATCGGAATTGGGGTATGCTGTATTAGCAAGGATAATATTTTTAAAAGAAAAACTAATAAAATCAAGTTGGAAATACTGTAAGTATCTAGAACTAGTTTAAGGTAGGGTAGAGAGGAATTAAGGAAGAAAAATTAGCTTACTTTGGTACCTATTATGCTTGTGAAGTGGTATGTCTTTGTTTGTGGTTTCTATGGTAAGCAAAAAAATTTCCTTGTTTGTGATCTATCAAAGTTAGCAAGCCTCGGATGTCCCTTGGAATCCACCACGGTCTCCTATTTTAAATTTCATAAGGGATAGCCGCCCGAATGGGCCGAGACCGCCGCTGGTTTGTGCGTAAGCCGGCTCGGCAGGCTAGCCCGACCGGCGCCTACAGCTCTATGGACAAGCTACTCCACTTGGGATGTCGCCGGGAAGCCCCATATATTTTGTTTACATAAATGCATAAAAAAGCTGCTTTTGCTAAACATTTCCTTATCCTGGTAAGTTTTCAGATAATAAAGAAAGTTAACGGTATATATGTTCCCAAATTTTTTTACGTTCATTTTTACTATTTTTAAACTTTCTCGATAACATCTTTATTGCTTAGGATTAATACATAAGAAGTGCTTGCCAGGAGCACTGAATTTCCCATCAGGTAGTTCGTGTACATTTTTTTTCCATTATAGATTCACACGTCTATAAGGTATCTGGGGCATTTACCCTAGCAAACTGGATCTCAGGGCGATTTCGGTTTTTTTTATTAATCTATTATTCAAAAGCTACCATGTTATTATTAAACAAGCGGGGCCGATTTGGTCTGCCCCTTCTATTCCTATGCATTTGGGGTTTGAGCCAACACTTAGACGCGCAGTCCTTGCCCTCAAAAATTAATCACAACTTACAAGAGCTCTACCAGGGCCAAAACGCACAAGACCCTTCCCTGTATCGCTTGATAAATCCGTATGAGGAGGAAAAGTCACAAGTTTATCGCTTTCAAGATCAGAATTGGGTGGCTATCGAGGCTATTCCGGTAAAGGCTTGTGAAGACCTTGTCACAGAATTGAAAAGTTTGGGAGGTATACACGTGGCCTTTTACGGAGGTCTTGTCTCAGGCCTTATCCCCGTGGAGAAGATCCCTGAACTGGAAAAATGTACCGCTTTGCGCTTTGCTCGGCAGAGCTTTTGGAAGGCCCGCATTGGTTCGGTGACAAGCCAAGGTGATGCGGCTTTTCAAGCCGATAATGCCCGTACGAGGTTTCAAGTACAGGGCCAAGGCAGCAAAATAGGAATCATATCGGACAGTTATAATGCCCTAGGCGGAGAGGCTGCAGGTATAAGTTCTGGCGATCTTCCAGGACTAGGGAACCCTTTCGGGAATACCACCCCAGTAGATGTCGTGTTTGATGTATTCACTAATGATAGGATTGATGAAGGCCGCGCGATGGCCGAGTTGGTCCACGATGTAGCCCCCGGAGCAGAGCTGGCTGTTGCGAGCGCCGGGTTTAGCCAGGCCAATTTTGCCCAATCCATTTTATCCTTGAGAGATGCCGGAAGTAATATTATTGTAGACGATATTATTTTCTTTGCTGAACCTATGTTTCAAGACGGGGTAATAGCCCAGGCCGTAGATGAAGTGAGTGGCGATGGAGTCCATTACTTTTCGTCGGCAGGTAATACAGGGACTTCATCCTACGAAAGTCAGTTTCGGGACAGTGGCGTTTTTCCAGTTTTCGATGCCCAGTTTGGAAACTTTATGGGCAACTATACCTTGCACGATTTTGATCCTGGATCTGGGGTAGACCGGGCCCAGAGCATAATTATACCAGGCAATGGCAGCATCCGCTTTTCTTTTCAATGGGACGAGCCCTTTGCCTCCAATTGTCTAGGTTGTCCCGGCTCGGCCAGTAATCTAGATCTTTTGATCTCGCTTAGCCCAAGCCTTAATGACGTCTTTCAAAGCTTTTCTTCTACGGATCCTAACCGAGGCCTGGACCCGGTTGAAATCTTAACCTTATTCAATAACGGCCCGAACCCCGTAGAGGTGTTTCTATTTATTGGGAAACGGGATGAAGGTCCCAACAATCCTAGCCCAAACCCGGGAATTATCAAATATGTAAACTTTGATGATATTAATACCAATTCTATCGAGTTTGGGAATAATGCCAGTACCTCCTTTGGGCACGCCAATGCCCAAAATGCATCTGGGGTAGGAGCCTCTGCTTTCTTTAATACTCCAGAATTTAATGCCAACCTGAGCGAAGCCTTCATAAACAATTTTTCTTCTCGGGGTGGCGTACCCATATTATTTGATGTAAACGGAAACCGCTTAGCGAGCCCTGAAACCCGTCAAACACCCGATTTTGTGGGCCCTGATGGAGGAAATACCACATTTTTTGGTAATGATAGTGGGGCCGACCTTGATAATTTTCCAAACTTCTTTGGTACATCCGCTTCTGCTCCCCACGTTGCTGCTTTGGCCGCCCTAGCCTTGGAATTGGATAACAGCCTAAATCCGGATGCTTTGCGTCAACTTTTGGCCAATACAGCCCAAGATATGGATGACCCCCTTAGTCCTGGATTTGATACAGGGTTTGATCTTCTTACGGGTTTTGGTTTTGTACAAGCCGAAGAAGCCTTAGCCGCCATAAATCCTCCCCCAGCTCCATCAGATTTGATTTCCCTAGAAGCCGAATGTGCTACGGTGGGTGCCAATTGGACTTTTGTGGCCGATGCCAACGCATCCAATGGCAATTATGTGGTCTTTGAGGGAGAGGATAGCCCCAATAAAACCAATGCCAACACCGGGCCCCAGGAAACTGGAGATGACTTTTTGCTTCGTTTTGACTTTGAAGTCACCACGGCAGGCGAGTATTTCTTCTTTGTACTAAGCCGCACCCCAACGGGTAATGATGATTCGTACTGGGTGAGCATCGATGGAGGGCCTTTTCGCCTTTGGTTTCAGGGCTTTGTCCAGGATGATAATTTTAATTGGGTTCCTTATAAGGCTATCGGAGATGAAAACCCTTTAAATTTGGGGCAGGGCGCGCATAATATTCGTATCCTGTATCGGGAAAACGGAGCCCAACTGGACAAGATTATTGTAAGCCAAGATAACGTGTTGCCAGAAGGACTAGGGGCCGAAGCTAGCAACATTTGTGATATTGTTCCCCCTACTCCGCCAAATGAATTGATCTCCCTGGAAGCCGAATGTGCTACCTTAGGCAGTAATTGGACAGTGCGGGAAGATAGTCGGGCCGCAGGCGGTAAGTTTGTGGTATTTCTAGGTAATGATGATCTCAACCGGAAAAATGCTTCGGAGGGCCCCGCAGACCTGAGCCCAGAAAGCCGCGTTACGTTCTCTTTTGACTTGGCCGCAGCTGGCGTATTTGACCTCTTTGCCTTGGTCAACACGCCTACAAATAATGATGATTCCTTTTGGATTAGCATTGATGGGGGGCCTTTCTTGCTTTGGTTCCAAGGCTTTATCCAAGAAGATGCCTTCAATTGGGTGGCCCTTCAGGCAATTGGCCAAAGCAATCCCTTAACCCTTGGCGCAGGTACGCACCGCATTGATTTTCTGTACAGAGAAAATGGAGCTATTCTGGATAAATTAATCCTCCGCCAAGATGGAAATATCCCACAAGGCTTGGGTGAAGATGCCCAAAACGCTTGCTCAATTGCTGGCCCACAGCTGATCTCCCTAGAAGCCGAATGTGCCTCGGTAGGGTCTAACTGGACTACTTTGAGTTCTAATGAAGCTTCTAATGGCAGTTTTGTGACCTATTTGGCCGATGATACTCCAAACCGGACCAGCGCCTCCCAAGGACCAGGTGATACCACGGCAGCAAGCCAGGTTCGTTTTAATTTTAACTTAGACCAAGCTGGGAGTTTTGATTTATTTGTCTTGGCCCGTACTCCCGATAACAATGCCGATTCTTTTTGGATAAGCATTGATGGAGGCCCCTACCGTCTTTGGTTTGAAGGTTTTGTAGATGAACCAGACTTCAAATGGGTAGCTTATAAAGCAATTGGCGATGAAAATCCGATTAACTTGGCCTCCGGCCCTCACATAATCGATATTTTATACCGGGAAAACGGAGCCGAATTGGATAAATTGATCCTAAGGGAAGATGGCCTCGTGCCCAGCGGATTTGGCGAAGTGGCGCAAGTCTTGTGTACTCCAGAATTTGTAAGTAGCTCTGTCTTACCCATGCAAGTTTATCCCAACCCCCTTTTCCAGGATGAGCTTAGCTTAAGCTTTTCTGAGGCTGTACAAGGAGACCTGCTTGTCGAGATTATGGATTTACAAAAAGGATGGGTGCGCCACATTCCTATGTACTTGCATACCTCCCAAAACGAATTGAGCCTGGACCTATCCGAATGGAATTTACCCCGAGGGGCGTATGCCATACGGGTAAGTAGTGCCCAGAAGACCTCTGATGTGCTTCGGGTGTGGAAAGCTGAATAAGCCACCCTATACAGTTTTAGAGACAATACATCTAAAAAACCCCCGAATAATATCGGGGGTTTTTTGTTTTGTTTTCAGAGGAGTGGTGTCTTCTTAAAATAAATGAAGAGCCTCAGCAAGCTATTCTTTGGCGTTTACTTTTAGAAATTTAAAGGAAAACCCGGCATGATTATCTCCGCGTACATTGATTTCATAGGCGCTCTCGCTGGTTTTACGATACTGTATTTTCTTGGGAAAATCGTGGCTTGGATTTTCAAAAGAAAACCAATCCTTCACCTCCAGATTTTGCGTAAAGGGGATGCTTTTACCCTCATTTTGGTCGGGGACAGTGGCCTCAAATACCCATTTTCCGTCTTTTAGGTAAATACGGAGGTATTCCAGGGTTTTTTCTTGATCTTCGGTACGCTTAAAACCCCGGCCTTTGTATTCTTGCTCCGAGACTTTTTCCCAAGATTCATAGGTGGTTTTTCCTTCCCGTTTCCAGGTACCTATGAGAAAATCGAGGGGAGAAGTCTGGGCAGCGGTTTGGCAAGCGCTAGTACCCATGAAAATGAAACAAAAAAGTAAAATACGCATCATGATCGTGTGTTTCGTTAAAAAAATGCTCACTCATTTAGAGACCGCTATCGGGGTAAATTAGGGACATTTACAGAAAAAATTCTAAGCTTTTACCCAGTGTATCAAAAAATACTCCCCAGAAGGTCGCCAAAAGGAGCAAGCTTACAATTACTTTTTGAATTACCATGCCGGGGATGGCCCCGGCGGCGGCCTTCACTTAGGCCTAACTCTACTAATTCATCTGCCTCTTGGCCTATGTGATGAGAAAATAGGAAGAGGTGGGCGATTTGTATAGAAATTAGTTTACGGGATAGCCTTGCGCATTTCGCGATTCTAAATTACAGTTTTCGTTTGCTTGTAAAATAAACTAACTTAGGTTTTAATTTATATCAAAATAAGAACTTGCCCAATCCCTTCAAAATACTCATCATCGGTGGTGGTGCGGCTGGCTACTTCGCGGCCATCCGGGCGGCCGAATGCTTCCCAGATGCCCGGATCAAAATCCTGGAAAAAACCTCCCATGTATTGTCCAAAGTAAGGGTCTCGGGGGGAGGAAGATGCAATGTGACCCATCAGGGCTTAAGTCCTCCCGAGATGAGCCGTAACTACCCTCGGGGCGAGAAAGAATTAAAAAAAGCCTTCAAGCACTTCTCGGTGCAAGACACCATGGACTGGTTTGCCCAAAAGGGAGTAGCGCTGAAAGTGGAAGCCGACCACCGGGTTTTTCCGACAAGCGATATGTCGCAAACCATCATAGACTGTTTTGAACAGGAAGCCCGGATGCGTAGTATCGAAGTACGCACCCGGCACGAAGCAGTGGGTATAAGTCCCATCGCCAAAGGTGGTTTTGAAGTCCAGCTCAAACGGCAGTCACCCGAGTGGGCCGATCGCTTGATTATTACCACCGGGGGGAGCCCTAAACTGGAAAAACTAGCCTGGCTAGCCGACTTAGGACACGAAATTGTCTCACCGGTGCCTTCCCTATTTACCTTCAATATGCCCCAAAATCCCGTTACGGAGATGATGGGGCTCGCGGTACCTCAAGTCCGGATACGAATTCCCGGATCGAAACTCGTGGCCGAAGGTCCCCTCCTGATCACGCATTGGGGCATGAGTGCCTATGCTGTATTGCGTCTCTCGGCTTGGGGCGCCCGTGTCTTACACGATCAGAGCTATGCCTTCGCCATCCAAGTCAACTGGATGCCTAGCTGGGAGGAAGCGGGTATCCGGGAAAAATTTCAAGAGGCGCAAGACGCTTTTCCGAAACGTCAGCTCGACAACCGCAATCCTTTTGAACTCCCCAAGCGTCTTTGGTCGTATTTTCTGGAAAAACTGGGTATAAATCCGAGTAAAAAATGGAGTGAGTTGGCCAAAAAAGAACGTAACCGCCTCGTAAACCTCCTGCATCATGATGAATATCCCGTCCAAGGCAAAACTACATTTAAAGAAGAGTTTGTCACGGCTGGGGGCATCAGCCGAAAAGATATTGACTGGAATACCATGCAAAGCAAAGTATGCCCCGGCCTATTTTTCGCCGGAGAAATTATAGATATGGATGGTCTGACGGGCGGTTTTAATTTTCAAGCGGCCTGGACCACGGGGTTTATTGCGGGTTCTCACGTCGGACACATGCCGGCATAGATGCGTATACGTTCCTACAAATTTCAAAGAATAAGAGATCATGAGGGGCTTGCCCGCGCCAGAAAAATGGGAGTTTCAGTATAACAATAGTGGCTGGCGCGGGCCGGGCTTTCGCTACTCGCTGCCTTTCCCCGCCGGGCCCACACGAGCTCAAACATGCCGCTCTATCCCTAAGCCAAGAATGAGGATCCTTATAATCAGTTTGAGCTTCCCTAAGTCCACCTAAGAAAGCACATTTCTTTGTATCTTTGAGATATGATGCTACGCACAAGCCTCTTATTTCATATAGGAATACTATGCTTGGGGGGGATGTTTCCAAGGATTTTGTCGGCTCAAAACACCGAAGTGATCCGGATTAATGAGCTATATGCCCAAACCCGAGAAAAAATAGACCAACAAGCCATCTTCCGCTGTGATTTCCGGTTCAACCTGGGCAACCACCAGTGGAACCACTCCACCGTCCACAACCGGCAAGAGTCCTACTTTTATGAAGTTTCCCCCTCCCAGGAAGCCCATTTGAAGTTGATCCAAATAGAACGGGATTCGGCGGGCCATATTTATCAATTAGAGTTTCTCTTAGATCCTTTGGGTAACCTGATTTACAGCCGAGAATCCCGCCCCGCCGCCGAGGGAACCTACCGGGACATGAAAACCTATTTTAGAGGAGCCTCCCTCTCTTTGGTTTTAGAAGATGATATTCAAATCAAGTCGAGCACCTTGTTTTATAGTCAAAAAATTAACTACTTGCGTCAATCGGCTGCTTTTTATCAAGCTAAGTTTGAAGATTATATCCCGCGTATCCTGGCCCCTTAATCTATGTCCTTACTTGCTATTACATACTTGAGCTCGCCCCTGGGAGTCCTGGAAATCCAAGGAGATGAGCGAGGCATCACGTCCATTCTCTACGAAAATCATATAGTTTCGCGCTACGAAGCCACTCCCGAAACCGAGCTACCCGACTTTCTGCTCGAGGCCCGAAAACAATTACAAGCGTATTTTGAAGGCAAGCGAAGAGAATTTGACCTACCCTTTTCCCTATCAGGTACCCCCTTCCAAAAAGAAGTTTGGCAAGCTTTGCTCCAGATCCCTTATGGCAAAACAGAAAGCTATATGCGGGTTGCCCAATGGCTGGGCGACGAAAAAGTGATCCGGGCCTCCTCCTCTGCCATTGGGAAAAACCCGGTTTCTATTGTGATCCCGTGCCACCGGGTGCTAGGTAGCCGAGGTGATTTGACGGGATATGGGGGAGAACTCTGGCGCAAAGCTTGGCTCTTGGAGCACGAGTCACCGTTTAAACAAGGTAAGCTGTTTGAGTAGCTTAGGGGGAAGCTCTTTCCTTATAAATTGCTCTTGGTTACATAAAAACATAACAATTGGTGAATATACTCACTAATAGTTATAACAATTGGTGAATATACTCACCAATTGTTATAACTTAGGGTAAATAAAGAGATCAATATGTTTGTAAGGACACTTAGCGAAACGGTTAGAGAGAAGATAGGCAGGGGGAAAGCTATTATGGTGATTGGGCCACGACAAGTGGGGAAGACTACACTAATAAAGCAAGAGTTGGAAGGAACAGATTACCAGTTTTTTGATGGAGATGACCCTACCGTAAGAAGTCTTCTCAAAGAACCCAATACGGAACAAATTAGGAGCCTAATCGGCAAAAAGAAAGTAGTATTTATAGATGAAGCGCAGCGCATTGAGGGGATAGGAATAACCTTAAAAATAATCACAGATCAGTTTAAAGAGGTTCAATTATGGATCAGTGGCTCCTCTTCTTTTACGCTTTCCCATGCATTAAATGAACCCTTAACGGGCCGTAAATGGAAATATGAACTATATCCCATAAGTTGGGAGGAATTTGAAAACCACGTTGGTTTTATTAAGGCAGAACAGCAATTGGAAAGCCGATTAATCTATGGGTTTTACCCGGATGTACTTAATAATCCTGGAGATGAACAAGAGATTCTGAAAAATTTGGTAGACAGTTATTTGTATCGGGATATTTTATCTTATGCCGAAATAAGAAAGCCTGAGGTACTGGATACATTGGTACAAGCCTTGGCCTATCAAATAGGCAGTGAAGTAAATTACAATGAACTATCTCAGTTGCTAGGAGTAGATAAAAATACGGTAAACCGTTATATCGATATATTGGAAAAAGGTTACGTAATTTTCAAATTAGGAAGCTTTAGTCGCAATCTCCGAAATGAAATTAAGATCAATAAAAAGATTTACTTTTATGACAATGGGATAAGGAATACCATCATCGGTAATTTCAACCCTTTAGCTTTACGACAAGATATAGGTGGCTTATGGGAAAACTTTTTAATATCAGAGCGTATCAAACAAAATCAGTACAAAAAGCGTCTTGCCCGCTCGTATTTTTGGAGGACTCGTCAGCAACAAGAAGTGGACTATGTGGAGGAGGTGAGCGGAGAAATTCACGGGTATGAATTTAAGTGGAGTCCCAAAAAAAACGGAAAACTCCCTAAAAGCTTTGTGGAGAAATATAAGGCCAGCCAGCAGTTTATACACCGGGATAATTTTCGGGGGTTTGTGCGGTTATAGGGAAATCAAAACTATGGACTGGCAAATAAAAACTTGCCTAATACGAGTACAAACCTCTCCTCTCTGAAGTCCCGGTTCTCAGTTCCCGTCTCCCGGCTCTCAAGATGGCTTAGGGATAGAGCGGCTTGTCTGAGCTCGCCGCTGGTTTGCGCGGGGGCCAGCGAGTAGCGATAGCCCGGCCCGCGCTGGCACATACGGGTATGGAGAGAAGATCTTTTCTAGCGCGGGCAAGCCCCATGCGTTTTCTTATGATTTACGTCTTCCACTCCAAACGCCCATCGTTTTTTTGGATTAATTGACCACGTTCTCGCAATTCGCGAATGGCAAGGAGGGCGTCTTTTTCGGGGATGTGCTCCAAGCGAGAAATAAGCAAGGAAATCGCCAGGGGCCCGGATTGCAGCGCCTTTTGGATTTCTTGAGCAATCAGCTTATGAGCCGTTTGGCCTACTTTCTTCTGCTTTTGCCGGCAAATATCGCAGATACCGCACACCTGGGGGCTTCTTTCCCCGAAGTATTCCAGAAGCACCTGGTTGCGGCAAGTCCGGTCGTTTTGGGCAAAGCGGACTACGGCATCTACCTTGTCTTTGTCCCTTTTTTTGCGGCTAGCCAGTTCTTTGGGGTCCAGGGGCAGTTTTTGGGCATCCTGACGGGGAGTGAGGAAGGTGAGCTGGGGTTTACTCTTTTGTTTTTCGTAAATGAGGGCTTCCATTTGGTGGAGGCGTTGCAATTGTTGCTCTACTTCGTGGGTGTTTTTTTTGAGGTAGCGGGCTAAAGTCGTTTCAGATACGGAGAAAAACTGGCTTTGCATTTCCCCTCCTTTGAGCCGGGAAAGCAGGGTGAGGATAGGTTCTGCCCCCGGATGTTTTAACTGAAACTCGTACAAGGCCCGAAAATCCAAACGAAATTGCACTTGGGAGGGATAGTAAAAGGCCTCATTGAGCTGGATGAGCCCGGCTTCTTCCAAGGTTTTGAGGGCGTAGTAGACTTGGGAACCTTTAAACTGGAAGGTGTCTTTAAATTGCAGTAAGTCAAAATCAAAGCTGAGCATCTCGCCCGAGTTGATGGCCAAATTATAATGATTGGCCAAAGCTTGGTAGATCTTTTGTAGGTAATCCAGGGGAGGGTATTGCTGCTCAATCCCCTTTTGCAAAAAGGCGATGTCCCCAGCATCATACAGAAGTACGGCATAGGATCTTTGACCATCCCGCCCGGCCCGGCCCGCTTCCTGGTAGTAGGCTTCCAAGCTTTCGGGCAAATCCATATGGATGACGGTGCGTACATTGGGTTTGTCAATCCCCATTCCGAAGGCATTGGTAGCGACCATCACCCGGATTTTATCCTGAATCCACTGTTCTTGTTTTTGGCTTCTTTGCGCATTGTTGAGCCCCCCGTGATAATAGTCGGCCGTGATCCCGGCCCGGCGAAGCATGTGGGCGATTTCCTGGGTTTTTTTACGGTTGCGCACATAAACGATCGAGCTACCCGGAATTTTATGGAGGATTTGGCTAAGCTTTCGGTCTTTATGCGCCTCCTCCAGGCAAGCGTAGGAAAGATTTTCCCGAGCAAAACTTTTTTGAAAAGAGGCCGCGTTATCCCCAAAATGTAGCTGTTTTTTAATATCCTCTTGCACCTCGGGGGTGGCCGAGGCCGTTAGGGCAATGAGGTTTATCTCCGGGATCAATTCCCGAAACCGGGCAATCTCCCGGTAGGCCGGCCGGAAGTTATGGCCCCATTCAGAAATACAATGCGCCTCATCGATAGCCAAAAGTTTGATTTGCATTTGCCGGGCCCGCTGTCGAAAATTTTCTGTTTTTAAGCGCTCGGGGGAGACGTACAAAAACTTTAACTTTTGATCGATACTCTCATTGAGCAGGGTATCCATCCAGCGCCGGTCCATGCCCGAATATAAGGCAGCCGCCCGTACGCCCCGCTTTTCCAGATTCTCAACTTGGTCTTTCATGAGGGCAATTAAGGGGGATACTACCAAGCACATCCCCTCCTGGGCCAGGGCCGGTACTTGAAAACAGATCGATTTTCCGCCCCCGGTAGGCAGCAAAGCCAAGGTATCTCGTCCCGCCAGCACCGATTGAATGATTTCCTCCTGTAATGGACGAAATTGCTCAAAACCCCAATATTTCTTTAAAATATCATGCAGCATAGCTTAAGAATGGGCGAGGTTTAGTATTTAAATAACTTTTTATGGCAAATTTTGACCTATTGACTGCCAAATAGGCATAAATCCCGAAATTTATATTATTTTGCATGAATATTATCACCAATTGCCAGGCCAAATACAATACAGCCCAGGAATATGAGCAATATGTACATTGTACAGAAAGGGGATACCCTTCCCCTCATTGCCGATCGATTTCAAATAAGCCCCGAGACCCTAGTCCGACTAAACAATTTGTCGGAGCTTGACCTTAGACCCGGCCAGATTCTTCGTATCCAGGATAAACCCACTACCCGCAAACACGTAGTCCGGCCTGGGGAATCTTTATATGTAATTGCCAAATCCTACGGCCTAACCGTAGAACAATTAAAACAGCTCAATCGTCCGGTATCTTCCAATCTTCGTACGGGCCAAGAACTTATCATCTCCACCAATGACGAGGAAAACCCCTTTAAAAAACCAGCCCTTCATACCGTTCGGGCCGGAGATACTCCGCTTTTACTGGCCAAAGAGTATGAAGTGGATGTGCGAGGGCTCATTGTTCAAAATGAACTGGATTCGAACCGGCTCTCCCCAGGAATGCGTATAAAAATACCCCAGGAAGAGTTGGAAGATTATCCAGAAAACATCCTCTACGATTATTGTCATTACAGCGAAGAGGAAGAAACTCTCCTGAGCTTGTCAAAGGATTATCAAGTACCCCTCTCGGGCCTGCAAAAGAAAAACCCACTCGGCACGGGGACTTTAAAACCCCATACCCCCGTCCAAATTTACTGTGAAGCAGAAGAGGAAGACTTAAGCGACTTGTCTGGGGATATCGTGCATACCGTAAAAGAAGGGGAAAATCTATATTCCATTGCCCGCGTCTACGGCATAAGTCTCAATCGAATCCGTCATATCAATAAACTCCCTAGCGACACAATTGAGCTGGGGCAAAGCCTGCTCATACAAAAACCTAAACCCGAAGCGGAAGAAAAAGAAGACCATAGGCCATCAGAAAAACCTACTCCGGAGACCTTAGAGCCTAAAGAACAAACAAGCGAAGCAATAGAAAACATACCAGAATCCTTTCCATCTCCTTTGTATGAACTAGCCGATAGCTTTCGCGACAAGCCCCTTCAAATCAAGAGCTATATAGAGGCCCGAAAAGTATTTCGTCTGGATGCCCGACCGGAGCCCGATCTGATGCAACATCTTCTCAAAGGGCCGCTGGGCCGTAATCACGTGAATAGGCCCGATGATTTGGCCCGGGTACAAAAGCGTTTAGTCCAACTAAAATTGCTGGGGCTCAATCATAAGGAGTCACCCGATGAGATCAAATCTCAGCACGGAGGCACAGCGATTACTTCCAACCTCATTCCACGCACGATTGAGGCCATTGAAAAGTTTCAAGAAAAGTTTGAAGTACAGTTTTGGATTTCTCACTCCAACCGGGTAAACATGATGCAGACCAATAGCTTCACTCCCGGAGTTATAGTGCCCGGAGATATCACCCACAAACTTTTAATGGAGTATACCGATTATACCTTGGTATTTCCGCATCCCCAAAATCATCGGCCGCACAGTATTCAATTTCACAATTTTCCCCATACCGTAGATACGTGCTATTATCGAGGGGTAATCTACCCCGGCAATGCCCAGCCTGAAATACCCTTGAGTGTTTTTCAGCGACTGGGGCTTTCCGAAAAGTTGGCCCAAGCGATGCGTTATATATCCCAACAAAGACAATCCTTTGATTACTTAGCCAGCCACGATCCGCACTTTTTTTCCTTTGGTTTTGTCCCCTTTCGGGGTAATCAAGGAGCTTTGTCCTACTTAATGGCCAATATCAAACACAAAGCGCCCCAAATTTTCCAAAACTTCTTTGAGCGGTTTGGAATCGATGTTTCCTACTCCTTCCATGAAGATCACGTACGCGATACTTCCATGAGTGTGGTAAATGCCTACGACAAAGGAGGGAAGTTTGTGGTTCACGGGGCCGAAGCTGAAAGGGTCCTTAGGGCCGACCCTCAATTGTATGGTCCCTTTATACGTTCTGGACATTACTTGCCCATCATTACTTTACAAATTGATGCCGCAATAAAATACTACGTACAAGCGGCTTTAAATATGCATTTGCATATCATTGTAGGGGTGATGAATCTCCCCCGAATTCCGATTACCGACCTCCTAGCTTCCCCCATGGGCTATGCGCTGTTGATTGATATGTACATGGATTATCGACAAGGGCGAACTCGGGAAATTCTCCGGGAAGCTATAGAAAAAGTAGCTATCAAAGAGCACTTGTATTCTGAAGAAGATTTGATGGAGATCGACGAACGTAAAATCATTCTGCAAATCATTGCCGATGCCCGGATGCGGGGCGATGAACGGGTGTCCCAAAAAGCTACTTCCTTACTGTACAGTGGCCTAACTTGGAAGAAAAACTAAGAAACTGTTCGTGTTTAGTTTTTGTCGGCAAAAAGGGTCGTATACCATGGGAATACGGGGTTCTGATGAAATCAACAAGGAGCGCATAGCAGCGCTATGGGCGATGAATTTGATGAAATCAGGTTCCCGTTTTCCATTTTGAAATGACTCTTTGCAGCCCGAACAATTAAATTTAAACAGTTTCTAAGCCATTACATCACTCAAAGAGCTGTACGTGGGCATCTTGCATGATTTTTAGCGTTTCCTGTATTTGCTCGAAGCGCTCTTGCATTTTCTCGTACCATACCAAAACGTGTTGGTGTTCTTCTAATAGCTCTTCATTGCTCAGTTGTTTTCGGGCGTGTCGGTCTAAAAATTGATCTTGGTACGCACGCATGCGGCTGGGGCCCGCTTGGACTTTCTTTTTTTCTTGATCGAGAAGCTCGCCAAATTGGAGCAAAGAAAGCTGATGTTCCTGATGGATAGGGTTGAGGGGTTTCTCTAAAGTGTCCAATTCCAGGGTCCAGGCCTGATTTTGAGCCCTTATGGAGTCTAAAGTGAACGCTATTTTCTCGAAGGAAGAAATGATTTCCTGACTTTCGAGTCGAAGTTCTTGGTTGAGTTTACCCTGGCTTTCGTCTAGGCGTGCGCACGTACATACGTATAAACATAGGCTTATCCCAGCCAAGTGGGAGAGAACTAGTCTCATAATCAAGGATATTTTGGACAGATCATCTGGTTTGGGCACCTTCTTGGCACCGATACGAGACAAATTTATAGACAAGTTGCCAGAAATTAACTAAGGATCATATCCTTTTCTTGCGTAGGTAATGCCCAGGCAGAGGCCTTAGAAGAGGAAATTGGGGCTGCCCCCGGCGATAGCAGTTAGTGACTTAAAGTAAGTTTTGGGCCGCCGGGGTCGGGCTTTCGCTACTCGCTGCCTTTCCCCGCGGGCCTACACGAGCTCAAACAGGCCGCTCTATCCCTCAGCCAAAAAACCAAAACCCAGCCCTGAGGCCAAACCCTTAAAAATAGAAACCTACCTTAAAATCTTAGGGAGTGAATAGAAGACAAATTATCCCAATTTCCCTTAAATTGACCCAGCAAGCAGGTCAAACCGTAACATTTACTTCATTTGGATCAACTATTTGCCTTAAAAAAAGCGTTATAGCCATATAAACCAAGAGATTAATGTACCACTAATCAGATTGCTATGCAACAATTTTTATGGGCCTTACTTTTATTGGTGCCTCTTCGGGGCACATACGATGCAAGTGCGCTAAGCGATTGGCGTGTATTACCTGACTCAAAAGTTACCTTCAAGGTTAAAAATTTTGGGGTGAATGTAAATGGAACCCTAGGTGGCCTGGAAGCAAGCATTCGCTTTTCTCCCGATGACTTAGCCAAGGCGTCTATTGAGGCAAGTTTGGATGCTACTACCATCAATACGGGCATCGTTTCCCGTGATAAGCACCTGCGTAAAGAAGATTATTTTTACGTCGAAAAATATCCAACCATACGGATGCAGTCCCGCAGCTTTACGCAAAAAAACGGGAATGAATACGAAGGCATTTTTGATTTGACTATCCGCAATGTTACCAAGCAAGTTAGCTTCCCTTTTCAGTTTGTAAAAGAAGGAATTAAAGCACGTTTCAAGGGTGAGTTTAAGATCAATCGCCGGGAATTTGAAATAGGAGGGGGGAGCCTGGTCTTGGGCAATCAAGTAACGATCCAGTTAGATGTGCTCTGTCAACCCATATAAGCCTCCTAATACTAGGATCATTTTAGGGATATGGATGCAAGTATACTCCCTTTACTGAGAGAACTGGATTATGAAGAAAGCCTCGAGATCTTAGAAGGCTTTCTTCCATTGGATAAAGAATACCTTGTTCGATACCATAAGGAAACCCAGGCATTTTACGGGCAAGATGCGGATGGAAACTTACTCTTTCACTTTGTCCCTCCCCGTCTTTTTCCCTATTTTATCCCGGATACTACGTTTGTTGATTATGTCAAAGGGGTTCCTGATCTGCCACCTGAATACCTTATCCTGCTTATGCAAGCCGGTCAAGCGGCCTTAGCCCACTTGGAAGATGGGGAGATGGTCAATCACAAAGTAATCCGAAAATACATGGTCCGGGCCAAACAAGGCAAGGCCCAGCACAAGCATCTCCAAACCCGGGGAAAGTCCCGCCTCGGGTCCCGAATAAGGCTTCAACAAACCGGGCAGTTTTTTGAAGAAATCAACCAGAAATTGATTGATTGGGAGCTTGATCGAATTGAGCAAATCTTTGTGCAGTCTTCCATTCCTCTCTGGAATAAACTGTTTGAGTCTAAAGTCCCGGTTCCGTTTGAGAAGCGTGATCCCAGAATTCGGAAAATACCCCTGGATTTGCCCCAGCCCAATTTTGAAGTACTCCGAGAAGTACAAGCTTTTCTAGAAAAAGGAGAGGTCAGACTAAGCGGGTCTTTAGACTACCTTTTGGACTAATTTTGCTTATATTGCTTTTTTTAAGGCCCGAAAAGGGGCCTTTTCTAACACCCTGCCCCCAAACCTTTGAAAGCAAACCCTTACATTATTGCTCTGGATATCGGTAGCACCTCGATCAAGGCCCGAAGCCTCAACCTAGACAAACCCTACCAACTACCTCAAAGTAGCCGCCGAAACCTCCGGCATATCAACCCTGAAAACACCCAACGGGACCCTTATGACATTTGGGAAAAATCCCTAAGTTGTCTACAAGAAATTAGTACAGATCGGGGGGCAGCCCCCCGTGCCATTGGCCTGTGTAGCTTTATGCACAGCCTTCTATTGCTCGATGTTTCCTACAAACCTATAAGTCCGGTTATTCTTTGGAATGAATTAAAAAGCCAGTCTATTGCCCAAGGCTTAGAAAAAAGCCCATTGGGTAAGAACCTTTACCAATCCACAGGAACCCCAGTCCACGCGATGTCCCCGCTTTGTAAAATTGCCTACCTCCGGCAACACAACCGGGAGCTATTTGCCAGAACTGCCTACTTTTCTGATGTCAAGTCCTGGTTGCTATGGCAGCTTACGGGAGATTTTATCTTAGACTGGCCCTCCGCTTCAGCCACAGGACTGATGGATCTAGATTCCCATAGCTGGTCTCCACAAGCCTTAGACTTTTGCGGAATGGAGGCTTCCCAGCTCCCGCGATTGCTCCCTCCGTCTCACATTATTCCTGCTCGCTTACCCGAATTAGGGCCAGATTGCTCCATAGTGCCCGGTCTGAGTGATGGAGGAGCCGCCAATCTTGGCAGTGGAAATGTGGGCCCAGATACAGGATTAACCCTCACTATGGGTACAAGTGGGGCCTTGCGCTTTACCAGTAATCAAAAAAAAGCAGATCCCGAAGGCATTTTATTCCATTATATCCTGAGAGAAGGACAATACGTAATTGGGGGAGCCAGTAATAATTGCGGAAACGTAATAGACTGGTTTAAGAAAACATTCTTGAAAGAGGAGTATGGTTTCCCTTTATCTCCTCGGCAGGAAGATATATTTTTTCTCCCTTGGTTACACGGGGAGCGAGCTCCTTATAAACTCTATAAACCCCAGGCTTGCTTTTGGCCCTTGGCCGAAAAACACAGCCTTTCAGAACTATACCAAGCCTTGATTTTGGGGATTCTTTTTAACCTAGGCTTAATTCGGGAAAAACTAGAGGATTTGCAAAAGCAGCCTTTTCCCTATGTGCGTCTAAGTGGAGGGCTGGCCCAGATGAAAGGCTTGGCTGCCCTATTGGCCCAAGTCTGGCAAATTCCGGCCTACGAAATGCAAGAAGCAGATGCTTCCGTAGTGGGTACACTTGGCTTTATGGCACAGAGCCTGGGACTTGATACGATCTCGATAGAAAAACTCAATCCCGTTTATCAAATTCATGAGCCCAATTCCAGGTCGGATTCGGAATACCAACTTTTATTTTCCAGATTTAAAGAAATTTCTAAAGTGTTTAGCCGAATTTCATAAGTTGTCCTATGCCCTTATTGATCATTTTCCTTGGGATTATCCTTTTATTGATTCTCACGATCCAGTTTCGGGTACACGCTTTCTTGGCCCTTATTTTGGTGGCCCTGGGCATAGGCCTAGCTCAAGGTATGGGCTTGCAAGAGGTATTGAGCTCTCTTCAAAAGGGGGTAGGGAGTACCTTGGGCTATCTAGCCTTGGTTTTAGGTTTGGGAGCTATGCTGGGAGGGCTTTTGGAACACAGCGGGGCGGCCCAACAAATAACCGACCGCCTCATTCGGGGCTTTGGCCAAAAATATATCATTTGGGCCTTGGTTTTAGCGGGTTTTATTATCGGTTTGCCCATGTTTTATACCGTGGGCTTCGTGATGATGATTCCCTTAATTTTTTCGGTAGCGAAAAGTACGGGTTTGCCTATTCTTTACTTAGCTATTCCGATGGTCTCGGCCCTTTCGGTTACCCACGGCTTTTTACCTCCCCACCCGGGGCCTACCACGATCGCGGTCATTTACAAAGCCGATATGGGGCTAACCTTTTTGTATGGTTTATGTATTGCGATTCCAACGGTTATTGTAGCGGGCCCTTTATTTGGCTCTACGTTTCGTAGGTTGAGGAGTCAAGAAGTGCCCGGAATTGCTTCCTATACGCAGGTTCCCGAAGATAAGCGGCCCAGTTTATTCAATTGTTTCCTCACGGCCTTGCTTCCCGTAATTTTGATGAGTATTTCGGCCCTGGCTGAATTATTATTAGACTCCGGTTCCCTGCCCTATGCTGTCTTACGCTTTATGGGGGAGCCGGTAATGGCTTTATTACTCTCGGTTTTGTTGGCCATATACACCCTGGGGCTTTCTCAAGGAAGGACCATGCCTGAGATTACCGAAATATTTGGCGGTTCTATTCAGGATATAGCCATGATCTTATTGATCATTGGTGGGGGAGGAGCTCTAAAACAAATCCTGGTAGATAGTGGCACCAGCGATTATATTGTGGACATATTGGATGGTAGTGCTTTGCACCCCTTGTTTTTGGTTTGGTTAATTGCGGCGGCTTTGCGCATCACTTTAGGCTCAGCCACGGTAGCCGCCCTTACGGCTGCTGGCATCGCTAGCCCCTTAATTGCTCAGGCTTCGGTCAACCCTGAACTATTAGTTTTGGTAACCGGCGCGGGGAGTTTAACCTTTTCTCAGGTTAATGATACGGGCTTTTGGCTTTTCAAAGAATATTTTAACCTAAGTATAGCCGAGACGTTTCGGTCTTGGACCATGATGGAGACCTTGGTTTCTATCATGGGTTTATTAGGCTGTTTACTCTTGGATATCTTAATATAAAAACAAATTCACATGCTTACACAAGTTGGATTGATCGGTCTGGGGAAAATGGGTTTTCCTTTGGCGCAGAATATACAAGACCAAGGTATGGACGTGCTGGCTTACGACGTGAGCCCAGAAGTCCTTCAAAAAGCTGCCGATGCGGGAATCCCCACGGCAAATACCATTACCGAGTTGACCGAAAAGCTGACCCCCCGCCGAGTAATCTGGATGATGGTGCCAGCGGGGCCGATTGTAGATGAAACCATTGAGAAGGTAGTCCCCCACCTAAGCCAGGGGGATATCTTGATTGACGGAGGAAACTCTTTTTACAAAGATACCTTTCGTCGATACCAGGCCCTGAAAGAAAAAGGGATTGATTATTTAGACTGCGGAACCAGTGGAGGAGTTAGTGGGGCCCGTTATGGGGTCTGTGCCATGATTGGAGGCTTAGCCGAGGTTTTTTCCTATTGCGAAGACTTGTTCCGAAAAATTTCGGTGGAAAATGGCTATGTCTATGCCGGCCAGCCCTCCAGTGGGCATTACGTAAAGATGGTACACAATGGCATTGAGTACGGTATGATGCAAGCCATTGCCGAAGGTTTTGAGCTGATGGAACGCAGCGATTTTGATATGGACCTGGCCTCGATCGCCAAAGTCTGGAACCACGGCTCGGTTATCCGGAGCTGGCTGATTGAACTTACCGAAAATGCCTTAAAGAAAGACCCGCATTTAGAGCAAATCAAAGGGATTATGCACGCTTCTGGGGAAGGACTTTGGACGGTGCAAACGGCTTTGAACGAAGGCGTGCCCACTCCCGTTATTGCTTTGTCTTTAATGATGCGCCACCGCTCCCAAACCGATGACACCTTTTCGGGCAAAGTAGTAGCCGCTCTCCGGAACGAATTTGGGGGCCACAAAGTTGAGAAAGCGGACTAATTACCTACCAAAGCAAGGCCGACATGAATTTAACTCTCTCTCCCATAGTAGCTGGCGTGATGCGCCTGGGCGTCTGGGGCTCAAATTTTACCCGGGATGAAATGCAAGTGTTTATTGAGAAAAGCCTCGAGCTAGGCATTAGCACGTTTGATCACGCCGATATTTACGGGGATTATAGTACTGAGCAAGAGTTTGGGGACGTGTTGCGACACAAACCTTCCTTGCGTCAAGATATGCAGTTGATCAGCAAATGTGGTATCCGTTTGCCCACCGAAAACCGACCGGAAAATAAAATTTATTCCTACGACAGCCGCCCATTTTATATTGTTCAGTCGGTAGAAAAGTCGCTGAAAAACCTAGGGACCGATTATCTAGACGGTCTTTTGATCCATCGCCCAGATTTTTTAATGCACCCCGCCGACATCGCCCGGGCCGTTGAGCGCTTAAAAGAGCAAGGGAAAATTCGGTGGTTTGGGGTATCTAATTTTTCGGCCAGTCAGATGGATATGCTCCACCGCTATACACCGATCAAAGTAAATCAGGTTGAAGTATCTCTGATGCATTTGGACCCGTTTATGGATGGTAGCCTGGATACCTGTATGAAGTTAGGTATACAGCCCATGGCCTGGTCTCCCCTGGCAGGGGGTTCCTTTTTTAGAGTAAGCGACGAAGAACGGGTAAGCCGTATTATGAAAGTAGCTACTCCGCTGGTAGAAAAATACCAGATAGAGATAGACCAGCTCTTGCTGGCCTGGGTAATAAAGCATCCTAGCGGTATCATCCCCGTGATGGGGAGCTCCAAAGTCCATCGATTGGAATCGGCAACCAAGGCACTCCAAACAAACTTGGAGCACGAAGACTGGTATGCCCTTTGGCAAGCCTCAAAGGGGCAGCGCTTGGCATAGGTATACCGCCCTTTAAGATAAGTCGATATAGCCTTAAGCCTACATCATACGTTTTTTCCTTCTCAAGTCTCTATTCCCATATCCGCTCTCTCTTCTCCATTGGCTGAGGGATGGAGCGGCCTGTTTGAGCTCGTGTAGGCCCGGCGGGGAAAGGCAGCGAGTAGCGAGAGCCCGACCCCGGCGGCACATATGGGCATGGGGGCAGAAAACGATGAATCGCCGGGGGCAGCCCCAAAAATACCTAACGTATATCAATAATAAACTTCGGCGCAAATAGCCCCACTTTGCGAAACTTGGCCTTACCCGATGCATCAAAACGGATGGTATCTTGTTGGAAACTGTTGGGCATCGTAAGGATTAATTGACGTAACTCATCCTCGGAACCAATGCCTTGCAAATAGAGGGCAGAGGCGGGGGGAATGTCCAAAGCAAAGGCGCTTTCAGTATTGTTTTGCCGGGTGGCCCCTTCAATTTTCTTGATCTTTTTGATATCTGCTTCACTGGGCGGATTACTCACGGTTTCGGAAACAAAGCCGGCCTTTCCATTGGATTGCACATCTACTGCCACCTGGGAAGAACTGTAATTGCGCACAAAATACATAGAATAGGGAGCACAAGCGTCTAAGCTTAACAGAAACAGAGTGCTAAAAAATAAGAATCCTTTTTTCATGGTATATATTTTCTTGGAATATACGAGAAATCCAAAAATTTAGCGAATCAGGATCACCAAGGCACCCAAAGCGGTCATAGCCAAAATAAAACGCCGATACTGTTTTTCCTTGATGTAGGCCGTAAGCCGGATACCCACCCAAAAGCCCAAAAACAAGGCGGGCAGCAATTGCAGGTTGACCCAGAGCGTGTCGGTGCGAACGGTCTCCCAAACCCAGATATGGAAGGGCAGCTTAAAGATGTTGACAATCAGGAACAGCCAGGCCGTCGTGCCAATAAAATGGGATTTGCGAAAACGCATGGCCAAAAAGTAGACATTGGCCAAGGGCCCGGCTAGGTTTCCGAGCATGGTAAAAACCCCTACACTCAAACCAGCCAGTCCAGCCAGCCAGGGGGTATCGGGTACTTTTAGCTGAGGGTTTCGTTCTTGCCAAAGCATCAAGGCAATGGTAATCAGGATGATGCTAGCGATCACATGTTTAAAATTCGTGCTGGAGAGGCTGTCGCCAATCCAAACGGCCAAGAGTACCCCGGCAAATATCCAAGGTAACAACTTGCGCAGGGAAGGCCAATCGGCATCTCGGTGATAATACATAACGGCCGCAATGTCGGCTACTACCAGCATAGGAATCAACACCCCGGTAGAAGCCCGGGCGCCAAAGACCCAAGCCAATAAGGTCACATTGAGCACCGAAACCCCTTTGATCCCGGCTTTGGAAGCCCCAATGCAGAAGGCCGCTATAAGGACGAAGGACCAGTCTAATGCACCATGATGGGCCAAACTGACTTGTAGGAATACCTGGGAGATCATAGGCAAGGACTTGTGATGTCGTGAAATTACAGACTTTGTGACATTTCGCTCCCTCCCCCAGATAAAATTCATAAAAAAAGCCCGCAGGCTTGGATGTTTGGGGTGAATGCCTATATTTGACGTATGAAAAATTTCACTCAGGCATATTATTATTATTACTCCGGAATACCACAAACTTCGGATGGATAATAAAGATATGTTTGATCTTGTATGACCCGGTTCCGAAGTGGAAGCCGGGTTTTTTTGTGTCCATTTGCCCCCCAAGTCATGATTATTGAAGCGGCCCAAAGATTAGATCACGTACAGGAATACTACTTCTCCCGAAAACTGGCCCAGATACGCCAGATGGAAGCCGAAGGAAAGAAAATTATTAACCTGGGCATCGGAAACCCTGATTTATTGCCCCCCGAAGAAGCTATCCAGAAGCTACGGGAGACGGTATTAGGGCCCAAAGTGCATGGCTATCAATCCTACCGAGGGATTCCGGAACTACGCGCGGCCCTCGCCGACTGGATGCAAGCCACCTATGGGGTTTCCCTCGATCCGGAACGTGAAATCCTTCCTCTGATGGGCTCCAAGGAAGGCATTTTTCATATTTCAATGGCTTTTTTAAATCCGGGCGATGGCGTTCTCTTACCTAATCCGGGCTATCCGGCCTATGGAGCCGTGGCTCGATTGTTGGGAGCCCAACTCTTTCATTACTCCTTAAAAGCCGAGCACGCCTGGCAAATAGACTGGGCAGCCCTCGAGTCCATGCCTTTAGATCAAATCAAAATTATGTGGCTCAACTCGCCGCATATGCCCACGGGAAGTCAATTAAGCCGAGAAACCCTGGAAAAATTATTGGCCTGGGCCCGGAAGAATCGAATTTTGCTGGTAAATGACAACCCATACAGCCTTATCTTGCCTAAGGGCGCTCCTTGCAGTCTTTGGCAAGTAGCCCCCGAAAAAGACGTGCTACTCGAGCTTAATTCTTTAAGCAAAAGCTTTCATATGGCCGGTTGGCGGGTGGGTTGCCTGAGTGGCCGGGCCGATTATCTGGACACAGTCCTCAAAGTGAAGAGTAATATGGACTCGGGCATGTTTAAGGCCCTACAATGGGGCGCTGTGGCCGCTTTACAAGTCAAACCCGACTGGCATCAAAAGCAAAATGAACTATATGCCCGTAGACGAAAGCTCGTGGGGGAGCTTCTTGACCGCTGGGGCTGTGCTTACGAAAAAGACCAAGTAGGCATGTTTGTCTGGGCGAGCATCCCAGAGGGGTTCGAAAGTGCCGAAGCTTACTCAGAAAACCGCCTCCACCAACACAGAGTCTTTGCGCCGCCGGGGGTCATTTTTGGAAGCGCGGGGGAGGGCTATATCCGCGTTTCTTTGTGCGTGCCCGAAGACACCTTAGAGCCATTACTAGATAGATTTTAATATGGAGCGCATCAGCATCATCGGTTTGGGTTTGATTGGGGGCTCCTACGCCCTTTCCTTAAGATCCCGCGGTTTGGTAGGGGAGATTTGGGGAGTAGATCAGAATCCTGTCCATCAAGAAACTGCCTTAAAGCGGGGGCTGGTAGACCAAATAAGACCTTGGGAAGAAGCCATACCGCAAAGTGATTTGGTTCTTTTGGCGGTACCGGTGGAAGCCATTCGCCATCTTTTGCCCCAGCTTTTGGAGCATATTCCTGAGCATACCGTGGTGTTTGATGCCGGTTCTACCAAGCGGTCCATTTGCGAGGCAGTTCGGGAGCACCCGCGGCGGGGACAGTTTGTAGCGAGCCACCCCATTGCCGGGACGGAAAACTCGGGGCCCGAGGCGGCCCTAGCCGATCTTTTACCGGGTAAGCTTTGCATTTTATGCGAAAAGGAGCACGCTAAGCCAGAAGCTTGGCAAAAGGTGGAGGACCTACACCGTGGTCTGGGCATGGAATTATTGTACATGGACGCGGAAGAACACGATATGCACCTGGCTTACATTTCCCATTTGTCTCATGTAAGCTCCTTTTCCCTTGCCCTTTCGGTATTGCAGGCTGAGGAAGATGAGCAGCGTATATTTCAGTTTGCCGGTAGTGGTTTTGCTTCCACGGCCCGCTTGGGAAAGAGCTCCCCCGAAATGTGGAGTTCCATTTTTCTGGAAAATCAAAAGCCTCTGGTAGAGGTATTAGATAAGTATCTCCAGGTTGTGGAGGGGTTTCGGGATATGATCCGCCAGGGCAACCGGCAGGGTTTGCTCGACTGGATGGGGAAAGCCAATGCTATCCGGCGAATCCTGGAAAAAGGCCCCCATAAAAAAGCCTAGGGGCTTCCCCGCGCCAAAAAATAGGAGGCTGATGGGAAATAGTGCCGGCGCGGGTCGGGCTCTCGCTACTCGCTGCCTTTCCCCGCCGGGCCTACACGAGCTCAGACAGGCCGCTCCATCCCTAAGCCATGGGAATGGGGTAAGTAGAGAGAACGGCCCGCTTAGAGTACTGGCCTAGTGCCTGGAAAGATGAAGAAAAATTGTACACGTATACAGACCTAATTAATTTATCACAAGCAGATTAAAAAAATGAAGGCAGAAGAAAACCTTGAAAATTCAGGCAAGCACCCAGGGAGTGCTGCCCCTGAACAACCCAAAGAATTAGACCAACTCCGCGCCAAAATTGATGCCTTAGACCAATTAATTCTCAGCCATTTTGCCGCCCGCATGGAAGTGGCCCAAAAAATTGGGGAGGTAAAACGAGAGCATCAACTGTCGGTACAT
Organism: uncultured Microscillaceae bacterium; assembly: GCA_963922455.1. Classification (GTDB taxonomy): domain Bacteria; phylum Bacteroidota; class Bacteroidia; order Cytophagales; family Microscillaceae; genus CAWUIO01. The sequence continues at coordinate 26,430 of CAWUIO010000077.1, forward strand.
CAAGGAGAACGCTGGCTTGCCGTACTGGAAAGCCGCTTTCATTTGGGGCAAACTATGGGTTTACGGCCCCAATTCATCCATAAATTATTAGAACTGGTGCACGAGGAGTCCAAAAACCGGCAGAGCCCCTGGGGAGAAGAGACCGAAGCCTATACCATCTAGGATTCCGGTTCTACGACCAAGTGAGGCACTTGGCTGAGGTCCCAGTCGATTACCAGGCCTTGGGCAAGGCGACGGCTTACTTCGGCTCCGTATAATAACTCGCATAGGTAGAGGGCAGCTTCAAAGGAACGAGCCCCCCCGGCCGAAGTAATAAATTTGCCATCATGCACAAACCAAACATCTTCCTCCACTTCTAACTGCGGGTAGCGTTGGCGATAGGTGTCAACATCACTGGGAAAAGTGGTAGATACCACTTCATCGAGTAGCCCGCAATGGGCTAAAACAAAGGCTCCATCGCAGTGTGAGGTCACAAACTTGGCTTTTTGCGACACTTTTTTTACGAAGTTGAGCATGACTTCATTTTCTAAATCTGTATCCAGGTGATGTTCGGCACTGGGTACTACTAGGATATCAATTTCGGGAAGCTCAGCTGAGCTAAACTCAAAATCTGGATAAATATACATGCCTTCAAACGTCCGCACCGGTTTTAAAGACTGGGCCACGGTAAAAACATCCATAGCCTTGATACTATCCCGGTAGATCGTATGTTGGAAAATATCGAAGGGAGCTGTGAGTTCGGTATTGTACACCCCGTCCATGATCAAAAAGCCTACCTTGTAGCGACCGGGTTTCAGTTCAGGCGGGGGCTTTTTCCAGGTGGTTTGAGGGGTGGTTGTTTCTACGGAGACTTGACTCGACTCCAAGTAATTTTCAATGCATCCTTGAAGGAAGAATACCCCAAGTAAAGCAGTAAAAAGTAGTGTATTTTTCTTTTTCATAATCGCTTAGGATTAGGTTCTTACTCGATAAGCCGAGTGCCTTCATCATCCACTTCGGTGATCAAGCTTTGGCAGTTTACTTCAAATTGGCGGAAGGTGCGTACCATGGCATCCTCGATAAAGCGGGCTTTTTTCCGGTCGTTGGTGATAGCAAATAAGCTAGGGCCTGATCCTGAAATGGCTACCCCATCGGCTCCCGCTCGGATGGCATTTTGTTTTACTTCCGAAAAGCCTTGAATGAGTTTGGCGCGGGCTGGCTCAATTACCTCATCGTTTAAACTTCGGGCAAAAAGGCTGTAATCGTCCTTGGCAAAAGCCGCGGTAATCAGGCAAGAATTGGCCATATTGAAAACAAAATCAGGAATGGGAACGTCTTTTGGTAAGATTTCGCGAGCTTCCTTGGTTAAGATAACGATATTGGGAGTCACCAAAATGAGGATAAGATTGCTAATAGATCCGATTTTGGTTACATCCAAGGGCAGACAAGAACGCGTTAAGGTGGCTCCTCCCAAGAGGCTAGGGGCCGTATTATCGGCAAAGAAATCTCCTGAGACATATTCTTCGGCCCGGGTTGCGGGTAGAATTAGTTCTTCTTTAGTTAATTGAGAGCCATAGAGGTGATTGGCTGCAAAAGCCGCCGCCGCCGCCGATGCGGCACTAGATCCCAGCCCGGATCCCGATGGCATTCCCTTTTTTATTCTAAGCTCAATTCCTCCGTGGATATTCAGAATTCGCAAAACCTCCTGGGCCGCAATCCCGGCTGTGTTTTTATTAGGATCTGTACTTAAGCTTACTGGAGACTCAATTGCACTGATACTTACCCCTGAGTCAGTTTTTCGGGCCTCTACAATATCGCCCAGATGTTTGACGGAGAGTCCTAGCACATCAAAACCCGGGCCTATATTTCCAATTGTAGCCGGGGCAAATACCCGGATCCATGCTTGTTCTTTCATGCGCTTTTAGATTTGGGCGAGTGTTAAATGGTCTAGTAGGTATTGCTTAAACGCTGCATAGCTATGAGCAATCGTATCTACCTTACGGTCTCTACGAAGCAATTGGGCCAAGGAGGCATTGGGTTGAGGTTTTGCGCCTAAGACCTCCTCGATTATTTCGGTAAACTTACCCGGATGGGCGGTTTGCATAACCACTCCAGGAATGGAGCCTTGACCAGGATTTTCTTGTTGATACGCTTCCCAAGCGAGCAAACCTATGGCCCCGTGGGGTTCCAAAATCAAGTTTTTTTCTTGGTAAACCCTTTGCATGATTTCTCGCGTCTGATCATCGCTGAAAGCATAGGCGGCTAAGGTTTTTTGCATCTCAGAACGCTGGGGAGGAGTATGTACCCTACCTTGCTTATCCAACCAGCCTTGGTATAGGTCAAAAAAACGGGCTAAATTACTTGGGTTGCCAATATTCATAGCATTGGAGAGGCAGTTCAACGAGGGGCTAATTTTCTGATAGTCTTTTCCGTGCATAAAATCCGGAAAAGAACGGTTAGCATTGGTACCTACCACAATTCGGGAAATAGGAACTCCCATACGCCGGGCAATTTCACAGCCAAGGGCATTTCCCATATTGCCCGAGGGGATGCTAAAAATTAAGGGCTCTCCTACTTCTACCAATTGTAAATAGCAGTAGACATAATACACACTCTGCGGGATAAGCCGTCCTATATTGATAGAGTTGGCCGAGCTCAAGTTTAAGGAGTTTAAATCAGGATCAAGAAAAGCTTCTTTGACCAAGGCTTGGCAATCGTCAAACTTACCTTGGATGGCCAAGGTACGTACCCCCTCCCGTTCCACTTCCAACTGATATTTTTGTACGGGACTTACTTCTTTTTCTGGGTATAAAATTAATACCTGAATCCCTGCTTGCCCTTGAAATGCTTCTCCAACGGCTCCGCCTGTATCACCTGAGGTAGCAACTAAGATATTTAATCCTTGCTCAGGGGCCTTGCAGTAGCTCATCATACGAGACATCCACTGGGCAGCATAGTCTTTAAAAGAGGCGCTAGGGCCTTGATCAAGTTTGGCTAAGTAGGTGTTGGGGCCCAAGCTTTGGAGGGGTACCTCTGCCCCTTCCAGCCAACCGGCCGATTGGGAATAGGCCTCCTGGGTGATTTGACTCAAAACATCGTTTGGTATTTCAGCGGAGAGCCATTTGTGAAAGATTCGCTCAGCGAGTTCAGGATAGGGGAGAGTCTTCCAAGATTGTAATTCTTTTTCACTGAGGCTAGGCACTTTGTCAAAGATATACAAACCTTCATCGGGGGCTATGCCCTCCAGAAGGGCCTCTCTGAACGGAACAAAGGGAGCTTTTTCGGAACGTTGATGGTAGTTGGTACTGTAATAACGTATTTCCGTATCCATAGCCATGATACCTTGATTTAAAAGTTGAGGGGATCAAAGTGACGGAAATGACCATTCATTCGGATCAATTCCTTGGTTCTTTCCATTTCGTTAATTACAGGGATAGCTTGTTCCAAATGGTCTAAAATATAGGATTGTCTGTCTTTTTCTGAGTTTAGAATCAAGAGCTCATATTCTTGTTCGAGCGAAAGACCAATTTTGTGGGCTACTTCGTAGGAAAGTAAATTATCCGAGCTGAGGTTCATGTTTACTTGCAAAATTTTGTAAAGCTCTTCCAGGCGCTCGAGGAGGTTTTGTCTTAGTATAGGGTCTTCTTCATCACTAGTGGAGATCCACTCTATATGGCCACCGGCATATAATTTTTCTTTCCAAGGATTTTCAAAATTTCGTACTTTGAATACTTGCAGGCCTCGGGTTTTTATATCCATTCTTCCGTCTTCGTATACTCTCTCAATGCTTACAATTTTGACTTGAGTACCGTAGTCGCTTACTTGGTTGTTGATAAACGAAGGGATGCCAAAGGTATTGTCGGCGGCTTGGGCGTCTGTGATGAGTTGTTTGTATCGCGGCTCGAATATGTGAAGATTTAGGTCTTCCTTAGGAAAAACTACCAAACCAAGAGGAAAAAGAGGGAGTTCATTATTCATAGGTAATGCATTAAAGCGCGATAAACAAATTTAGGAAATTTAGCAGCAAAAAGCATTAGACAGGTCTAGGCTTAGGGAGAAGATTTACTGATACGCACCCCAAAGCTGATAATTTCGGGCAAGGGATTTTCGCGCATATACTGTTTGATGCGAAGTCGGTACTCTCCGGGGGCCGGGAATTTGAATTTGGTCAAACGGGGAACCGATAGTTCGTGGGCAAACATATCACCCAGTCCACTACCAAAGGGCTTCCCGGTGCGGGAATCCATAAGGCTGATGTTTTGTAATTCCTCGTCTAGGATGGTGCCTTTATTATCCTCTAAGTAAAATTTTACATAGAGGTTGTAGTAGGGATAATCTAGGGTGTTGCGTAATTCGTATTGAAAATCATATGAACTTTGGGCGTCATCGACTTGGAAATTAAAGACCATAACGGAGTCAATATACCACTTGCCCTCGGGTAAGTCATAAATTTTTTCGTAAAAGGGAGCTTCCTGGCAAGCCTGCAAAAAAATAAGCCCTAGAAAAAAAGTAAATAAACGGCTACTATAATGAAAAGAGGACCAGGGCAAAGGCAAGGACTTTCGGTTCATGCAAAACATACTTTATAAGCCACAAATATGGGGAATAAATCCAGAAGGGCGAAAAAACTCGTGAAGAAGGATCGTTTTTGATTAGAAATGAATTAAAAAGTGCTTATTAAATCTACTTTGAATCAAATTATGCGTATGATTTGCCTCATACTAATCTAAGAGTCGTATCAGATATAATGACAGTTGATGACGCTTTTAGAACAAGTGATGGCTAACTACACTCCTGGAAAGGGGACTGTACGCCCAAGGTTTCAGCTTTTTCCCAGTCTTCCAGGGCGCCTTCTTTGTCTCCCAAAATACACTTAACCGTGCCTCGGTTTTGGTAGGCTTCCCCATAATCGGGATTGAGGCGGATTGCTTCAGTAAAAAATTGCAAAGCATGGCCTGGCTTGTCTAGTAAGAAGTAAGCATAACCTTTCTCAAATAGCACTTCGGGGTAATCGCTTTTCAAGGATAAGGCCTTGTCATAATCGCCAATGGCAGCTTCGTTTTGGTCGATGAGTGATTTGCAAACCCCGCGCAAGTAGTAAATTTCAGAATTTTTAGGGGAAAGGGCTTCGGCTTGATCAAAGATACGGATTGCTTTTTCGTATTTGCCATCGGCGTAATAGGTGTATCCCAATTCAAGAAGTTGCTCAACGGTTTCTTGAGCCTGGAGGGGAAGGACACAAGTCAGAAACAATAGGCTTACTGTAAGGCTTCGCATAGGCTTTGAAGTACGGCTAGAGAATAATGGCAATTTAATTATATCTACTTTTAAAATCCTAAAACCAAGGGCTTAGTTCACCAAAAAGATATTTTCTGTTTGAAAAGTGGGTGAGTCCAATTTGTTTTGGCCGAAAGAGTAAAAGAAACTGTTTAAATTTAATTATATGGGCTGCAAAGGGCCATTTCGGGAACCTG
>CAWUIO010000078.1:0-31249 GCA_963922455.1 uncultured Microscillaceae bacterium
AACCCCAAACTGACCCTTTTCGCCGACAAAAAATAAACTTAAACAGTTTCTTAATATACTTTGACAGTTAATTGACTTTTAAAGGTGTCCAGATCCAGGGAGGCCTGTATAACTTTAGCTTTTTGCTGGGAAAGGACATTTTCAACTTGGTCGGAAATTTCTCCCTTTTTTAGGATATTTTGATATTCGTCCAGTATCAAGTTTTCCCCCCGGATGCACTCGTTGAGCATGGCTATTTCGTCATTTGCCGTCAGGACAGCCTTGGCTTCCATCCAAGTACGGTGAATTCCAGATAAAATGCCAGGACTGGTATCTACCGTACCTCCATTGTGCAGTATGAGTTTTTCCAATTCCTCTGAAAAACTTTTTCGCTCAATAGCTTTTTCGTAGAAAAAATTTCTCAAGGTGAGGTTGGTTACTCCAGTCGCAGCGGTTTCGTATCCTTTGGCGGCTTCCAAGTTTTTTTGGACTAAGTTTTCTAAAAGGTCGAAGTTACTTATGGTATCGATTGGGTTATTCATGTTTTTAAAATTAATGCTTAAATAAAAAAAGGTTTCTTTGCTTTGCGGTATTAGAGTAGGCGTAAGATTTCCTTCAAGTCAGGGGCAAGAATGATCTCGGTACGACGATTTTGCAAGCGTCCGTGAGATGTATTATTGCTGGTAATAGGCTCAAATTTAGACCTACCAGATACAGTTACCCGTTGTGGATTAATTTGATAATCATTTACCAAAATCCTCACCACGGCTGCGGAACGACTTACACTCAAATCCCAATTATCTACATATGGCCCATCATCTTTTAGGGGCAGGTTGTCGGTGTGCCCTTCCACGATGATATCCATTTCATTACTATCTTTCATGACTCGGGCCAAAGTAGATAAGGCTTTTTTACCTTTTGTGTTTACCCAAGCACTTCCGGATGGAAATAATAATTGTTCGGACAATGAAATATGTACCTGACCATCTTTACGGTAGACGTATAACTCATCTTGATTGTATCCGAGGAGAGCTTGATTTAATGAAGTGTATATGTTTCTTATTTGATCTCTCTGTGCCTGCAATTTATTTTGAAGCCTCTCAAGTTTGGCTTCTTGGGTAATTAAGTCTAGTTCGGCATCGATTTTTTCTTCGGTGCGATCGTTCAGCACATCATTTAATACATTATTTAGGCGGGTAAGTTGGGTAGAATCCTCTCGCAAGCGTTCGTTACGGGTTTGAATTTCCTCGGCCTTAGATAGGGCAGTTTGGTAGGCTTTCTTGCTTACACAGGTTAGAAATGAAAGGGGTATCAGTAAAAAAATTAACTTTTTAAAATATATCATAAATTTGTATTTGGTTCTGGCCTATATAGTTCATAGAATGAGCCAAAAAAGAGTTTGTGTGTAAGGTGTTGATTTTTAGAGGCTTATGGTTTTTAGTGGAGTGTAAAGAGTAGCATAGTGGGGAAATTTTTCCTCACCTGCGGGGAGAGAGTACAACGATTAGTTTAGGAAAGCTTAATATTGTAGGCCTTGAGCTTATTGTAAAGGGTTTTGCGGTCAATTTTTAAAATCTCAGCGGTTTTGCTTTTGTTATTTCCGGTTTTTTCTAAAACTTGGATAATGGCCATCCTTTCCGCTCTCTCAGCCACATTCTTTAGATCCATATCGCCTTGGAAAATGCTTTCTATAAGATCGCTGTCTTGCCTGAAGTGCTCAGGATCTACAATTTCTCGGGGAAGGCTATCGAGTTGAACCTGCTTATCGTTCGTAAGCAAAACCGATCGTTTGATGACATTTTTAAGTTCCCTGAGGTTTCCGTGCCAATAATAATTATTGAGTTTTTCCGCGACAATCGGCTCAAAACCCTCCACTGTTTTCTCAAGTTGCTGATTGGCCAATTGTAAAAAATAATCGGCAAAAACAGGAATATCGGCGGGCCGCTCCCGCAGTGGTTTTAGCTCTATCTTAAATTCATTGATACGGTAATATAAATCTTCCCGAAAAGTACCTGCTTTAACGGCTTTCCAAAGTTCTTCGTTGGTAGCGGCAATCAGGCGTACGTCAATCGATTTTTCTTGGGTGTCCCCGAGTCTTTTAATTTTTCGCTCTTGTAATACCCGAAGCAGTTTAATTTGGTTTTCGTAGCTCAAATTACCGATCTCATCCAAAAATAAGGTGCCTTGATGGGCACTCTCAAAACTTCCGATTTTATCTTTCAAAGCGCCAGTAAAAGCTCCTTTGACGTGGCCAAAGAGTTCACTGCCTGCTAATTCTTTGGGCAGGGCTCCGCAATCGATGGCGACAAAAACTTCCTTGGTGCGCTTACTCATCTGGTGAATGGCCCGGGCTACGTACTCTTTTCCGGTACCAGTTTCTCCAATAACCAAGGCCGACATATCGGTAGGGGCTATTAACTCAATATGTTTTTTCACTCCCTGGGATGCCTGGCTTTGGCCAACGATAAAATCGCTACTCTTCAGTTTTGGGGCCGAAGGTTTAGGAGGGGCTTTGTCCTTTCCTGTTTTCTCTGGCTTTGCCGGAACCTTACTCTCAAGGGCTTCCTGTATGGTAAGCAGGATTTCATCAGGGTAAAGAGGTTTGGTGACATAGTCAAAAGCCCCTTGGCGTAGGGTACTTACGGCGGTACGTACGTCAGAATAACCCGTAATCATGATAATCGAAGCTTCGGCTTGTAAAAGCCTTATGCGCTCAATCATCTCGGTGCCGGTGGCATCGGGTAGTCGATAATCGCAAAGTACCAGATCATAGGTTTTCTTTTTGAGCTTGGGGATGGCATCTTTGGCTTTGAGGGCGGTGTCTACATTATACCCTTTTTTACTCAAAAATTTATCTAATAGCAAACAAAGGTCTAAGTCATCGTCAATCACGAGTATTTTACTCATAGGATACGTTTAAAAAATTGCGAATATACCGTAAAATTAGAACCCGACTCTTCTTAATGCCTCAATAATATTGTCCCGGCCGAAAGGCTTATGAACAAAGAAGTCAACTTTTTCTTCCAGTATTTTCTTCTGTTCTTCTACTCCTTCATAGGCACTTACAACTATAATTTTAATACTGGGGTTTTGTTTCCTCAACTCGGGTATTAACTCAAAGCCTATCCCATCAGGCAGGTGCAAGTCGAGAAATGCCAATTCAAAACGTTGATTACCTAAAATCTCCCGGGCCTTGCTTAAATTATGGACTGCCCGAGATGTATATCCTTCTTTTTGGACAATTTTGGCCACAATGAAGCAAATGTCTTGCTCGTCGTCTACGATCAAAAATTTTCCATCCATAGCGAAAGCTTATTCAATAAAATTGGCAAAAAAATAACCCTCCAACAAATCCACTCGAGATTGTTTAAGGGTTATAAGTTTAAATTGATTAGTTAAGCACATCTGTGTATTATTTACTTTCATGCTTCACCTCACGTGGATAAACCGTAAAGCTAGCATTTAATTGTACGTCCCCATTTGGTTCGCGACTTACCGTTTGAGATGATTCAGGATTATCGGGATTCATAAATTCATCTTCTATGATAGAACTGAGATTGATCATTTTCATATTCTTCAATCGCTTTTGGCGATAATACTGGGCAACAAAGCGGGAGCCGAAAATAGTCAGGGCAGGTACAACAATCATTAAAGAAATAAGTATTAATAAAAATATTAGATTATTCATAAAGTTATTCAAAGTTTTGGTACAGTTAATAAGGGTGCAAAAACTGAGGCAGGATTGATTTTGTTTTCCAAGTATTTGATTTTGAGTAATTTATCTTTTTAAACGTCGCAGGTTAGCCGATGGAGTGAGTAATTTGCCCGAATATACTGCGGAATAATTTCCTCACTTTCTGGGGCTGCCCCCGGGATTGACCCAAGCTAGCCATAGCACATTCCTTGCCCCGGGGTCGGGCTTTCGCTACTCGCCTGCCTCCCACGGGCCCAAACGGGCTCAAACAAACCGCTCTATCCCTCAGCCAAAACCGTCCGTATGCGTGTGAACAAAAGGTTTTTTCCATCACATCGCCCACCAATTCGCCAATTTTGACCCGGTCTCCCAGCTTAAATGGTCGAATATAGGTGATAACAATCCCCGTTACCATCTTCCTGATAGCCCAACAAGGTCCTAATGAAAATAGGATCCCTACAAATACCGGAATCCCCTGAAATATCTGATTATCCGAATAGGGCAGAATATATTTGCCTCTCTGGGCTTAGAATTTCATACTTATTGTAAGTAAAGCCTTTACTTCGGCCTGGATCATTGATAAAAATAAGACTATACCTATCCTGAAAATTAGAAACTGTTTAAATTTAATTATATGGGCTGCAAAGGGTCATTTATGGAACCTGATTTCATCAAATTCATCGCCCATAGCGCTGCTATGCGCTCCTTGTTGATTTCATCAGAACCCAAAACTGGCCCTTTTCGCCGACAAAAACTAAACTTAAACAGTTTCTTAATTTAAGGGAGGATTGCATTTGCTATCTGAATTGTAAAATTTTGAAACATCCCTTGGACGCTAAAAGCGCTTTAAGTCACAAACATATAGTATCATTTTTTTGAAAAAACCCTTAACCCCGATCATTAAGTGGGAGTATTACACCCCGGAATTGTAGAAAAATTTCAACACTTACCCCCACAACTACTCCAAGTAATATTGCAAGAGCTTAGTTATCAAGAGTTTGTATGTCAAACCTGCCTTGGCATCCTTTTCTCAACTGCTTATTTCAGAATAGTCTGGATAATCCTTTACAAGTAAATACACTCCCTGAGTCAAGATTTTTTAAAACACCAACGGTATATTTTTAAGTATGAATAAAGAACCCATCGATCACCTTTGGAACCCTATTAGCCGGATTTTTAAACACCAAATTACCGGTGGTATTGTACTCATTCTGGCGGTAGCCATTGCGATGATATGGGCCAACAGTCCTTTCCACCACGCATATCACGCCTTATGGGAAACCCATTTTCGGGTAGGTACACAAAGTTTTTTTTTAGATAAAAGCCTACATCATTGGATCAACGATGCTCTAATGAGCATCTTTTTCTTTTCAGTAGGTCTTGAAATGAAGCGAGAGGTATTAGAAGGAGAGCTATCATCCCCCCGCCAAGCAGCCCTACCCATCGCAGCTGCCTTGGGCGGAATGTTAGTGCCAGCTGCCTTTTATTACTTGGTCAATGTCTCAAGTGGTTTTACCCAAGGATGGGGTGTCCCTATGGCAACCGATATTGCGTTTACCTTAGGCCTCTTGGCTTTAATAAGTAAAAGGGTGCCTGTAAGTCTCAAAGTGTTCTTAACAGCCCTTGCTGTAGTAGATGATTTAGGGGCTGTCTTGGTCATTGCGTTTTTTTACACAGCACAAATTGATTGGTCAGACCTTCTCATTGCCGGATTATTTTTGGCAATCATGTTTGGGGCCAACCGCCTGGGGGTACGTAGCTACTTATTTTATCTAATTATTGGTTTTTTTGGACTTTGGATGGCAATATTATTTTCAGGAATACACGCAACGGTTGCCGGGGTATTAGCCGCATTTACTATTCCTTCTCGCACTAAAGTACCCAAGCAGCACGCAGTCGAAGAATTTAAGGATTTAAGTAAGCAACTAAAAAAAGTAAACGATTTGCCTGGTCAATTTGTGGCCGAAGAACAAATTGAGGTCTTAGAAAATATAAAGCATACAAGCAATCAAGCCGCCACGGTCTCTCAAAGACTGGAATATGTGTTGAGCCCTGTAATTACTTTTTTGGTTATGCCCATTTTTGCCCTGGCCAATGCTGGGGTCAGCCTGGAGGGAAGCCTTTTAACTACTTTTTTGCATCCTATCAGTTTAGGTGTATTTAGCGGTTTGTTACTGGGCAAGATTTTGGGAGTCAGTGTTTTATCTCACCTATTAATTGCCTTAGGCTGGGGAGAATTGCCCAAAAATAGTACCTGGCTTCAATTATACGGAGTAGCGGCGCTAGCTGGGGTCGGTTTTACCATGTCATTATTTATTTCTGACTTAGCATTTTCCGAGGCAAATTTTAAAACATACGCAAAAGTCGGGGTACTTTTTGCATCGGGGGCCGCCGCTTGTATTGGCTTGGGAATCTTATATTTTGCCAAGCCTAAACTTGCTGGGGAATAAACGAATGTTTAGGCCAAACAGGCAAGAAATATATTTTTTTAACGGGGTAGTCAATCATAATAGGCATTCGTGTAGAATTCTTCTTTCACATTTTCCTTAAATGTAAATCTTTCAAACAATCCTTCCCGTCTTATAATCGTATAAGTTCATTCTAATTAGAAAAACACATTCAAAATGAAGCAATTACGACTTTTGGCCCTACTCCTAGTTTGGGGTGCCTTCTTAGGGGCTTGTGGCGGCTCGCCCCAAGTGCAAGAAGATCAAGAAACGAATGAAGCAGAAACTACAGAAGACACCAAGGAGTCTTCAGAAAACTCTGAAAACCAAGAAGAAGTTTCTAGCGATCTAGGTTCCTCACCTACTGCCGAAGAAAGTACCGATAAGCAAGTAGATGGAGCGTATGAGACCATGCAAATGATGGTTGGCGAATTTATAGGGGTCGAGCAAGGGGACTACTTTTATATACTCGTCCGTACCGACCAAGGAGAAGATTATAGCTTCATGGTACTTGATTCTGACCCTTTCTTCGACAACTTATTTGAAAACCCCGATCCTCACGTAGGAAAACGGATCAAAGTATGGTATATGGACACCGTGGAATATATCGAGGAAGCTGGTGGCGAGATGGAAATATCCAAGTACCACGGGGGTGAGTGGGTAGAAGAGTAAATCTCGCTACGCTCAATAGAGAACATTTTTCCCAGCAAGCATTCTTAAATCTCCCATTTTGTCCCAACAGGATGGCTTTTTACTTTGCGTATTTTTAACCTAAACCGATATGAAACGATCCAATCTTTTTTTTAGTCTACTATTTGGCCTTAGCCTCCTCGCTTGCGGAGGTGGTTCCGAAGTACAAGAGGATACTACAGAAACGACAGAGACTTCCGAAGAAGGGAATGGCCCCGAAGCGGAGGCCCCCTCGGAAGATGCCGGAGTAGAACTGGTATGCATGGAGTTTGCCTCGGCACAAAAAGAGGTGTATTATAATCTCCGTTTTGAAGGGAATGAGGTGACCGGAGTAGCCGATCATTATCACAATACCGACCAGGGAACCTACACAGAGTATTATAATATCAAAGGTACCCGGGCAGGTGATCAATTGAAGCTCAAACTCACACTCAGTGATGGAAACTATGGGAATGATGTAGGCTCTTCATATGCTGAGCAATGGGTCTACTCAGGAGAATCTATGGGGGCACCCGATCCCGAGGAAAGCATCGTCCCTGGCCTGGAAAGATTTCCCTGCGAAGGCGATGGCTACTTTTATCGCGAACCGGGTATTATGGCCGATGGCTTAGACTTTGGTACCGAAACCAATACCTACCGGTATGAGGGGGTAATTGATGGAAAATATGATATTGTGATGGAGCTGGAGGCTAGCCTTTCTCCCGAAGATGCCACGATAACCTTATTAACGGGATACTATTATTATAAGAGTCAGGGAGCAGATAAAAAGATACAACTCGAGGGCTCGATTGCCGAAGAAGTGGACGTCATGGGAGTTCCTAATATGCTGGTGGAAGTAAAAGATGGGAAAGAATACGGACGCTTTGTGTTGGAGCCCGGCGACCGTTTAGGAGAAAAGATTTATTGTTCTTGGTTTGATGCCTCAGCAGAAAAAGAATTGGATGCGATGTTGGTGCCGGCAGATTAAGGCAGAAAATGATATAGAAAAAAGGGGGATGGCAATAGAGCTATCCCCTTTTTTTAACCTTAAATCGTATGCTAAAAATTGACTCAAACCAAGACCTGCTCATCTTTTAAAGGAATCGCCCGGTACCGCTTCCCCGTTGCGGCAAAGATGGCATTCAAAACCGCCGGAGCAAGGGGGGGGACGCCAGGCTCTCCTGTACCGGTAGGCGATTCATCGCTCTCAAGAAAATGGACCTCAATTTCGGGCACCTCATCTACCCGGAGGATAGGATAATCGTGGAAGTTACTTTGCTGCACCCTTCCTTGCTCGATGGTAATCCGGTTATATTTGAGTGCTGAGAGGCCCCAGATAACTCCTCCTTCAATTTGACCCCGAGCGAGCTGAGGATTTACCACGATGCCACAATCTACGACACAGGTGATTTTTTTGATGTAGATTTTTCCTTGACGCTTTTCTACTTCTGCTACCTCAGCACAAAAGGTGGGGCCAAATGGAAAGCCGGCCACGCCCAAACCGGTGCCCGGCGTTTTATCAGGCTTCCAAATGCCCAACTCTTTGATTTTCTCATATACCCGAATCGCTCTAGGGCGTATTACGTCCATTAAAAAATCGTGCAAGCCTTCGGCGCCTTCATTGTGGAAGTCCTGAGCAGGTTCAAGATTCCTGAGAAGTTCCAAACGAAGCTCCAGGGGGTCTTTTTTCCAGGCGTGAGCAAGTTCGTCTATAAAACATTCCATACCCAGGGCCGACTGATGGGCGTGTACGCTCCGCCAAGCCATTGTCATGAGACGGCGCTCCATGCCTACCGATTTACGGTGATAATGCTGAACAAAGTAGGGATTTAAAGGAAACACATACACTTCCCTACTGGGTTGGGCAAAGGCTTCGGTGGTTTCCCAGCCCAAGATATTCTGGTTTTCATCCCAGCCTACGGTGTGGCGTACTTGTTCATATTCGTGAAAACCGTCGTGGCGAATCTCATCTTCACGGCTCCAAGTCACCTTTACGGGCACCTGCATGATCTTTGATAAATACACGGCTTCTGTCACGTAATCTTCATAAAACCTTCGCCCAAAGCTGCCCCCACAAGCCAAATTGTGTATGCGAAAGTTTTCCCGAGGGATACCTACCACCGGGGCAATTCGGTCCAAAGTCTGCCGAGGATGTTGCATAGATGCCCAAACCTCACAGGAATTTCCTTTGACCGATGCCGTGGCGCATAAGGGTTCCATCAGCGCATGTGCTTGATAGGGATTGGTATAAGTAGCTTTTAAAGTCTCGTGGGCTTGAGCCAAGCCACTTAAGGCCTTTCCAGTAGAAAAATCAACCCGACCTTCTTTTTCCCAGGCAGAACTCATCTCTTTCTCGATGCTGCTCATATTTTCCTGGGCATTCTTGCCTTCCTCCCACTCGATATGTTTGGCAAGGACTTTTTGGGCCTGGAAAGCTTGCCAAGTGTTTTGTGCCAGCACGGCCACTCCTTCTCGTATATGGGGCGAGTGTAGCGTCAAGTCTTTGGTGTTCCGGGCGCTGATTTCTACTACCTTGACTACCCCTGGCATGTTTAGAACGGCTTGGGGCTCCCAGCTTTTTACTTGAGCGCCATAGGAAGGCGCCCGAACGATGGCCGCATACAGCATTTGGGGCACTTGTATGTTGACACTGTAATCCAAACTGCCTTCAATTATGGCGTCTAGATTGACATTTTTAAGCTCTTTGCCTATCAAGGTAAACGCATCACGGGTCTTTTGAGGGGCTTCCTTGGGTACTTCCAGTTGGGAAGCTTTGGCAACCAGCTTTCCAAAGTCTAAGCTTCTTTGGCTAGGGTCATGCCATACTTTACCACCTTCGGCCCGGCATTCTTTACTCGGGACCTGCCAAGTTTCGGCGGCTGCTTGGGTGAGCATCCATCGGGCTTTGGCAGCGAGTTCGCGTAGTGTATCCCACATCCGGCGCACAGTACCGCTACCTCCGGTGTTCCCGTAAATTTGCTCACCGTATTTTAAGTCAAAGTCGGCCTGATGAGGGCGAAAACGGGCCCAATCGGCTCCCAGTTCATCGGCCATAATCATGGAGAGGCCTGTAAAACTCCCCTGGCCCATTTCGTGGCGTGTATAATGAAAATCTACCCAGCCCTCCTCATCAATTTCTAAAAGAAAATTGGGTGTAAAGCGGATGTCCTCTGGGACTTCTTGCCCCCATATTTCGGGAAGGAGACTAGCTTGCAGGGCCAATCCTCCCGTAGCCAGGGAGCTGATTTTAAGAAAGTTTCTGCGCGTAGTATTCATGATTCAGATGAGGTTTGAGCGGCTCTTTGTATGGCTTTTACGATACGAGGATAGGTGCCACATCGGCACAGGTTCCCTTTCATGGCGCGAAATATTTCCTTAGGACTCGGTTGGGGTTTCCGGTCTAGTAAGGCTATGGCCGTCATAATTTGGCCGGCCTGGCAGTAACCACATTGGGGCACATCTTCGGCTTTCCAGGCTGTCTGTACCGGGTGTTGGCCATCTAGCCCCTCGATGGTCCGTATTTTTTTGTTACCAAGGGCACTCAAGGGCATGCAACAAGCGCGTATGGGCAGGTTGTCTACGTGTATGGTACAAGCCCCACACTGGCCTATGCCACAGCCGTACTTAGTTCCGGTAAGGCCGAGCAGGTCCCGAAGCACCCATAGCAAGGGCATGGAGTCATCGGCCTCCACCGTGTAGACTTGATTGTTGATATGGAGTTGGTATGTTTTCATGAATTTAGGGGTTAAGCTTAAGGGAGAAGGCGCTTTGGCTACTGCTCAAAGCAGGCGCTTCATTGCCCCAAGAATTTTGAATGTAATTGATCACGTCTCGGAGTTCGTCAGGATCTAGGCCAATGGGCCGCATACCCCCATCCGAGCCTGATCCTTGAGTGATTAGACGAATCGCCCTACGTGTGTAAGCGGAGTCAATTTTTCGTCCCGCCAAGCTGGGGTAGAATCCTTGGTTGCCATCTCCTTCCGGTCCGTGGCAACTTATGCAGTGGGCTAGGTAGACTTCCTGGCCGGCATCCCGTTCCTGGTCTGATATCGGGCTTTTGTTTTGACATGCAGAGTCAAGGAAGAGGAGCCCCAAAAGGCAGGCGGCTCCAGTAATTATAGGTTTTAACATGGTTTTATGGTTTTTGGGTTTATTTCCCAGAGAGGTAAATATCCTAGGATTAGCCAAGAAAAAGGTGGGAATTGGCCATTTAGATGTTTGGATTTGCCAAATCCGAAAGAAATTGCCCAAATGTTTATTTCTAGGAAGATTTGGGGCTGCCCCCGGCCTTAGCGTATATGGCTAAAATGGAAAAGAAGGTGGGGCCGGGGTCGGGCTTTCGCTACTCGCTGCCTCTCCCCGCCGGGCCAACACGAGCTCAAACAGGCCGCTCTATCCCTCAGCCGAAGAGAGCTTTAAAAAAGAAAGGGTTCGTATGTAATCCCCTTGGACTGCCAAGAGCCATCTTACCTGGGGTTTTTCGCCGACAAAAACTAAATACGGACCCTTTCTAAGTAGCTTCCCAGTCTTGGGTGGGGGCTAGCTGCCGAGAAGGGAAGTCTATTTTAGGAAACCATTGAGCTAAGCGTCATAGAAGGGCAGGCCCAATCGGGTGAGTTCCTGGTCTTTTTTTGCGCATGAAAGGGACATTGCTGAGCCTTCTGAACTTTCTCCGGATGATGTGCTTCCCAAGGCGATAAATTGTAGTAAAAATTGGGGCTTTTTACCTCATTGGTCCACTCTTGGTGAAATACCGGAGTGCTGGAAGAACTCATCGGAGGGGTAATCCAAGTCCAATCGGCTTCTACCTGGCGCCCTTGCTCAAGTTCGCGATCTTGGAAGCTCATAAATTGCTCGGCGGCTTGGTGATGGTCTACAATGCTTACTTGGGCTTGCTGATAAGAGTACAGTACCGCCTCATTCAACTCAAGCAAGGCCCTATCTTTCCAAAGTTGGGTCTTTTGGCTTGTGTCCAAGCCCATTGCTCGCGCGATTGCAGGTAGCAAGTTATATCGTTTTTCGTCCCCGAAGTTACGAGAGGCAATCTCGTTCAACATATACCAACCGTTGAAGGGGGCTGCTGGGTAGTGTATCCCTCCGATTTCCAGAAGCATACCAGAAATTATCGGGACGGCGTGCCATTTCAAATCTAAATCGGCAAACCAAGCAAATCGGGGATGTACAATAGGTACCTCCATGATTTCCTGATGAGGTAATTGAAACAGTTGGGGATGTTTTCCCGCTGCTTGGATAAGAAGGGGCAAGATGTCAAAGGCCGTTCCCTCGCCAAGCCAGCCAAAGTCTTGGCAAATTTTAGTCAATTCCAATTGAGCCGGATCGCCTAAAATTGAGCCGTCATTTTGAGGGTAAGCCGCATAACGGATCAACTGAGGGTTCCAGATACGGGTTTCGGCCGGATTGTCGGGATGTTGTGGTTGAAAGATGGTGATGGCCGAGCGGATTTTACCTTTATTACTAGCAAAACGGATGTGTTCTAGCACTTCTTCATATATCTCTTCGGGGCCTTCCACAGACCGTCTGTCCCTCACCTTTAGGGATTTCCAAAAAAGACGCCCAATACAACGGTTGCTATTACGCCAGGCTACCTTGGCCCCAAACTCTAGCTCTTCTGAGGTGTGGGTGTAGGTTCCCGTTTCAGCAATTTCATCTTCAATTTCTTTTAACCGAGCGTTTGTTCCAGACAACTCTTTCTCTTGGTAAAATAGGCAAATAAACTCTTTTGCCCTACTGATAAATAAGGATTTCATAAGGGTAAGTTTGTGATGGTAAACTATTGATCGCTTTATAGGTTGAATTGTTCTCTAGGGATGAGAAGCAAGTACAAGGTACGAAATAATCTCACTTGTGACAACCTATGCAAGCATAAATTGTTTGAGAATCAACCTGCTCGTGGGAAACGATGAAAATAGCCCTCTTGAGTTTGGACAGACAGACAAATAATTTTAAGCATGTTCGTAAACCGGTCCTTAACCTATATCGCTCCGAAAGCGCTCCAAGCAAGCCCTCTACTGGCAAAATCTGGCATTTAAATTCCCAAGGGGTGCAAAGCCTCACAAAACATGGATACGGAAACCTCCCAAGGCTCGTGTTTTAACGCTTGGAGTCCCAGGTGATTTTTGATTTTGGTAACTTCCGCCCCGGTAATCTGGCCCTTCAACTCTTGGGCAATAAAGGACAAGTCTAGCTCCTTATCCAAGGTAAGAGCTTTGAAAGCATTATCCAATAACTGGACAATTTCAGCTGTCTCTGGTTCTAGGAAGTCAATCCGGGTATCAAACCTGCGTTGGAAGGCTTATCCATATTCTGGGAGTAATTGGTAGCCACAATGATTATCCCGGGATAATCTTCAAGTTCCTGTAACAAATAGGCAATATCCTGATTGACGTAGGTGTCTTGGGCACTTTGCATTTTCGTGCTTCGCTTGGAGAAGAGCGCATCTCCTTCGTCACAAAGCAAGATCCAACGACGGTTACGGGCCGCTTGATACACCTTTGCAATATTTTTGGTGGCCACTCCTACTTACTTGCTAATGATCTTATCCAAAGATATGTGGTAGACGGGATGCTTGGCGCCTTTGGAGAGCAAATGGCCCAACATAGTCTTCCCAGTGCCTGGCTCGTCCACCAGTAAACACCGCTAGCCTTGTCTTTCGCGGGCAAAATCGGGAAGCTCAGCCATAGTACCTTAACAATTGTAAAAAAGGGGCCATAAAATCATGTTCCCATTAAATTTCCTTTGATTCTAAAAATTAATTGAGGCTTGTATCGTTAGCGGGTATGTAGCATGAGCCTTGTAAATAAGGTGTTTTCTTTTCCGGCAAAACCTAAAATAGATTTCTATGCCAAAGCCATTATGTTTATTCTTTCTTTTATTCTTTCCTGGCTTGCTTTCTGCCCAAGAAATGCAGTTTACCCTAAGCCTCTTAGATCGTCAGCTCCAGCCCATGGTAGGCGTAGAAGTGAAATTGGTAGAGACGTATACCCGGGCTAGCTTACAAGCGAGAACCAATGCCCAAGGCCAGGCAACTTTTCAGATCCAAGGAGGAAAAATATGGCAAATGAACATCCTTGAGATCCAAAATTACTACAAATGGCAACTTGTAATGCCCGAAGAAGGCACGGCATTCCGCCAAAAAACCATTACCTACGACCCCGAATTATTTACCTGGGAGATGCGCCCCCCCGTAGACCGAAGCAAGTTGAGTATAGAAGAAATTCGACAAAATCATGATGCTTCCCTAAGGCCCACGGCCCAAGAAAGTGTAGTACAGCTGGTGGTACGGGATAAAAATGCCCGGCCCTTGGCCCAATACCCCCTTCGTCTAACTTCTATTGAGTTAAAGAAATCATATATTGCCTCTACCGATGCCCAAGGCAATGCCTTTTTTCGGGTTCCCTCAGCTATGCGATACGAATTGGATGTGGAAGAAGTAGAAGGCTACAAATTGGTCTCCGTACCGCGGGGGCCGGTGCGTATGCGGCAAACCTTGACCTTTGAGCCCTACCGTCTCCCCGAGGAAGTATCGGGAAATAATATAATACGTCAAAAAATCCCGGCCAATTTGGAGTTTGGCACCTCGGCCCGCATGCTTTTTACGGGCCGTTTTGAAAGTCCCTCGGGTAGCCCCCTGGCCAATCAAAAGATTCAGTTAGTCCAAATGGATAGTCAAGTTATTTATGAAGCCGAAAGTGATGAATACGGAGAAGCGCGCTTCATGCTACCCATCGGTAAAAATTACGGAGTACACGAGGGGGATTTGGAAGGGATCCCTATAGTGCGTAAAGTTCTGGACCTAAGCCGCTCGCTTTATGAAATTTCTTTTGTTCGGGCCCGGGTAGTGATCCACCCACGTCCGCAATGGAGACAACCAGATGCCTGGAAAGTTTCCCTGCCTCAAGACTCAAAGGCATTGGCTCCCTATTTGGAAACCCAAGGATTCAAGCTTTTGGATTTTCAAAACCTTAGTGCACCCTCCTCAGGCATCAATTATGTAGTGTTTGAAGACTCCAAAGCCTTATTGGGTCTCTCTTCGGGTTTTTTGCTCACCACGGGTAGCGCCTGGAATGCCTTTGGCCCCAATAACACCGATTGGAAATCAAGGGCCAATGCCTACTATGAGCTAAGTGATCGGGTGCCCAAGGCATTGCATTATCAGGAGGAAGGAATTTACGATGCCTGTATATTGGAGTTGAAAGTAGAACCCCAAGGCCATAGGCTTTTTTTTGAATATGTATTTGCCTCCGAGGAATACTCAGAATATAATGACTATGACGATGCTTTTGGTATTTTCATAGAAGGGCCAGGTTTTGACCCGGAAAAGAATCAGGCCCTTTCTCCCGACCAAAGCCACCGCATCTCGGTTACCCAAATCAATGACAGTACCCACAGCGATTTGTTTCAAGCCAATCGGGATTCTAGTCAATCCCGGTTTCAGGATTGGCAATACGATGGCTTTACGAAAAAAATGGGAACCCGTCTGGAAGTAGTACCCGGCCAAATCTACCGGATACGTATGATTATTTTGGACCGTCGAGATGCTATTTACGACTCAGGGGTGTTTGTACGCGTACGAAGTGAGTAGGTAGTATTGGGGAAGCTTAACTTCTACATTGGCTACCTAAGGCGCTGCTTGTAATAACCTGTTATTCAGTGATTTAGGGGTGTTGATTCAAAATAAATTACCACTATGAAATGTCATTGCAAAGACTTGTGCGCCTGCGCATACCCCGTCAGGGATGGGGCGGCCTTTGAATAGATGTGCCTTCGTAGCGCCAAGGCATCGGCCAGAGGCCGGAGCATTTCGTCACGAGCCTAAAGGCTCGCGACTGCGATGGGCTATCCCGAAAAAGTCCCGGCTCCCGGTTCTCGCTTCCCGGCTCCTTCTCACCTCTCTCTTCTCTGCTCTCTCATCTTCTTCGGCTTAGGGATGGAACGGCCTGTTTGAGCCCGCCGCTGCCTGTGCGTGGGCCGGCGAGTAGTGACAGCCCGACCCGCGCGGCTAGGGTTTTTCAAGGCGCACTAAATATGATGGCGCGGGGAAGCCCCAAGGTTTTTAATTTTACCCTGGGAGCCTCTAGGTTTATTACTTGGCAATTCAAGCGCCTAGCCTAATACTTTTGCATGATCATAAAATTTCTTCTTTTAGGCAGGGTAGTGTTGGGCATGCCATCCCACCAGTAATCTCTCAAAATTCGGGCAGCCCGTTTTTGTCGGCAGGATTTTCGTATGCGTTCTCTGACTTGTTTAGCATTTCTCTTGAAATCAATTCTTAAAACCATTTCAAAAGTACCCCCTGTGTTTCCTAGGCCAGATACCGTCCAATCGTAATTGACGCCCAAGGAAAAATCACTCCAAGAAAAGGACTTGTGTTGCCATCGGATGACCGGGGCAATGGCATCGGCATTATTGAGGCCACGATAATAGGCGCCAAATGTTAAAGCATTGTTCGGATCAATTACATAATTGTAGTGGGCTCCCAAGTCTAATTGTTGGTTACCCCCTTGTTTGCGATAGAGAAGGTGTAAGCCAATTTTATCTAGGTTTTCCTCTTGCTTATCGTTTTGATTGTCTTTTTTCCAAATGGGAAGGGCCGTACCTAGCTCAACATTATACCGGATGGGGGTGTCATTGCCTTCATTGGCCCCATCAAACAAGGAGAGATTGGGTTGGCGTAAATGCTGCATTGAAAAACCGCCCCTCCATTTTTCTCCCCCAAGTAAAATACCCCAGGCGAGGTCCCAATCACGAACAGTTCCCACCGCATTTAGAGATTCCAAAGAATTATTATTGATCAGCCCATTGGTAATATCCAATTGATCTTCAAAGATTAAATTGGTGTCATCAATTCGTCTTTGCACGTAACTGCCTTGTATGCCCAATCGGGCAATGAAACCTTGAAACATGCGGAGTTCATAAGCAAATGATAGCCCGACTTGTTCGCTACGAATCCCTAAACTCCCGGCATTGTCGCTGGTAAAATGCAGGCCTACACCTATTTGATTTCGTAACTCAAACAAGTCTAGGGAAGAGGCAAAGGTATCAAACTGTCCCGAATGATCGGTGGTGGAGGGAATATCGAGCCATTGCTGCCGATATTGACTAATAAAACGAAACATACGATTGGTTCCGGCATAGGCCGGGTTATACAGGATGGGCTGGGCATCAAATTGGGTAAACTGAGGGTCCTGGGCCCAAGCCGAGCTGAGGCCAAGGACAAGGGTGAGAAGTAAACAGGTATATTTATGCATGATATTCGTGTCTTGAGTTTCTTTAAATTTTAAGAGAAGCATGACTTGATTAATTTTTGTGAATGAGTAACAAATCACCGGTTCTGCTTGCCTGTTGCCCTTCTCCACAACTATAGGTGATTTTGTAGATGTACATATCCTCTTGATACAAGCTGCCATCCGAGCGTTGGCCATTCCATCCCATATCGGGGTCAGTGCCTTGGTAAATTTCTTCGCCCCAGCGGTTGAAAATCTGCAGGCGATAGTTTTTTAAAGCCACCGAAGCAGGCTTAAACGTATCGTTGAGTCCGTCGCCGTTGGGAGTAAACGCATTGGGAAGAAGCACCCGGGCCTCACAAGGTTTGGGGCAGACTTCCAGAACCTGTTCGCTCGTGGCACTACATCCTTGTCCGTTGGTAATAGTCAGGCGGATGATGATTGGCTGGATGGTATCCGTTTCATTGAGGTATACCAAATCCCGGGGAGGGGTGAAGCCCGTATGGGTTTGGCCATTCCCCAAATCCCAGACAAAGTTTCCCTGGCCGGCATTAGGAAAGCTTGTTAGGTTTTCCAGGTGTATGGTGACCGGACTGATACAGCTAGTATCCGGGATTATCCGAAATTGAGGAACAGGACTCGGAAGGATCCGAATACTTTTCCGCAAGGTATCGGTGCAAGAGAAGCCATTGTAGGCAATCAGGGTAACTTCAGTGCGGCCAATTTGAGTAAAGCGGTGGGTCGGATTGCTAGCCGTGGGGTCTGCATTGGGTTCTCCAAAATCCCAAACATATTGAATAGCTCCTGTGGAAGTATTGGTAAAGGGTACTTCTTCTCCTTGGCAAGCGTTTACCGGGGCTTCAAAATCGGCCACAGGCAGGTTGATCACCTCGATATCTAGACTGGAGGTATGGGTACAGCCATTTTGAGGATCTCTCACCGTGAGGGTGACGACATAATTTCCGGCTTCTTCATAAAAATGAGGGGGTGGGGTTCGGCCAAAGAAAGTCGTGCTATCTCCAAAATTCCAACTGGCGGCTAAACTAGGATCTGAATTGTTTTCAAATTGAAATGCCTCATCCAGACAAAGGCGGGTATCCCCAGTAAACCGGGCCTCAGGGCTGGCCAAGACCCGAATTTTAATACGACTGGTATCCACATTACAGCCATTTTGCACCGCCAAAACCAGGGTATATTCTCCAGGAGTAGTGTACGTGTAAGTGATGCTATCCGGGGCGTCGATGGCAAAATTACCATCTCCAAAAAACCAATCCACACGATTAAATCCCGATTGATTGCTTTTGAGGAGTACAGTATGGGGAGCGCAACCTGTGGTATCCATATCCAATTCCATATTGGCTCTCACCGTATTTGGGAGTACCGTGATGGCTCGGGTGATGGAATCAACCCCACAGGCATTAAAGGCCTTTAAGCTTACATTAAAGGTCGTATCGGTATCTCCCTCGTAGAAGAAAGTATGGGTAAAGAGACTGGTATCGGTACTAATTCTTCCCTTGCCATCCCCAAAATCCCATTCAAAACGGCTAGGATTTCCAAAGGAAAAGTTATCAAAGGGTAGGGGAAACCCGGAGCAAATGGGGTTAAAGTCACCCACAAAGATAAAATTTGCCTTGGGTAAGGGCTGCACGGTAATGGAGTCTACAAAGCTTCCTCCACTACAAGCGGCCCCCAATCCTTCTTCCACGATGCTAAGTGTAATTTGGTAGGTAGTATCTCGGATAAGACTCGCCGGGAAGCTGATATTACGGGGGTTTTCTTCTGTACTGGTTTGCCCGTTTCCAAAGTCCCAAAAATAGGTCAAGTTGCCTAGGCTCACACTGGTATTGTTAAAATTGGCTACTACATCCCCACAGGCATCACCGGGGGCGATGGTTTGGGTAAAGCTAGCCTGGGGTGGTTCGGCAATTCGTATCGTTTGGCTAAAGTCCTGGCTACAATTTCCCGGAGAGGTGGTCACGGTCAGGCGTATGGTGTAGGTACCTATACTATCGTACTGGTTTTGTCCATTGCGGAGAGAAGACGTATTTCCATCCCCAAAATCCCAAGCGTAGCTCAAGGTGTATCCCGGTATATCGGGTGTATTGTTGCTAAAATCAATTAGTTCATTGATGCAGTACACACTGTCCGGGCTAAAATCAGGGCTTGCTAAGGGGTGGATGGTGACCAAAAGCGTATCGGTGTTGATACACGAGGTAATACTGTCTTGAAAGCTGTATACCAAAGGGTTGAGGCCGATAGCAGCCGAAGCGGGCGTAAAATCTCCATTGGCCAATACGCCGGCTCCCGCCCAAGTGCCTACTCCCCCCGTCGTGGGAGACTGGCTGCTTAGGGTGACGGGACTGGCATCTTCACAAAATTCTAAGGGGGGGCCTGCTTCTACGGTAGGAGCTGGGAGGACCACAAGGCTTAACGTATCCCGGGTCTCGCAAAAACCTTGTCCAAAAACATAAATTAAAGAAAAGGATCCCAAACCAAATATGGCCGGGTCAAATGAATCGCCACCCAAATCATCGGTAGTGGTATTATTGATAACCTGCCACCGCCCACCGTTTGGAAAACCATTGAGCTGGAGAGGCATTTCATTTTCACAAATACGGATATCACGTCCGGCAATAGCTTGTTCACGGGCTACCACCTCAACCTCGAGGGTATCTGTATTGGTACACAAGGTAAGCGGGTCGGTAACGGTATAGCTTACAGGATAGGTACCAAGACCTCCCGCCAGGGCCGGGTTAAAGGTTCCATTAAGCGAATCTACAATTCCTTGCCCGGCCCATACCCCATTGGCCGGGCTTGCGCCTGTGATAGGGATAACTAAATTGGTATCACAAAGGATGAACGGTTCTTGGATAAAGTTGATAGATGGGAGTGGGTTTTGGCTAATGATGATCTCATTAGAAAGGTCTGAACAACCACCTGCTTGCAGTAGAATTGCCATATATACACCCGTTTCACTGGCTATGATCTGGGTAGTGTCTGAGTTGGGAATATCCATGCCATTTCTAAACCAACGGTAGTTTAAGGTATCAGGAGTATCCACGCTCAATAAAGTCTGGATTGTATCCCCTTCACAATACTCAATGGGGCCAGAAGCGCTAATATTGACAGTCAAGGGAGGGACGATGCTTACCTGTTTTCCAGGCGATAAACTATCACAGCTCCCTTGGCGTACCCGTACTTGGTAGAAGCCAGCCGTAGATACAATCAAATCTTGTTGAGTGGCCCCGGGAATATCTGTACCGTCCAGCACCCACTGGTAGCTAAAACCTGAGCCACCTTGGGCCAGGAGTATGGCCGTATCCCCTTGACAGACTAAGATAAGATCTTCAACCCTTAAAATCTCGGCGGGTGGAGGGTTTTGTACCTCAAAAGAAGCTGAGTCGGCCGAGGAGCCACAAGCATTGAAGGCATTCAGTTTTACCTGGTATTGGCCTATCGGAAGGCGGGTTTGCTGATTGAGATCATTCGGTGAAGTTAGGAGGACCTTTATCCCATTTGCATCTTCAATGTCCCAGCTTATAGAATCAACCCCTGGACCCAGTATAGTGCTTAGGGAAACTGTATCATCCGGACAGTAAATAGCTTGAAGCCCTTGTATAGTGGGGACAGCCGGAGGATTGTCAACGACTACTCGGATACAAGTTTCAACCGGATTACAGGTAGAACCATTGGCAACCCTCAGGCGAATGGTATACGTGCCGCCGCTAAGAAAACGTATCGATTCATTTTCGAGGCTAGACGTCGTCATACTGCCACTCGAGAATTCATAAGCGCCGACCCCATTTTCTAAATCAACGCTCCAAAGGTAATTGTTCTGACAGATACCCGTCGGGGAAGCATTGCTCAAGGCAAGGGCTTGGCTAGGGCAACCAAAATTTAGGGTAGTACTACAGGTTTGGTCAGAGCTAAATGTTTGACTATTAAACTGGGTAGTAAAAGACGAGACAGGATTGGGGCAAATGGTAACTTGAATAGTGGTATCACTAGATCCACAACCATTGGAAGAGGTATTGCTCGCAGTAAGGGTAACATCGTAGACCCCAGGATTAGCAAAGGTGTGATCGATCTGCTGTTGGGGGCTAAGGCTCTCACTTATACTGTTGAATGATTGGGTTTGCCCATCCCCCCAATCCCAGGTATAATCCGTTCGGGTATTATTCGCACAAAAATTAGGGATAGTATTGTTTGTAAAATCCATGGGCTCATTAACGCAACCCAATAAACTAGGAGTAGGGGTAAAAGAAGCCTGGGGCGGAGCGTAAATTCTTAATGGGCTAAAAACACTTTCCGTTCGGTCACAACGGTTTTCCGCAATTAGCCTCACCGATAATCCTGGATTGTTACCATTACTCTGGCAGGTAGCCAAATATATATGCGAAATGGTATTGCCCGTTATTCCCGTAAAGCTCGTAGAGGTACCATCGCCAAACTCCAACGTGAGCGTTGTCGTGGCACTTACATTTTCGGATAGATTCTCAAACTCAATTTCAGAAGGTTCACAATTATCAAAAGTACCGGCCAGGGGGCCTCTCAACACCGCGGTGGGAAATAAATCAAAAGAGTAGGAAAAAGTGGATTCCGTGGTGCAGCCATTAGCCAGGCTGGTCGTTATCAATCGTATATTATAGATTCCCAAGCCATTGTAGGTATGGTCAATAGAGTTAAAGGGTAAACTAATGGGCTCCAATCCTGCCCCATCATCCCAATCTATTGTATAGCTATAGCTATTGGGGCTTGGTGAATTATTAAAAATAGTAGCTACGGTCTGGGTTGGATCATTAATGGACGTATTACAAGTCCGAAAGCCATTCTGTTCAAAAAAATCTACCTCAGGCTGCTCATTAATGTTCAAATTTATGTCTTGGATAGCCGAGCAATTATTGAGGGTATCCCGAACGGTAAGCATAGCTCTTATCGGTACATTGGCTCCCGTTCCAAAGAAGTCATAGCGGTGGCTGGGGTTCCGATCGTTGCTCGTAGGACTTCCATCCCCAAAATCCCATTCATAGACAAGGCCGGGACGGTTATTGGGTAAGTTTACGGTAAATTGGATGGTTTCCGTAGCACAAAAAGTGCTACCATCGGCGGGGCTTAGGTCAAGGTTTATGGGGCATTGCCCGTAGCTTTTCGCCCCCAAGCTCATAAGAAAACATAGGCCTAAGGCTTTCCAGAAGGTATGGGTGTGCATAATGTAGTTAAGAAGAGTACTGTTGAATAAAATGGAAGGATACCCGTTGTCCACTAGTCAGGATAAATAAAATTAAGGCATAAATGGAAGATGTGCATACCGATTTTCTGGTAGTTTTCAATTTTAACCTTGTTTTATGACCCGCTTATGTTTAGTAAAAATTGCAGGACAGGGTTCTTTTCAAATAGGGTAAATCCCAGGAAAAAAAATAGGGGCTTCCCCGCTTAATCACGAACTTTGCCCGGTAGGGTAGGGACTGCCAGCGCGGGTCGGGCTTTCGCTACTCGCCGGCCCCGCTCAACCAGCGGCGGGCTCAGACAGGCCGCTCTATCCCTAAGCCATATGAAAAGGAAGTTTTAGGGGAACCATCAGACAGGAAAAAGCAAGGGTTCCTTCAAGGGCTTTCATTCTTGAAGCGTTGCAAACGAGCCCTTCGTCCGGCAAAATCGGGTATCTTGAGAGCCAATCGGTGCAAAGACTCACAAAATAAGGGAAGGGTGATTTCCCAGGACTTGTGTTTTATAGCTTGTAGCCCTAAGTAATGTTTTATCTTTGTTACTTGGGCCCCCGTAATATGCCCTTTTAATTCCTGGGCAATGAAAGGTAAATCCAATTCTGGGTCGAGGCTAAAAGCCTTAAAGGCATTTTCTAATAATTGAATGATTTCGGCCGTCTCCGGCTTGCGGAAATCGATCCGGGTATCAAATCTTCTCTGAAAAGCCTTATCCATGTTTTGGGAGTAGTTGGTAGCGACTACAATAATCCCCGGGTAGTCTTCAATTTCCTGCAACAAGTAGGCAATGTCCTGATTGACATAGGTATCTTGGGCACTTTGGGTTTTAGTACTTCTCTTAGAAAAAAGGGCATCTCCCTCATCGCAAAACAGGATCCATTGCCGGTGCCGGGCCGCTTGGAATATTTTTGCTATGTTTTTTGTGGTTTCCCCCACATATTTACTCACAATCTTGTCTAAGGCTATGCGGTAAACCGGGCGCCTGGTTTCTTTGGACAACAGGCGGCCAAGCATGGTTTTGCCAGTTCCCGGTTCGCCCACCAAAAGGCAGCGGTATCCCTTTCTTTCTCGGGCAAATTCCGGGTGTTCGGCCATTTCTTCATAGTATTTGATCCAGTCTAAGAGTTCTTGGATTCGAATCCGGGTAGGATGGGGAACAACCAAATCATCCCAGGTTTGCTCCGTGCTCAGCTTGCTCGCCGGAAAGTCTGGGCTTGTTTGAGGCTCCAGTTCCTCGCCTGTACTAAACTGATATAGGACCTCCCTAGAAATTTGTAAAGCTCCGCGCCAAGTAGGGATTCCGGTGGGTGTACTTTCCAGGCTCAATATGCCATGCTGGGCAAAATGATGTTGGGGGTAGAAGATAGATTGAAAGCCAAGGCGAAGTTTGAGATTGCTACCCGCAAGCAGATAAAGTGCCGTCTCAGCTGAAGGAATAAATACCTGCGCTTGTATTCCCTGTACGGAGTTGAGGCTGCTTCCAGATGCGGTTTCTATCTCTTTAAAGTAATCTGTCAAATCTGGCCGGATATGAGGAAGAAGGGCCAAAATCAAAACCAAGCGTTCGGCGGCATGGTAAGAAAGGGCTTCCGGTTTAGGAAACTTTTTTTGGGTTTGTTTCCATAACTCCTGGCAGAGAAGGTCATACGGATTATAACCGGGTCGCAGAGGCAAACGAACCGAGTCAAATAGTTGAAGGTCCACATAATTGGGGGGCAAGCCATCACTCGACTCAAAATACCGGGCTCTGGCTTGACAAAACGCCTGAAACCAAGCAATCTCTTCTTCTATTACGTGCCCCATCACGGCTTGCTGAGGAATGCTTTGCATAGAGTCATGAACTTATATAAAACCCGTATTTAGGTATCTCGACTATCAACTAAGTTAAGGGATTAGTCGAAGAAAAAAAATTATTAAAATTTGCTTATTAAAGGGGCATAACTTAACTTAAATAAAATTTGTCCTACTATGCAAAGCAAGCAAACCAAAAGTGCCGATCCCGTCAAAGCGGCCAATTCTAGTGAATCCTCTGTAATGAGGTCCTCCCAAGAAAAATCAGCCCAAGCAGATGTAGGCTTTGGCCTTCTCTCCGGCCAGTTACAGCCCAAAACCAACCCCTTTGCCCTTGCCCAAGGCAAGTTGGGCCTTCCCTTACAGACCCAATTGACTGTTGGGCAACCCGATGATCCCTATGAGCAAGAAGCCGATAAAATTGCCTCCCAGGTAGTCCAAAATTACTCCCAAGTCAGCCGCTTGCAGCAAAAAGTAAGTGCTTTTGGGCTTCCGCTTTCGGTGAGCCCCAAACGTATCCAAACCCGCGTGATGCGCTTAGTACAGACATCTTTGCAAAGAAATGTGATCCAAAAAAAATGTGATGCCTGTGAGCAAGATGAAGGAAATATCCAGGCCAAATTTATCCAATTTCAAGGAAGCGGCGAGGTAGTTAGTAGCGAGATAGAAAGCCAAATACAAACGAGTCGGGGAGGAGGCCAACCCTTGGACAGCGCTACCATGTCCTTTATGGAACAGAGCTTCAATTCTGATTTTAGCGGGGTAAGGATACATACAAACAACCAAGCCGTGCAAATGAACCAGGCTTTGAATGCCCATGCCTTCACTGTGGGAAAAGATATTTTTTTTAATGAGGGGCGCTATCAGCCCAATAGTTCCGCTGGCGTAGGGCTCCTGGCGCACGAATTAACCCACGTGGTACAACAAGGAGCAGCAGTTCAAAAGAAAAGTGATACCCGGGCTAGCTTGCCCTTTAGCCATATGTTTGCCAACCCGGCCGTACAAGCCAAATTCTCCTCTTCGGGTAATGCTAGCGACAATCAGCAGGTGTTTCGCAAGGAGATCGCCCAGTTTCAACAAGAGAACCCACAGGCTGATCTGATGCTACAGCAACAACGGATCTTGCAAGCCAAACCCGTAGATCAGGTACAAATGAAAAATAATGCCCGGCAACTTAGAAAATGCTCGGGGGGAGAGGAAACCGATGGTGGTGGAAGCAGTACCCCAAGCACTCCTTTAACGTTCTCATCATTAGCCTTTAGCCCCGGATCTAGTGGGCCTTTAAATGTTACACTCGGATCAACATCAGTTACCAATCAAAGTTCCAACTATGTCGCCACGGGAAAAGTAAAAGCCAGTGGAGGCACCGATGCCTTAGCCAAGGATTGGGAAGCGGGCTTTATTCAGACCTTACACTCAACCTCTAGAACCGCTCACTACAAGGGTAAAAGCCCCAAAACGCAGATGCAGGTCAGGGCAACCACCCCCGCCAGAGATGCATTTACCACTTCGGGGGCACCTTGGTATGACCCCGGTAACGCAAGAGGTACCGGGGGAGAAAAAGGATTTACAACGACCAACTCCAATGTCAGTGTGCGTTTTAGTGATGCCCCCCGTACGGGCGCCCCTTGGACTACGCCCGATGCTAAGAGTAAATTAGATAAATATGACGGGAAAGATAAATTCTCCTATTGGATGATTGCCCGGCAGAAAAGCGCCCCCAACACAATCAAATACCTGAATCACGGTTCTTGGGAAGTCGACTGGGGCGTGGCTTTTGATTATGCCAGTAAAGCCGGCACGAAAACCGTAAAAAACAAAACCGGTAAAACCACCCACAGCGGTTCAGGAACTGGAAAAGGGAGTGCAACTCCGGTATTAAGCGGCCCTATACCCAATAACTCCGCTACGGTAAACTGGGTGTAGCAATCAGTTAATTTCTAGCATTGCCTTACTATGAGTACCACCCACTTCTTGCTCCTTGTACTATCAATTTTTAACCTATCTGCCATCTCTTGTCAGGAAAAAAAAGAAATATCATCTGCCACCCCAAATATAAAAACTGCCATGTTTGCCCAATCCCTTAACCCAATTACCTCGCTTGATATCCAAGATGCGGTAGTAATCAAGGGGCCTATGGAGGAACTTCCCCAAGAGACGGTAACCGCTGAGGGGAGTCAAGCCCCCTCCTATTATAAGCGAATCTTCCAACTGGAAAATCCCCAACTTATCTATTCGCATAAATCTGGGATTACATTACCAGAATCCATCCAATTTGTAGGGTACACGCTTTTATCCCCCCTCACTCGGTTAAAAGACACCTTAAGTCCGCGCTTGGATCTGGATAATCAGACATTTTTTGATGAACCCAGTGCTGAGAAAACCCAAGAAGTATTACTAATTATAGGGGGAAATGAAGTCCGTAATCGAATTATGGGCATTCCTGAAAATCCAAGTGTCTTGGGAGATAGCTTTCAAGGCCTAGCCACCCGAGCATTTTGGCTCAGAGGCAATAACCGCAACCTTGCCCAAAATTTTAAATACCTCCTAGGTTTATCCAGTGAGGAGCCATCCTTTCAAAACCTAGACCATCCCTCCATTTCTCACCCGCTGGTTTTTGTTGATGCCCTACGTATTGCCATTAAAAAGGCCAATTATCCGGCAGCAATCAGTTTGGCTAAGTTTCTGATCCACCCTTCTCACGCCCAGAGTGTGAAAATAACAACCTTGAAAAGTTTAAGCGACCTATTGAGCCAAGCCCCCTCAGACTCTGAATATCCGGCCCAACTGCTGCAGTTACTGGTCGCTGGCTACGAAAGAGAACGGAATTACCCCCTAGACAAATCGTATATGGAAGCTTTTTCTCAACTGCTTCCCAATCTGAATAGCCCTGGATTAAAAGAAAAACTAGAAGGGATCACCCGAGATTACTCCCTAGATGAACTGATTGAAGCCCGGGAAAAACTCGCCAAAGAACTAAAAAAATAAATACCTTGGAGGCTTATCAAAGTGATTGCTCATTACCCGAGCAATCGCCATTTCCTATCAAAAAGAAAAAATACCCAGTGTATGATATGGATTGATTATCAAATCGCCCAAGCCAAACAAGAACTCTTAGAGCATATTCCTCCCTATTTAAGCTCTTTACAAGAAATCGTAATAGATTACCTAAAAACCTGGTTAAACCCCGAAATAGTTGTGGCCATAGCCTCAGCCAAGGCAGTGGGCGCTCCCCCAGAAAACGCAGTCCGTGTCACGAGTGGTTTGATTGCCTCCCTCATTAGCGTGAGGGTTTTAGATGATTTACAAGATCAAGACCGACCCGACGCGCTTTGGATTAAAATAGGGCCGGCACGCGCTTTAAACTACGTCCTCGCTTTACAAACCCTTAGCCATAAAATCTTTGGGAAATCTCCGAGTGGCCCACCGTTAAGCCAAAAGATTCTGGACGAATACGTAGAAAGTGCCTTGGTTACCCTAGCGGGGCAAGAGCGAGATTTAATGGGAGTCTCCAAAAACTGGGATGATTATTGGCTCACCATCGAGATGAAAACTTGCTACATGATGTCTACTATAGCTAGCCTGGGAGCACTAGCCGGTACCGAAAAGGAAGAATGGATTAAGGCCTCCCGGGTTTTTGGCTATCATTGGGGGATGGCCGTACAGATTTTGAATGACCTCTCGGGAGTTTGGGAAGCCGAAGGGAAGAGTGATTTAGAACAAGGTAAAATCACCTTGCCCCTATTGTACGGAATGCATTGCGAACATGCCCGCCTCCAAGAGTTATCTCAGATCGTATGGCAAAATAGAATTGCTCAAGAAGCAGGTCGGATAAAAGAGATTTTAGATGCGATTGACACCAAAAGCTACCTGCTTTGGGCTGCTTTACAACAGAGGACCAAAGCCTTTGAGGCTATCCAAATTTTACCCGACCCGGAAGGGAAGCAGGCCTTGGAGTTTTATTTTAATGCCTTATTTGGCGATATGGATGAAGTTTTAGCCCAAACCGCCAAACTAGAAGATCCCGATAAAATCAGTATACTCGACAAGGCTCTTAATCTAAGCCCCAAATCTAAGTTACAAGAAAACACAAGCTATCAGTCATCGGCCCTTGATATTCGTCACCGATTACGCTTTTCTCAAATTTAATTTCCCCTTATGAAAGAATCCGATAAGCCAGAATGGCAAGAACAAGTCGAGCGCGGAAGTTTATTTACCCACACCGCTTTAAGTAAACATTCGGCGCATATCAACGAAATTGAATCCTTCCTCTACGGTATGATTGAGGTCATGATTCAAAAAGGGATTACCTCACCCGAAGAATTTCAGAAAGTAGTGGCCAAGGTACGCGAAGAAATGTTCCAAAAAGGCGAAGTTGCCAATGCAGGAGTAGCCTTAAGGGTAGACCACCCCCAGGAAGAAGAACCTATCCCTGTCAATTGTGAAGAACGGATACCCATTTGCAAGGCCGTGTGTTGCCAATTAGAATTTGCCCTAAACGCCCCCGAAATAGAATCGGGCAAGGTAAAATGGGATCTGGGCCGCCCTTACTTCATCCGGAGAGGAAGCAATTGCTATTGCTCGCATTTGAAGCAAGAAGAGAAAAAGTGCTCCATTTACCAAGACCGCCCCTCCGTTTGTAAAAAATACAGCTGCGCCCAAGATGCCCGGATCTGGAAAGACTTTGAGAAAATGGAACTCAACGAAGAATGGATCGCCGAAAATATCCAAGAGCATAAAATGAAATTTCAAGGAGCTCCCATGTTTATACAGGAGGAGCACGTTTCTTCTTACGAGCCCGAACCAGAGGAGGACCCAGGAGAGGCGACCTCCTAGAAATGATGTGACGAAGCTGGGACTACATTTGGGGATGATAGAACCCTTGTTAGCCCTGAGCTTCTGAGCCCAACATCCCCAAGGTCTTATTACGTACCAAGGGTTTGGCCCAAAAACTGATGCTGAGGATATAAGCCAAGGGGAGAAGGTTGAGCAACATCGCCCAACGTAGCCCAACCCCGTCGGCCAGCCCGCCAATAAGGACCTGCATCACGGCTCCTCCCATAATCCCAGTCATCAAAATGCCGGCAAAGGCCCCGTGGTGCTTATCCAAAGAATTGAGCGCCAGGGAGATTACAATAGGAAACATGACCGACATAAAAAAGCCGGTACTGGGAAGGGCCAGCAAAGCCAGTGAGCGACTTCCCAAGAGCCCCAACAAAAAGGCACAGAGGGTAATGCTGGTAAAAACCCCCAAGACCAGTTTGCTATCGAGCAGTTTTAATAAAACCAAGCCCAAGACCCCACCCAAGGTCATCAGTCCCCAGTAATTGGCTACGGCATTGGCCCCTACCGTTTCGTAATCTACGCCGTGGTAATCGGCTAGAAATTTAGACATCCAGTAGGAGATCCCTTGCTCGCTGCCTACGTAAGCAAAGATTCCCAGAAAAAATAAGAGGACGGTCGGGTTTTGGAACAGCTCCCGGTAAGTATCCCACGTGCCACTTTTTTCATCACTTCTAAGCTCAAGCGGGGCTATCCGGACAAGGGCAATGATGCCCATCAAGAGCAGGCAAACCATGGCAAAAATACCATATAAGGCTACCCAAGACAAGGTAGGGGGAGTGATGGCATTGAGCAAAAGGATAGGCCCTTCCTCCCGATTGCCTTGATGAACATTCGATACGACCCACGTATACAGTTTCGGGCTCACAAAAGATGCCCCTCCAAAAACCAGTTGGGCCAATACCGAATTAAAAGCATAATGTTCTTCGCCCCCCACCCTGCGCAACCAAGGGTTGAGTATGACCTGCATCATGGCAAAACCTGCCCCAATGGTAAAGAGGGAAATGAGATAGATCGAGAAATTAGGGAAAGCCACAAAAAGCACCGCCCCCAGCATACTGATCCCAAAAGCAAATGCCAGCATTTTTTTTATAGAGTAGCGCTCCACCAACATGCCCGCGGGGATTGACATCAAGCCATAGGCAATAAAAAACGCAAAAGGCAAAAAGCCAGCTAAAGTTTCGCTCAGGTAATAACTGCTAGATACACTGGGGTTTAAAGCCCCCAGAATATTGGTAAAAAAGGAAATAATAAAGAAAATAAGCAGGATCAGCCCTAATTTCCAGTAACTACGTGTAGCATTTGGGTACATCTTGGTTTGGGTTTCGCTCCATCTAAACAAACTAATTCAAAAGACATAAAACTCAATATAACACGGATTTTAGGAAATGGGAAGGAAGACAAAAACTTTGGGGCTGCCCCCGGCGATGCCATACGGTGCCGGTAATGGACAAGGGTGCCGCCGGGGTCGGGCTTTCGCGACTCGCCGGCCCGCCCTCAGCCAGCGGCGGGCTCAAACAAACGCTCTATCCCTCAGCTGAAGAAGATGAGAGAGCAGAGAGGGAGAGAAGGTGCTGGGAACCGGGACTTTTTTCACGGGGAAATACATCACAGTTACGGACCTCTTGGCTTGTGGACTAATGCTTCCTGCTCGGGGGCAAAGGCTTTGCGCTCGCATCTTTCGGGCCTGGGTAATGTGTATACCTAATGGGCAGCTTGAACTCCCTTGGAGAATCTAGAATCGTCTCTGGGGAAAGGGGATCATCTTCTGAACAAGCACAGATCATGCAAACTTGAAAAAAAATAGCCAGAAAGATGCCTACGGTATAAAAAATGCCTACTCTGTTAAGGCTTTTCGGCAACCGCCTCCTTCTTTTTGGGGAGAAAGGCCTCCTCCAGTTTGCTAGGCAAACTAGAATACAGGAAGGAAAAACCCCATAGCTGTGTGTTGTTTCCTTTCCAAGCAAATTAGGACTAAATAAGCAAGTCTATACGATCTGTGATTTAGCTGGTTTTTGAAGAATCTCCATGATACCCCCGGAGCTTCGCTAAAGGATACATCCTATACTTGCCCAGTCCACGAAGGCAAATCAAAGCAACTCCTTCAAGTAAGGCAATTAAATTTCACGAATGTCCAATTGCTTTTACGAGCTACCACTTTTGAGAAATAATAGACCTTGGCTTAAACACTTGCTCCATTCCTAAGGGGCTATGAGCGCTCATACATCATAGATACCGATGGTAGGCATTTAAGAAAATTATTTTTGTGTTGCTTGGCATACAAGAGGGGTTTTCTTTTTTTTATGAAAAGGCTTAGGGATGGAGCGGCCTGTTTGAGCCCGCCGCTGGCTGCGCGCTGGC
>CAWUIO010000079.1:0-31225 GCA_963922455.1 uncultured Microscillaceae bacterium
AAAATAGCATCAAAATTGGAGACCATTTTTTTAATTTTTTGCACGGCCTAGGGCAAGCCCCAAGTACTTTTTAATCAAAATCTATCAAGAAGCGAGGCCTTTGTTTGAGAGAGCGGGAACTCCCCACATTGATCAAATAGGTGAGGTGAAAACCACTGACGAGGTAAAAATCATTGGAATTGGGGTTGCCTCTTTGCTCGCCTTCTCTTCCGTAGCCATTGAAAGTTTGATAGATATTACCGTTTACCCCTTGGAAGGAAAGGAGTCCGTTTAAGTCGGCCAATAAGCGGTCCAGGTCTTGTTGTCGGGATTCTCCACTAAAAGCGGAGGTAGCTTCCAGGGCCCGATTGTACATCCGGCGGGCGAGGTCACTTTCCAGCAAGTCGGGGTCAACATAAGAGCCGCTTACATCATCTAAATAATCAAAGAGTAAGTAGCGGAGCCCCAACTCGACAGAGAAGTCCATCCGATAAGTCAACTTAAAGCGAAAACCGAGCCCAAAAGGAATTTGAACTTGTATATTAGAATACGGATCGGGCCCACCCTCTAGTCCTTGGCCTTCGGTATTAAGGTTTTTAAGGCTTACCCAGGCCGCCCCAAACTCAGAAGGGGTTTTGGCTTGCGGGCTGTGATAAATCACCCCAATCCCTCCAAATACGTAAGGCCGGATAAAACGGCGCTTGTAATAGAGCCCCGTATTGGGTAAAATATCATACATACCCACCAAAGAGAGCTCGTGAATGTAGTTACGAAAGTGCAAATTTCGAATGTACCGGTAGCGGGCCAATTCATCATTCGGATCGGCCGCGGTGAAGTCATCGCCCACCACCTGCCCCGAAACATAGCTAAAACGAGTAAACAAACGGGGGCTAAACTTCTTACTCATATGAATCCCAAAGCCGGGGCGGATCAGGCGGTACGTAGGCCGGAACCTTTGGTTGAGGGGGTTGAGGTCTCCAAAGTAATTGAAGGCATTAAACTGCCCTCCGGCCGCTAAATAATTTTTGGGGCGTATGCGCTTTTCTTTGCGCTCTATTTTATAAATCCGAGGGGTTAGGCGTTCGGCGCCCACTTCTCCTTTGGCATCGATGGGGAATTTTACGAAGATGCGGAGGTTTTGGCGGTCTCGGTAGTTCCGGGCGGGTACCCGGATGACCCGCTCCACTTCTATTTCTACGGATACATAATCGTCTTGGGTCAAGACATTGCTAGCTTTTACCGACCGGTAGTCAAAGATGATTCCTTCTTGATACCAAAGTTCGATATTATTAAGATAATCGTCGGCTGGGAACTCGTCTAAAAGGATAATGGGGAGTAAGTCATTGTAGACTTTCACATTGGCATTTTCAAAGTAATCTTCGGTATTAAAACGCTCATTGATGAGCGGGTTCCCGATAATATTGAGGGTAATGGCGTAGTCTTTAACAAAATTTTCGGCTCTTTCCCGGAGAATATTGTCTTCAAAACTGGTGAGGGAAAGCTTGGTGTCCCGAGCCACTTCCTCACACGTGGTTTCGCGGTGGGCGGTGATTTGATATATTTTACCGGGGGCAGTAACCAATTCGGGGCGGTTTTGCAAGATGGGGTACTTGACATAGATGTCGATCGAGTCCAAATTGGTATTCATGGCATTGTCGGTAAGCAAGATGCCCGTGAGCAGTTTGGATACTTCAACTTTTACGAAGTAGAAAGTTTCGTCTCCTACGATTTCAAAGCAAGGGTTTTTGAGGTTGAGCCGATATTGGAAATTAACCCCTTGCTCATAAAGCCGGCCAATGGTCTGTAAATATTGTAAGGCACTAAAACTCTCATTATTGAGGTTTTCCCGCTCGACATCATTGTATACGGGAACTTCGGTGCTCTCAAAATAATTAGTCAGAATATTATTGATATCATCATCTCGCCAACGCTTGGCCCGGTCGCTGGCATCCCCGATTTGGTTTAAACCAAACACATAATTTTCTAGTAAGCTTTCGGTTTCCCGTCGCATGCGTAAGCGATCGGCCTCGGTGAAGTTTTGAGCATAGGATAGAAGGGGTAGGACAAGGCCACCAAGGAATAGCACCAGCCCGAGATAGGTGCGGCACAGAAAAGGTCTAGGCACAAATTTCATAGTTAGAATGCGTAATCCGAAGGGATTTATTCTAATTAAAATCAAATATATTCTAAAATTTGAAGAGTATGGCTGATTATCCGAATCTTCTCTTGAAGATAGTAGGGCTTAGCGAAGAAAATGGTAAGCCGGTTGAGATTAGGAAGAATTTGTGTGAAGAATATTCGAAACTGGACGTAATCTAGAACATTTCTATTCAAAATGGCAAGCTAAGCCCTAATTTTTGCCTGTTAATTCTTTAAAAAAAGGAGTCGTCATATTTTTCAACTGACATTTTGTCATTTTGAGCTTATATCCATAACTTTGAAGATTATTAAGCACTAAATGATGCAGGAAATGAAAACAGAAGCTGAGCCTCGTTTGGGGGCTGCCCTTGCCTCAAAAGGAGATGGAGGGACTTCCCGCAAATTATATATAGAGAGTTACGGTTGTCAAATGAATTTCTCAGATAGTGAGATTGTGGCTTCCATTATGAAGGACGAGGGCTTTGAATCTACTCGAAATGCCGATTCGGCTGATCTTATTTTCTTAAATACCTGTGCTATCCGTGAGAATGCCGAGCTTCGTATCCGGAACCGTTTGCAGCATCTTCGGGCATTAAAAAAAGAAAAACCCAGTCTTTTAATAGGGATATTGGGCTGCATGGCCGAAAGGCTCAAAACTAAGCTTTTGGAAGAAGAAAAGATGGTAGATTTGGTGGCTGGCCCAGATGCGTATCGGGATTTGCCAAAACTAGTGTCAAAGGTCGATGGTGGACAAAAAGCGGTGAACGTTTTTTTGTCTCGTGAAGAAACCTATGCGGATGTTAACCCGGTACGATTAGGCTCTAATGGAGTAAGTGCTTTCATCTCCATTATGCGGGGATGTGATAATATGTGTTCCTTTTGTGTGGTACCTTTTACTCGTGGGCGGGAACGTAGCCGGGATCCTTATTCTATTGTCCATGAGGCTCAAGATTTGTTTAACCAGGGCTATTGTGAAGTTACCTTGCTGGGGCAAAACGTTGATTCTTACCTTTGGAGTTCTAATCCGGATGTAATTTCCTTGATTGCTGAGAAAAAAGCGGTAAAAAAAGGAGTTGATCTGGACCAGGTTGAGTTGGTAAACTTTGCCGGGCTCTTAGAACGGGTTGCCCAGGTGAGTCCAGATTTGCGCATTCGGTTCTCTACCTCTCACCCCAAGGATATGACCGACGAAGTCTTGCACACCATGGCCCGCTACGAAAACATTTGCAATTATATCCACCTACCTGCCCAGAGTGGCAATACCCGGGTCTTGGAAATGATGAACCGGGGCTACACCCGGGAGTGGTACTTAGGCCGAATCCGAGCGATTCGGGAAATTATTGGCCCAGATTGCGGTATTTCTACGGATATGATAGCGGGTTTTTGCAGCGAAACAGAGGCTGAGCATAAAGATACATTGCGCTTGATGGAAGAAGTGAAGTATGACTTTGCCTATATGTTCTACTATTCAGAACGTCCTAACACACCGGCCGCTAAGCAATTTGAGGATGATATAAGCTTGGAAGATAAAAAAAGAAGGCTAAATGAAATTATACAAAAGCAACAAGGCCATTCTTTGGAAAGAAATAAGCAGGATGTGGGCAAAGTATTTAAGGTCTTAGTAGAAGGAGTTTCCAAGCGCTCCGAAGAGCATTTAAAAGGCCGTAATACGGCAAATAAAGTGGTTATCTTTCCCAAAATGTCGTTTAAAGCCGGTGACTATGTCTGGGTAAAAATACAAGCTTGTACCGGGGCTACGCTCATGGGAGAGGCTGTAGAATCGGCCTGATTTTTTGGATTAGACCGTGAATCGGAAACGTTCCCGGTTCGCTTCCGTACTTCTTTGGGTGGAATAGGTAATAAAAAAATATCAGCCCAATGAAAAAGTACTTAATGATCATCTTGGCTTTTGGCCTTAGCTTGGCCTATGCTCAGGCTCAAACCGGAAGCCCTTTCCCGGCCATGTCGGGAAAAAACTTAAACGGGAAAGAGGTGCAGCTTCCCCGAAAAGGCGAAGTTTCTCTGGTAGCCTTGGCATATTCACCCAAATCGGAAGAATATCTGGCTCGTTGGCGAAAGCCTTTGTTTGATTTGTTTGTAAAGGCACCCGGCACAAGTTTATTTGACTTTGATCCTTATGACGCCAACGTCAAATTTGTCGTGTTGCTTACCGGGGCCAAAAAAGTAGCCGGTAAAAAGGTAAGGAGTAAGTTGGAAGAAAATGTCCAGGATCATTGGCGAGAACATATTGCCGTTGTAAAAGGAAAAACGCTGGCCAACTACCCAGATCTGGATTTAGGTAAGAAAAAGAATGAGAAGGTTCTTCCGTATTTCTTTTTGATGGACAAATCTGGCAAAATTGTCTACCATACTTCTGGAGCCTATACTTCGCAAAAAAGAGATGAAATTGAGGCAAAATTGTCTGAATTATTAGGAGATAATCAGTTTCAAGAATAATAAACCGGGATTCCTCCTTGGCTCAAAAGCCGGGAAACCCCCGGCTTTTGAAAATAAAAAATTAAACCAAGGATTTTGAGAGAATCAGAAATTCGATCAGTTAAACAACGATTTGGCATAATCGGCAACTCTCCCCTACTGAATAATGCCATCCAAAGAGCTATCCAAGTAGCCTCTACCGATATGAGTGTACTCATCACGGGTGAAAGCGGTAGTGGAAAAGAATCCTTCTCTAAAATAATCCACCAACTCAGTGCCCGGAAACACGGCCCTTTCATTGCTATTAACTGTGGCGCTATCCCTGAGGGCACCATCTATTCTGAATTGTTTGGTCATGAAAAGGGCGCCTTTACTGGCTCAACGGAGGCCCGTAAAGGCTATTTTGAAGTGACTAACAAAGGCTCCATATTTTTAGATGAAATTGGAGAAATGCCCTTAAACACCCAATCGATGTTGCTGAGGGTCTTGGAAAATGGCGACTTTATCCGGATGGGCTCTTCCAAACCCCAAAAAACGGATGTCCGGGTGATTGCCGCCACCAATGTAGATATGTTACAAGCGGTTGAGGCCAAAAAATTTAGAAAAGATCTCTACTATCGGCTCAGCACCGTACCTATTTTTGTGCCCCCCCTGAGAGAACGCGGAGATGATGTACACCTATTATTTCGTAAGTTTGCCTCAGATTTTTCTGAAAAGTACCGGGTCCCTCCCATTAACTTAAGCCCTGATGCCGTCGAATCTTTAAAACGGTTTCGTTTCCCAGGAAATATCCGACAGCTTCGTAACCTGGTAGAACAAATCTCCTTAATTGAGACGGAACAAAGGAGCATCGATACCGAAGTATTGCTGAATTACATGCCCCCAGAAGAAAAAAA
This sequence comes from uncultured Microscillaceae bacterium, assembly GCA_963922455.1. Classification (GTDB taxonomy): domain Bacteria; phylum Bacteroidota; class Bacteroidia; order Cytophagales; family Microscillaceae; genus CAWUIO01. The sequence continues at coordinate 5,451 of CAWUIO010000079.1, forward strand.
CCAGGCCTTGACCCTCCCCAATGGACAGACCCACGGTAGCAAGCATGATTCCCATAGTTTTGCGGAGAGAGAAATATTGTATAAGGTCTTATTTGACTTAAAAAATGATGTAACCGAGCTAAAAAAGCTCGTTTTTCAATTGTTAGATACAGGTAAATTTGGAGCAGATATTATCCAAGATCATAAAGACCTCTTTCATAATATGGAAGAGGGAGATTATAAAGAAAGGCCACCAGTGGTAGCCAGCGATGCCTTACTACTCAAAGCCGCTGAACCTGATAAAGGGATTATCAATATTAGCGACTCTGAAGATTTTAAACTGAATACCCAAGACATTCAACACGAGGAAGAAACCGATAGCCTTTCCCTGGAAGAAAAAGAGAAAGAATTGATTGTAAAAGCCCTCAAAAAAAATAATAACAAACGTAAACACGCAGCCCGGGATTTAGGGATTTCTGAAAGAACCCTTTACCGAAAAATTAAACAGTATGAGATTGAAAATCAATAAGTTTTTCAACTATTTATTTGGTTTGGGATTTTTCCTCCTGCAAGGATGTTATTCTCTTTCGGGTATCAGTACCACGGCCAATACGATCCAAGTTGGGAACTTTGTCAATCAAGCGCCGAATGGTCCGGCTAACTTAGGCCAAGATTTTACCGAGCGCCTAAAAGAGTATTATCAGCGTAACTCATCCTTGTCCATTGTAGAAAATAATGGAGAACTCATCATAAATGGGTATATTGCTAGATATGATGTGGTACCCATCGCCAATACAAGTAATGATGAGGCTGCTCAAAACCGATTGGAAATAAGCGTGTCGGTAGATTTTGTGGATACCATTGAAAATACGAACAGCTTCAACCAAAGCTTTTCCTTTTTCTTTGACTTTTCCCAAGAGCAAACCCTAGATCAGGTAGAACCCGTAGCAGTTGACGAAATTTTTGAACAAATTATTTTAGACATCTTTAGTAAAACCCTTACCAATTGGTAAATAAAAAGGAGTCTTATGAACAAAGATACCCTAAGCTCCATATTAGATAGGCCCGAGCAAATAACGGAATACGAAGTAGAACTATTAGATGAAATTGTCGCTTCTTATCCCTATTGCCAAGTAGCGCACTTACTGATTGCCAAGTATGCTCAAGATAAAGAAAGCATGTTGGCCCCTCAAAAGATCAGAAAGGCAGCTTCCTTTGCCTACGATAGATATGCCCTACGCCAATTTTTAAATGGAGCTATGCCATTCTCAAGCAATGGCCATACTCCAAGCTCGCTTACACCTTCTGAGCCACAAACAAGCCCTACAAGCGAACCAGTAAGTAAGCCTAGTCAACGTGAGGAGGCTTTGAAGGAACATGTTGAGCCAGAAGAGACGGTCCAAAATGCCCGCGTGGAGCTGGGCAATATACCCGAAGAAGATCTCAACGAAAATACTGCCTTAGATCGCTTTAATGAAGGCCGATTGTCTGAAGCTGTATCCATTTATAAAGAATTAGCCGAACGACATCCTGAGAAAAAGCCCTATTATTATAGCCAACTCTCCATCCTCACCGGAGATGATACCATCCTAAACGAAGTTACAGCCGATACTCCCCAGTTGGACTCCATGAGTCACCCCAACCCACTCGAAGAAGAAGCCCAAACAGAATCTTATTTTGAGAATATATCGAGTGATCCAGAAACGTTCAATCCTCCCCTGGATGAAAGTCCTATACAGCCCAATATCTACGAGGAAGTAAACGAAGGCAAAGCCATGGGGCTCTATTATGATGGAAAGATTGAGGAATCTATCGCTATGTACCAGAGGCTCATGGAGCTTTACCCTGACAAGAAAGAGTATTATACCGTCAACCTGAGGACCTTAGTGGGTGAAGACTTAGATAAATATTTACCCAGTTCGGAGAGCCCGCTAAAGGATTCTTCACCTAGCCCTCAAGATACTACCCAGTCATTTTTTGATGGGATAAGCCAAGAAGAGCCCAATCCTCCAGCTGAGGAAATACAAAATACGGTTGTAGAACCAGAAAATAAAGAGCTAGGCACTACCCTCAACGAACCGTCTACTCCCTCTGAAAACGCCTCTTATACCGATACCCCGGCCGAGACGAAAACTCCTCAGCCCGAAGAACCGCTTGAGCCAGAAAACACGGTGCAGAATGAAATAATCCCAGAAATCAAACGTGATACGGGTTCCTTTTTTGACCAAATCCCCGAAGACCCCGAACCTTTTAAGCTTCCTGCCAAAGAAACTATTCTAGACCCTCAGGATGAACCCGAAATCGCTTCATTGACAGACCATGATAACCAGGCAGAAGTAACAAGCGAAGCCTTACCCGAACAAAAAATAGAAGAAACCCCGGTACAGGAAAAACCAAGCAAGGAAGAACCACCCTCAGAAAGGCAAGCCACCGAATCAACTATACCTGCCGAAGTAGATCCAAACCCAGAACCTGAAGCAGAAAGTGAGCCCTCCGCGCTAGAAGCAAGCCCTGAGGAAACCCCGGCTACCCCCGAAGGGAGCCAAGACTTAGACGAGCAAAACTACTTAGATGAATCAGAGGCCATCCTGCTTTTCAATCAAGGGAGAAGTGAGGAAGCTATCGACCTGTATCAACAGCTTATTGAGCGTAACCCTCAAAAAGCAAGTTATTTTAAAAGTCAAATCCAAGTCTTGCAAGATTCTCTCATGAATCAAAGCAAGGAAGAGGGCAATACCGAAAAAAGTGATAGCGCGGGCAAATCTATCTTGGATGAAGATCTGAACGAACGAATGGCTATACAATTGTTTAGTCAAGGAGATACCGAAGGAGCTATCCAGGTCTATGAAAAATTGATTCAGGCCCATCCAGAAAAGAAAAATTACTTCTTATCTCAGATTGAGATTCTAAAATCTTAGAATTTAATAATTGGAATTTAAGTAGAAAAGCACTTACTTTGCATTTCCATATTGAAACAAAGACCTTTCTCCTATGTTTATCGCGACTATTGTATTGATTTTGATTGCTTCGGTATTATTGGTTTTGGTAGTCCTAGCCCAAAACTCCAAAGGTGGAGGAATCAGTTCTCAATTTGGAGGTTCCGGGGCTAGCCAAATGCTCGGAGCTCAAAAAACCACCGATCTCCTAGAGAAAATTACCTGGGGATTGTCCTCAGCCATCGCGGTTCTCGTTTTGTTTTCAAACTTCTTTATCTCTAGCGCTCCTACAGATACCAATATCACAAGTCCTAACATTGATAGAGCCATTGAGCGCCGTGGTATCAATCAACCTTCTACTCCACAAAGCCCAGCACCCGGTCAAGCTACGGGTACCGAAACCGAACAACCCAATTCTACCCCCGCTACGGGTGGTGAGGAAGAAACCGACGATACAGGCTTAGCCGCTCCTAGTAGCGAAGAATAAATATCCATTCCAAAATTTGCTCAGTAGGTTGTAAGTGTAAATTATCTTAAATTTCAGATAGTTTCCAATATTTCATGTTATATTAAAAAAGCTTAGTAGTGCTTTACTATTTAGGTAGTGGGATATACTAATCCATTCAGATTTCTTCTTCTAGCCCTTGCGATTCCAATTAAAACGGCTTTCCTGTTTTTATCTTATTTGAATCCTAAGCCCCATGGAAAAAATATTCCCCATGGGTAATCTGAATTAGCATGAATATACTTGTAGTAGAGGATAATCAAATCACCCAACTAATCATTCAAAAGTACCTCATCAAGTGGGGTTATGCTGTCTCAATGGCCGAGTCGGGTGAGCAAGCTCTTGTCACATTTCAAAACCAGGCCTCAGACGAGAAATTTAAACTCATCTTACTTGATTTACAATTACCCGGTCTGAGTGGCTATGAGACCTTTACTCGGATTCGTCAACTAGATACGCAAGTCCCCGTATTGGCTATGACAGCCTCGTTACATTTTGAGCCAGGCTTGCACCCGGTAAGCTATGGAATGAATGATATTGTGATTAAGCCTTTTGACCCTGATCAATTAAAAGCCCTTTTGGAAAAATATACCCACAGGGCCTAGCCATCGGTTTCTTGGGGCTTCCCCGCGCCATATAAGGTGAGGGCCTCCCTAGACAAGATGGAGCGTGGCGCGGGTCGGGCTCTCGCTACTCGCTGCCTTTCCCCACAAGGCCTACACGAGCTCAAACAGGCCGCTCCATCCCTAAGCCATGAGGAGAGAGCAAGGATGAGAGAAGCGAGAGGAAAAAGGAGAATTGATCAAAAATTGGCTCTCTTTTCTCTACCCTCTATTCTCTCTTCTTATCTTAGTGGCTTAGGGATAGAGCCTTTGTTTGAGCCCGCCGCTGGCAGAGGGGTGGCCGGCGAGTGGCGAAAGCCCGGCCTACGCGTGGCACTTATTTGAGTAAGAAAAGCCCTTGAACCAAAGCGTAGGCAAGCCCCATACACTCCAATTAACGATAGCCTTCGGCTTGTAAGTTGAATAATTCGGCATACAAGCCTCCCTTATCGAGTAATTCTGAATGGGTACCTAGCTCAACCTGTTGACCTTGCTTGAGCACCAGGATACGGTCGGCCATCCGGACGGTTGAGAAGCGGTGGGAGATTAGCACAGCCGCCTTCCCCTGGGTGAGTTCCGAAAAGCGGATAAATACCTCATATTCAGCCCGGGCATCCAGGGCCGCCGTAGGTTCATCTAGAATAAGTAAAGCGGCATCCCGCATATAAGCACGGGCCAAGGCAACTTTTTGCCATTCCCCACCCGATAATTCAACCCCTTCTACAAACCGGCGGCCCAGCATTTGGGAATAGCCCTGCGGAAGGCGGTCAATAACCGAGTCAGCCAGACTCAGTTGAGCCGATTTCTGGATAAGTTCTTCGTCTTCCCGTTTATCTATCTTGCCCACGGCAATATTGTCTGACATCATCATATAATACTTCACAAAGTCTTGGAAGATGACCCCAATCATCTGCCGGTACTCCTGTAAATTATACTCCTTGATGTCGATACCATCTAATAAAATACGCCCTTCATCTGGATCATACAAGCGGGCAATTAACTTGACTAAAGTTGTTTTTCCTGCCCCATTTTCCCCAACTAAGGCCAATTTTTCTCCGGCATTTAGGTGAAAACTGATATTTTTTATGGCCCACTGCTCCGTATTGGGGTATTTAAAGCCCACCTGCTCGAAGGTAAAACCCTTTTGGATCACCTTAGGGACATGCCGTGGGGAGGGTGGGGAGACTATCTTGGGTTTAATATCAAAAAAGGCAAACCAGTCTTGTAAGTACAGAGCATCTTGGGCAATGGCATTGAAGCGGGATAACATGCCTTGCAATAAGCTTTGTAAGCGACTAAAAGATCCTGAAAGAAAAGTCAAATCTCCCAAACTAATGATCCTAATCACGGTCTGATAGATGATTAGGGTATAGGCCCCGTAATACCCTAGGGTAGACAATATTCCTAAGCCCATCCCCCAGATGCTGCGTTTGATGGCCAATTTGCGGTTGGCCTGATAGTACTTTTCGGCCAAGCCTTCAAAACGCGTGGTAATAAAATCGGATAGGTTGAATAGCTTGATCTCTTTGGCGGTTTCATCGCTGGCCCCTATGTATCGGAGATAGTCCAACTCGCGTCGTTCGGGTGTCCAACTACGCACCAAGGAATACGTGGAGCGGTTAAAATAACTCTCGCTTAAAAAAGCGGGAATGATGGTAAAAATTAAGAGTAAAATAAGCCACGAATTGAATAAGACAAGACCCGCCCCCAGAGAAAGAATCGTGATCAAGTCTTGCATTTGGGAAAGAATCTGAGACATAAGCCGGACCCTACCCGTGGTTTGCCGACGGGCCCTTTCCAGTTTGTCGTAAAAATCGGCTTTTTCAAATTGGGCCAAATCCATTTGAGCCGCGTGCCGCATGAGTTCTACCGAGCTGCGATTGGCAAAACGGTCACCCAGTAAAGAGTCGCTGAGAATAATTCCTCGGTTGAGGGCATCAGAAAACAAGGCCAAACCAAACTCTATCCCAATCAAAGTCAAAAGGTAGGTATAGTCCAGGGGGCCTTCAAGGGAAGATAGATGCACAATTTCATCTATGATTAATTTACCCACATACAAGCTACTCACGGGATAGAGAGACCGGAGCAGCCTTAAAAAAATATTGATAGTGGCCAATACCGGGCTAGTATCCCAAATCAGGCGCATAAACCGGGGGATAAAACGGAAAGCTTTGAGGTTATCTTTTACACTCGGTACAGGACTATTGGGATTTTGCCCTCGCCGCGGATTCGGGTTTTGAAGTATAAAAGCAAGTATTCGGTTTATCATGCCGATAATTATAAAGGTAAATTTGCCAAGGCATCATTTGAGGCTTAAAGCCTATTGGTAAATGATGGAGGGCTCCGTTAAAATTCAAAAACTTGTGTAATTTAGTACTTTGTTCTATTAAATAAATAAATACGACTTTGGATAATCGTTTAAAACTTGCTGTGCAAAAATCTGGTCGCCTAAGTGAAGGAAGTTTGGAAATAATCCGAGAGTGTGGAATCTCCTTTACTCGCGCCGTGGGTAAACTTAAAGCTAGTTCGTATAATTTTCCCCTTGATTTTCTGTTTCTCCGCGATGATGATATACCCAAATACGTATCCTCCGGGATAGCCGATATTGGAATCGTAGGGCAAAATGTGCTGGTTGAAAAAAATGAAACCGTAGATTTGGTTGAAGAGCTAGGCTTTTCTAAATGCCGTTTATCCATTGCTATCCCTCGGGACATGACCTATGAGGGAGTTAATCAATTGAATGGCTATAAAATAGCCACTTCCTATCCCAACTTACTTACCAACTTCTTGGGTGAGCATAATATTCAAGCCGAAATACACGAAATTAGTGGTTCCGTGGAGATTGCCCCCAGTATAGGGCTGGCTCAGGCAGTGTGTGACATCGTAAGTTCAGGCAGCACACTGACCAGCAATGGGCTCAAAGAAGTAGAAGTTATCTTTAAATCACAGGCCGTCTTGATTGCCCGGCCTAACTTGGGAGAAGAACAATCGTCGCTATTAGAGCAGCTCCTGTTTCGGATAAACTCTGTTAAGCAAGCGAAGAGCTATAAGTACATTTTAATGAATGTCCCCAATGAAAGCATTGATCATGTCATTCGTATTTTGCCGGGCATGAAAAGCCCAACAGTTACTCCTTTGGCCGATGAAGGTTGGTCATCTCTTCACTCAGTTGTACAAGAAGACGAGTTTTGGAAGATCATTGCCCAATTGCGGGAGGCCGGAGCGCAAGGGATTTTAGTTATCCCAATTGAGAAGATGATACTCTAATTATTTGACCAAACAAAAAGCATGTAGCATCCGTTTTGAATATACTTTCCTACGTTGTGTTTTTAAAATCAAACAGAATCCGTAGGGGATCATGGTAGCTAGAAATAGAAAAGCCTTCATAATATTAAAATATTCATTTTTGCCCTTTTTTCATGCAAAAAATAGTTCACCCTACACCGAATACTTGGCCTGAATTATGCCGCCGGGCCGGTAAAGACTACAAAGATCTTTTTCCTGCGGTAATCCCTATCCTTAGAGATGTAAAACAGGAAGGTGATGTGGCCCTGAGACGTTACGTAAAAAAATTTGACGATGTTCTCATACAAGAATTTCAAGTAAGAGAAGCCGAATTTAGAGAAGCTCAGGCGTATGTAAGCCCAGAATTAAAAAAAGCCATTCAAACAGCCAAATATAATATTGCTAAATTCCATTTGGCCCAAAAAGAGTCCGTAAAAGTCATCGAGACCATGGAAGGCGTGAGCTGTTGGCGAAGAAGTACGCCCATTCAGAAGGTAGGGCTCTACATACCCAGTCAAAATGCCCCCCTCTTTTCCACTATCCTCATGCTAGGAATCCCAGCCAATATGGCGGGATGCGAGGAAATTATCATGTGCTCTACGCCCAATAAAGACGGAAAGATCCACCCAGCCCTCTTGTACACGGCAAGTCTTTTAAATATTCGGAAAGTCTACAAAGTTGGAGGCGCCCAAGCAATTGCCGCGATGGCCTATGGTACCGAAACAGTCCCCAAGGTCTATAAAATCTTTGGGCCTAGCAACCAATACGTCAGTGCGGCCAAACAACTCGTGGCCGAAGACGGACTGGCCATTGACATGATTGCCGGACCATCCGAAGTATTGATCATTGCCGACGATTCGGCCAATCCCAGCTTCGTAGCCGCCGACCTGCTATCCCAGGCGGAGCATGGTATGGATAGCCAAGTAGTCTTGGTCTCTACCTCAGAAATGATGGTGCAAAAGGTATTGGATGAAGTGACACGGCAAGTCGCTGAGCTAAGCCGACAGAAGATAGCCTTGGAATCTCTCTCCAAAAGTCGGGCTATCTTGGTGAGAAGCTTGCAAGAAGCTATTGACTTTTCTAATATGTATGCGCCTGAGCACTTAATTATTTCTACACAGCAAGATGATTGGGTAGCCGATAGAGTAATCAATGCGGGTTCGGTCTTCTTGGGTAATTACTCTCCCGAAAGTGTGGGAGACTATGCTTCGGGAACCAACCACACCCTACCCACAGAAGGGTTTGCCCGGGCATTTGGAGGGGTCTCCTTAGATAGCTTTGTCAAGAAGATTACTTTTCAAAAATTAACCCCCAAAGGCCTACTCAACATTGGCCCAATCGTAGAAATCATGGCCCGGGCCGAGGGCTTGGATGCCCACAAAAATGCCGTCACGGTTCGCTTGAATGCCCTTAAAAATGGAAATTGATCTGGATGCGCTTCTCCGACCCAATATTCGGAACCTAAAGCCTTACTCCTCGGCCCGAGATGAATTTTCGGGGAAATCCGAAGTGCTTTTGGATGCCAACGAAAATCCTTTTGGAAGCGTAGGGATAGATGAAAATTATAATCGCTATCCTGACCCACATCAAAGAGCACTCAAAGAGTTGATTGCTAAGCGGGAAGGCCTAAGCCCTGAGCACATTTTTTTGGGTAATGGAAGTGATGAGCCTATTGACTTAATCATGCGTGCATTTGGAATACCAGGGCAAGATAATGTCTTAACCTGTCCACCCACCTATGGTATGTATTCTGTTTCGGCCCGGATAAATGATCTGGGATTAAGAGAAATACCCCTGGTACCGGGTTTCCAACTTGCCCTAGATAATATTCTTTCCTTGGATAAAGATAGCCCTAAGCTTTTTTTCTTGTGCTCTCCCAATAACCCCAGTGGCAACCCTTTTCGAGCCCATGACTTAGTACAAATAATAGAAAATTATCCGGGTATTTTTGTTTTGGATGAAGCCTATATTGACTTTTGTCCGCAATTGAGTCAAAAGGAGCAACTCAAAAAGCATAAAAATCTCATCATATTACGAACATTTTCCAAAGCCTGGGGCATGGCAGGACTCCGTTTGGGAATTGCTTTGGCCCACCCGGAAATCGTGTCGGTTCTTGATCGGATCAAACCCCCATATAATATCAATTCCTACACCCAGGCAAAGGCTAAAGAAGCGCTCTTACAAGAAAGCGAGATGAAACGGAGGGTAGGTGAAATTTTGATGGAGAAAGACCAATTGGAGGAAGCCCTTTCAAAGCTCCCCTTAGTGAAGCAAATCTATCCCTCACAGACGAATTTCGTATTGGTAAAATTCCCCGAGGCAAAAGCCTTGTATAATTATCTTGTCTCCCAGAAAATTATTGTTAGGGATCGTTCTAAAGTCTACCTCTGTGACAATTGCCTGCGAATCACTGTGGGAAATTCTCAAGAAAACGCCGAGCTTATTCAAGCTATTCAAACGTATGGCCCATAAAAAAAGCGTCTTTTTCCTGCGAAAAAGGCGCTTTTTTTTACAAAAGAGATATTTCTTATCCTAACTTGAACATGATAGGAAGTACAATTCTTTGGTTAACCGGACGACCTCTTTGCTTTCCAGGCTTCCATTTGGGTGAATTTTTCAAAACCCGAACTGCCTCTTCATCACAACCTGAGCCAATTCCTTTCAGAACTTTGAGATCTCTCAAACTCCCGTCTTTCCAAACTACAAATTGAATGATAACTTTTCCTTCCACTCCTAGCTTGCGGGCTTGCTTAGGGTATTTCAAATTCTTGCTTACGTAACTGTAAAAGGCAGGCATACCACCTTCGGGGCTAGCGCTTTGCTCAACAACCATGAAGATTTCGTTTTCGTCTTCTTGCTTGGGCGGCGGCGGCGGGGGCGCATCAATTTTAACTGGCGGAGGAGTAACGATGTTGTCTTCAATCTCCACCTCCAATTCCACTTCAATATCCTCTTCAATTTCTTCCTCATCGGGCACCTCAACAATTTCAGGCTGTTGGATTACCGGAGGAGGTGGAGGAGGCATTTCCGTAATTGGAATGTCCAGAATTTCCGTGGTTTCTTCTTCTAGGGTACCCAGATCAATGGTTTCTAGGTTGTCATAAAATTTAAGCTCAAAAGCAGAGATTACGAGGAGCAAACTTGCTATCAAGCCAATGTTAAAGAACAAGCCTGTCTTGCGGCTTAGATCTAGTTTCGGGTTTTTCTTTGGCTCCATGGTTCGAGATTAATTTGCATTAGTTATACAATAATCATAACGAAGAAGTAGGATGGCTAGTTCTACGCAAGTACAAAATTTGTTAAAATTGTATTTTCTGAAGGCTTGAACTGGATCAATATATTGCTTAAGCAACAAACATTTGTCTTATTTCGGTTTCTGTTGCATTTTTTAAAGGATATTTTCATCAAGCCTTAAACCATATAGCCATAGAAAATTTGGCTATTATTCTAAGACACCATAAGATTTTCAGAAGCTGGCTAAACATAATTCAATAATGCAATAAATTAGTAGTTTTGTACAAAATATTGAGGTTTTTTATAAAAGTTGGGGCTGCCCTCCCCGGTAGTCCATGAGGGTTTCCGTATGCCCAGCTTTTGCCCTGGGAGGTCGGGCTTTCGCTACTCGCTGCCTTTCCCGCAAGGCCCCTGCGAGCTCAAACAGGCCGCTCTATCCCTCAGCCACTCAGCATAAAATTTAAGCCCCATATTTTATTTTAAAAAATGGCACCGTTGACTAATAAAATCCGTTTTAATAAAGAATACAGGATATAATCAACAGGTTTACATATGAAATTGCTAAAAGGACCTAGAGTCCATAATTATGTCATTATCCTATGGCTAGGAATAATGCATGGAGCCCTTACACTAAGTCAAGCTCAAGATAAAATCTGGTTGGAAGGAACGTGGATTGGCATATCGTATGATCCCAGTGGGAAGTTTTCTCGTCCCCTCATCGCCCGGTTTGATTTTCAAAAAGATGATTTTCTTCTAGAATTTCCAGAAACTTTCTGTCAAGTGCGTTGGCATCTTAATACATTAGATGCCCATAAGGCTCAATTTAAGCAGGGAAGGGATATAGCGAGTTCTTGTTGGGCCAGCCATCCATGCCATGCAACCTTTACCCAAGTGGACTCCAGCCACGTAAGTTACTCCCGTTTTTCTTCCGAAACAGGTATTTTGGAATCTTATGCAACCTTGGTCAAGGTGGACCATAGCCAATTGAGCCTTATCCCAAATATCACCATGGAAAATAACGCTTGCGAGAATTTATTTCTAGATCTTGACGAAGGTACCTTAAATGGTTTAAAAGCGAGCGCCAATCCCCAAGATGTCAAACAAGCGCTTCCTTGTTTTACCGGACAGACCCCCGATGGGGCAGAGGTTAATTGTGGAGGTGGGGTTTTTTATCTTAACCACGATTTTTATTTCTACTCTGGAGACAATTATATCGAGGTAAGAGACAATTTTTCAGGAAGAATTTCCTTCGATTTACTTCAAAAAAGAACAAGTGAGGTCATTTTTGTACTCGGAGAACCAACCCGAGAAGAGGAAATAGTCAAGTGGGATGGAACCTACAGGAAGCACTTTTTTTATGAAAGAAAATACGGGACATTGAGCTTGGTTTTTGTAGAAAATAAGCTTCAAAAGATAGCCATTCACCAGACTGACTACACAAGTACACGATTATGCTATTAAATTACATGCGGTAATCCCCCCGTAAAAATTTGTATTTTGGGCAATATGGAAATTATATTTATATTATATAATGTATTAAAAATGTTTCTGATCCTTGCCATGTAAAGTATCAGTGTATACTACATTTTTTTTGAGAGCTATTTCGCTACATCATTTTTTACTAATGACAGAATTAATCTTGCGCATGTAAGACTTTGTGTATTTAGTAAAGATTTGATGTCGCTTTAACATTCTTCCAATCATTGCAGCCAAGAACAGGCATGAAACTACAAAAAGACCTGTATGTCCATTATGTTGAGCTATATCGACATTTATCGGATGGTATCCTAATTCTGGATGAGGAGCATTGTGTTACGTATGCCAATCCAGCGGCAGTGGAGATGTTAGGTAATGCTCCCCAAGTCCTTTTTAATACGTATTTTTTTGATATTATAGCCGACCTAAACCCTTACGATTGGGATTCCTTGATGGAAGATAATTCCAATCCGGTAATCCCACTTAGGTTTGTTATAAGTCCCTCCCGTTTGGAAGTTTTTCTAAATTGCCGTCGTATTTCCCCCCGGTCTGATGAACTCCCAGAACCAACGATCTTACTACTGAAAAAATCTTCCCATACTATCTCCCCTACTTTAGCCATTAATTCTCATGAGAAAGAGTTGTCGTGGCTTTGGCAACAAGCCCCAAGTGGGAATATTATTTTGAATGCCGAGTACCAAGTATTACAAATCAACCGACAAGCGCAAATTCAACTTCGGAATTTGTTTGGTATCCACATACAAAAAGGTGATTTTCTAACTGCCGGTTTATTTTCTCGGATTTTTTTCCAGAAAAAACTACAAAAATGCCTAGCTGGCGAACCATTAGTATGGGATGAATGCTGTACGCTGAGTAATCAAAAAAAACAATGGGTGTGCTTTTGGGGTACCCAAGTGAATCTTCCCGGACATACTCAAGCCTCGATCTGGCTGCAAATTCATGATGTTGACCATCGAAAAAAAGTGGAGACCAATCTTCGTCAAAATGAATATTTGTACAGAACCATTGTCAAAAGTTTTCCCAATACCCAGGTAAGTATACTCAACCGGGATTATCAAGTAATATTTACTGAGGGGAATATTCAAAATCAGTATATAAGTGGGATCAAAGACTATCTACAATTGCTTATAGACCACGATCTGGAGCATATAGATCTCAAAAAGTTTGAGATGATTCTATGGCGTACCTTCAATGGTGAGTCTTGCTGTTATGATTTGAGCCCTACCGATCGGAGTCAACAAGTATATACGCGTCCACTGTATGATGAGGCCGGGCAAATTGAGCATATTTTGTTGATTGCGCAAGATAACAGTGAGTTTAAAGCGTATGAAAATAAACTTAAAGAACTCAATGAAAAATTGGTAAGACAAAACGATGAGTTGAAACGTAATCAGGAAAATTTTGTCTTTGCCAATCAGAAACTCTCCTCTCAACAATTCAAACTTGAAGATTTATTAGACAAGTTTAAAATGCTCAATGAGCGCTTGTTGGAGCAAAATAATGAATTAGCCAGTCAAGAGGAGCAATTGGCCCAGGCCAATGAACAGTTGCTCACGCAGCAGAGAGCCCTGCAAGAAGCCAACCAAAGGCTTATTTTACAAAACCAGACTCTTGCCCAACACGAAGAAGATCTCCTCAATGCCAATCAACAGCTAAGACTCCAGCAGGAGGAGCTCAAAGCGGCCATGAAAGAACTCTCAGACCGAAATTTTGAATTAGACCAGATTGTTTACCGAACTTCCCACGATATACGTTCTCCGCTTACCTCTATGCTAGGGCTCATTTCCCTGATCAACCTGGAAGAAGTACCCGAATATCTCAGAGAGTACATAGATCAAATTGAAAACAGCATTCGCAAACTGGATAACTTTGTCCGAGATATGCTCAATTTTGCCAAAACTAATCGTACCCACCCTAAAGCAGAAGTTATTGATTTTGATCAGCTTATCGGAAAATGCTTTGAGCAAATTAAGTATTTACCTCATTTTGACCAGATACAAAAAGATATCATATGCAGCGGAAACCCCGAGAAGTTTAGAAGTGATTCCTTCCGCTTGGATGTGGTGTTTTCCAATATTATTTCCAATGCGGTAAAATATATGAACCCCCTCCGGGAAGACCCTTTTCTCAAAATTGACATTGCCTTGGATGATGCTGGGGCTCAAATCGTATTCCGTGACAATGGTATCGGGATTAGCCAGAATTACTTAAATCGAGTCTTTGAAATGTTTTTCCGGGCTACTGATAAGGCGAAGGGTTCTGGGCTTGGCCTCTACATCGTGAAACAGACAATTGAAAAACTGGGAGGCACCATTCAAATCAGTAGCGAATACGGAGAAGGAACCGAAATTTCTATTTATTTGCCTAGTCTTTCTTAATTTCCCGCAGAAGCCTTCGGTTATTTGCACACCTCCCTAAGCCCATAGTAAGGCCATTTTTTCTATGGCACCCCCCAGTTCACATTCTATAATTCCTCTAAATTTGTTCATTTTTTAGCAAGCTTGTTAAAGAATTTTAATAAGCAAAACATCTTACTTTTGCGAGTGAATCACATGGAACTATCAAAGGAAGAGATGGGCAAATAAATCATAAACTCTTGGCTTAGGGATGGAGCGGCCTGTTTGAGCCCGCCGCAGGATGCGGGTAGGCAGGCGAGTAGCGAGAGCCCGGCCCGCGACGGCACATGCTTTACTACTTGGCAATCCGTTTTCTATCGCGGGCAAGCCCATAATTTTCTAATTTCTTAGGGGAAGGCAACGGAAACCCATCCCGACGGGTACCTTAAAAAAAGGCGAAACCCAGCGCTCCAAGGGTATAGCGTTTCGAGCTTGGATGGGTGATTATTGTACCTTTGTTCTACTTGAGGGAAAGCAATTTAGAAACTGTTTAAGTTTATTTTTTGTCGGCGAAAAGGGCCAGTTTGGGGTTCTGATGAAATCAAATTTTTAGCGCATAGCAGCGCTATGGGCGAGGAATTTGATGAAATCAGGTTCCCGAAATGGCTCTTTGCAGCCCAACGCAATTAAATTTAAACAGTTTCTTACATTTTTTTTAAAAAGAAGCTCTACTGCGCAAGTTTTGACTGCTTTTATCGTCAAGAATAAGGATCTTAGTTGTTAAAATCTAGTTAATACATTGAATGCACCTAATTTTTATCTTATGCACAACTTGATTAAACTTGCTACTGGCCTATTCTTATGTAGTGTGATTATTACGGCTTGCCAGGATGATTCAGATCCTACTCTGGAAGATACCCCGGATCAGGAACTACAAGAAGCCTTAAATCAAGCCTCGGAGGGACAGGGATTGGATTTTTTTAAAATGCCTGCCAGCGATGATTTTGCGAATATCCCACAAGACCCTCAAAACCCCATGACGAGTGCCAAAGTGGAGTTGGGAAAATTATTGTACCACGAAACCGGTCTTGGTTTAAGGCCCATACGACCTATCGGGGAAGGTACGTACTCTTGTGCGAGCTGCCACCATGTCGATGCTGGTTTTCAAGCCAATATGGCTCAAGGTATAGGGGAGGGAGGTTCTGGCTTTGGTAGTAATGGAGAAGGCCGACAAAAAGACCCGCTTTATGCCCCAATTGAGCTGGATGTGCAAGATGTAAGAAGCCCCACCACGCTTAATGTAGCTTTTCAAAGCAATATGCTTTGGAATGGGCAATTTGGCGCTACGGGGGTAAATATTGGGACCGAAAGTGCTTGGACACCCGGTACGCCCAAGGAGATAAATAATCAGGGATTTGAAGGCGTTGAAACCCAAGCCATCGCCGGCATGGGCGTTCACAGGCTTACCGTAGAAGACGCTGAAATCACCCAAAATACCGAATACCGCACTTTATTTGACGCAGCTTTTCCCGATATTCCGGCTCCTCAACGGATTACTATTCGAAATGCTGGTTTGGCTATTGCGGCCTATGAGCGTACCCTCTTGGCAAATGAGGCCCCCTTCCAAAAATGGCTCCAGGGGGAAAACAATGCCATGAGCGATCAGGAAAAATCTGGGGCTTTACTCTTTTTTGGGAAGGCCAACTGTGTGAGTTGTCACACGGGTCCGGCCCTTAATTCTATGACTTTCCACGGTTTGGGCCTGGCCGACCTCTTCGAACAAAGTGGCGTATTCAAAGCCGATGTGAACTCGGTAGGAAATCTGGGCCGTGGAGGATTTACCCAAAATACTGCCGACAATTACAAGTTTAAAGTTCCCCAACTTTATAATTTGAAAGATTCGCCTTTTTATGGGCACGGAGCTTCATTTCAAAGTATTGAGGCTGTTTTAGAGTACAAGAACAATGCTCAGGCAGAAAATTCCCGGGTACCGAGCAGTCAACTAGCGGCCGAATTTATTCCCTTGGGTCTTAGTCAAGCCGAACTGGATGATTTAAAGACCTTTTTGGAGACGGCCCTGTATGATGCCAATTTGCAACGTTACGTGCCTACTCAGCTGCCCACCAACCTATGTTTCCCTAATAATGATACAAATTCCCGTTCAGATTTGGGATGTTTATAAAATCTAGCCCCTAGGTCTAAGCCCCTGAACTTCTACACCAAAAGTTCAGGGGCTCTTTTGAAAGTATAAGGCTAGCTAAGCTGGGTACTGGATTGGTTTTTTCAAAGCATGCTATTCTTGGGGCTTACCCGCGCTATTCCCAATAGTTATTTATAGAAAAAAGCTGCCAGCGCGGGTCGGGCTGTCACTACTCGCTGCCTCTCCCCGCAGGCCTACACGAGCTCAAACAGGCCGTTCCATCCCTAAGCCATCAAAAACCTAAGTCTTACCTTGTATTTCATCCAGCACTTACCGCTTCTTTAAGAAGAAAAATGCCAACGGATCCAGGCAAATTTTCTCTTACGATGGTTTGCTCCACCTCCTTCGTGCTTTCCTTCCGGATAGATATAGCAATTTTTAGAAGATCGTATGTAGTTGTAGCTCACCATGGATGTTTCTATGGGACAAATGGGGTCTTGAAGCCCCAAGCCTAAGAGTACAGGCACTTTGATGCGGTCGCAAAAGTTTTTGGTATCGAAGTATCGCAAATTATATTCTTGTCGCCATTGGGTAAGCCCCGATGTATTCATACGGTACCGCTCAAACTCGTGACGAACCCAAGGGCAAGAACGCATCAGCTGAGGGATATCCGAAAGAAAAGGAACATCTGGGGCACATAAGTCTACCCTATCGTCCAAAGCCGCGGTAAGGAGGCTTAGGGCCCCTCCTTGACTGGCTCCTTCCACAACAATTTTATCTTGATCAATTTCGGGCCGTTTTGCTAAAAAATCCAAGGCCCGGATGCAGTCCATCAGGGCACCCCGGTAAAAGTATTTTTCTTTTTGCTCGATGCCCCGGGCAATCAGTTGGGCATAGTTTTCACCAGGATCAATTTCTGACTGGCTATTGCCGTGCCCTCTGATGTTTAAAGACAATACAGCCATATCGTAGGGAACCCCATGCCTGGGTTTTTCTCGAAGTGAACGCACATTAAAAAAACTCCCTCCCAAAGATGGGATTTGCAAAATGGCCGTAAGCCCGTATTTTCCCTTGGGCACGCGATACCAGGCTTGAATGAGCATATTGTCCAAGCTACGCATCCGTATTAAGTACACCTTGTAGCGTTCGTTACTCAGAGAAGGTTTGTGAATCATCTCGAAGCGCGGGGGGATTTTTGCCAATTCACGTAAAGTGTTTTGCCAGAACATATTAAAATCTTCAGGAAGGTTTTGCGGGCTTTTAAGCTCATTAAGGGCATAGGCAATTCTACAGGAGAAAGAACCTAAAACGCCCCGGGAGTTACGAAAGCGGGCATAAACTTTATATACCCCTGGCTTTTTTAATTGAATAGGAATTTTACTAAGTTGGGTGTGGCCCCGGGAAACCTCTACATATTTCTCGAAATATTGAACAACATTGCCCTCAAGGTCGGATACGCTACCGGCCAAAAAGCCTTTTAACGTATAACTCTCTTTATTTTTTACGGCCAAACTTAACTCAACCGCTTCGGAAGATTCAAAAGTGCCTTTTCCCGAATTAAAATCATAGTATACCTCAATATTAGCTTCATAGAGAAAAGCCTGACTAGGAATTGCTGTTGCTATGATCAGGAGAGTAAACCTGAGAATCTGGTAGGACTTAAAGGCCGTGGATGTACGTGAGAAAAGGAAAAACATAGACCGCAAAATTAATAAATAATTCCCTTTGCGGCTTATTTATCTACATTAGAAGTCTTACGTATTTGGAGAAGTAGCAGGTTGGCTTCTTCATCTCCCAATTTTTGCGCCTTCTTTAAATCGTATTCTGCTTCGGAAATTTTATCTTGGTAATAGTGGGCCAAGGCGCGTAAACGAAAGGTTTCTGAATTTTTTTCCCGATAATGCCATACGGCTTTGCTAAACTCTGTTTGGGCTTGTTCGTAATCTTCTAGGGCAAGAAATGCTTTTCCTTTGACTAAGTAACATTCACGGAGAGTATAATCAATATCTAAGGCTTTATTGGCATCGGCTAGGGCTTGGTAGTGGTTTCCCTCCTCTAATTGGCAAATAGAACGATAGGCCCAGACAACCCCACTATCGTGCCGATGACTCAGGATTCGGTTAAAATATTTTAGGCCCTCCTCATATTGCTGTTCATCTACCAGCTTAATACCGAGGGCATACTTTCGTCGGTCTTTTATAGTGGGGGTGAGGTGGTGGCCCAATAAAAGGCGGACCCAGATATACAAGACAAAAACAAAAACCAGCGAAAGAGTCTCCATAGTGTAGAAGGGAAAAAGAATACTTTAACTTATAATTTAAAGTTCTAGGAAAAAGTTTGATAGAAAGTACAATTCCCTTCTACAAAATAGAAAATTCTACAGGGCACCTTACTTTTTTATAGCCAACATCAAGTTGGAGGTGCCCGGTTGGAACTGGTAGCCAATGCCAAAAGGTAGGGGACGTACTCCTTTACCACTTTGGTAAACAGCTCGTAAATCGGCTTGATAACGTATCTTGAATAAAGGAATTGGGCTATAGTAGCTCCCATAAAAGATGCGTTCCCATTTATTTGGGTCAACATATTGGATGGGCATCCCGGAGTCGTCTTGTAAAAGATATTGGGACTGATCTAAGATCACATTACGAATTTTGGCAAAATTGTCACGATACATCAGGTAGGAAGCTGATTTGATGTATGTACTTTGTATGGGCAGTGATTGAAGGTAGCCATACACATCGCTTCTTGCGTTTAAGCCCCCTGCTCGGTAGCCGCTACGGGCTTGATAAGGGTTATTATCTAAATTCATTTGAAAATAGTAAAGCACTTTTCGCTCTTCTGGGTAATCTTCTCTTCGGTAGTCAATCCGAGTACCCACAATTATACTATCGGCTAAGGATGCTTTCTCCTCAGCGCTAATTGTAACCAGACTCCCATCGGGCATAATTCGTACCGGAGAATAATACAAAGCCCGGTGGTCCGTTCGGGCCATGAAAAGCAATAGGTTGGGGAGCGTGCCATCTAGGTCGCTTACTACTTTTCCCGTAAAATCCTGGGCCATGGCTATAGTACGAAAGAAGCTATTGCGTAAGATTGTGCTTAGAGAACGTCTAATCCCGTTGAAATAAGCGCCCAAGGACTTTTGCGAGATTTCAGATATTTTAGGAAGGCTTCCCGCTGGCTCGAGGCCAATCATGATCAAGGTATCCGCTTCCGGAAAAAAGATACTAGCGTGTAAAAAGTCGGGACCACTAAAAGGATAAAAGACCGTCCCTCCCGCTTCGTTTAAGGCTTTTAACTCATTGTCCCGCCATTGGGCCATGGCCGGTACTTTGGAGCTATTGATTTGCGACCAAGTTTGCTGGGCGCTGGCCGAGTATTGCTGCCAGGCGGCATTTGTTTCAAAGTTGGCATACTCACTTCCCTCCTCTGAGGGCATCCCAGCTAAAAATAAAGCCAAGTCTTGTATACCTCTATCCACTGGGGGAGGAGGGGCAGGTTCCTCTTTTACCTCCTCGATAGTTGCTTCGCTCGAGTCAACTTCTTGGGCCCTGCTGTCTGGATCTTTGACAGTCTGGCAAGAGACAAAACAGATACTGATTCCTAGAATAGGGAGTAATTGTTTAAGCATAATTCCCGTAAGTTTGCTTGATGTACGCATGAATTTTTGGATTGTATCAAGAATACAAGTTTAAAAGGAATAATTATCCTTCGGTTTTTTTGTTTGTAGATTGATCGAGGAAATAAACGATCAATCCGATTAGTACCGTAGCTAAGCCAGCCAAAGATTGCACCGGTTTATCAATAAGTAAGAAATAAATAGTCCATGCTGTGAGGGCTAAGAAAATTAAAGGGGTGATGGGATAGGCCCAAGCCCGGTAAGGTCTTTCAACCTGCGGCTTTTGGATTCGTAAAACAATGACTCCCAATACTGTCATAAAAGTAAAGAGGTTTAACGTAAAGCCTACGTATTGTAGAATAGACTCAAAGGAAGAGCTAAGAATTAAAATAATACTGATGACTGCCTGCCATAAAATGGCCATAACCGGCAGGCCTTTGGCATTTTTCTTCGATAAAAAGTTTAATAAGGGTATGTCTTCTCCCATCACTTGAGTGACACGTGGTCCCGCAAAAATCATGGAGCTAATGGAAGATACAAGCAGTAAAGCAATCATCATACCCATCAAACCCCCAAAATATAAACCAAATATGGCATTGGCCGAGATATAGCCCACTTCCAATTGGTTCTTCAAATCACCCATGGGCACAGTATAAAGAAAAACAAAATTGAGCAGTACATAGCATACCATAACGACCAAGGTGCCCAGAAAGAGCGAACGAGGGACATTGCGTTTAGGATTATCAATTTCGCCCGCTAGATAGGCCGAAGCATTCCAACCTGAATAGGCATAGGAAACATATACCAAAGATACGGCAAATGAGGAACTGAAAATTAAAGAAATGTCTCCAGTCAAAGGGAGTACCTGGATGGGCTGGGGCGTATCAATCAGGAATATACCACACAGAATAAAGAAGATAATCAATCCTAGCTTAACCGTTGTCGATATATTTTGAAATATACTACCGGCTTTGATATCGTAGGCATGAATGAAAGTGAGGAGAAGAACCACCACAACGGCCAATATAGTAGCATCTATACTTGGAAAGACACTTTGCGTGTATTTACCCAATGCCACGGCAGCCAAGGCTACTGGGGCCGCAAAACCCACAGTCATAGACACCCAGCCGGATAAAAACCCCACGGCAGGGTGATATATTTCAGAAAGATAATGGTACTCCCCTCCCGAACGGGGCATCATAGCGGCCAACTCACCATAGCAAAGGGCTCCGCATAAAGCAATTACCCCTCCTACCAACCAGAGCATAAGCAAAGGAAATACCGACTCAATCCCTCCCCCAATTTGAAAACCTAGGCTGGTAAATACCCCGGCCCCAATCATATTGGCTATCACAATAAAGGATGCCGTTCTGTAACTTACCCTGCTCTTTGTATGCGTTTTTTTATTCACTTTGATTCTTATTTTAGCCCCAAATTTAGCCATTATCGGTTGTTTATTTAGGACCTAAGCCACAAAAAAGGGATTGACTAGATCACATAGCCAATCCCGTTTTTGGGGTAAGGATATTTTCAATTAGGAAAGCGATTGGTTTTCAACGGAGGCCAGTTTAAGAATTTCTTCATATTCCTCAGCACTAAGGTCTTGAAAAAAGAAGTATACCGGATTGATCTGCTCTCCATTATAAATTACTTCATAATGTACGTGAGGGGCCGTAGAAAGACCCGTGGAACCCACATACCCAATACATTCTCCCCGCTTTACTTTATCGCCGGGCTTTACTTTAAACTCGGCCATGTGGGCATACAAAGTCTTATAACCATATCCGTGATCAATCAAGATATTGTTACCATAACCAGCATCATAAACGGCTTTCTTGATGACCCCATCGGCGGTAGCATAGATTGGTGTGCCGTAAGGAGCAGCAAAGTCAATGCCTGGATGAAATTGACCTACTTTATATATAGGGTGGATACGAAGTCCGAAGCCTGAGGTGAGCCGGGTGAGTTGCTTGTTAGAGATGGGCTGAATGGCTGGCATACTCGCCAACATTTTTGACTTATTTTTGATCAACTTGACGATCTCATCGTAAGACTTACTTTGTATATACATCTTACGCTTTACATCATCAACCCCCTTAAAGGTTTCTAAGACAAACTCTTCTTTAAGACCTTTGTCTATCAGGTTCCGGTATTTATCCGACCCCCCACTCCCGGCCGAGCGAATGGAAGCTGGAATTGGATCAGCTTCAAAAATTACCCGGTAAATATTATCATCTCGTTCTTGGAGGCCATTTAAAACCTGGTTGGCTTCGGCGACTTGCTTCTCGAGAAGTTTGTAATGAAGTCTGAGTTCTTGGTTTTCTTCTTGTAAGGCATTCTCCACGTCTGTCTTATAATATTGGGAGAAAAATAAAGTGAGAATTAGACCCAAGAAGACTGAGAGTGAAAGAAAACCCAGTAAATTTAAAAAAATGTCTAGTTTTTTTACTTTAACCCGCTCGTACGTACAAGTATCGGGGTTGTAATGATATTTTACCTTAGCCATCCCTTAGAGGAGTTCGTGGAACCAAAAAAGCTGAAAATAAGTTCATTCTCAGTTCTAGTGAGGACAAATATAGTACTTAATTCAAAAGTTATTGGATAAGGACGGTTCAATTAATGCTATAATATTACACTATATAACTAAATCAATATAAATTATCAATATTTTTATAATTGATCCCTTCTGAATCATATCCCCCTCCATATTTTATGCCTTTTCATCTCTCAGATTTTCAATCGCTTAAATTTTTGCCTGAATTATCATGATTCGGTAGCTTTGTTTCGGGATAAATTGCTCGCTAATTAACTATTTCTGATGAAAGCTAATGAAATTCGCCAGAAGTTTCTGGACTTTTTTAAGCAAAAAGAACACTTGATTGTTCCTTCCGCTCCTTTGGTGGTCAAAAACGACCCTAGCCTCATGTTTACAAATGCCGGGATGAACCAATTTAAGGACTACTTCCTAGGCAACAAACCGGCCCCATCGGCCCGCATCGCCGACACCCAAAAGTGTTTGCGCGTTTCGGGCAAGCATAATGACCTGGAAGAAGTAGGAATGGATACCTATCATCATACCATGTTTGAGATGTTAGGAAACTGGTCCTTTGGAGATTACTTCAAAGAAGAAGCCATTGCCTGGGCCTGGGAACTGCTTACGGAGGTCTATGAATTACCCAAAGACCGCCTGTATGTTACGGTTTTTGAGGGAGATAAAGAGGACGGGGTTGCCGCAGATCAGGAAGCCGCTGATATTTGGAAAAAGTTTGTCCCCGATGACCGGATTATTTTTGCCAATAAGAAGGACAACTTTTGGGAAATGGGCGATACCGGCCCCTGTGGACCTTGTAGCGAAATCCATATCGACTTGCGTCACGAAGACAAACGGAAAGAAAAGGACGGAAAAAGCCTGGTTAATCAAGATGATCCGCAAGTGGTTGAGATCTGGAATTTGGTTTTTATCCAGTTTAACCGCAAGGCTGATAAATCCTTAGTGCCCCTACCCGCCAAGCACGTAGATACTGGGATGGGCTTTGAAAGACTGACTATGGCTATTCAAGGCAAGCAGTCTAACTACGATACCGATGTATTCCAACCGATCATCGGGATCTTAGCCGAAAAAGCCGGAAAAAAATACGGGGATCAGGAGCAGGTGGATATTGCCCTCCGGGTCATTGCCGATCATATCCGGGCCATTGCCTTTGCCATTGCCGACGGACAAATGCCTTCTAATAATAAAGCAGGGTATGTAATACGCCGGATTTTACGTAGGGCCGTACGCTATGGCTATACCTACCTCGACTTCCAAGAACCTTTTATGCATGAGCTTATCGAGCCCCTTTCGCAACAATTTGGGGATATTTTTCCCGAACTGCCTCAGCAGAAGGAGTTTATAGCCAATTCTATCAAAGTAGAAGAAAGCGCTTTTTTGCAAACCTTGGCCAATGGCTTGAAAAGACTTGACGATATCATAAAAGATAAAAAGCCGGGAGACCAGATTGATGGAAAAGTAGTATTTGAATTGTACGACACCTTTGGCTTTCCCGAAGATCTTACAGCGCTGGTAGCCCGTGAAAACGAATTGGCAATCGATGAAAAGGGCTTTGAAGTGGAAATGAGCAAACAAAAAGAAAGAGCCCGCTCGGCGGCGGCCCAAGAAACAGGCGACTGGATGGAAATTCACTCCGTAGAAGCCCTAGAGTTTCTAGGATATGATGCCCTGGAAGTCGAGGATGCCCGCATCGTAAAATACCGCGAAATCAAAACCAAAAAAGATACAGAATACCAGATTGTTTTAGACAAGACCCCTTTCTACGCCGAAAGCGGTGGACAAGTGGGAGATGCCGGGGTCTTGGAGTTTTTTCCCATCGTAGCGCCCGAGGAAAACCCTGAATTGCGGGTTCCTATACACGATACCAAGAAGGAAAACGATTTGATTATTCACTTCACCAAGAAAAATAATTTCATCCCGCTCTTGCAAACCGGTCAATGGAATATTCGCGCCCGGGTAAAAGCCGAAAAACGCAGCCTTACCGAAAACAATCACTCGGCTACTCACTTGTTACATGCAGCCCTTCGAGAAGTGCTCGGGGAACACGTTGCCCAAAAAGGCTCCCTGGTCAACGAGAAATATTTACGCTTTGATTTCTCCCACAACCAAAAAATGTCTCCCGAAGAAATGCAGGAAGTAGAGCAGATCGTTAACCGGAAAATCCGGGAAAATATCCCCTTGGATGAACGGCGCAATGTGCCCTTCAAGGAAGCTACCGAGCAGCTGGGCGCTACCGGACTTTTTGGTGAAAAATATGGCGACTTTGTGAGAGTCATCACCTTTGATGAAAACTTTTCGCGAGAACTATGTGGAGGTACCCACGTCCCGGCAACCGGTAAAATAGGATTCTTCAAAATTACCACCGAAACATCGGTCGGTACCGGTATCCGTCGGATTGAAGCCCTCACGGCCGATGCCAGTGAAGCCTATGTAGAAAAGCAAGACCTTCTACTGCAAGAGTTGAAGGAAATGCTCCGACAACCCAAAGACCTTAAAAAAGCTGTCGAGAGTTTACTCAAAGAACGCAATGATTTGGGTAAACGGATCGAGCAACTTGAGGCCCAGCAAGTACAAGGCTTGAAGCAAGAACTCATAGAAAATGCCAAAGAAGTGGAGGGCATCCAAGTGATCACCCAAAAAATCTCGCTTTCTTCGGCAGAGGCCCTCAAGCAATTGGCTTTTGACTTAAAAGCTCAAGTGCCGGCTCTCTTTGCGGTTTTAGGAGCCGATATTGGCGGTAAACCCCAAATTGCCGTGATGATCTCCGATCAACTGGTCAAGGAGCGCGGGCTCAACGCTGGCAAAATTGTTCGCGAGCTAGCCAAGGAAATCCAAGGCGGAGGGGGAGGCCAAGACTTCTTTGCCACTGCCGGGGGCAAAAAAGTAGAAGGCTTGGATGCTGCTATCGAGAAAGCCGCTCAGATTTTGGCTTAGCCCTACACCCGTAGGAGTTTTAGGAGATTGTTCCACGAGCAGTCTCCTTTTTTGCTCTTCATGTCCATTTGAGCACGCTAGCCCGGCTTAGGGATGGGCGCCCGTTAGGGCCGAGACCGCCGCTGGCTGTGGGTAGGCCGGCTCGGCAGCCCAGCCC
>CAWUIO010000080.1:0-31094 GCA_963922455.1 uncultured Microscillaceae bacterium
AATTGGCCCAGGGTACACAGGGAGCTACCGTAAGTGTAAACTTTGAGGTGGTAAATGTAGATGTACCTACCATCACTGGTTTTAGCTTGATTGATGCCGGTACTAACACATTTGTTCGTGTATTGCAAGACAATGACCAGATCAATGTAGCTGACTTCCCGAACGGGTACAGTATTGTAGCTGAAACGGTGGGAGCCATTGATGAAGTAGTATTCAGTGTAAACGGTAATGTAGTACGTACCGAAGTGCTTGCTCCTTACGCGATTGCGGGTGATAACAATGGTAACTTCGTTCCATTCATCGTTCCTAACGGATCTTACACCGTGGTAGCTAGTGGTACAAGCAACGGAAACGCGGTGGCTGCACAAACTTTAAACTTCGAGCAAGTGGAGGTAAATGCTGCCCTGGTTGTTTCACCTAACCCGGCCACATCGGGATATGTAAACATTGAAGCTGCGGTTGGGTCTGCCCAAGCTACTTTGATGATCTCTGATGATAAAGGGAATGTACTTGAACAAAGAGACATTACAGGAGATGAGAAAATCCGTTTGGATTTAGCTCAATATTCGGGTACTATGTTGATTGTTCAATTGATCCAAGGTGATAAGGTGATTACTCAACGAGTGATCAAGAACTAATCAGAACTGGATTAAGCAGAATTATGAAGGCAGGTTCCATACTAGGAACCTGCCTTTTTTTGGCTTAGGGATGGAACGGTCTGTTTGAGCTCGTGTAGGCCTGGCGGGGAAAGGCAGCGAGTAGTGACAGCCCGACCCGTGCAACTAGGATTATCCTTAAGGAAACTAATTTTTATAGCACGGGTAAGCCCCAAAGCATTATTTTAGGGAATGAGGATGCCAGAAGCTACTTAATTTGATTGGATAATTGCTAATTCCTCGCAATTCATCATTTTGAGGCCTATAGAACATTGAAGACAGCGGTGGGCCTGACAGTAATTTTTATAGAGCCCAATGAGCCCCTGGCTATCATAGGCGTGTTGGGCTTTCCAGCCGAGTTGTTGCCATAAACGGGTAATTTGATTCTCTTCCGGAGGAATAGATTCTAAGAATTGGGTAGCCTTGCTTAAGTAGGAAGTGTTGTTTTGTTGAACAGCATACGCTGCCAATAAAGGGCTAACGGTATTTACGATGAGAATTTGTATGCTATTTTCTCCCATAGCTCCCATGGGGCGTTTGGCTATTTTACCAAAATGATAATGATTCAACCAATACTCCGATTGCTTTACGGATAGTAGATTTTGAATATCGTAAATTGATAGATTGATGAAGGAGGAAAAAAACTTGGGGGTTTTATGGATGAGCTGAGCTAACTGGGCCAGGCGTATCGTGGGAAAATTAGGTGGCCGCAGACGCATAAATTTAAGGGTAATGGGGTTTGGTTCTTCTAAGCGGTGCATTTTTTTCAAAAAGCTGAACTCCTTCCGAAGCTCCTGATAATAGTTATCTCCTTCCTTATTTTTGAGCAATCCGGCCATACCAAAAAGTAGTGCTTCGACTTGTAGAAGATTACTACGGTGTTTTAAGATAATACGGTAGGGGAGGCGTTTGGCTAGTTCTTCGAAGGCTTCACTGTTGTTGCGGAAGCCAAAGTTTTTGCAAAGAAGTTGATAACTTACTTCTTCCCAATCCTGGGCTAGTAAGTGGTGACGTTCTAAGATATCTTCAGCCTTATTTTGGAGCCTTTCTACCAAAGCTTTATCTAACATATCTAAACGAATAAGCGGAGGGGCCCGGTGAAACTGCCAAGCACATGGTATAGGGGCTAAATTTTGAACCAGTTGCTGATACCTGTCTAGCCATTGGGGCGATACCAGAGAAGATAGTTCTAAGCAGGGAGGAGTACTACCATCTTCTCTTTGGATTATCTCATCGTTTTCCCAGACAACGTGTAAGACTACTTGATTATATAGGGGATCAAGGTGGTGTTGATGGGCATTCCAATCGGATGATTTTACGTGGATTTCTACTGCTCCTGCCCACTCGATGCCTTTTATTTTTAATCGAGCTTGCATAAAATCAGGTCCATCGTGTTGGTTGGCGTAACCGGGATGTAGTACTTGAACGACCGGACTAGTTGAATTAGAATTTTGTTGAAAACGCTGGTATTGCCAAAGGAAATGTAAAAAATCTTCTTTCATTTGTATAATGTTGTTTTTCTAGGCGAAATATTATACAAATATACAAGTTAACTTGTGATTATTGCTTAAAAATGTAGATTATTTTAAATTTTGAGCAAGCTAGGGGAGCAATTTGTCTAAGTGCTTTTTCTCATGTAAGGCATTTAATTGCTGGACATTTACGATAAAAGGTAATTCTGGGTTTAGTCGTCCTGGGGCCAAAATCAAATCTCTTTGGGAGAAATGGTAGACTTTGTCTCCGGGAAATAATAATAAATAAGCACTTGGAAAATAGGGGTTTAGAAAAAGCTCTGCATTTTTTCCAGCGATAAACTCTTGTTCTAAGATTACCGTGTGTTTTCTGCCTAATAACTGATATATTCTGATGGGCGTTTCTGAATGGCTAGATTTCAAACGAAACATAGCAGGTCGTTTATGTGAATTTTGGGGTGTATAGAGTCTGGCACATTGGTAAAAACCTAATTTTCGGATACTAAAGTGGCACATGTGTATGGGCTTTACGGGAACACGAAGTGCTTCAAGGGCTTCCTTTTCTTTTAGTACTTCTTCGTATCTCTCGACCAATTGATTAAGGGGGTTGGTAGCAGGATTGGGCTGATGGACAATTGGTGAACTGGGCATTTTGCTAGCGGGCCTTACGATTGTATAAAATTTGCGTCCAGCAACTTTTACGTGGGTTTGGCCCCGGTTTTTATAGGATCTTTCGTGTTTGGTCAAAGACAGTTCATATACATCTGTTCGACTGCGTTCCACCCACAATTTGGCCGTATGATCATTCGAGGCAGTTAGAAAGCTACGACCGTCTGGAGCAATGACCGCTGAATTAACTGGGGCTTGATGTCCTCTTAGGGTGTGCTGCAACCAGCCTTCATCATTCCAGACCTTTGCGGTTAAGTCGGCAGAAGCACTAATAAAGGAAAAACCATCTTGAGCATAGCTTATTTGGTTAATTTTCTTTTGATGTCCGTGGTTTTTACGTGTAGGTAAGTCTTTGATATTTCGGATTAATACGGCATTGTAGGATTGGGCTGGATTTAAAAACCAAAGACGACTGTTTTTTCCGGTACGGGTGATCATGAAATTTCCTTGGGGGGAAATTTCTAAATGATCATCTTTGAAATCATAATACTCCAAAGGTTTGCCTTGGACAGACCAGAGTATAACTTTTCCATTTTCCTTGGTTGAGGGAGTCGTAATGATTTTTTGTCCATCTGGGGTAAAGCGAAGGTCCCCAAAACGGCCTGCTAAATATTGAGAAGCATTTTCTTCTATATCGAACACTTGCGCATAGTCTGCCCGGGCAAGGCTTAAAACTTTGCGGCTATCTGGAGAAAACTGTGGTACACAGGTATGAGGTAGATGGGGCAGGCTTTGAATTAATTGCCCTCGGTAATTCCAAAGGCGGGCAGTTCCATCTTGAGAAGAAGTTAAAATGTATTGGCCATCGGGAGAAAAAGTTGCGTACCGGATAGCTCCGGTATGCCCTTTTAAGGTAGTGAGGTGGTGCCCTTGGGCCGTCCATATCATAGCGGTGTGATCGGCGGAGGCTGTAAGAATATATTGATTGTCGGGAGAAAAACAGGCATCTTGGACAGCCGCTCGGTGCTTGTCTAGGCTAAATAAATATTGGCCTTGCTTGGACCACACTTTGGCGCTCCCATCAGCTGATGCCGTGACAATCCATAAACCGTTGCTAGAAAACCGAGCCGTGAAGACTGAAGATTTATGACCTTTTAAGGTGAGCGGGCGATATTTTAAGGGAGTAAGTTCTAAATCATCCCAAGTTTCATTTAAGGCATCAATATTTATTCGGGTAGGGCTACGAGCGGGGTCTTCTCCTGCATATTCCCAAATTCGATCCGCATACGGCTCTAGGTCAGGGTTTTCCCCTGTATTTAAACTAAGGTTAAAGTAGCGAGTGGAGGAGTAAGGGAAAGCTCGTTTAATACTATTTTGAGGACTTTGTTCTTGCTCTATTTGTTTTTGGGCACTTAACAGGTCTTGGGCCAAAGAATCAAGTTTTTTTATTTTCCAATCTAATAAACGGGCATTTTCCAAGGCCAAAGAATGGGCAGGAATTAACTTGGCGGTTTGAATATAGTTCCAACTATTTGGCATTTCTAAGGCCAAGGCATTGGGAAGCAATGTAGGGTTCATGATGGGGAGGGAAGGGCTGCTTTCCTCAAAATAGTATTGGTTGAGGGCTGTATAATCGGAGGGAACCCCCAAATGGACTTCAATAGGGGTATTACTTTGCATTTGTAGACGTTCTTGCCCTTGGTAGGCCCGAATTTCAAACATAGCCGCCGACTCTAAGTATTGACGGCCGTTTAAGGTATCGTAATGATTGGGTATACCACTAGCGATGATATCACTAGCTTTTCTTAATTCCCTATATTTTAGGGTGTAACTACCTTCAACTGGATACCCTTCGGCATTGACAAATGCTTGTGAAGGAATGATGACCATGGTGCCATTGGGAAGATAGAGACGTTGGGTTTCTTGGGCTTGCAAAGTCCATTCGTGATACGGTAAATCTAGGGCCGGATTCTCAAAGGGACTTTTAATTACTTCAGTTGGGCGTTCATATACAGGATGGACAATTAAGAAAGCCAAGGATGAAACTACGGTAAAAAGGATAACGGCGGCAACTTTTCCAATTTGTGAGCTTATACGAAGGAGACTAGACCATACGGTTTTAACCTTGAGCCTGTCTAAAAAGGGGTGAGGGAGTAGCTCTTGTGGGTCATCGTCTTGCATGAATTCGTAAAACTCGAGTATTTCTTGCTGACATGCCGGGCAATTCTCGACATGGTCCAAAATACAAGCCGGAAGTTCATGCTCTCTATTTAACATGCGGGCTTCAACATATAAACTAATGCCGGAATCATTCAAATGTCCCTCTTCATTAAAGAATAGCTCTTGGAATGAGGCTGAGGGATGTCGTTTTTTGCTAAATTTTAGTAGTAGTTGCTTCATAGGGTTCGGTATTGATCTCTTGGTTTGGCTAATTAGCTACGACTTAAAACAGAAACCCATTTACTAGCCCATGCGCGAGTCGTGGCGGCTTCTTTACCCTGCAAAGTGTAAACTGATACCTCTTTTTCCTGAAAATAGGCAAAAAGAAAATCGGCAAATAGCCGTTTATCTAAGACCTGATAGGTAACATCCGGTTCCCGGATGGTGATTTTATCAACTATCCCTTCGCTATACTTATCTCCAGTAATATGTTGGTTAAGCCAGCGTTGTAAAGCCGCTGGACTTCCTTTTTCTTGACGAAATTGTTGAAAATACGGGTGAATGATTTGATAAATTAATTTATCCTCCATTTGACGGTAACTGTCGGGCTTGCCTAAGGTAGCCAGCAAATGATGTACATCCATAGGAGGCATTCCGGGAAAGCATTTATAGAGATCTTGGGCATTAATATTTACCCGAGCGTGCAATTTGAGAAGGAGAACCAATTTATGAGCTATTCGAGGAAAAGCGGCTTCGTAGTACTGCAAGTAGCGGTCCAGTTGGGCTTTTAAACAGTGGAGCAAGTCTTTCACTTCGGCTTCATCGCGAGTGCTTTTATCCCAAAATACAGGGCTTTTATCCGATTCGGTAACTTGCTCTTCTTGATTATGATGAAGTATGCCCTCCAATGCAATCATCTTTTGAGCTTTGTTTTTCTCTCGGTTCAATAAAGTATTCAGAATGTTACGAACCGTTTTAGCCAAATAAAACTTAAAGGTGTTGGCATTTTGGCAAGCTTCCTGAAAAGCCGGGCTGGGTAAG
Source organism: uncultured Microscillaceae bacterium (assembly GCA_963922455.1). Lineage (GTDB taxonomy): Bacteria > Bacteroidota > Bacteroidia > Cytophagales > Microscillaceae > CAWUIO01. Next base: position 5,939 of record CAWUIO010000080.1, read on the forward strand.
GAACGGGTCAGGATATGTATACATACCTCCTGATAAAAATCGCCCCGGTATTGGTGATAGTGTTGGAAATTTCTTAAATATAAATCGACCTTTTGACGGATAAAATCCTGGCAAGCCAATAAAATATCAGAATATTTTTCTTCTTTGAGCAAGCCAAGCAAATCTTCGTGCGCTAAGGGAGGACTTGAAGACATAAAAAATGAATTACTGTTAACACCTATTAAGCTTAAACAATATATATTAAAAAACTAGAAAAGATAGCCTGAGTGGAGGTATTTATATCCTAAACGTCTCTAAACCGAGTTTAGTAAAGCTAATTTCTCGATTCCTAATAAAACTGTAAGCCATTTATTTAAAAAACTCGAAAAGACAATAATTATTTTCTCTTATTTAAATAAAAATTACCTCGTACTATTTCTTCTCAAAATATACAATAATTCTCCTATTATGAGAAATTCCCAAATAATCTCAACCGCATGTACTTCGCTTGACGGTATGCCCGAGAAAAAGAAATAAGAACGAAAAGAAATTATTTTTTCTAAATCTGTACCCTAAGAGACTGATAATGAGATGCCTTCAAAAAAAACACCGTAAAATTTAAGCATTTTATCAATTCCTCCCGTTTTTTAGAAATCTATGGCATAATTTTGACACTGTAATTCAAGATAGACCCCAAGACAGGCAGGATTTTTATATCAAATCCACCAACTATTTCTAATTTAAGTAATAAAACAAGGTTTGTCGGTCAGCATGTTAAAAACCGATACGAATACAGATTTAAGTTATGCGCCAACTAAAGTGGCGCCGGAGTTGAAAAAGAAGGATTATCGCCGCATATACCTGCTTTCTTTCATCATCTTAAATACACTTGTCTTTGGGGTAAGTGCTATTCTTTTTAATCAATCCCAACAGATTTATTTTCAGGGTTTGTGTTTAGGGGTGGTTTTTTTGAATAGCTTGTGCTTAGTCTTGCTGAATCAGAAAATACTATACGGACTAGTTCTTAACTTTTTTATTTTAAACAACCTTCTGGGGTTTGTAATCTTAGCCGCATTTAGTGGCGGGGTTCACTCTCCCTACGCATATTGGTTGGTTACTGCACCTTGTATGGCCTTTGTATTACGGCGTACCCGAATGATCTATTTTTGGATTTTTACCTTTGCCTTTACCCTTTTGGCTTTATTTTATTTCCAAGAATTTTTTAATCCCTTTATCCAAGATCATTTAATTCACGTGCAGGAATGGTTTAACTACCTTTCCCTAGGAGGGCTTGCCCTCTATCTTACTATCTTTCTTTTGTTGGAAGAGGGCCATAGCCGTCACCTTGAGAAACAAAGTGAAGTAATGTTGGATGACCAACAGTATTTGAAGAAGCAAATTCAAATTCTGGATAATCGTAACTTTCGCCTAGTTCGCTTGTACCAAAACTTGCAAACTGCTCAAAAAGTAAATGAGCAAAAAACCGAAATTATCACCGAAGCGGCCAAGTTGCTGGATACGAAAAACCGGCAAATCCGGGACATGCGGGATAAATTCATGAACCAAAGCCGTACCTTAGAAGATATTAACCAAAATATAACCAATAGTATCCGCTACGCCCAGCGTATCCAGGAGGCTATTACCCCCGAAAAAGATTGGGTCATCCAACATTTTCGAGATGCTTTTATCTTTTTCCGCCCCAAAGATATTGTTAGTGGCGATTTTTACTGGTTTACGGAAAAGAAACGCATGGGGGAGACCCTCAAAATCCTTATTGCCGCGGATTGTACTGGTCACGGGGTTCCCGGCGCATTTATGACCGTAATGGGTAACTCCCTGATCAATGAAATTGTCAATGAAATGGGCATCGTACAGCCCGATGAGTTGCTTTTGGAGCTAGACCGGAAGGTTATAGAGACTTTGAGCAGTAAAAATGGGAAACCCGAAATCCATGACGGCATGGATATGGTCGTGATGACCATCCATGAAGAAGACAAAATAGTAAAGTATGCCGCTGCTCACAACCCGCTATATTACGTTAGGAAGCAAACGTTAAATCAGGTTAAAGGCTCCAAATTTGCGGTAGGAAGCTCCCAGTATAAAACCGAAAAAGGTTTTAAACTTCATACTATCCAAGCCGAACCCGGAGATATGTTTTACATCTTTACCGATGGCTTCCAGGATCAATTTGGAAAAAAACAGAAAAGAAAATACATGACGCGCCGATTCCGTAACTTTCTGCTCTCCATAAATCGTTTACCCTTAAGTAAGCAGTACGAAAAGATAGGAGCCGAATTTGCGCATTGGAAAGGAGATTTACCGCAAACGGATGACGTGTTGATCATCGGATTCCGTATGTAGGATACAAGGGTTGTTACCCTATCTACCATCGGTCATGAAAGGAATGTTGATTGCCCCATGCTCAGACACAATTACCCCATACGCGAAGAAATAATTCGTAAAGCCATACCTCCACCCAAGGCCTTGGACGTAAGGGACCGCTTTTATCATATCCTTATTAAGCTCAACTCTCTGGTAATTTTCCTGCTTTATTCCTTGATGGCTTGGCAATATGGCCCCCTCCACGGTATAGTGGGCATTATTTTTATTGGCCTAAATTTTTTGACGGGGAGACTGTATCGTAAAAAAAACCTGAAGTCTAGCTACATTCATGCATCTATCGGAATCCTATTCTTAGCCACAGGAGCGTATGCCTTGCTCTACGGGAGGACCTACTCCCCATTGAGCGCCCTAATTTTATTGGTACCGGCCAATGCCCTCCTTCTTTTCCGTCAAGATCGGAGCCTGGTGATTCTTTGGACGGCTTTTGCTATCTCTATATTAGTATCTACCTGGATTTTTCAAGAGCAATTGCCTTTGATAGTTTCTCAAAGACCGGTTGCGCGAACCACTTTGTTCTGGGGATACTCCATCCTAGCTATTGGCTATGTGACCTATCTTTTGGGCCACTACAAACAGTTTGTAGAGGGTTGGCGACAGCAAAGTTCTTGGCAGCTACTAGAATTTGAGCGTAAAATAGAGCTCTTAAAAGGAGACTCGGTTAATTTGAAAGCTCGAAATGAAAGGCTTGTGCAGATGTACCGTAACCTGATGAACCAGGAAGAAATACACATGCAAAGGGCGGATATCCTTTCGGAAGCGGCCCGGGTTATGGACATTAAAAATCGCCAAATCAAAGTTGCCCGCGATAAATTTTTAGAACAGAGCAACAAACTCGAGGACATATACGAAGATCTCCAAAATAGCATTCGCTACGCCCAAAAAATCCAGGAAGCGATTATACCGGAGGCAAGTTGGGTGGAAGAACATTTCCGGGATGCCTTCATTTTCTATCGCCCCAAAGACATTGTGAGCGGAGATTTCTATTGGTTTGATGAAGTCAAGACCCTCGAGGGGCGGGTAAAAATCTTGATCGCCGCCGATTGTACTGGCCACGGGGTTCCTGGAGCTTTCATGACCGTCTTGGGTAGCTCTATCTTGAATGAAATCGTGCACGAGATGTACATCACCCGGCCCGATAGCCTGCTGGCCGAGCTAGACCGCAAAATCATGGAGACCCTCAGCAACCGCACGGGGAAGGCCGAAATTCACGATGGGATGGATATGGTAGTGCTCACCATTCACGAAGATAAACGCATCGTTCAATACGCCGCTGCCCACAATCCGGTCTACTACGTACGTCAGCAAAAGCTGGAGAAAATTAAAGGCTCCCGTTTTCCGGTCGGAAGCGCACAATACCGTACCAAAAAGGAATTCAAACTCCACACAATCGATGTAGAACCAGGGGATGTCTTTTACATCTTTACCGATGGCTTTCAAGACCAATTCGGATCTAGCGAAAAGCGAAAGTACATGACCCGCCGTTTCCGCAATTTCCTCCTCTCCATCAACCGCCTGCCCCTGCAAATTCAAAAAGAACGCCTAGCCGCCGAGTTTGACAACTGGAAAGGCGATATCCCCCAAACCGATGATGTGATGGTGATTGGTTTCCGGGTGTAAACCCTGAAATCTATATAAGGGGCTGCCCCCGGCGTTTAAGTACGTGCCCCTAGGTGGGTATACTGCCGCCGGGGTCGGGCTTTCGCTACTCGCTGCCTTTCCGCGCCAGGCCCACACGAGCTCAAACAGGCCGCTCTATCCCTCAGCCTTTTTTGAGAGTAGGGACTAGAGAAGCGAGAGGAGAGAATTAGAAAAACGGCATTTCCCCGAAGCATTCCAAATGGGAATTTAGCTGGGATGGCCAGTCTTGGAAATGTAAAAAATCGTATCATTTCGGCCTCGGGGAGACATCTTGTACTTTGTACACGTACAAGGCACTTTATTTTTTGGGGCAATTGTCAGGCTTCTCCGAAATTTAAAGGCAGAATGAGCATGACAAATGCCAGAAAAATGCGACTGCAAAACATGGGCAGCAAGCTGGTAGAACTGCTTTTTAAGAAGAATTTCGGGATGATTCCAAGCAACATCCTTCACAGCAGGACCATGGTTGACGATTCCATTAAATAAACTAGAATGCTATTATATGCGTTTTAATATTATTAATTTGAGCGTTTCTTAAACTATCCTATATAATTGATTAAATTAATAATATAAAAGGTCTTTGTATGTATATAGAAAGTAATCAAAGGTTTGCTCAAAGAAGCGAGGATGTACGCCTTCTGCTAACTGGTTTTAAAGATATATACCAAAGTTCCAAAAGCTTATTTAGCTCTTGGTTAACGTCTGTGTTCCTATATTTAGGAGCGCTTCCTTTTTTATTGTTAATGGTTTGGCTTCGATTTAGACTAAAAAAAATATACCCAGCAAAAGTATTCCTAAATACTAAGAACTATAAAGAGTTACGTTCTATTTATGACAATTTTACTATGTGGGATGAATTCACTCAGCGAGCCAAACGTGTACTAACGGAGGAGCGAACATCTTATATATTAAAATTTTACATCAATGAATGTATAAAGACACTTGCCCTTATCTTTAAATATCGTGAAGCTCTTCAGGAAGCATTTCTTACCTTAGATTCTGCTACTCCAAACGATAGGATCTTAAAAAAAAGAACTGAAACCGAGTTATGGGAAAACCGGAATCTAGCTTATGAATTTAAGATTTAAATGTTTGATAAGTATTACGAGTTTCGCTACATACTTTATAAAAAAAGTGAGGGGGAGTTTCCCTACCTAAGGGAGCACAAACTTACATTTGTTTGTAGGTACAATCACCGTTACATTGTCAATGTACAGGAGTTCGAATACCACGTATACATTATAAAATTCCATCTCAAAGATCACAGACATTCCGAAAATAAATATAATCTGCAAACAGACTATCACGATGCTACGCGTGTTATTACCACCTGCATAGAAATCATGTTATACTTTTACCGAAAATTTCCCCTAGCTTCATTTGGATTTATTGGGGCAAACTCGGTAGGTGAAAGCAAGAAAAACACAAAGAGATATAGGATTTACCGTAGATTAATGGAAAACTTTTTCTCACCTATCCATTTTAGCCATCATTATTATGAGGATGGAAGTGCTTATCTTTTATTAAATAGGGCAAATACCACAGAAAATTTGCTTGAAAAAATAAGGAGTCTTTTTATCAAATTCTATGATGTTCCAACGGATAAAACTTTTTGATTTCCCAAGCCTTAAAATTTCTTCCCCCTCTCTCTTCTTCTTCAGCTTAGGGATAGAGCTATTGTCTGAGCCCGCCGCTGGGAGTGTGGGGGCCGGCGAGTAGCGAAAGCCCGGCCCGCGCCAGCACCAAGGCTCACTAAGTTAAGCCCATACACTTAGCGCGGGCAAGCCCCCAAGTCAAAAACTAATTGACGGTATACCCTAAAAGAGCATCGAGGGAGTTGGTAGCGACATAATGATAATTAGGGCGGGCCTTTTCATAGATCAAAAGGGCTTTTTCTTTTCCACCTGGATTTTGGAGCAAGGCTTGATACAAGGGCATCAAAAACTTGCGTCGGCCTACCTTGATCAAAAAAGACTCCAAAGCAGCCTGAGCGGGTTCATACCTATTTAAGACGGCCTTCTGGAGCCATTCTGTTAGAATTTCTGCGTTACCCGACTGGGTCAGTTTAAACTTTTCGTCCAGATCGGCCAGTTGTTCTGTATCCATCGAGTCGGGGAGGGCCCGCAAAAAGTAGAGCCATTCGTGACTGCTCCATGGGGCCGTGTAGAGCAAATTAGGGTCGGCGTTTTTATTCCAGTTTTTTAAGGCTGCATCTACCCGTTCAAATCGACGGGAAACGACAACCGGGCAATTGCCGGGGAGACCAGGTTCATAAATCCATTGTTTGAGTCCCAGAGAGTCGATCAAGGGGATTTCGTGGCGCAAGTGTTCTACAAATTGCTCTGTATCCATCCCTTTAAAAGCGTATTTTTCAAAATAATTGATCAGGAAGGTATCCATTTTTTCCCGGCCGAGGGTTTCTTCCAGCAAACGCAAAAAGAAGTAGCCTTTTTCGTAGGCAATATCCGTGACGCCATCATCGGGGTTTTTGCCTTCTAGATTTAAGTGGAGTTGGGTCATGGGGTGGTCTTCCCCAAACGAGGCGATGGTGCTTACCAAATCTTGATAGCCTAAATATGCCAGCATTTCTGCATAGTCCTTCCCCTCTAAGGCCTCCATAATGCGCCTTTCAAAAAACACGGTGAAGCCCTCATTCAGCCAAAAGTCGTTCCAAGTTGCATTGGTCACCAAATTACCCGACCACGAGTGGGCCAATTCGTGGGCTACCAGGGAGACCAGGGATCGGTCTCCCGCCAATATGGTAGGGGTGGCAAAGGTTAAGCGAGGGTTTTCCATGCCTCCAAAGGGAAAACTAGGAGGCAAAACCAAAATATCGTAGCGTTCCCAGGCGTAGTCACCATAGAGTTTTTCGGCGCTGCTCAGCATAGTGGGAAGGCTGGCAAACTCATAACGGGCCGAATCAAGCATGGAAGGCTCCGCATACACGCCTGTATTTTCACTAAACGAGGCAAATGCCAAATCACCAACAGCCAGGGCCATCAAGTAAGCCGGGATAGGCTGCTTCATAGAAAAAGAATACACCCCACGGTCATTTTTTTCCTGAGGATTTTCGGCGCTCATCAAAGCCAGTAGCTCAGCCGGTACTTGTACTCGGGCTTCGTAGGTAAAGCGAATGCCTGGACTGTCCTGACAAGGGATCCAACTACGGGCCAATATCGCCTGAGACTGCGTGAAGAGAAAGGGGTGTTTTTTATCGGCCGTTTGGCTGCTATCCAGCCATTGTAAAGCTTCGGCCCCCGGAGAGGTTTCGTAAAAGACCTTGATTTTTTGGGTTTCCGGACCAATTTCCACTTTTAAGGCCGAGCCCAAATGCTTAAAAGGCTTGCTTAACTCATATGTAAGCTGCTTGCTGGTATCTTCTTCGGTTACTTTATCGATACGAAGCCCTTGGGTGTCCAGGTAAATAAATTCGGCTTCGTCCTTTTGCTCAAAATGGATGGTGGCCACCCCTTTTAAGATTTTTTGGCTAAAATCTACGTGCAAATCAAGGGCTAAGTGATTCATCAAAGCCTGGTCGGCTTGAGCAAAGGAGTGAGGGTCGGGTATTGGGGCCATAGTCGCTTGGAGATTGCTAGACTTGGTCTGGGTAGAATCCCTAGCTTCGGGGCTTTTTGGGGAGCCTCCCGGACTACAAGAACATATTATACAAAATAAAAAGAGATAAAAGCTTAATTTTGAGTATTTTACAAGCATGTGTGGGTTGATTTATCTAGCTTTAAAGATAGATCAAAATTCAAAAATAAGCACCTGCCCACTTCTCCTTTTTGCCCGGTTTTCCCAAGTAGCCATTAAGAATCCGGCGAAGCCGGGCGCTTTTCCGTATGGACACGCATGCCCAAGGAGTCTTGCACTACGTTCTGTAACAAGCGGTTACTCTTTTGGAGCCTTTCATTTTCCCCTTCCAGTTCTTGAATAATCTTTTGATACGCATCCTCCTTAAACCGGACAATTTTAAAGCGAAAATAAATTAACCAAGCAGCCGTGACACACAGTAGCACTAACAGCTCCGGCAAATTGCTCAACCAAATAATGAATACAGCAATGGATACTACACTTAAAATACGAAGGGTGAATCCTTCAAAGTCGTGACCATCCAAATGTACTTGGATAGGAGAGGGGGAGGTATCTGTAGGCACAGATTGGGTATTCGGATTTTGCATAAACCTGAGTAATTAAAACCAGCAATTGTATATAGCTATTCCTGAATCCCGTTTACACAAATATAAGCAAAATTGATCAAATTTTGTAGAGCCATGAGTAGATTCCATAAGATGAGGCGAGTACGCAACATTTCCGAAAACGTGGAAAGGGATGGCTAGGCAGAATAAATTTGGCTTTACCAATCAAGATGCCTGTTTTGAAATGAACTCCTTAGAAAATGTAAGAATTCTTTCCCCTACCAGGCCTGTAAACTTGTATAATAAACATTCCTTTTGAATATTCGCTAATTAAACCAAAAATAAATGCCTATGTTATTGGGGACAGTGGCCCGTGCGTATCTTTACAATTCCTTGGTCGACTGGTATGAATATATGTCGCACCACCGGGCCGATACCCACGCCGAAAAGTTGGCCCAAGTGCTTTTATTTCACGCTTCCTTTTCCAATTTCTTTGACGATAATCTCCAAATGAAGGCCCGGTCTATCTACCATGCTTTTATGGAAAAGCTGGAAGCCAACCCCGCCCCCACATTACTGCATTACGATTACGCTCCGATTATCGTATTGTATAAATTATTCAGCGACTTTGTTCCCGATGAAGATGAGCCCTTTCATAAATTAACCGCCCTCCTATCGCATCCCGACTCGGCCAAGCGGGATTTTGCCGCCCGTCATCTAGCCTTTTATGCGGGACATCAAGCCAATATGAAAAATGAAGTACGCGGCATTCGTCTTTTAGACCACCTACGTAAGCAAGCCTATCAGAATATTGAGCAAAAGCATGCAGGCAATAGGCAAGTCTTTGCTCTATTGAGTTTCTTGCCGATGAGCTTGGACGAGCGCAAAGAAGAGTTGGAATCTCTCCGGGATTTTGCCCGCGAATCTCAGGCTGCGTCCGACGAGGCCTTTCTCAATAATCTCTTAGAACCCCAAAACCCGACGCCAAATCCCTTTTATGGGTATTTTATGGACTGCCAAAAAGAGATTTTGCAAGGCATTATTGCCCAAAATTTTCACCCCCGCCAATTGCCCACGGGCGTCCAGCTGGATTTATTCGAGCATAAAGTCCCTATGGTATTTAAGTATTATTTGGACGAACCTCGCCTCCAATACTACTTGCCCAGTATGTATACCGGGGGGTAAATGCATGGTAAAATAAGAGAGCAGGGGCTTCCCCGCGCAAGTACAATTGGTATCTTTAGGAGAGTTGCTACCGGCGCGGGTCGGGCTCTCGCTACTCGCTGCCATTCCCCACTGCCCAGCACGAGCTCAAACAGGCCGCTCCATCCCTAAGCCAATTAAGGAACTAAAATGGGCTTAGGCGTTTGATTTCGGTAACTATCCATGGCATCACCTACTTGGGCATTGATATACGTGGGGTCACATATCCAATACTTTTTCCCATGTAACTCGATACGGTGCCCTGGCCTATCTCCCTCCAAATGAACCGCAGTCGTGATATGGCCCGGATAGTCTAAGGCCAAAATATCCAAGTCAAGCAGCTCCCGGACCATAAAGGCAAAAAGAACCGAGCGGTCCTCACAGTCGGAGTAAGGGTAATACAAGGTCTCTTCTACAAACATGGGTTTTTCATAGCCAAATTGCTCCTGATCGGTCTGGTATTCCAGGCCGGTTTGCACCATTTTAAGCAGAAAGTCTACTTGGCGTTTTACCGGAAGCTCCTGTAAAATGGTGTCCAAGGATTCATGTAAAGACTGGATGGTAACTTCCGCAGGACGGGCCGCAAAAAAGTACTTCAAATCTACCAAAGGGTAGGATTTATAAAAATCTACCAAGGCTTTGGGGTATTTCAAATCAATCGTATACTCCTGGGAAGCAAAAGAAAAGTGGAAGGAACGCTTATCCACCTTCCCGGCCAATTGGGGAGATTGGGGTAAAGACAAATCAGGGATCCGCTGGGCTTCCGGGTAATCATTGGGATAAATAGCCAATGGAATTTGCTTTTCCTTGGTGTCTAAGACAAAATAATTTACGTCATTTAAATTGTAGTACGCTCGCTCGTATATGATACTTTGAGCGGGTAGTAAGAGATACACTGTATTTTCTGAGAGTCCGATTTTGCTTTGATAACCCGATTGCAAAAGTAAAAACCAGCTAAGCAATCGAGCCTCGTTTACCTTATTTCCGTGAACTTGGCGGCTTACTTCCCGGATCATGGCAATGTAGCCCCAGTCATTTAGCTGTAAGTCTTCCTTATTTTGCCAGAGCGATTTTAAAAAGCCGGCATAGTCGCTTTGGCTCATATACTCCCAGTAATCGGCAATGGCTTGGTTATCTAGCTTGGGGGCTAAACCTACCATCGGGGGGAGGGCATAATTGACAGAAAGCGCTTGATCTAAGTAGGTAAACATTTGCCTAGGTTCGTCTGGGTCCATAGGCGGTCGGTTGGGCACTTGCAGACGGATAGAACGTGGAATCTCCGGCAAACCACCCGGTTCTGTATCCAAGGGGAGGGGGTCTAAGCTTTCCAATTGAACAATTTTTGGCTCCGGCTTTATGTCGGGGCCCGCTTCGGGAGTTTTTTCGGGTTTAGGGGTTTTATCTGGATCGGGCTTAGGGCTTTTGGCGGGAATCACCGACCATTCTTTTCGTAAAAATGCCGTAAACGCTTTGTCTAATTTGGCTTTAAACTCCCCATAGACAAGGGCCGCTTTTTGATCGGCTTGTTTAAATTCATTTTCTTGTTTTTGGTATAATTCTTCAAACTCTTGGGCTTGTTTTATCAAGCTGGAGTCCAAAACTTGGGCCTGGCCCCTCAGCGAGGAGGCCAGCATCAGTATACTCGCAAGTAGGAGTGGCTGGGCCCATCGTGGGGCAAGAGAAGAAATAGGTAGTTTCATGGCTAGGGGTATTATTCGTAGTTTACGATCACTTTATCAGGGTTTTGGCCTTTGAGCACCGGGTTTTGTTCCACTCCGTGGATGCGGCGGGCCTGATAGGGAATCCCGTCAGTATTACTGGCGATGAATTGATAAATCTCTTGTAAAGTGAGCTTTTTATCTCCGTTAAGATCGCCGTTTTGGTTGTGAATTGCTTTTAAGAAAAAGTAGGTAAACATGCCGTGCCCCTTCTCATTGTACCAGGATGATACTTGATCTGCCTTAGAAGAAGCCAAGAGGGCTCCGTTTTTTAAGCCCAAGGCTCCCTTGGATTTGATGACGATAGGGGAGATGTTTTCAAAAACATTTACCCCAGAGAAACAAGCATCCAAAGCTACGACAACCGATTTGGCGGGCAGTTTGGCCAAGTTATTATAAAACACATCGGCTGGGAAACCGGTAAGTTCCACATATTGGGGGTCAGCTTCGGTAGGGACAAAATAGGCCTTTTGGTCTTTTAGCCCAGGCGCTCCGTGGCCCGAGTAAAAAACAAAAACATCACTCAGCCCCGGCTTGATGGTATTGAATAATTTACCCCTGGGATTTTCTTTGCTACCAAATATCAACTTAAAATCGGTGTAACTGGCATTTTCCAGGTAGATGATATTGCCAGGTTTGAAACCCATCACGTCTATCAAGTAATTACGCACGCTTCGGGAATCCCGAATGGCATATTTCACCTCCTTAGTTTTTTGGTAGGAACGGTTGCCGATAACCACGGCCACAGCATGGGGCTGTACCGTATTGCTTTTGGGAAGTTGATAGTCAACGTCTGAGATGCCTACATTGGTTCGGGAGTTTCTTCCCGTCGTGGAGCTTGTAGTCGTGGTACGGGTATCTTGTCGGGTATTATTGGGGGCCGGACTAAAATTGTCAGTATTTAAAGCAATGGGGTCAAAGCTTAGATCCAATTCTTGAGGGTTAAATGCGTAAAATTGCCGACTGTTAAAATGATAAGTCTTGCTCAGGCTAGGGTTTTGTACATCCGCTTTCAAGAGGACAAATTCGTCTTGTGGCGTAAGGGTAAAATGGGGATTTTCAAAACGGACCGCCTTAAGGTTTTGATCAAATTGGGGGGCTTCATCGATGGGTACATCCAAGTAAATGGGGTTCATCCGGGCAAAATTGATCTGGAACGTTTCATTATCCGGGTCATATTTGCTTTGTACCATGGTCCAATCGATCTGGGCGAGGGCAATTTTATCAATGGCTTCTTGGGTAAACGCTCTAAGTTTGTCCTGTCTATTGGCATCACTCATTCGCTGGAGATATTCTTCAGACTTTTCAAACTTGCCCCGCTTTTGCCAGGTGTTCATCTTTTCCTGGACATAGATGCTTACCCGGTTCCGATTGGAAAGGGCCTTCCAAATGCGGATGTTTAAGTCATCTCCGGCACTGGCCAAAAATTGTCCGTCAGGACTAAAAGCCAGGGCCTTTACTCCTTTAAAATGCCCTCTTAAGGTGCCTAATTTTTGAAAAGTGATGGTTTCCCAGACCTGGATAACGCCTTCATGATTGGCTACCGCAATCAATTTGCCATCCTGATTGTAGCGTACCCGACTTACTTGAGAATACGGACGGCTAAGGTCTTGGTGCAGTTCGCCCGTCTGCACATTCCAGAAGATGAGACTGCCGTCTTCCCCCCCGCTGAGTAAAAAAAGCCCATCCGGACTAAAATCTAAGGAGTTTACCGGAGCCATGATACTACCGGGCTTCGACCCAAGCTTTTTGATGAGCCGGCCTGTACGGGCATCCCAAAGAATGATTTCTCCCACCTTGGCCCCATAATTGGCCGATGCACTGGCCACATAGCGCCCATCGGGGCTTAAACTTACCTCAGTAATCTGTTCTTTATGCCCCTGTAGGGTATTTAAGAGATTGAAGCGGTTTCCGTCCCAAATACGGACCATCTTATCCAAGCCCCCACTGGCCAAAAGGGAGCCATCTGCGTTAAGATCAATACTGCTTACGGCTGCGTGTTGGGTAATATGCCGGCTTTGAGCATTGGGTGGCAGGGCGAGGCCTGCGTGGGTGGATTGCCATACTTTGAAATTAGTACTCGAGTTGTACCCACCAGCCCGATAAATTTTACGTCCGTCCGCCTGGATGGCAACATCCATAACAATGGGGTGCTGCCCCCCAAAATCCTGGACCAGTTCACCTTGGTCTACATCCCACAGATAAAGCTCGCCACGGACCTTGGGTTGGCCACCGCCACTGAGTAAATAGCGGCTATCCGGACTAAATTCTAAAGATTGTATGGGCAGGGTATGTCCCTTTAAGTTTTTTATAAAACCCCCATCTTGGGCCTGGACTCCCCCAGAGGTGAGTAGTAGGCACAAGCAAGGGCCAAAAGCAAAAGATAGTATGTTTTTCATGGTGCTTGGTTCGGAATTTAGGAGATCCTTCCTATATATATAGCTCGAATGGGCCTAAAAAGTTGCTAGAATTAGCCTTGGGGCCTGTTAATGCCCTGTTAAGCCAAATTTTCGAGGGAAGATAGCCCAATAAGCCTAATACTCGTTGTTTTTGGGGCCTTTTTTTGGCTCAGGGATAGAGCGGCCTGTTTGAGCTCGTGCTGGGCAGTGGGGAATGGCAGCGAGTAGCGAAAGCCCGACCCCCGGGCACGGTTTAACAAAAAAATACCCCATGGTAACCGGGGGGGAGCCCCAAAACCTAAGAAGCTACACGTAATATCCCCAGAAAAGCTAAAGAATCGGGAGGATTGTGAATAACTTGTGGATAACACTGGGTAGCATGTGCATATGTACCATTTTCTCAAAAAAAGTAATTGCTTTCCAATATGAGACTTCTTAGAGAAAGTAATTGGAGTATGCTGTCTGATTATCAGGGATTTACTCGAATGGCATAAAAATTATAGTATATGCGTGAAAAGCACAAAAAAGCCTTGAATCTTATGAATGCAAGAACTTTACTCAGAAGCGAACTTTTACAGCCAAGAAACTTAGAAAAAAAGATCAACGACCGTCGGGAACTTATTATGGATTTTCATGCCCAACTCTCCAAATTACGACGCGATATGCAACGATTTGAGCGCGTAATGGGCCCCTCAGAAGAATCTACTTTTGCCGACCGTCATCCTCTCGGACCTGGTCAATTCTAATTTTACTTTCCTAGCATAGCCACCTGATCTGGGGAGCTATGCTGTTTGATAATGACCTCTACTTGTTGTTTGTCTACCCAACCAGTTATTCGACGGATGATTCTTCCCTCCGGATCTATAAAATAATTGGTAGGATAGGCCTGTACCCGATATATTTTTTGAGTAAGGGAATTAGGGTCGGTAAGCATGGGAAAGCTGATGTCAAAGTCTTTTTGAAAATCGGCTGATATATCCTCGGCCTGCCCCACATTGATGGCCAAGAGTTCAAATTGATCGCTCTTAAGCTCGCGGTAGTAATCTTCCACCCGAGGAAATTCTGCCCGGCACGCATTGCACCAATCCGTCCAAAAATGAAGCATAATGACTTTGCCCTTGTATTGAGAGAGTTGATGTTCTTTGCCCAATAGATCACTCAATTGAAAGTCGGGAGCGATGTTGCCCGGGCGGTTTCCTACCATATTTTGACAAGACAGCAGGAGGGAAATGATAAGCAGGGAAAGAAGAAATGGAAAGCGCATACCAAAATAGGATTAAAATAGCTAAAGGACTAGAAAACAAAAGTAGCACCTGCTACCCACTTTGGCAAGTACTGTCCAGACACTCCTACATGGGATTCTACAAAGTAAATTAGGGGATTCGTAATAAAAATGGCCGATTTTACAAAATGTCTAGCACTAAATATACCCAGAAAACGTACATGATATTGAATATTAAAAAAATGAACCGCTATTTAAAGAGTATGGAACTCATAGATCTCTCGACGGCTTGCAAGCTAACTCGGGAAAGCAAACGACAAATACTACATTGGATTCAAAAGAAAAAAGTGCAGACCTACCGGGGCGTAAACCAAGGTAAGAAGACCGTATGGATTGTTAAAAATAGCTTATTAATGCTTTATAAAAACCGGATGATCAAGCTCTTGAAACAAAATAATCATCCGAAAACAGCCATAAACCCGGAAGTGATCCGCTTAGATAATAAAATAAATCAGTTAGAAATGTTTCAGTCAGGAAATCAGCCCCTCCTGGCCGATCAAATTGCCGAACAAGCCCAAGTGTATGAACGGGAACGTGACGCTATCGGCATTGTATTAGTAATATCGGGGATCATCCTGGTGATGGCTGCCCTGCAAATTTGGACGAGCGGTATCCTTTAATCGCAATTTGGAAAGAAAACTAGCCCTTACAGCCCAAAAGCCCGGTTTAGACCGGGCTTTATGTATTTAGGCTTCTATGGGAACTGCGTAGAGGTCAAACTCTGCGGCCCTCTCGATTCGTACTTGCACAAAGTCGCCTTGGCGCAAGAAATATGGATCGGCCGGGATAAGCACTTCATTATCTACTTCGGGAGAGTCATACTCCGTCCTACCTACAAAATAGCCCCCCTCTTTGCGGTCAATCAAGACCTTAAGGTTTTGGCCAATTTTGGCTTCATTTTTTTCTAAGGAAATTTCTTGCTGGATGGCCATAAGGGTATCGGCCCTATCTTGTTTGATTTCTTCGGGAACATCGTCTTCCATCTGGAATGCGTGGGTATTCTCTTCGTGTGAATACGTAAAAACACCTACCCGGTCCAGCCGGGTTTGTTGTAAGAAATCACACAATTGCTCAAAATCATCCTCCGTTTCCCCAGGGAAACCGGTCATAAAGGTACTTCGCAAGGCAATTCCTGGGATCTCCTCCCGAATTTGGGCAATGAGCTTCTCGGTACGCTCCCGGTTGATTCCCCTTCGCATGGATTTTAACATATGGTCTGAGATATGCTGCAAAGGCATATCCAAGTAATTGCATATGGCATCGTATTCGCGCATCACCGGCAAGACATCCATCGGAAATCCCGAAGGGAAAGCATAATGTAGGCGTATCCACTCGATCCCCTTAACTTGGGCCAGTTTTTCTAGGAGTTCGGCCAGATTCCGTTTTTTATATAAGTCTAAACCGTAAAATGTCAAATCTTGGGCGATGAGAAGGAGCTCCTTGGTGCCATTACGGGCCAAAAACTCGGCTTGCTGCACCAGTTGCTCTATGGGGTTGGACCGGTGCTTGCCCCGCATCAGGGGGATGGCGCAAAAGGCACAAGGACGGTCACAGCCCTCCGATATTTTTAAATACGCGTAGTGGTGCGGACTACTGTTGAGGCGCTCTCCCAATAATTCGTGCTTGTAGTCAGCTTTGAATTGCTTCAATAAACGGGGCAACTCGCGGGTACCAAAAAAAGCATCTACCAGGGGGATCTCTTTTTCTAAGTCCTCACGATAGCGTTCCGAAAGGCAACCGGTTACGTAGAGTTTTTGGATGTAGCCCTCTTCTTTGGCCTGGGCATATTCCAAAATCGTATTAATAGATTCTTCCTTGGCCGACTCAATGAAGCCACAGGTATTCACTATGATGATTT
Organism: uncultured Microscillaceae bacterium; assembly: GCA_963922455.1. GTDB lineage: Bacteria > Bacteroidota > Bacteroidia > Cytophagales > Microscillaceae > CAWUIO01. The sequence goes on from CAWUIO010000080.1 coordinate 22,558, forward strand.
GTGAGCTATCTTCTTCCCTTTCGTGGAAGGCCTCAATGCCATTGGCCCGCAATTGGGTAAAAATATCTTCCGAATCTACCCGGTTTTTGGCACAACCTAGGGTGATAATATTGACTTGATTATTTTGAACTCCTTTTGTTTTCATTTCTTTGGCTTAAATAAGGTTGATCTCCGGGCTGAGGCGTATCCCGAAACGTTTGTGTACGGATTCTTGAATCTCCTGGGCCAACTGCCATACCTCGCCGCCCTTCCCTGGTCCATAATTTACCAATACCAAGGCCTGATTTTTATGTACGCCTACTGCGCCCATTCGGTGTCCTTTCCAACCATCTTGGTCAATTAACCACGCTGCGGGTACCTTCGTTTTCTCAGAATCTATGGGGTAACCTACGATATGCGGGTATTGTTCCTGTAAAGCTAAAAAGTCGGCTTGGGAGATGACCGGGTTTTTAAAGAAACTACCGCCATTGCCTATTTGAGCAGGGTCGGGCAATTTAGATTGACGGATTTCACACACCACTTGGCTAATCGCTTGTATACTCAGGGTGTGTATTCCTTTTTCTTCCAATTTTTCTTGGATTGCCCCGTATCCCACTCGAAATTGGGGGTGCTTGGACAAGCGAAAACCAACCCGGGTGATTACCCATTGCTCCTTTTCCCCTTGCTTAAAAATACTATCTCGATAGCCAAAGGCACAGGCTTCGCGGCTAAAAACCCTTTTTTCTCCGCTTCGCCGATGAATGGCTTCCACTTCCTCAATGACTTCCTTTACCTCGACCCCATAGGCTCCAATATTTTGCATAGGTGAGGCGCCCACCGTGCCCGGAATAAGAGACAGATTTTCAATCCCGGCCCAATCTCGTTCAATACAGTGCAAAACAAACCGGTGCCAATTTTCTCCGGCCCCGACGCGCAAATAGACGCCAGATTCGTCTTCTTTTAGCCTCTCGATCCCTTCTATTTGATTATGCAATACCACTCCCGGGAAATCTTGGGTAAACAAAACATTGCTCCCCCCTCCTAAGATTAGCTGGGGCAGCTCCCGAAAATGATGGAGCAGCTCTGCCAGCGATTCCTCCTCTTTAAATGCCGCATAATATCGGGCAAAGGCCTCTACCCCAAAGGTGTTTAAATTTTTTAAGGAAAAATTTTGACGAATTTCCATAAATTCCCGTTTAAGTGTATGCGTCTCCTAGGCAACAATGGCGTTTAAAACAATGTGCAAAACTAATCTATTTCACCTAAATCTTGAATCTATGTTTCAAAAGCTTCCCAAATCCCTCCACCTCCTCTTACTTTTATTCTTTCTGGTAACGGCTCTTAGTGGGCGAGCCCAAGACCATACCTGGAACCGTAGCTATTACGAAAAATACACCGAGAAGAACTTCCGCGAATTTGCTGGCTTTCAAGAAAAGCTTAACCTAGACCAGTTAGACTATGCCCGCCTCAATGCCTGTGTTTTTTACTTAACCAATGAGTTGCGGGCCAAGCGAGGTATCAAAACCTTAGGCTATGTGCCCGGCCTGGAAATTGCCGCCTGGCAGCATGCCCGCCTCATGGCCGAAAAAGATTTTTTTAGCCACCGGAACAAAAAAGATAAAAGCCGTAAAGAACCCTCTGACCGGGCCCGCCTTGCCGGTATCGAAAATCCTTCCATAGCCGAAAATATTGCTAAACGCTGGAATTATGGAAATGATTTGACCTACCTAGAAACGGCCGATGCCTTTATCCAACAGTGGTTAAACTCAGACGGCCACCGGGAAAACATCTACTCCTCCAAGGCCTTACAACTCGGCTGTGGCATTTTTATCCAAGGCAACGATTACCTCGCGGTGCAGTGTTTTCAGTGGTTTAATGAAACAAAATCTACGGGAAAGGGTAAAGACGCCCTACCCTAAACAAAAAATATCGAGGGGCTGTCCCCGGCGGTGGGCATGTGTGCCCAGAGGTACATATGTGCCGCCGGGGCCGGGCTATCACTACTCGCTGCCTTTCCCCACCAGGCCCACACGAGCTCAAACAGGCCGTTCTATCCCTCAGCCAAAAGAAGAACCAGGCCAGAAGCAAGCGGAAAGAAAATTACCCCAAACTAAAAAATTGCTCGCTACTCAATTTATCCTTAGCTTGAAAGAAAAATTTGAGTCCCATGAGCCAAGTGCGCCAAATAACCCAATTTTTTGAAGAACTCGCCCCCCGGGCCTACCAAGAAAGCTACGACAACTCCGGTCTACTCATCGGTACGCCCCATGCAGAAGTAAAAGGAGTGCTTTTTAGCTTAGACTGCACCGAAGCAGTTCTAGCAGAAGCCTTGGCCAAAGGCTGCAATCTGATCGTTTCTCATCATCCCATCATTTTTAAGGGACTCAAACAAATTACCGGCCGAAACTACGTAGAACGGACAGTCATAAAGGCCATAAAACACGATTTAAACCTCTATGCCATACATACCAACTTAGACAATGTAAAAGGCGGGGTAAACTTTAAAATTGCCGAAAAACTCGGTTTGCAAAACCCCCGTATCCTAGCCCCTAAACGGGGCTGGCTCAAAAAGTTGATCACCTTTGTACCCCAAGAGCAAACTTCGCAAGTACTGGATGCACTGGGGCAAGCCGGGGCCGGGCAAATTGGAGAGTATAAAAATTGTAGCTTTCGGGTCACGGGCACCGGCACTTTCCAACCCTCAGATGCGGCCAATCCCTTTATTGGTGAGGCTGGCAAACTAGAAGAGGTTCCGGAAAACCGATTAGAAGTGATCTTTCCAACTCCATGGGAGTCTCGTATTTTGCGGGCACTCAAAGAATCCCATCCTTACGAAGAAGTTGCCTATTATCTTCACGCCCTAGACAATGAAAATCAAGATTTGGGTAGCGGGGCCATAGGCGATTTGCCCCAAGGCATTCCCTCTGAAAAGTTTCCGGCGTATGTGCAAGAAAAAATGGAGCTAGATTTGGTGCGCTATACCCCGCTTCCCGGACAGATGATTAAAAAAGTAGCTCTTTGTGGGGGCACAGGAAGCTTCCTTTTATCGGCGGCCCGTAGCCAGGGCGCGCAAGCTTTCCTTAGCGCCGACTTCAAATATCACGAATTTTTTGAGGCCGAAGGACAAATCATGATTACCGATATCGGGCACTACGAAAGCGAACGCTTTACTTCGGAGTTATTGCATGATGTATTGGGTAAAACATTTCCCGATATACCGCGCTTTATCACCGAGATCCATACCAATCCTGTACGCTATCAAGCTTAGGCTTACTCACTAAAGCCCTTCAAACGCATAATTAGGTTGTACTTCGCATCACTCAGGTTTTTCTCCAGCCCAACCGGATACCCGTGAGGATTTACAAAACGCTTAATCCCTCCGTGAAACAAGCGTAATTGTTCTTGCACTCTTTGTTTGATGGCTTGTATGGCTGGGCTCTCGTACACTAATTGTCCCTTCTGGAAAATGGGCACTAGCAAATCTTCGTATGCTGTTTCCGGACTAAATTTTTTACGTCGGGTATAGTCCATGGGGTCCAACATCACGGGGTTTTGAGGAAGCTCGCCATCCAGGTTATAAATCATATCTCCGATACACTCGCCTTTCTCAAAGTAGCGCCTTACTTGTAAAATACCCGGATTGGATACTTTAATGGCTTGTTCGGATAGTTTTACCTTATAATCCCAGGTGTTCTTTTCATTCCGGATAGCGGCTATCTTATACACCCCTCCCAAGGCGGGTTGGTCAAATGCCGTAGCCAATTTGGTACCGATACCCCACACGGTGATTTTGGCTCCCTGCTGCTTCAAACTGGTGATTATATTTTCATCTAGGTCATTACTTGCCACTATACCGGCATCTGGGAAACCCGCTTCATCCAAAATTTTCCGGGCTTGAATGCTTAGGTAAGCCAAATCGCCCGAATCCAAGCGAATACCGGCCATTTCATAGCCACGTTCTCTCAGTTTTTTTCCAACTTCGATAGCCTTGCGCACCCCCTCCAAGGTATCAAAGGTATCTACCAAGAATACACAATTATTGGGGAGGTGTTGGGCGTATTCCTCAAAGGCTTCCATTTCGCTATCAAAAGACATGACCCAGCTATGGGCGTGGGTTCCTTTTACCGGTATATTATACAGTTTACCCGCCAAAACGTTTGAGGTAGCGGCACATCCCCCAATGTAGGCAGCCCGGCTGGCCGAAAGTGCTCCGTCAATTCCTTGGGCCCGGCGAAGGCCAAATTCTAATACAGGTTCCCCTTGGCTTGCCAGGTTCATACGTGCCGCCTTGGTCGCAATCAGGGTTTGGAAATTAATGATATTAAGTAGAGGCGTTTCTAAAATCTGGCACTGGGTAATCGGCCCCCGGACCCGTACCAATGGTTCATTCGGGAATACGACCGTGCCCTCAGGAATCGCTTCAATATCACAGTCAAACGTCATTTGAGCTAAATAATCCAAAAATTCACTCTCAAATAAGGCCTTACCGTCATTCCCTTGAAGAGTCTTTAGATACGCAATATCATCTGGGGTAAAAGCTACCTCACTGAGATAATCAATGGCCGATTGTAAACCACAAGCCACTGTAAAACCTCCTTTGAAGGGGTTTCTCCGGAAGTACAAATGAAATACAGCTTCTTTTTCTGGCCTGCCCGACTTCCAGTATCCGTAGGCCATGGTAAGTTGATAAAGATCGGTGAGAAGGGATAATGAACCCCGATAGAAATCACGGGTGAGATGCATAGGCTTAAATAAAAAATTCCCCAAAATTAGGAGAATCAAAATAGCCTAGGATTTCAAAGAATCCAAGTCTTTTGGCCTGTGCCTGTGTAATATATTATGCTGAGGGCCTAGCTTGCTTTACTTTTCTTCCAAAAAACTAACCTGAGAAGACTCCAGATTAGGATCGGAGTGGAATTGGCTCAAATCAATACTACCCTCAAAAGGCTGTGAATAAACGATCTGATCCGCATCTCCCCGGGGATTGATTTTTAATTTAAAGCGTAGTTGGGTATTAAACTCACCTTTGTAGCGAGGGGCCGTAATAAACAAAGATTGGGTAGGCTGGACGGCAATTTCATCAAATACTTCCCCAAAACCCCAAGAATAATTCCAATACTCAATAGGTTTCCAATCTCCCTGAGGATTTAGGGCTTCTTGTATCATAATTAAGCTCCCATTTTGGGTAGTAAGCGCTTGTGATATGTTACTAATATTTACCAGGTTTATCCGTATAATAGGATCTTGAGTATTTTCAATGTCCTCAAAGACGAAGGCAAACCGACTACTAGATGTTTCCGGGGAAGCCTCAGAAAAGGGCTTAGGGTTGAAAAACCGGTACCAAGCCGGTTTCATAGAAAAATCAATTTGATCAAATACGATATCGTCTGATGCGTAAACTACTGAGCTTGAAGTAGTAGGTGAATTGGTAGGCTTGGCCCCTTGTGCAGCCAAAAAGAAAATTGCAGTGAAACTTAGTAGAATACTACCCAACAAGAAACTAAATTTTTTCATGATAAATCCTTAATCGAATTGAAATCCCAATCAATACACAATAGATAAAATCACCAATTTTAGGTAGTAAGAGGAAAGAAGTTACTACACTTAATTGATTTTACACCAAACAGACAATAATGAGGAAGCCAGGTTTACTCGCAGAAGACCATACACCTTGACTTGCACAAAAACCGTACTAGAAAATCCCAGTAAGGGACTCTATGGAATAGAATATGGGGCTGATTTCCAGTTACGAAGTTAGGAAATCCGTTTTGAAAATTCAATCAAAAATTTTAAAAAAATGAACTTAAAAGCCAAAACCCAACCTCACCCCTCTTTGCAAGGGTCTGCCATCGGGTAAGGCCTGTACATAACTGACTCTGAGAATCTTCAAAATATGCTCAATGCCTATACTTAACTCCCCATAATGGCCCAATTCGGGGGTATACAGGTAACTTCCCCCCGCGACGATTTGCCATTTTAACTTCTTGAGTAAAGGGAGGCTATTCCACAAGAAGCCATTAAAATGCTGCTCTACATAAGCCGACACATACGATCGCTGAGTACTATACAGGTAATAATCTAGTAATTGATAGGACCTATAGTCATTTCGGGCAAATAAGGTACGGTTGCCAGGAAAATGCTGAAAATCCACAAAACTAAGGGAGTCTCGGTGCGTAAAGAGCCCACCCTCAATTTGAAACCTAAAATCGCCCAATAAGCCTACATTGAGTTGATCATAAACCCGGGCCGAAAGCAATCCGAAGCTGATATCGCTTCCCAATACGGGCAAACCTCCTCGGTAATTAATAGCCAAACGAGGGAAGGGCAGGTCTAAAATGATCTTTTGCTGAGGGTATTCGGCATAACTCATCTTAAATAAGAAGGTAAGCCCTATGTCATAAACCAAGGCATTGTGGGTGGGGAAGCGAGTGTCCTCAAGTACCACACTTTGGGGAGCATTGGGGGTATACTCCCGATTGCTCACATCGCGTAGGCTATACTCCGAAGCATTGACCCGGGAGCGGCGGCGGGCATATTCCCAAGATGTATTGAGCAATACCTTGGGATGTACATCGTGCCGAAGCCCCATGCGTACAAAAGTTTTTTGGTAGAGTTTCAAAAAATTGCGCTCATCCAAGAGCGAATAAGCCGTATTGATCCAAGGACGAATATAATATTGCCGGCTGATGGGCTCCACAAACCTCCCCGCTTCTACCCGTATTCGCCCTAATTTTAAAGGATTAAAGGTGTAATCAAGTCCTAACTTGGCATGAAAACGCTCATCGGCCAAACCGTACCTCAGAGCCGGCCGGATGGCAAATACCTTTTTATCTGCCAATTCCTTTTGATACTGTATGGGTAAATTGAGTACCCAACCCTCCACCGTATTAAATTGTACCATCTGAATCAAGCCTGGAAGCCGGAAACTAGACTTTTTGAAACTGTTTCGCCGAGTCACGCCAGCCCAGAGAAAGGAGCCAATTTTTAAGCGGTTTTGCTTACGGTCAATAGAATCTAAATAGGTTTGGGATTTTTTAAGCACTTCCAAGCTATCTTTCGAGCGGTATTCGGTGGTTTCTTCCTTGGTTAAGGGGAGGGGGCGTATTGCTTGCCAATAGCTTTCGTCTTTTTGATTGGCATCGGGCAAGACTTTGATAATGGGCCCTTTGAAGTTTTTCTTATCAAAATTTGGGTTAACCGTATAATCAAAGTAGTTAAACAGAAAGTAGCCCTTCCCTTTAAAACCAAAGGCCGATATTTCAAAATTTACGCTTTGGTTAAGGGGAAGCCAGATATCAAATTCCGGGTCGGGAGCATACACCTGTCGTACCGATACCGAATCTACAAACTCTACCACCCCAGACCGGAGGCTCAGCTCAGCACTATGTATCCGCCAAGTATCCTCCATAATATAAATGTAGCCCCCATAGGCAGGGGCATTTTTCCGCCGGGGGATGAGCCGGATCTTATTTACCCACTGCCCCCGATCTTGGTACGCCCCCTCCAGTCGATAGCGATAGTAACTCAAGGCATTGGCCGCAATGGGCGAAATTACCCCTCTTTCGCTTATTTCCTGGGCACTTACATTTTCGTAAAGGTTCAGCCAAGCATTATTGGCTTGGTTGAAGCTAAAAGCCCGAGAGTCCCCGCTTACCTTAGACGAGATCATTTCTTCCCGGTACTTATCGGGTTGCATATATTCCAATTTGCTGAGCGATTCCGAAAAGTAGACAATCCCGGTATCGACATTGATGGCTACCCCCAGAAAGCTTTTGGGCCTTTCATTGAGCCTTTGCAAGCCCTTGATATATACTTGGGTTTGGTATGACTTGATTTCTTCTCGCAAATAGTACCTTCGTTTGGCCTGGGCTTCCCGGATAATCCTATAGGCCGGGTCTTGGTCTGTGGCTTCAATCACCACATCGTCCAGAATGAGCGACTCGGGCTCCAAGTCTATATCCAGAACGCGGCTGCTGTACATACTTATCTCCAGGGTTTGCGTCTTGTAGCCCACGTATTGAAAACTTATTTCGTAACTACCCGGCAGCAGTTTGATGCTATAAGCTCCCAACTCATTGGTCGTCGTCCCCGTATTTTGTTCTTTGACAAAAACAGTGGCAAAGGCCAGGCCTTCCCCTTTGTGATCTCGGATGGTCCCTTTTAGTTCAAGAATTCCGGCTACTTGGGCTTGGCTTTGAAACGCCATAAAAAATAATAAAGGAATTAAGGCAAGAAGTTTAATCTTTTGGTGATTCATAAGTTCAAGGGATACAATCGTGAGCAAGGCTTTTCTATGAGTATAAGGCAGGAAATTTAATATAAGTTTTGATTGCTCGTGTTCTCATCCACGCAAAATTTGTTAATGCCCCCTTGTTAACAAGTCTAGCCCGGGTAAAAATAAAGCTTTGGGGCTTCCCCGCGCCATAAAGTAGGTAGCATAATGCAAATCTTGGGTGGGCGCGGGTCGGGCTGTCACTACTCGCTGCCTCTACCCGCTAGGCCTACACGAGCTCAAACAGGCCGTTCCATCCCTAACGGGGTATGCGCAGGCGCACAAG
>CAWUIO010000081.1:0-30978 GCA_963922455.1 uncultured Microscillaceae bacterium
TTCCCGAAATGGCTCTTTGCAGCCCAAGGCAATTAAATTTAAACAGTTTCTAAATTCAGATTTGAAATTACGGCATTCCTCAAGCATTGCCAAACTACAAGGGCAAGGAAAGTCTTAAAAAGGATAGCCAATGGCGATATTGAGTAGCGTAAGGTCATTGCGAAAGGGGCGCAAGGGCTTAAACTCCTGGATAACCCAGCGGCGGTCACTGCGGCGAGCCGGGTCGTATACCTTAACGCCAAAATCAAGGCGCAAGAGTAAAAAAGGAAAATTGAAACGGACCCCAAAACCCGAACCCAGGGCAATCTGACTGTAAAAATTGCTGAACCGGAAATTGGAGCCCGGACGATCGGGATCTTCTTCAAAAGTCCAAACATTTCCAGCATCGAGAAAGACCGCCCCCCGGACAAAACCAAAGAGGGGAAAACGGTACTCGGCATTGGCTTCTATAATTATCTCCCCAGGCCGCTCAAAACGGTTGTCAAAGGTACCGTCATCATTGATGTCAGGCCGGGAAGAACCGGGGCCTAAACGCCGCGATTGCCAGGCCCGGATGCTACTACTTCCCCCCCCAAAAAAGAATTTTTCGTAAGGCAGGGTGCTGGAGCCCCCAAAGGGCCGGGCAATACCCGTATTAAAGCGGAAAGCGAGGGAATGGAATTTCTTTTTGAGGGGATAATAATAAAACACTGTGGGGTTGATACGCCAATAGCGGAATAGTTTCAAGCCAAATACCCGCTCGTCTTCAGCATTGAGTAGGGGGATGTTTTTCCACAAAGATTGGGTTAAACCGCCCCCCTCGACCAAAAATCGGACAAAAAAGGAGGGGTTTCGCTCATTTCCGGTATTGGTATTATAAGAGTAAATAGCATAAATACTACTCACCAAGGCCCGGTCAAAACTCTCGATAATGGGGTTCCCACTGTTGCTGAGGTCTTGTAAAATTTCATTGAAGGATTGACTGATATTTCGTGTATTCACAATATTCAGCTCCGCCAAGGTAAAATTGAGGCGGGAAAAGCCAAATTGTCCCTGGTAAGAGATAGAAGAAGCCAGATTGGTCCGGGTATACTCGGGCCTCCTCACAAAGTTAAAACCCAGGTTGAGTTGGGTGGTAGGGTTGACAAAATTTAGGCCTTCTCGCCAGTTGCGCCTGAGAGGAAATACAATTTTAGGAAAGGTAAGCGAGGTGTTCAATCCGGCTTCAATACTACTATAATTGTCATCTGAAAAACTGGCCTGCCCATCCAAAGCAAAACGGATGCTGGTTTCAAAAATCTCGGCTCCCCCGAAGGTATTTCGGTTTTTAAGGCTCAGATTAATAAAGGGGCCAGGCAGTCCTTGTACCACATTAAAACCTACCTCATTGCTCAACTGGTACCGTTCCAGGGGGGTAGTGTAAATGTGCATGAGGAGTTCGTCTTCGATGGAGCTGGTATCGGGGTTAATATTGACAAACTTAAACATATTGAGAATACCCAGGGACCTTTGCGTATCTACCAAATCGGCTTGGCTGTACAGTTGTCCCGGCCTGAACCTAATCCTCCGGTTTAAAATCCCGGGATTGTATTTCATGGGGCCTTCGTGCACGTACTCAATATTACTTCGGGCCGAGTGTAGCGTATCGGGGTCTCCTTTGCGCCTTCGGGTATTGACCAAGTGAAAAAACACGCGGTCTACTGGGTAGGCTTGATGTTTGCCTTCTTGGGGCTCATTGATTACAATTTGTACCCGGGCCCTTCTTTGGGGGCTTAGGTTTTTGGCTTCATTGGTAGGGCCGGAAATGCTGATGAGGGTATCCGCTTGAGCGAGGGCTAGGGTGTCGCTAAGATGCAGGGTGTCTACCCTAAAAATAATATACTGGCTGCTAAAAAACAGGTAGCCATTGTTACGGAGGAGTTTTTGAACTCGGAGCCTCTCGGATGATATTTTTCGTACATCATAAGGCTTGCCAGGTACGATGCTGCACTCGGAGAGGGATTGCTGCCATAGGCGCTCTATATCAGGATCATTGGCCAGTAGGTTGATTTCTCCAAAATAAGTGGGTTCATTTTCTTCAACCTGGTAAATCACTTTTTTGCGGTGGGTATAGACTTTTTTGGTTTGTATAGACACCTTAGACTGAAAAAAGCCTTTACTTTCTAGGTATTCTTGGATTTCTTCGGCCGTACGACGTGTTTCTAGAGTATCGAAGTATACGGGTTTCTCTCCGACGGTACGCATGAGCCAGTTGCCCTCTTTGAGCCTAACCTGAAGTTTATCCAGTTTTTTCTTTTTTCTTCTTTCCAAACGGAGGACTTTGGGCGATTTTTGTCTTTTTTTCTTGTTGTAAAAGCTTTTGGTGGCTTGGATATCTTGTTTTATTTCCTCGATAGCGAGGGAGTCTTCTTTTTTCTCGGCTTTATCGAGATGGCGTTGCAAAGCTTCCAAGTCTTTTGCTTCTTTGGCACTTAGGGAAGCATTACGTTTTTCGCTTAGTTCATTTTCGGCATGGATAATTTTTTTATTGAAGCGTTCTTCCTTTTGGGTTATTTTTTGTTCAACTTTTTCGGGTTTAAAGATTTTTTTTCCATAATTATACGCCCAGACATAGGGAAGTCCCCCAAAAATCTTCCGATTAGGCTTTTGGCGATAAAGGGTTTCTAAACTTTCGCTAGAGATGGTTTCATTGCCTTTTATTTCCTGGCTATGGAGAATAAATGCACCTTCGGGTATATTCTTTTGACTTACACAGGAGCAAATAGTAGCCAAAAAGAGCAGCCACACGAAGCGAATGCCAAGAAGGTTTGAAGATAGAAGACACAGATTAAGGGCTTGGTAAAAAAAGTTAACCTTTTTCCTAAGTTGCTGAAATAATATGATACCCTGCCGATAAACCATGCTTTCAAAAAATCAAATAAAATTCATTCGCTCTTTACACCAAAAAAAATTTCGGGTGGCCCATCAACTTTTTATCGTAGAAGGCGAAAAAAATGTGATAGAAACCATAAGATCCAATCATCCCATTGCTGATTTATACTTTACGAATAAATTTCACCAAAAATATGCCGATTTACTGGATCTCCGCCAACTTCCATATACCATTGTAAGCGAAGAGCAACTCAAACTAGCTGGAACTCTCAGTAGCAATGACGCCGCTTTGCTGATAGCCCCCATAAGCCCCCAAAAACCTCGCCCTTTGAAGCCTGGAGAATATGTTCTTGTATTAGATGATATCCGGGACCCTGGAAACCTAGGGACTATCCTACGTATTGCCGATTGGTACCGAATAAATCAAATAATCGCATCACCTACTTGTGTAGATGTGTATAATCCCAAGGTTATTTCCAGCTGCAAGGGCTCTTATTTGCGGGTGCATTATGTAGTACATTCCCTAGAGGATATTTTACAGAAAGCCTCAACTACTGGGTTTCCTATATTAGGCACCTTCCCTCAAGGGGAAAACATTCACCAATATACCTTTCCTTTAAAAGGGGGATATATAGTCCTGGGTAACGAATCGCAAGGAATACAAAATTCTTTGTTGCCTTATTTTGATCAGCAGCTGAGTATTCCCCGGTTTGGTGAAGCCGAATCCTTAAATGTCGCCATGGCGTGTGCTATTGTTTGTGATAATTTAAGGCGGCAGTTATCTTGAGCATTTAAGGTTGAATAAGAATTCTTCTAGATGCTGTTTTACCCTTTTCAAAATATCCTTTAAGTATGTAGAACCCAGGCTTCAAACTAGAAAGTGAATAAGACACTTGCCTACTCCCTCTTGGGGTAGCTCTTTCCCAAAGTAAGCGACCTCCCAGATCATAAAGTTCTACGCTTAGAGGCAGTTTACCTTGCATTTTTAATACTTCCCCAGCCGGGTTGGGGTAAACTTGCCAAGGCTTAGTGAGATCTTCCTCGGAGGAGGTTACAATTTGGGGCCTATCTCCAAAAACCGGCCGGATCATAATGCTGCCTCTCTGAGACTCTACTGGCGTAAATTGCTGCCAAACCTGACCAAAATTGAAGAAAATTTTACTACTGGCATCATTGTTTCGATCAAAACCCACAGTGAGAGGGTCACTGGAAGTCTGTTGCCAGCCTACATAAAACCTCCCAGAATTAAGAAGCACTTCGGGGAATACAAAAGGAACCTCTTCGGGTTCTTGTAAATCGCGAAAGAGTTGCTGAACACTTAAAAATTCATCCCGGGTATTGGGGTAAACCACGGGCACCGAAAGTTGACTTAGGACCTGGTTACTTCCTTCCCCAAAGGCAATTTCTTGCCAAATGGTCAACAAGAAGGATTGCCCCGCTAGGTTTTGACGACTTTGGCTCAAATGAATTAACACATCCCGAAGGGTGTCGGCTTCATTTAAGGAATACTCAACCGCCACAAAACCTCGGTTTTGATTTAGGCCAATGGCAAATTCTGCCGTACCATCATCATAGGCAAAGTAGTCATCCAGCACGGTTAGGCTACTAATTGTATCGTTTCTTCTTAGGTCAATGGGTGGGATAATATTTGTGTTTTCTCCCGAATTTAGTTGGAAAACCGTTTTGAGATACAAAGCAGTATCGCTAGGGGAAGCGAGATTATCTGGAATTGGGGCATCTAATACAGCCCGGTCTCCCCCGGGGAGAAAGATCTGTTGCTCGGGTTGTAACGTTGCGATTAAGGTATTGGTGAGTGTATCTTCAACAATAACCGAATAGGCAGGAGCATCAAAGATACTATTGCTCAAATTAAATACGGAAGAGTTTACCGTATCGGCAGTTTCCTCGGCCGGATTGGCAAGGTATTGATTGATAGGCATTGCCGAATAATTTCGCAATAAATTACCTGGCTGTCGAGCATATGCGATTTCATCGGGGAAAAAACTCTCAGGGTTTACACTCAAGGTGTCTAGGTACACATAGTCAATATGCCAAACATCAAAAAGACCTGTTTGCCTACCAAAGGATTGAAAGCGAAATTGAAAATCATCGCGCAGATAAGAGCGATTATCCACGGGTATATTAACCAAAAAGAACGTGTCTACGGGGGCCACGCTATCATCGCCAAAAATGGACCATTGGGTTACCCAAGTAGTATCATTGAGTTTAAACTGTAGTCTTAGGGAGTCTGAGGGATTTGGGTTTTCAGTCAAACCCTGTCTTTGCCAATAAAAACGGAGGTTTACATTATCGCCCGGCTCAAAAGGGGCCAAATTAACTCGGTTTGAAACCAACTGATCCGTTAAGCCAACGTTGTTTGACGCAAGAAAGTCAAACACATAAGGAGTGCCTGCCTCATTTAATCCGTCAAAACTGGCCACATTAAGGGTTATGGGTTCCAGTGCCGAGGTATTATTGATATACGTTCCTCCGCCAATCTCCCACAAATGTGGATCGGGGGTGCTAGTAGAAGTAGAAAAATCCTCAAAAAAAGGTAAGCTAATGCGTGTGCTATCTTTTAAGATGGGGACGTTTTGAGACGGCGCGTCATACGGGGTAAGGTTGGGGAATAAGATTAACTGAGCCTTTGCTTGGGAAAAACTTAGCAATCCCAGCAAAAAAAACAATCCACCTAGGATCTTATGCATGAATTTGTGATAAGGGTTTAACCAATTTTCCTAATAACGCCCTATTTCTCGGGAATATTTTTTTTAGTAGAGTCTGCTTTTTCTGGTTTTCCTTGATTTCTTCGTTTATCGCGAATCCGTTCCAAATCACTGGCATCCCGGATATTTATATTCGTGTTAAGAGAATCTTTTTTTCTTTGTTCCTCTTCGCTCAAAATCTCTTCTTCGTCCATGGGTTCAGCGGCTGGGTTACCAGCTACGACCAGGGCAACCACTTCTCCTTCTCTTACCATCATGCGAAGTCGGTTATCCATGGGGCCTCCCGGGCGAATCCCCGGTTCTAATTTACCTATGTACACTTTGGGTGATTGACTCAAAACGGTACCTATTTCTTGTCGGCTATTGAAGTTATAGTTAATAACATCCAAAACTAAATTATGTCCCTTCAAAACCAATTGGGCCTCATCTAGCTGCATGGTAACCAAATCGGGCATAGGAAACTCGGTTTCTCCCAAACCATCCCCAATTAATAAGTCAATAGTACTCCCCTTGGGTATGTACACTCCCGAATCTAGCTGGGCTAAGGATTCCTTATCATATTTTTGTCCTTTAAAAGAAAATTCGAGTATACTGTTCAAGCCAGCGTGGGGTTTGTATTTTATTCTTCCCAATTTCAAGTCTTCACTCCTCAAGGTGCGCTTGGCTTCACTAAACGGCATATCAATCAAGTTGGGAAGCCTAACTTTTGGCGGCTCCAGAGGGTTGATGGCCAGACGTAGTTTTCTAAATCGCTTGACAAGTTCACCAGGCTCCGGCGATTGGGTGAGCACCGTATGAGGTTTATGTTTTTGCGAAAAACTGGAATCAACAATCATAAAGTCTAAGTCTCGTCGGCTCAGAAAATTCTCGATCTCACTCACGGGCATACCTACCAAATCGGGTACCGTTACCGCTTCTTGATGTAAGGTAACAGAGGGAAGAATAGACTGAAAAAAGACCAATACGATAATAACCCCAAGACAAATAAGAATGCCTACATGGGTCAATAGATCATAAATGGTTTCAAAGCGGATGTATACGTATCTCTTCTCGGACATAGGGCTTTTGGTTACTAGGCTTGTAAGGGTTTTTTTCCCAAGGCAAATTTAAGAATTCTGTCAATAAACTGATAAGGTTTATAATCGTTTAACGCAGCTTGATGGAAAATACAAGTAGCCGGAGTCATTCCGGGCAAGGAATTAATCTCGATAACGATGATTTCGGGATCCTTCCCTGGGTATTGCCGTACAAAAGCATCAATTCGGGCATAGCCCTCCACGTCTAAGAGTTTGGCTACTTTATGGAGTTCTTGTTTTACTAAAGCAGCAATATGGGCATTTATTCCGGGGTCTTTGCTGTATACTGCGGGGGTTATATTTTGCCCTTCTCCGGCTAGAAACTTTTCTTCCAGGGATAAAATTTCTCCTTGGGCCAAGGCCTGGGAGGGTTCAAATATTTCGTAACGCCGTTTCCTTTCTCCTGTACTGGCATCAATATCCCAATGTGTAAGCAGGCCTCCGGTGATTTCCATAAACAGCTCAGCTCCTTTTGACTCGATAAGCTCTTCTACCAAGAAAAACGGTTTTTGAGGAAAGGGTTCATCGGCTCCCAGGCCTAGCAATTGGGATTCTTGGGGGGGAAAAGCCTCTTCATCACGAAAACAAATCCGAGCATAGGCTTCCAATGCTTCCCGGCTTCTGATTTTTTTCACGGCTGAACTACACCCTTCATCGGCGGGTTTGGCAATCAAAGGGTAGGTAATCCGATCTTCCAACTGGTCCAAATATGCTATGGGCGCATCCATCCAGGGGGCGGCCTCAAATAAAAAGTGTTCGGCTACCCGGATTCCGTGGGTGCGAAGCCGCTCATTAGTTATGTACTTATTGATGGTAATCTCCGAGCTTTGAATGCCCGATCCGTTATAAGGGATGTCCCAAGCTTCTAATTGCTTTTGTAAATGTCCATCTTCTCCCGGCCGCCCGTGCAAGGCGATAAATACTAAGTCAACCCGCTGAGCCAGATCCTCCATCGATAAGGCAAGGGGCTTTAGTAAGGTTTCACCGGCATACTTTTGAGTGATTTCCTGTGCTTCTTCTCGGATTTTATGTAAGAGCGCTTCCCGTTCTGGGTGCATTTCATCAGCTTCGTAAGCCCTTAGCTTATCCCGGATATCATCGGCGTGATCTTTGAGCATATACCGCACAGGCAAGGCGTGCAAACTAAAGGCTTCTGCACTACCACTCAAAAAGATCGGTATGGGTAGGTATTGGGAAGATGAAGCTAATTTTTCGTAAATATTCCTGCCGCTTTCCATGGAGATGTGCCTTTCGGTAGAGTACCCTCCCATGATCACGCCTACCCGGGTTTTTTCAGCTTTTTCTTCGCTTTGGAGGCGTAGTTTTTGATCCAAAGACTCGAGTAATGCTTCACTTGTAGGTCTCATAGTACCTTGAGCCCGGTTTTGAAGGGATGTGCGAATGATAAAAGTCAAAAAGTCCCGGGCATTTAGCCCAATTTCGGCGGCTTGATGAAAGAAAAACGAAGAGGGCATCATACCCGAGGTAGTATTCGGATCATTCAGTATAATCTGCCCCTTGGCGGTCAAAAAACCATCAATTCGGGCATACACTTCCATAGACAGTCCATCAAAAAGCCGACAACACTCCTCACGGATTTGTTCAATAATCTCGGTAGACGCTCGTATTGGGGTGATTTTCCGGCTTGTACCCGGTAAATACTTGGAACGGTAGTCAAAAAAAGTGCGGGATTTTACTATTTCGGTAGGAGGGAGGGCCAAGGGAGGCTGCCCATCCGGCTTGAGAACGATACAAGAAAACTCGGTCCCCTCCAGGAAGGATTCCAGGAGGACTGAGTCCTCGGCATCATGTGCCCGGAATATAATTTCTTTATCGGCAGGGGCTTGAGCCAATTGGGTGTTCAAAAAATCGTAGAGAGACCAGGGCTCATACAAGGCTTCGGCAGTATCCTCCGACTCGATCCAAACCGGAAAGCCCAAGCCCTCTCGTATATCGGTAAACCGGATGATATACTCCTGGTGTTCCGATTTACTCATTCCTTGCCATTGCCCTGCTTGCATACGTTCCCGGAAGAAACTTTTTTCTAAGCTACTTGCCAACAAATCCGGATCGGCTTCTTTAAGAATATGTACACCTATGGAAGATCCTTGACGCGGGTTTTTCATAACCAAGGGAAAGCCAATATGAGTCTTTAGTTCTTCCACATAGTTCTTCCACGCGGTATTTCTATATCTTTTAAAATCGGAATAAGCTAGCAATTGCTGTTGGGGGCGAGCAAAGCCCTGGGCTTGCATCCAGCTACTTTGCTGGGCTTTATCAATTCCTATGGCCGAGCCCAATATACCAGTACCTGAGTACGGGATACCATACCATTCCAACATGCCTTGGATACTACCATCTTCACCAAAGGCCCCGTGCAGGGCCAAAAAGGCAAAGTCAATTTCCTGGGCCAGTTGGTCCGGACTTAATACCTTTCCCACTTCTTGGGCCAAAGCTCTTGCCTCTTCCCGGGAGGCAAGTCTGAGCGATTCTGCATATATCTGAAAGGGGAGCTGCTTTGTACCGGGTAGGCCGACCTCCGGATAGCGCCCCACGGGAGGGTAAAAATCCCGGATGGTTCCTTTATAAATAAATTGCCAATCGAGCAAGATAAAATTCCCTAGGCTATCCACAAAAATAGGGACTGCCTCAAACAATCCTTTGTCTAGGTTGTCGTAGACCGTTCTTCCGCCCGCAAAAGAGACTTCCCTTTCGCGCGACATACCGCCAAAAAAGATCCCGATTTTTAATTTCATTCTGCAAACATAGCCAAAAGCTGCGAGTTTGTCCACCCCATGACCGGCTACAAGCCCTGGGAACTCCTTAAATAATGTTAAGCTCCAGACTGTTCCGGGCCTAAGAGAATGAGGGGCTGCCCCCGCCCAATTACCTACCTGCCCTGAAGTAAATCAGTGCCGGGCGGGGTCGGGCTTTCGCTACTCGCTGCCTTTCCCCGCCGGGCCCATACGAGCTCAAACATGCCGCTCTATCCCTCAGCCTTCTTGAGAGGAGAGAGGAGAGAAGCGAGAGGAGAGAAATTGGGGCTATCTATGCCTCCGGCAGTCGCGAAGCTCCTGCTTCCTGACGTAATTCTATAGCTCCTGAGCAGGCCTTACTAGTCAGCTTTTTTAAGAGGAGAGATCAGGGAAGAGAGAGGAGAGATGTAAATAGTTTTAAGATTTCCTATAGGTATCCATATTAGAGGAAAGACATCGGCCAGTGGCCAAAGCATTTCCTTACGAGCCCTGAGGCCCGTGACTGCGGAGTCTTTAGTCCCGTATCCCAGTTCCCGGTTCCCTTCCGTTTCTGAGTTCTAGTCCCGTATCTCGGCTCTCGGTTCCCGGTTCCCTTCCGTTTCTGGGTTCTAGTCCCGCATCCCGGCTCTCGGTTCCCGGTTCCCTTCCGTTTCTGAGTGCTAGTCCCGTATCTCGGTTCCCGGTTTTCGGTTCCCTTCTTCGGCTTAGGGATGGAACGGCCTGTTTGAGCTCGTGTTGGCCAAAGGGGAGAGGCAGCGAGTAGTGACAGCCCGGCCCGCGCTGCTACCCTTTTTCTGAGTACAAGCTACTTTCTAGCGCGGGTAAGCCCCAAAGTAAAAATTTCTATCCTGCTTAGGAAAGAGAAAGACATAATGAGAATATTGGAACCCCATGTCATGAAAACGCGCTTTTTGAAGAATATCCTATGTACAGGCTAAAAAAGTACATTCTAGTACAAGCGTACATTTACGTGCCCATAATGGGCTAATTACCGGATAGGCTGGGTTTTTTAGGGGGTTTAGGCTTTCTAAGGAGGTAAGTCTGAGGGCAGGTTTACGCATATAAGAGGGACTTATTGCCTCAAATACCCAAGTTTTTTTGCTAGCTATACCGGGTGTATTTAACCCCTGGAGCGGGGCCTAGAATCCTTGCCCAAGCGCATTCGTTATAGTAAAAATTGACTTCAACTTACTAAGAACTATGCGTCGTATTATGGGTTATATTTGTTGCCGAGACTCCAAGCGTGGCCTCTCAAATCCCGTTTTATATTGGTTTGGGCAAGATGGTAACCTAGTGGAGAGCGTACTCCCAAAACAGCAAGAGGGTAGGTTTGAAATTGAAGTACCCAAAGAGGTACGTAAGATTTATATAGTAAATCAAGGGTATTCATCCCAAGAAATAAGCCTAGGGAGTATCAGCAACCAGGTTTTGGTCTATCTGCACAAAGTCTAAAAATAGCCTTTTTCTGCGGGCGGTCCCTAACAGAAAAAGGCTTTGTATAGAGAAGTAGGTTTACAATGTTTTCTTACCAAGTGAGCAGCTCTTCCCGGACTTTTTCCATCAACCACATGGGGGTAGAAGTTGCTCCACACACTCCAACGGTATCGCCGTCTTGAAACCACTCAGGTTTTAACTCTTCTACCTTGGATATGAAAAAAGTGTTGGGGTTTACCTCACGGCACACATTAAAAAGCACCTTTCCATTAGAAGATTTGGTACCGGCCACAAAGACTACTTTATCAAAATTGGTAGCAAAGTTGCGCAATTCCTTGTCCCGGTTGGATACTTGTCGGCAAATGGTATCATTGGCCGAAACGGTTTTGCCAGAGGCTTCCAATACAGATTTTATCTCGTAAAATTTTTCCGTACTCTTCGTGGTTTGGCTGTAAAGGGTAATATTTTCTGGGAGATTTTCGGTATCCAGTTCATTGATATCCTGGAAGACAACGGCATTGTTGTTGGTTTGCCCCAGCAGGCCTTTTACTTCGGCGTGTCCCGGTTTTCCATAGATATAAATGGCTTCATCTTTATCGTAGGAGTTTTTGATGCGGTTTTGCAGCTTCAAAACGACTGGACAGGAAGCATCGATCAATTCCAGGTTGTTATTGAGGGCAATTTGATAGGTAGAAGGGGGTTCGCCGTGGGCTCGGATAAGGACTTTTTGATCACGAATGGTATCTAAATCTTCGTGATTTATAATTTTGAGTCCCTTATCTTCCAAGCGTTTGACTTCTTCATCATTGTGTACGATGTCTCCAAGACAGAATAAGGATTCTTGTTCTCGTAAGATGTCTTCGGCCATTTCAATCGCATAGACAACACCGAAACAAAAACCCGAGTTTGTGTCGATGGTAACTTGAAGATCTAGCATAATAATTTACAGGCTTAATAGTCTGGATCCCAATTTAGGGCTTGTTGCGTCAAAAAAAATGAATGCTAATCTATAAACAAAACCCCAGGTCAGATAAAAAGTTCAATCCTCCAAAAAATCCACTAAAATCTTGGTTTCGCTATCATTACAGGTCTTGCTATCGAGCAAAAAACGGGCGATGACTGTTTTCATTTCTGGGTTGACCGGACTTTCTTGAATTACTTGAACAATCTTGGCCCGGTCTTCTCGTAGGTGGGCATTTAAGCCCAAGAGGGAAGGCGTATTAAGCTCTATAGCAAAGCGTAAAAAGCGAAGCTCAGGATTTTCTGAATCCAAACGGATGGCTTGGCTCAACAAGGTAGCCGCTTTTTGGATGTAGTTGAGTTTATAGAAAGGGTTGAGGGTATGATTGGCCCGCATGGCCCAGGCGGCACCTCGGTAGCCTTGTACAATAGGGGGGGGCGGTTCCGGGCTTTTATCTAATTCTTGGAACAGCAATTCGGTACTTTTGGATCCTAGCGAAGCTTTGGAAAAGAGGGTGCGGATTTGGGTAAGGTCCATGGGCTTTAAATTTGTGATGGAACCAACAGGCTAAACAATAAATAGCAGAATCTCAAAAGTAAAGCAAATCCGGTTTTCCAAAAAAAAGAATGCCCCGGCTGGGGCATTCAAGAGAGAAAAAACCTAAAAAATTACTTAGCAGGCTTAGACATTTCCAAAACCTTCTTGTTTAAGTCTTTGGCGTACTCTTGAGTGAATACTTCATTTGGCTTGCTGAATCCTTCACTTACCAAAGTAGAAAATTCTTTCATGTTGTCTTGCATCTTCTGTACATTGGCGTTCAAGATAGTGTTCAACTCTTGAGCATCTTTGGCCTTTACCATATTACGTAGGGCAAGAAACCACTCTTTTCCAAGTTCTTGCTGAGCGGCAAGGGTTTCTTTTACCATTTCAGGAGCACTGTCAAACTGAACTTGCTTCTTGAAAGATTCCATGGACGTTTCTAAAGTTTCTTGTTGCTTTTCCAAGAACTCATTTACAAACTCACGAGACTTTTCTACCATCTCGTTACCTTTAAATTGCTCGAGCATGTTGGAGTTGCCCATGAATCCTTCCATGAATTTGTTCTGGGTCTCAAGCATGATATCAAATGCGCTTTTATTTTCCATTTTTTTATTTGATGATTTGGTTTGGGAAGATTTTGTAGCTTTAGTTTCTTTAGCTTCAGCTGTTTTTGTATTTTTCATAGTGATTTCTTGTTTTGTTTCCTTCTTCAAAAGTAGAGAACTAATTGTGAAGAGTTTAATTTTTTTCAGGAAAAAAAATGAAAAACTAGCCTATTTTTGGATGGATTGATAAAATTTAGATTAAGTATTGTACTTTTTTTATTTAACAGTATAAAAGCGGAAATTCGCTGGTTTTTTAATAATTGTATAATTTTAATATTTTTCTTTCAATTGATAAGTTCTAAAAGTGAGTTTATCGATAGGCTACCCCCTTGGCAGGACGAAGAGTTTGCCCATACTTTGTACAATTGACAAAAAATGCCTAAATTTGCGCTCCAAATAAAATTTCATGTCGCTCTAAATTATTCTATGGCAAATCATAAATCGGCAATTAAGCGAATTCGGGCCAATGAGCGCAAGCGCCTCCGAAATCGGTATCAATTAAAAACCACGCGTACGTTTATTAAGAAACTTCGCCAAACCACAGAAAAGCCCGTAGCTCAGGAACTCTTAAAGAAGGTAAGTGCGATGTTGGATCGCTTAGCCCGTAAAAACGTGATCCATAAGAACAATGCTGCCAACAATAAGTCCAAATTGACCAAATACGTCAATAGCCTGTAAGGTATCCCCTCCGGGATTTAAAAAGTCATGCATTCGTGTATGACTTTTTTTCTTTTGCTCAAGACCTATTCAGAAACTGTTTAAGTTTAGTTTTTGTCGGCGAAAAGGGTCAGTTTTGGGTTCTGATGAAATCAAATTGGGAGCGCATAGCAGCGCTATGGGCGATAAATTTGATGAAATAAGGTTCCCGTTTTCCATTTTAAAATGGCCCTTTGTAGGCCATATAATTAAATTTAAACAGTTTCTCAAACAACATGCAAGAATCAAATCAACCAAGCTATCGCCTGGCCCGCAACATTAAGAGCTGGGCCGAAGAAGACCGACCCCGGGAAAAATTAATTTTAAAGGGAAAACACGTCTTATCCGATGCCGAACTAATTGCCATCCTGATTGGCTCGGGCACTCCTTCCATCAGTGCCGTAGACCTGGCCAAAGAAATCCTTGCCTCCGTAGACCATAAACTCCACGCCCTGGCCCAGTTGAGTCTCAAAGACCTCCAAAAGTTTAAAGGAATCGGAGAGGCCAAGGCCATAAGCATTGTCTCGGCATTGGAGCTGGGAAGACGGCGCAAAGAACAAGACCCGCCCAAAAGTGTTCAAATACAAGGCTCCGAAGATGTGTACGATCTCATGAAACCCGACTTACTCGATTTGCCCCACGAGGAGTTTTGGATTATCCTCCTCAAGCGCAACAACCGGGTTATCCGCAAAAAGCAAATCAGCATAGGGGGGATTTCGGGCACAGTTGCCGATCCTAAAAAGATTTTTCGAGTGGCGGTAGAAGAGTCGGCCAGCGGAATGATTTTGGTACACAACCACCCATCGGGTAACCTAAAACCGAGTCAGGCCGATCACGAAATGACCGATCGCTTGGTAGCGGGAGGGCGTTTTTTAGATTTACCGGTCCTCGATCACTTGATCTTCTGTAATGATGGTTATTTTAGCTTTGCGGATAATGGTTTGATCCGTTAAATTTAGTAGGATTGCCAGAGGGCGCGAGTCCTCGTATTTTTCTCCAAAACTACGCTTATGTTTTCCAATCGCAGACTCCCGCTTATTCTTCTAGTGGTCTTATTGTCCCTGATCATCTGGTATAGCTTACCCAATTCGCACCCCGACCACGTTTCGGACGATTATCCGGCCGAGATCTTGCAAGCGCGGGCTCAAAAAAATGCCACGTTTCAAGACGAAGAGGACTCGCCCCTCAAAGACCCGGCAAGTTTTGATAGCCTGAGCTACTATCCCATCAACCCAGAGTTTCAGGTGAGGGCACGTTTGGACTATATTCGTCCGGCCCGTAAAGTGAAGGTTCCCAATAGCCAGGGAAGCGAAGAAGAATATTTGAAATACGCCCGGGCCTATTTTAAGTTAAACGGCAAGGAGGTCAAGCTGCTGATGCTCCGGAAGTCCAAGGAAGCACCTCAGTTATTTTTGGCCTTTACCGACGAAACCAGCGGAGGCGATACCTACGGGGGAGGCCGCTACCTGGACATTCCCTACCAAAAAGGCCAAATCTACGCCATTTTGGATTTTAACCAGGCCTATCACCCCTATTGCCTCTACAATGAAGATTATGTTTGCCCCATACCCCCCCGCGAAAACCACATCCAAGCCCGCATAGAAGCCGGAGAGCGTATAGATGCCCAAAACCCGGTCTATCAGCATTGAATGCCTGCGCTTACTCACCTAAGTACTACGATTTTGGAGCTTCCCCGCGCTCAAGAAGTTAGGGCCAAAGAGCTCCTTCCTGCCGGCGCGGGTCGGGCTCTCGCTACTCGCTGGCCCACGCGAAGACCAGCGGCGAGCTCAAACAGGCCGCTCCATCCCTAAGCCATCTTGGGAGCCGGGAACCGAGAATCGGGAGCCGGGACGAGAGGAGAGAGGAGAGAGGAGAGAAGCGGGAGGAGAGAAGGAAGGGCTTCGACCCTTGCTAGTGCGCGTTTCCAGCTTTGCCCAGGGGTAAAAGCCCACGCGTGCTGGGGGGGCTTATTCGAAAGTTACAAACTTCCCTCATATTGCCCACATTTGCGCCTAGCGGCTAAATTTGCGGGTGGTATTGTCCCGAATCCCGTTTCCCGTCTCCAAGCATACTCGTGTAGGGCATAACAAATACCGGAAAGGTGGGGCCGCAAAGAATTTGCGGCCGAGCAAAGATGTAGTCCCGGTTCCCGCATCCCGGTTCCCGCATCCCGTTTCCCGTTTCCCGTTTCCCGGTTCCCGTTTCCCGGTTCCCGCATCCCGGTTCCCAATTCTCTCCTCTCGCTTCTCTGCTCTCTCCTCTCAAGAAGGCTGAGGGATAGAGCGGCCTGTTTGAGCTCGTGAAGGCCTGGTGGGTAGAGGCAGCGAGTAGCGAAAGCCCGACCCCGCCCGGCACCAAGGTATATGGTGGGGCACCCTCTCCATAAGGCGGGGGCAGCCCCTAAACGGCCTTTTATTTAGTAAAGATCCAGTCTTTTTCGTTGGATAGGGACTCGTTGAAGGAGTAGCCTTCGGTATCAAAGCTTTTGAGGTCCTCCACGTTTTCTAGCCGGTTTTGGATGATGTAGGCGGCCATCATGCCCCGGGCTCTTTTGGCATTAAAGCTGATGAACTTGTACTTATCATCGCGCAACTCCTTGAAATTGGGGCTGATCACAGGCAATCCCAGCAGTTTGGGCTTTACGCTTTTATAATATTCTTTGGAGGCTAGGTTGACAAGCACCTTTGCTTTGCTGTTTTCCATGTCGGTTTGCAAGCTTTCGGTGACGGTACTGCCCCAATATTCGTAGAGGTTGGGGTGTTTTTGGACGGGGAGTTCGGTGCCAAATTCCAAACGGTAAGGACGGATCCGGTCTAGGGGGCGCAGGCTGCCATACATACCCGAAAGTATACGCAGATGTTTTTGAGCAAATGCTAGGTCCTCTTCATCGAAGCGCTTGGCTTTTAAGCCGGCATATACATCGCCGGTGTAGGCCAATAGGGCCGGTTTACTTATTTGTTGGGTATCCGTATCAAACCAGTTTTGGAAGCGGGTGTAATTAAGATCGGCCAATTTTTCTGAAATGCCCATCAATTGGCTTAACTCGGTTTGAGAGTAGCCCTGAAGTACTCGGGCCAGTTCATCGGCCCTTGCCGTAAATTGAGGCTCCGTAACTTGAGGACTGCCCCATTCCGAATCAAAATCCATGCTTTTGGAGGGCGAAATAACTATAATCATCCTATATTGTATTTGATCTTTAAAAATAATAAACAAATAAGAGGGCGTTTTGATTTGCTTAGCTAGGGTATTGTCCAAATAAAAGAGGCTGCAAGCGTGGTTTTTGAATACCATGTTAATGAATTCCCCGATTTTAAAATAAAATGCTAAAAAATTGCTAAAAGCTGTTAATTGCTGGAACTAGGGTGCAACCTTTTGGGTATTTTTTTACATCTTTAAATTAAAAGGAAGACTACTGAAAAACCATATACCCTAATTAGAAAAACCATGAAAGCACGATTTGTACAAATAACTTTACTTCTACTGCTATTGGGCATTTGGATGGAAGGTTTTTGGGGGGTGCGCTTACGATTGGAGTTACGGCCCGCCTATTCTGATGAGCAAAATTACGATAGCGATTGCTGCTCTGGACAGCCCGAAGGGCAAGCAAGCCGGACCTATGCTCAATACGGTCTGCCCTTAGCGAGTATGATGGGGACAAGCCTCCCATTTAGCCTACATCTGGGCATCGAATCGGATTCTAGCTCTTCGGAAGCACAAGAATTTTATCTGATTTTTCAAGGGGACTTAGGTTTGGCTTATGAGCCGCAGTTGAGTATCCGGGTGCCGATGAAGTGCCAAGGAACCGCTTAAATCCTCAGAAGTCAATATTCTGCTGGGTGTGCAGTTCTTGCGTATCCAGGTTATACGCGCATAATTTTCCCAATCCTATATAACGGGGGTTTCTTTCAGACCGCCCTGCAAACACACAGCCATTATCTAAGGGTAATCTGGGGTGACTGTCTTGGATAGCTTTTTGAATAAATTCAAGGGGCCGGGGGCTATGCCCGTGTATGATCGGCAGCGTGCCTTTTGGGATGGTACGAGAATCCCAATCGCGTATCCAAAGCATGGCTTGGGTATTAAAATAGGGATAGGGAGATTGGAAATCAAAGCCCGCGTGTACCAGTAAGGCATTGCCCACATTATAAAAGAAGGGTAGGGATTCTAAGAAGTCAATTAATTGCGGGCTGATGGGTTGTTTTTCTAAATATTCGGGCCACTTATTAAATTTGAGAAAGCGGGCCAGCATCTTTGCATCATATTCGCCATAAGCCTCCAGAAGCATTTCCTCGTGATTTCCTCTTAGGGGGAAGACCGGATACCCTGCTTTTTGGAGTTCTTGTACTTTAAAGAGCACTCCCCGACTGGCAGGCCCTCGATCTATATAATCACCTAATAAAAAGAGCTGATCCTGGCGTTGTAGGTCAATACGTGTAAGCAGGGCCTCAAATGAGGCCAAGCACCCATGGATATCCGGAATCACCCAACGATTTCTTACTCCTTGAGGTGAAATATAGAGGCCTATTTGATCTTTAAGCACGTTTATTCCCCTCCATCCTCTCCTCCTTGCTTCGTTTGAGCTATGTGACGGTCGCGCCGGGCTTGTCTTTGGTAAAGACTGGAAATGAAACTATCCACTTTTTTATCCAAGAAGTCGGCTTGTAAATAATCATCAGCATAGTCGGGGGTAAGGCCTTTTTGTCCGGGTAAATCCTCGATATGAATGGTTTGCGTAGGGAAGGCAAAACGTACCCCGAGTTCATCGGCGAGCTCAATGATGGATACCATTACTTCGTGGCGGGTCTTTAATTCCTCCCCCCAAGTTGGGACATCAAAAAAGGTGTAGAGAAGTACATCTAAGGAAGCGGAATTAAATTCATTGAGGTAGACGTGGTAATTATCTTTCCGGGTATGGGGATGATTCAAAACGATCTGTCTGACCCCATCAATAAAGGCATTAATGAGGGCCGGAGGGGTGTCATAGGTAAGGGCAAGCATGGTACGGAAGCGTCGGTAGCTTCGGAGGCCCATATTGTCGATGGTCATATCGGCCAACTTCCCATTGGGGATATAAATCTGAGAGTCGTGGAAAGTCCGTACTCGGGTAGACCGAAAACCAACCTCCTCAATGGAGCCGTTAATGCCCGGTGCTACCACCCAATCGCCCACTTGGAAGGGGCGGTCTAGGAAGATAGTAATCGAGCCAAATAGGTTTTTGATGGTATCTTGGGCAGCCAGGGCGAAGGCCAAAGAGCCAATGGCTAAACCGCCAACTAAGTTTTCTATACTAAAATTAAGTATAGACAAGATATATAGAAAACCTACTACCACAATAATTATCTTCATCGCTTTACGCAATAAAGGGATCAATTGGTCGTCCAGGGTGCCCGAAGTGCGTTCGGCCATTCGGCTCATATAATAACCGGCAAAATCGGTGAGCCTTAGGCAGATTATAATGATAAAAATGGGCAAGGATATATTTATGAAGGAAAGGAGCAACCAATTGAGAATTACAGGCAGCCCTAAGGCCGGTACAATAGTAGAAAGAATCCAGACCAGAACAGCCAAACTAGCCGGCCGGGCAATAGATTTAATTAAGTCTTGGGCCGCTTGACTGTGACTTATCTTGGTGAGGAAACGCTGAAGAAATACCCCAAAAAAGAAGGTAAGGAGACGTTGTAAGACAATGGTAAGTACAAATAATATGAAGAGGCTTATGTACTGCCAGGTAGTAAGCCCCAAAAAGCGTTTGTTGGCTTGAGGGAAAAGGCCCACCAGCATATTTAATCCATAGGGATACAATTCGCTGTGCAAGGTTGGGATAGCTCTGACCGTTTTTGTTGAAAAAAGCCAAACATCCCCTACTTTTTGAACAAAAATTTCGGGAACCTCAGCCGCCAGTATGTATTGGTTTCTATTGCTATTGGTATCAATATAATTGCTTTCACGCGGAAGCTCATCGAGCTCGATATACAGACCTTTACCATCCAGATACTGTTTTAATTGGATAGCTAGATCTTCCTTTTGTTTATTGGTGTAATTACGGGGAAAATCGATGGTCTTGGCCGAGATACTAGGGTGGTAATTATCGGGTTGTAGATTATCCAGAAAAGTGTAGATCGTATGATACGGTGAGCTTCTTTGATACGTATCTAGATCTTCATCTTGGTCTTGGTCTTGGGCTTGTAGTGAAGAAGCAAGGCCCATGATGAAGAGAGCAAGCACTAAAAAGAATGCCCTTTTTATAGCTTTAAACTCAGAATAACAGTGTGTGTTGGTTTTCATACGATAAAATTTATAAGAAGCTAGATTAGTATCCTAAGATTTTTTTGACCCGGTTTAAAACGGCTTGCCCTACCTCACGAGCTTTTTGTTCACCTTTTTGTAAATGTTCTTCCAGCTCCCCAGGGTTTTCAATTAAACGGGTATAGGTTTTGCGGGCTTCGCCAAACATATCTAAAATGAGTCCTAATAATTCCTTTTTGGCGTGGCCATACCCAAAATTACCCCCTTCATATTTTTGACGAAGGTCCTGGATTTGATCTGTATTACCTAAGAGGGAGTAAATTTTAAAAACATGACAGGTATCGGGATTTTTGGGTTCTTCTAGGGGCGTACTATCAGTGACGATGGACATCACTTGTTTTTTAAGCTGTTTTTCAGGGGAAAAAATATCCAGGGTATTGCCATACGTTTTACTCATCTTTTGTCCATCTGTACCGGGGATGGTCATAAGCGATTCGTTAATTTTTGCCTCAGGTACGACAAAAACTTCTTCTTGATAGTGATTATTGAAGCTGGTAGCAATATCTCGGGTGATTTCTAAGTGTTGTAATTGGTCTTTACCCACCGGCACTACTTCTGCATCATACATAAGAATATCCGAAGCCATCAGTACCGGGTATATAAACAAGCCCGCATTTACATCGGCCAGTCGGTCAGACTTGTCTTTGAATGCGTGGGAGTTTTTTAGCATGGGGAAAGGGGTAAAGCAATTGAGGTACCAGGTGAGCTCGGTAACTTCGGGTATTTTGGATTGACGGTAGAATGTATTGGCTTCTGTATCAAAACCGCAGGCGATCCAAGAGGCGGCGACTGCCTGCACATAATCCATACGAGTGGCTGTATCCTTGATGCTTATCAGGGAGTGCATATCAGCAATAAAAAAGTAGGAATCATTTCCTGGGGTTTCTGAAAGCTGAATGGCGGGTTGGATGGCCCCTAAAATATTACCCAAGTGGGGCTTGCCCGAACTTTGAATTCCGGTTAAAACTCTAGTCATGATTTGAATCTCCTTTTATCCTCCAAAGGTAAAGAGTTTTTGAAGAAATCAAGGAGTCAAAACTTGTTCTGAGTAGGAAGTCTTTATTTGTTGATTTGAACGGTGAGCGAAAAAAATGAGTAATTAGGATCAACGGGTTGAGATTCGACTTTGAGCGGATTCCCTGAGGTAAGGGCTACTTGGATTAAACCAATACCTGCCCCCTTGCTACGTTCCCCTTGGGGGGCACTTCGGGTTTCTCTTTTGAAAGCCCTTAATTCATCGCGATTCAAGGAATTGATCTTATCGCAACTTTGGATCAAAGTATCAATGTATTGATTTTCAACGAGATTGCCACAGGAAAACATAAGTTGGTCCAAGGTGCGATAAATCAGAAGGGTACCTACACTATCTTGACGGTTTCCAAAAAGAATCTTTTCGGAAGAATAATACAGTATATTTTGCGCTAGTTCGATAAAAACTGCAAATAGTTTTTTGCTTATTTTGGGAGATTCGGCAAATTTATCTCGGATGTCGCGGCTTATTTCGGCCATAATGATATCAGTCACGGGCCCTTTGTAGGAGATTAAAATATCTTCCCTGTTGGTCATCGCATAATAATCGTAGAGATTAAGGTGTTTGTTTTGGGGAGGACCGGATATCGGGTTTCCATTTAAATTGGCAATTTCCTCATAGTTACCGTTTTCTAAAAGAGTTGCAATTTTCTCCAGCGTGTCAATTTGATTTTGGTGGGCCACACTCAAATTTTGAGCCTGCTCTTTTAATAACTTAGATAAGGATTGCCGGAACCAGAGGGAGTTTTCCATTTGGATTACTGTTTTTGTTGGTTTACGAAAAGCTTGGGTAATGGATAAATTCTGTGTCTAGGGAACTCTTCTATTACCTTTCTTGTGTATTGTATCTTGGAATTAAGCACGAAATTTACGGATAACAGTTTCTTTTTTGACGTGATTTTGTATTTGTTTTGGCTTAATCTTTATTTTGGATCAAAATAATTAGGTCTCAGCTAATTTTTTAAGGGCTTTGAGGCCGATGATAAACTCATTTTATGGCTAAGGCAAGAAAATTTGGAGCTTTCGCCGGAGTTTTTACTCCTTCTCTGCTGACAATTTTGGGGGTAATTATGTACCTCCGTTTGGGATGGGTAGTGGGAGAGGCTGGTTTGTTAATGGCAATTGCCATTATCCTAGTGTCTCACGTGATTTCCATATCTACAGGTTTAAGTGTTTCCTCCATTTCTACCGACCGAAAAGTTAAGGCGGGTGGCTTGTATTATATCCTTTCTAGAAGCCTGGGCTCATCTATCGGTGGGGCCATCGGTATCACCCTATTTGTGGGGACTGCCTTGAGCATAGCGCTTTATTTGATTGGTTTTTCTGAAAGTTTCTTGGATTATGTAGGTTTAAATTCTGGTTTTCGGATAAACGGGGCAACTATTGCCCTTTTGGAAACCCAGGGCTATCAATCGGTGGGGCAAATGTTAGACCCGCTTATGGATAGGCTTTATCAAAATGAGAGCCTATTTGTAGAGGCATTGAAACAAAGTTTTGGGGAAGGAAACCTAAGCCAAGCGCTTGAGGCAGATATTAAAAAGTTTAGCCGGGCGGCTACCGTAAATGATTTGAGAATTGCGGGAACGTTTACCCTCATTGTGGTTACGACGATTGCCTTCATTAGCACCTCATTTGCTATTCGGACTCAATTTTTCATCCTGGCAGCGATAGTCCTATCCCTGATTTCTATATTTTTCTCTCCCTCTCTAAGTTATCAAGGCCCTCCGCCTATATATCCACCCGAAGATGGGGAAAGCTTTGCGAGAATTTTTGGCGTGTTTTTCCCGGCAGTGACAGGTTTTACGGCTGGGGTAGCTATGTCTGGTGATTTGAAAGACCCTAAGCGGACCATTCCTATTGGTACCATGCTGGCGATTGGGGTGGGTTTATTCGTGTATATTTCCCTAGCCCTATTTTTAGCATTTTATGTAGATGCTGATAGCCTTAGAGGTAATTATAATATTCTTAAAGAGATAGCTCTTTCAGAACAAATGGTCTTGGCCGGTATTTGGGGAGCCACCATTTCTTCGGCCTTAGGAGGTATTTTAGGTGCCCCCCGGATTATGCAGGCCATGTCGGTTGATAGTATTACACCGAAGATATTTGGAAAAGGGGTAGGCAAAAGCAATGAGCCGCGTAATGCCCTGGTTTTAACCTTTTTTATTGCTCTGGTCGGTATTTTAATTGGAGAACTGGATGCTATTGCTGAAGTGGTGTCTATGTTTTACTTGGCCGCCTATGGCTTTATCAATTTTGCTTGTTTTCTAGAAAGTTGGGCCAGCTCCGATTTTCGCCCTCAGTTCCGTATTCCCCGCTGGATTTCGGTGATTGGTACCGTATCCATCATTATCGTGATGGCCTACCTCAACTTGATTGCCATGTTGGGGGCGATTGTGATAATTGGTTTAGTTTTTCTATACCTGGTTCGCAAGAGAATATCCCTTGGGGATAGTGACGTTTGGGACGGGGTTTGGACCTCCGTGGTAAGAAGAGGGATTGATTATCTGGTCAAGAGGCCACATTTGGGAAGAAATTGGCGTCCCAATGTAATTTTATTCAGTGGTGGTTCGGAAGCCCGGCCTTATTTGATAGATTTTGGCAAATCACTCATCGGGGAATTGGGCTTTTTATCCAACTTTCAACTGATTGAGCAGACAGAAGCCCCTACTTCCCTATCAAAGCCCCAGCAACTTATTACCGAGACCGATTCCAACTCCGTGGGCTTTTTCACTCGGAGGCAAGATTGTGAAGATATCTACGAAGGGATGGAGACCATCGCCCGTACGTATGGTTTTTCGGGAGTAGACCCCAACACTATTCTTTTGGGTTGGGGGAGTGACCCTAAAAATCCCTTACGGTTTGTCAAGGCTGTCCAAAGCATGGTGGAGCTGGACTATAATATCTTGATGCTCAATTATAACCGTAAATCGGGCTTTGGCAATCGAGAAACCATTGACATTTGGTGGCAGCTTAAGGATGAGCACATTCAGTTGAGTCTCCGGCTTATCAAGTTTTTTCAGCGTTCTGAGGAATGGCGTAAATCCCAAGTACGCCTAATCATTGTGAACGAAGATGAGCTTAACCGGAACCGTATCCTAAGAGAAGCCAGTCGCCTCTTAGACGAAACCCGTTTAGATGTAGAAATCCGGGTGGTGAACTTTGATCCAGAAATCCATTCTTTAAATGAGATTCTTCGCAAGGAATCCAATTTTGCCGATTTGGTGATCATGGAATTACCCGAGATGAGTCCTTCTGAAGAACAGGATTTTCTAAACCGAAGAAATAATATCACGGCCAATCTGGATGCTTCCTTACTCATGGTTAAGGCTTCTTCTCAGTTTCGGTACAATGGGCGGAGCACTGAACTGAGCCTGAAACCTGATGCCGATTTGCAGCCTGACTTTTCTTTGAAGCATTTGATTATTCCGGCCATCAAAGCCCCAGATAAGCCAGAAAGCCGGGAGCTAATCATTGATCTAAAAAATAATTGGCAGGAACTTATCCAAAGGTTTAGCGAAAATTACCTCAACCGGAATCACATACATAGAAAACAGCTCATCGAGACCCTTCGCAATCTCACTCAAAGCCTCTTTGAGGAAGTGGAGGAGAGTTTTGCTTGTGGCTCCATCGAGAAATGTTTGAGTAATATCCGGGAGTTACACGCTAATTTTCTAGACAAAGCGCAAAAACTCATTATCAATTTTAAAGAAGACCAATTACTGGAAGAGAAGGAAAGCTTTGCTATAGGTAATGAACAACTTTTAGGGGGAATCCGAAGAATGACCGACAAAAACCCCATCAGTCTGGAGCTAACATTTCAAAAAAGTGAGTTAAACGAGATCGCCGAGCATAATCCTGCCATATCAACATGGCAAAGTCAAAGAAGCTGGATGCAATGGCGAGCCGACAGGCCCGTAAAGTATTACTTGGCCTACCGTAAACTCCTTCGTGTTCAGGTCTTGGCCAAGAGCCATCAAGTAATGCTAAGTCTCTACGAAAACTTAGGAAAAGGCAACGTCGAGTTCTGCCTCACCTTGCAAAAATTGCTCAATGGCTTAGATAAAACCCTTGCTTCCCTGGAAAAACAAATACGTATTCAGGGCCAGGTCAAAGAAACCATTGAGGATGAACGTCTCCAGATTCATAAACTTGTTAAGGAGCTTACCAATTCCAATGACTATTGGTACGGGAAGTATAATCAGACACTCCTGTATGAGGCGCACCAGAGTCTTCAGGAAATCAGTAACCATATTCGCTATCTTACGGCCAACCAGTTTACTCGGAAAAACGGGAAACAAATACGGAAAATAAAGCCCTTGGCGCAACAGATTTTGGAAATTCCAGATATTTGGTTGCATAACCAGACCCTAGTTAGCCAGGTATTACTGATTGACTTAGATTCCCGGATCTACCAAATGCGCTTGCGTTATGCAAGTGTCCAGATGATAGAGGAATTGAGTCAGATTATTAAGGATAACGTACTCCGGGTCAATAGAAACCTCAGTGAATACTTAGAGAATTTTCAGGCCGAAGAAGTCGTGCAAGGCAAAGCGCCAGATTTTCGTAGGGTTAGAATCTCCGAAAATGAGAGCATGTTCCAGGAAGTAACCGACCGTTACATTCGTTTATTCAGGAGCTACGAAAAGGACTTGCCCACCGAGGTAGATATGATAAGCGAGGAGTCTTTGCAGAATCTAGAAAGCGATCAATTAGAAGAATTTGAGTCGAGGCCTGTTTCCTTGGAGCGATTTTATAACTATCTCTTACAGAGCCGTTTTATTCAGCCCATTTTACAGTATTCTGAAAACCTTCCCCGAAAATTTCAAAGTGTCAATAATGTCGTCCAGGATTTAAGTCAATTACTTAAAGATAAAATTAACCGCTACAAATCCTTGGGAGAGGGAGAACAAGAGTCTTTCTTCCATAATTTTAATCATACCATTCAAGATAGAAAGCAACAAGTACTGGCCCAACAAGAAGATATCATTACCATACAAAAAGACTTGGCCGATACAGTTGAAAAAACCCTGGACAATACCTTTGCTCAGTTTAGTCCTTTTGCAATCTCTAAATCCTTGGAGCAATTTGTGCGTATCCGTCAGTCTAAAAAGACGCTGCCTTGGTTTGAGCGCATCAACCAGGCCATGGGGAAGGCTAGCAGGGATACACTCATTGGCTATTGGTTCCGGCGTTCCGAAGAAAAAATTAAGGGCCATGGCCTGGCCCTTGATCAACTGGACAGCCATAACCGGGTAGACCGCCTCTTAAATTTATCCGATTCCTTAAACCCTCGCAGCGAAGTATGGTCGGCCCTGCCCCTTTATTACAAACAATTATTCATGCACAAACAGAATTTTGGGGCTGAATTTTGGCAGGGTAGGGAAAAAGAAGTAGATCTAGCCGACAAAGCCATTGATCGTTTCAAACAGCGCTTAGGGGGAGGGCTCTTGGTTACTGGTGAATACAATTCAGGACGTACATTCTTCTGTCATTATATTGCCGAGAAATATTTTTATCCCCAGCATACCTTCTACATTAACCCTCCCGATGAAGGGTCTATTAACCCTACTACCTTTAAGCGTATTTTGGAATCGGTGGTAGACCTGGATGGGGATTACGAGGATATTTTTGATGAATTGGCCCTCAACTCGGTGTTTGTAATTAATGACATTGAGCTATGGTGGGAACGTAGCCCCCAGGGCATGGCCGTATTAGAACAAATACTCCATCTCATAGACGAATACGGAGATCAATGCCTTTTTATTTTAAATGTCAACATACATACCTATCGCTTCATAAATCAGATTCGTAAGTTAGACAGCTTCTTCCTGGGGCTTATCGAGTGCCGCGCGGTGGGTACCCAAGAGCTGAAAAATATAATGCTTTATCGTCACCGTTCCAGCCCGATTACCTTTGATTATAAAGGAACCTCCGAAAATGAAATGACAGACTGGCAATACGCCCGTTTGATTAACAAATATTATGAACATTCCCAAGGCTTGGTTGGCGTGGCTCTTCAAAGCTGGATAAGTAATATAGATCGCATTGAAGACGAAGTGGTATACATCCGGGACCCCAAACCGATCAACAAAGAGGTCTTAAGACAGATCCCGGATGATTGGAAATTGCTGCTCATCATGTTATTAATGCACCGTCAAATGAGGCTAGAACGCCTTTCGCGGGTCTTGGGTGAGGAAGAAGAAGAATTACTTAAAACCTTAAGAGCACTTAAACGAAGCAGTCTGGTACGTGAAGATAGTTTTGGGCTTTATCGCGTGAATCCATTCTTAGTACCTCATTTGGTTTGGGTATTCCGGGAAATGGGATTGCTCTAGACCTGTTACACGTACTACTATTGTATATGAATTTTACCTTAGATATCTCCTATTATAACCTCTTGTTTTTTAGCATCACCGGCTTGCTGCTTTGGGGCCTGATGATGTTAAGCCATCGCCTTTTGTTTCGCCTAAGCAAAATCAACCACGCTTGGAAACGTGTGCAGACTCAATATTTCCCGGTAATTCAGGGTTTTATTTGGTTTGTCTTTGGTGTCTGCAGCCTATTTATGATTTTTAAAAGTAGAAGTTTCGTGCAGGCCCTTGCCATTTTCTTCTGCTTGGTTTTTCTAGTTTGGATCTCATGGTTTGCCCTCCGGGATCTTGTGGCTGGCTTAATTCTACGTTTACAGGGAGCTTTTCCCGTAAATAAGCGGGTTAGTATCAAAGAACTTAACGGCAGAGTGCGGAAGTTAGGCAGTTTATCTTTTGAATTGGAAACCTACCAAGGGGAACTCATCAGTATCCCTTACAGCCAAGTATTTCACGCAATCCGCATTAAGCCCAACCAGGAAGAAGCTGTCAAAAGTCACTCACTTACTTTAGTTTTACCTCGAAAACACTCTTTAAGTGATACCGTAGAAAAAGTACGACTGTCTATCTTGCACGCTCCCTGGTCTTCATTGCTCAAGAAGCCTCACGTGGAAGTCTTGGAAGAAACCCCGGATACCTTCCGATTGCGTTTGGTTTTATACAGTTTTCAGGGCCTGTACTTCCAGAAAATAAAAGAATATGTTCTCCGGGTATACGAAGACATGCCTTTGTAAGGCAAAGACATCCAACCCCGTGGCCGGGATATAGCATTGGTTTTCTGCGCTTTTTGGCGTAGCTTTGGTCTCAATTCAGAAAATTTAACCTAATACAAGAGCTAAGGAGTGTATTTTTCCCCAGCCTTGCCCTTCTTCTATCTGCTAGTGGTATGCCTTTGGGGCCCACAAGTCCTCTGGGCACAAGATACCACATCTGCCATCCGTTCTATGGGGATGCCCAAGACCTACAAGTCTTTAGAGGAGGCGCTTCAAGTACCAGATGAGGTGCTCGTACTCGACTTAGGAGGAAAAGAATTAACGGAGTTGCCCCCATCCTTGACGCAACTTAAAAACCTCAAAACACTCTACCTGTACAGCAATAAACTCGCCGCCCTCCCTGCCTTTTTGAGCAATCTAAGCCAGTTGGAGTTTTTGGATGTATACGATAATGAACTCACCGACCTCCCCTCGGAGCTGGCCCAGTTATCGTTAAAATACCTGGATCTCGGGGAAAATAACTTCAAAACGCTGCCTGCAGTGGTCTGGCAATTGACAAGTTTAGAGCACCTATACCTATACGGAAACCGATTGAAAGAGCTAGGGCCCGAAATTGCCCGTTTGGAAAACCTAAAATACCTTCGTTTGGGTAGTGGCTTGCGTATTTTCGGTACGGGTAACCGCTTGAGGCACCTACCTCCCGCGATAGGGCAACTAGACAAACTAGAAGAACTCTACCTTCCTGATAACCCCATGCGGAGCCTTCCCGACTCTTTTGCTCAGCTACAAAACCTGCGCTGGCTAGACCTAAGTCATACCCGTTTTTCCAAAGTGCCCCCGCAATTATCTTCCCTCCGCAATCTGGAGTATCTAAGCCTCTGGAACCGGCGCTATACTGCCCAAGAGAAAAAAACGCTTGAAAATGCCTTTCCTAAAACCCGTTTTAATTGGATTCCCGACTACGAGGGAAGCTACTGGGGACTCTTTGCTGGAGTCCAACAAGGCCGAAATACCTACCTGGAATTGGGCCTGAGCCGAAATTTTAAGAAAGACATCGTCAATCTAGCCCTTGGACTGTCCGGCGAAGTAAACCTCCAAGAAAATAGATATGGGGCCAAGTTTTCTGCTTGGGCCAACGGCCTGACCCTGTTTTCTTTGGGGCTACATGGGGTGTACTATGGAGGAGAGGGCCCCAGTAATTTTGGAATCCGCCCCGAAATTGGGTGGGGCTATGGCGTTTTCTCCCTCACTTATGGCTACAATGTCTTCTTTCAAAAAGATGCGGGCCTAGACAACCGCCACATGGTCAATTTCCGATTTATCCTGCCATTTTCTCCTTATTTCAATATTTTTAGATAAGACTTTGAGGGGCTTCCCCGTGCCCAGAAGTATGGGGCTAAATTTGTCAAAACTTAAAGGGCACGGGTCGGGCTGTCACTACTCGCCGGCCAACGCGCAATCCAGCGACGGGCTCAAACAGGCCGTTCCATCCCTAAGCTGAAGGAAGAGGAGATAAGAGAGGAGAGAGCAGAGAGTAGAGAAGAGAGAAGAAAGAGCCCCCGTTATGAGTGGATGTTCCGTAGAACCATCCCGAACTTTTCAATAAAAAGCAGTTCTCTGAACTGCTAGCCCTCAGGCTACTTTTCCGCGAACCAGCTAGACTAATTGAACAGAGCCTTCAACTCCCCACCTAGTCCAGGCAAAGTTAAAAATAACCCTGGTTCCAGGATAAGCACATCGATCCTTGAACCTTTCCTTTTACCGAAAACGCCCCCGCTTTCAGCCGTGAGGCTAATGCCGCGACCTAGCCCATCCTGAGCCATAAAAGCGAATTTGAGCCTCTAGATTTTTCTTGTTTTGATGAAACACCCCATATCTTTATACCTAAATCAAGTCTAAGCCTAATCCGTCCTGTTAGGTCATTTCCGAGAGACTTGGGGAATGGATAGGGAATAGATGGGCTGAGTTTATTTGCCATGGTATCCCTAAGACTAGATGAAATCTACCGAGGCACCCTTGCCTGCGGCAGACAGCGGGGACGCTGTCGGATGAGAAGAGGCACAAGCACCGCGGGGCTTATGCTTGCGCCAGAGGGGGCTAACCCTGGAGATAAAACCGGAGATATTGTGAATGCAAAAAAACAAAATGTTGACTCTTATGTAGCAACACCAGAAGGTTCTCTCAAAAAATTTGATGTGAGCACAGGAAATATAACAACTCTCAGAACAGATATACCTAGTGACCCAAAACATCCTGCTCGAATAAATTCTGTCAACCCTGGTTCTTTACCTAAGGATGAACCTACTTATAGCACTTGGGGTTTTATTAAGCATAATGTTATCTTGCCTTTAATGATAGGAGCATCAAAGGTAAAATAAGTTTTTATGTGGGATTAAACAATCAGATAAATATTGAAAATTATATGTTGTACAAAGTTTTAAGTTGTGTATTATTTTTATCCTTATTCTCATGTACCCAGAAAAACTCGGAATTGTCAGATACTGACCTATACAGTTTAGAGGACGATTATGTACCAGATGAAGAAACTGCTATAAAAATAGCAGAGGTAGTTTGGTTAAATATTTATGGAGAAAGAATATATCGTGAACGCCCCTTTAAAGCCTCTTTGTTGGGGGATACTTTATGGGTTATTGAAGGAACTTTAGAGGAAGGTAGAGATGGAGGAACAGTTTATGCAAAAATTCGCAAATCAGATTGTCAGATTTTAAAAATAACTCATACAAAATAACAATGTTGTTTGCCCCCATCAGTTTCTCGGGTGTCTGAATAAAGCTTAAAATACTGAGGCTCAGTCCCTAGTTCTTTTAAGTCTCATACTGGTCTTAGCGTCTCGCTAAGACCTTCGAGTACTAAGCAAACCGTATTTACACTTGAAACCAAGCTGGACTTAGCGAAAC
>CAWUIO010000082.1:0-30801 GCA_963922455.1 uncultured Microscillaceae bacterium
AGGTAAATTATTCAAAAGCCCCTTACATTAGGGGCTTTTTTTATGCCTTTTGGCCTACATAAACCAGGACCAAAGCTTGTAAAAATGGATAATGGCCCCAAATACCACCAAAACCAATAGACGGTAAATCCAAACATCGGCCCGATGATAACGAGTAGCAAAATTGGCCCCGATAAAAGCGCCTATACTTTGACCCACCGCCGTGAGCAAACCCAAGCCCCAATCTACTTGCTGGTACACAATAAAAACCAACAAAACCGGTAATGCATAAGCTGCCACAATTAAAAGCTTTATAAAATTGGCTCTCTCCAAGCCATAACCAACCCCCAAAACCAAGCCTGCCAGTAAAAACACGCCCACCCCCGCTTGTATAAATCCGCCATAAAACCCAATAGCAAACATGCTTAGTATAGCCGCTGGGCTCCGATACTTCTTTTCAGATACCTGATCGGCTTTTTGTAACCAACGCTTGGGCCTGGCTAAAATAACTCCCAACATCACAATGAGAAGGATCCCAATAATTTCTTTTAATTGATTGGCACTTACTTGAGTAGCTACCCAAGCCCCTACTAAAGCCCCCAAGACACAAGGTATGATAGACCAACCCGTACCGTCAAAGGACATTCTTTTACTTCCCAAAAAAGTAAATACCCCTACCCCACTCTGAAAAAGGACGGCAACCCGGTTGGTCCCATTGGCTACCGGAGCGGGTAAACCCATGCCCATCAAAAGAGGAAGCATCACTAAACTTCCGCTTCCTGCCAAGGTATTAATAAAGCCAATCGGTATACTTATCAAAAAAACGATGATATAATCAGACATAGAAGATAATGTTTTTACAAATCTGCTCCTTTACCCGGGATAAAACTAAATCTTTGCTAGGAATTTCCTGCCCAGCTCAGGGCTTATGCCAAAATATCTGTAAAATTGCGTCTTACATTTTTTTAGCCCATCATGAAATCTATCCGTCGGGAATTTTATCAAGAAAAAGAACAGGCTTGGCAAAAAAAGCTCCAAACTACCCGAAACCAAATTAACCGCATTGCCGCCCTCCGTTTACTGGCATTTTTAATTGGTTTTGGAGGCTTAATTTTTCTATGGCGCGCTGAGTTCTACAATCAGAGTTTCATACCACTTATTCTTTTTACCTTGATCTATTTATGGCTTATCAAGCGCCATCAATTTTGGAAAACGGAAAAAAAATTAGCCGATCAATTGATCCTCATAAATAAAAGGGAGGC
Organism: uncultured Microscillaceae bacterium; assembly: GCA_963922455.1. Lineage (GTDB taxonomy): Bacteria > Bacteroidota > Bacteroidia > Cytophagales > Microscillaceae > CAWUIO01. The sequence goes on from CAWUIO010000082.1 coordinate 1,242, forward strand.
CCAAAGTTTAGATTTTCAGTACGGAGAATTTAGAGACGGAGAAGCCTTTTATGAAGCAGAACATCCTTATTTACTCGATTTGGATCTTTTTGGCCCGGGCTCCCTCTATCAATACATGAACCGAGCGGCCACGTATATAGGAGAAAAGCGCCTAGCAGATAATTTTAAATACCCAAGTACTTCAGCGGAGGAGATACGCACCCAACAAGCGGCCATTCAAGAACTCAAAGGAGAGGTAGACTGGCGGCAAACATTTCAAGCTAGCGGTTTGCCCATACAAGAAACCCAACACGAATACGAGGAAATACTCCAATGGATGAAAGAACCCCCCCGCCTCTATCCTCGTTTTCAGGGGGTGCTGTGGCTGGGGCCTGCTATGAGTGTAATTCTCTTAATGGCTGTAATCCTTAACTTGATCCCCTGGCAAGTTATACTCTACTTTGGTATCCTGCAATTGGCTTTTGTCGCAACATTTTTAATACCTTTGCAAGTTCATAGCCTCCGGATATCCAAACTGGGCCCCTTATTAAGAAAATATCAAAGACTACTTTTTCTTATTGAAAACCGAAGTTTTCAGTCTCAACCCTTACAAGAATTACAAAATAAATTACGGACCGGAGAAAAAGCAGCCCACGAAAAAATACAGACGCTCATCAATGCTATCGATTCGGCCGAACTAGGAGGTAGTATGTTTGGCCTGATTTTCAACGGACTGTTTTTATGGAGTTTACAGTTTTTATATAGGGTGGAAGTTTGGCAAAAAGCCTATGGCCAAGAATTGTCTCACTATCTCAAGGGGATTGCCGAATTTGACAACTGGAACAGCTTGGCCAACTTTGCCGCTAATAATTCCCACTACCCATTTCCCAACATACAAGAAGAAGGCTTTGCTTTACAATCCAATTCCTTGGGGCATCCGCTTATTCCCGGAGACCGGAGGGTGAACAACCCCGTCCGTTTTAACCACTTTGGCCAAATCAATATTATCACCGGGGCCAATATGGCGGGAAAGAGTACCTACTTACGCTCCATTGCAATCAATTTAATCTTGGCAAAAATGGGGGCACCCGTTTGCGCCGAAGATTTTACGTTTACCCCCCTTCCCTTGTACAGCAGCATGCGGAACCAGGATTCGCTTGGCGACAATGAATCCTTTTTTTATGCCGAACTCAAAAAACTAAAAAGAATTATCGAGCACCTGAAAGAAGAAGAAAAGATTTTTATAATCCTGGATGAAATCCTAAAGGGGACCAATTCGGCCGACCAACACAAGGGTTCTGAAGCCCTAATCGAGCAATTGATTCGTTTAGGAGGAATTGGCCTGATCGCAACCCACGATTTGAAACTAGGTGAACTGGCAAAAAAATATCCCGATTCCGTGATAAACTATTGCTTTGAAATTGAGATTCAAAACGATGAACTGCAATTTGATTACAAATTACGGCCCGGGATCAATAGCCATCTCAATGCCACGTTTTTGATGAAAAAAATGGGAATAACCGTATAGGCTTACTCAAAGTACTCCTTGCCCTCTTGGTCAATGTAGCCTTTTTCGCCTTCATAAAACACCTCGGCAAAGCCTTGGAAGAAGCCATACGTGTCCTCATAATTCAAAGGAATCACAATTTCCCCACTGGGGTCAATAAAACCGTACATCTGGTCCAGCTCAACCGCCGCTCGCCCGTCTTCAAAATGAGTGGCAAAATCAAAACGGCAGCCAATCACCATACTCCCGCTTTTATTGATAAAACCAGTGGCTAAATTCACCTCAACGGCGGCCAGTCCTTCGTGAAAAGGATTGGCAAAATCATACTTTGCCGGAATCACAATTTCCCCCTGCTTGTTGATATAGCCCATCAGGCCATCCATCTCTATAATGGCCATATCGTCCTGGAAGGATGAAGCCCGATCAAACTGAGGGGCAATGATTGTTTCTCCCGCGCTATTTATAAACCCAAACTTTTCCCCAATTCTTACCGGGGCCAGCCCTTCTTTAAACCCATAAGCCTCCTCGTATTGGAAGGGAATACGTATCTTTCCTTCCAAGTCTAAATACCCAACTTTTCCATCTTTTCGTACGGCTACTACCGATTCATTGAACCCTCCAATTTCATCATCCACCAGCTCGTATTCCATCGGGATTACAATATTGCCTTCCAAGTTGATAAAACCCGTATGATTATCTTGACTCACCGCCGCTAAACCCTCCTGAAATTCCATAACATCCTCATACTGGCAAGGGCACACCATATTGCCCATCAAATCAATAAACCCATAGGCCTCATCATCTTTTACAATAGCCCTTCCATCCTGAAAGGCATACGCTTCTTCATACACACACGGTACCACTTCATTCCCCTCTCTATCAATAAAGCCATACAAATCATTTCGGGCAATACGCGCTCGGTCTTCCTGAAAAAGCACCGCGTCTTCGTATTGAGCTTTGATCAATAGTTCTTTTTGAGGATTACAAAAACCCCATAAGGAACCCTTACGATAAGGAATGAGCACATCGTGTTTCATGGACGTAAAAAAAATTTATATTAATTCCAATGTAGTGATAAATTGGCATTGACAAGCCTTAAAACCAGGAATTTTTATGCTTTTTTTGTTAATAAAAAAATTATACGGGGCTTGCCCGCGCTTGAAAATAAAGTTCAACCTGAAAAATGTGCCCGCGCGGGCCGGGCTCTCGCTACTCGCTGCCCTTCCCCCCAGGCCTACACGAGCTCAAACATGCCGCTCCATCCCTAAGCCAAATTTGGGCCGATGAAACGATACGTTTACAATTGAAAATCACCTTGCCAGAGTTCATAATTTTGCTCAGAAAATATACTGGTCTCAACCGCTCCCGAAAAAATACCGTATAGACAAGATCCTGAGCCACTCATACTGGCGTAGATGGCCCCCAGCTTGTACAAATTCTGTTTTATTTCTGCCAGTTGAGGATATTTTTGGAACAGCCCATCCTCAAAACCATTATGTACCCGGTCTTTCCAAGTATCCATGGGAAGCTGTAGACTTTCCTTTAAGGTATAGGCAGGCAGTTGAGGTTTTATAGCTTGGTAAGCTTCCTTGGTACTAATATGGAGTTTGGGGTATATCATCAATAAGCTGCCTTGACAGGAAGAGGGGCATAAATCTGAAAACTCATCTCCCCTCCCTTCGCCAAACTTTGGCGTATTTTCCACAAAAAAGGGACAATCACTACCCAATTGCCGGGCATAATCTTCCAATTGGGGGCTTGGCAAGCCCAGGTCAAACTGTTGGTTGAGATTATTTAAGGTAAAGCTGGCATCGGCAGAACCCCCACCTAGACCGGCTCCAATCGGGATAACTTTGTGCAAGTGTATGTGCACAGGGGGGAGATCAAAGTCTTTTTTTAATAACTCATAAGCCTGGATACATAAGTTTCCCTTGGGGTCGGGAGGGATCTCACGTCCACTGCTTGTAAATTCTAAGCGATGATGTGGGATTATTTCTAGAATATCACACCAAGCTACCGGAACAAAAAAGGATTCCAGATCGTGAAATCCATCCGGGCGTTTGCGTAAAATATTCAAACCTATGTTTATCTTCGCATTAGGGAAACTTACCATATGTTTAAAAAGGAAAAAATAAAGGGCTAATAGGCTCTATTATTCAAAGCACATCAAAAAATCCGGGTCAAATTAGCAAAAAAATTACGAGCAAAAAATTATATAAGTGCTTCCTTCGTTTCCCAGCCTAAATCTTGATTGAATGAAAGCCGTTTTGTGTAAAAAATGGGGTAGTCCGGATGATCTGGTTTTAGAAGATATTGAGAGCCCCGTTCCCAAAGAGGATGAAGTATTAATCGCTGTCAAAGCTGTCGGGCTTAATTTTCCCGACATCATGATGGTGGCCGGACGTTATCAGGCCAAACCTCCCTTCCCTTTTGTTCCGGGAGGGGAAATAGCTGGCTATGTAATTGCCTTAGGAGAAAATGTAAGGCATCTCAAAGTTGGAGACCGGGTCTCGGCCCTTTGTGGCACGGGAGGGCTGGCCGAAGAAGTATGCACCTCCTCTAGTAATGTATTTCTGGTACCCCCCGGCATCGATTTTGTGACCGCCTCTTCGCTTATGGTGGCCTATGGTTTGGCCTATCTGGGGCTGAAATACCGAGCCTCTATCAAATCTTTTGATACCCTCTTAGTGCACGGAGCAGGTGGCGGCTTGGGATTGGCTGCAGTTAATATGGGGGCCGCCCTAGGAGCCAAAGTTATTGCCAATTCTAGTAGTGCCGAAAAATTAGAGATTGCCCGGGAACAAGGAGCACAACACCTGATTAATTATACCCAAGAAAATTTTGTTGAAAAAGTAAAGGAATACACCCAGGACCGGGGGGCAAACATTATCTATGACCCCGTCGGGGGAGATCTTTTTGACAAATCTCTATACTGTGTAGCCTGGGAAGGTAAAATACTTGTGATCGGTTTTGCTAGCGGGAGAATACCCGAAATCTCGGTAAATCGCTTATTATTAAACAATCTATCTTTGTATGGAGTCTTTTTGGGAGCCTACAAATACCATAAATCCGAACTGATCCAAATTGCTATCCCTCAAATTATACAGTGGGCCGAAGAAGGAAAGATAAGTCCATACGTTTCTAAAACGTACCCCCTAGATAAAGCGGCCGATGCTTTAATTGCCTTGGGTAAAGGAGAAGTTATTGGTAAAGTCGTGGTCAAAGTAGATTAGCCCAAAGCCCTAATTCTTTGCCGGAAATATAATAAACTGTTTAAATTTACCCCCCTTGAGCAGCAAAGAGCCATTTTAAAAGGGAAATACAGGCATCTGATTGTATCATTTTCATCGTCCATAGTGCTAGGGCTACTATGGGCACCTGCTTGGTCTCATCAGTCGTCTAAATAGTCCCTTTTAGTGGACAAAATCTAGACCTAAACAGTTTCTAATTAAATTATAATTGAAAGTCATGCATTTTTTTTTCTCAATCGCTGAGTATTTCCATAAACCCTGGGTTGTTTGGGTAACCCTGCTCTTGTCTGTAGCTTGCCGCACAGAAAGCCCTTCAAATAATAGCCAAGGTGATGCAGAAACATCGGCCAACTCCTCACAATCCGATATTTCCCCGGCAGAAGAAGATCCCAAACAACAAACGATCCTGTTTTTTGGGAATAGCATTACTGCGGGTTACGGTTTGGATGAATCCCAGGCATTTCCGGCCCTTATTCAGCAAAAAATTGATTCCCTAGACTTGTCTTTTGCCGTGGTAAATGCGGGACTAAGTGGAGAAACTACGGCGGCAGGTGCCAATCGTATTGACTGGGTGCTCAAGCAAAAAATTGATTACTTCGTTTTAGAGCTGGGGGGGAATGATGGACTCCGAGGTTTAAACCCCGAGGAAACCCAAAAAAACTTAGGAATCATCATTGAAAAAGTAAAAGAAAAATACCCGGAGGTCAAAATATTACTTACTGGGATTGAAGTTCCTCCCAATATGGGGCCCGACTATGCCCAGGCTTTCCGAGAGGTCTTTCCACAAGTAGCCGAAAAGTATGATTTAGCGCTTATGCCCTTCATCTTACAGGACGTAGGGGGTATACCCGAGCTAAATCAGGCAGATGGCATTCACCCCACCCCAGAGGGCCATCAGATTATAGCGGATAATCTTTGGGAAGTTCTAAAAGGGGTTCTTGGGCTTGAATAGCATGGCCTTTCTTTGGCTTTTTGGCTTAGGGATAGAGCTATTGTTTGAGCCCGTCGCTGGCTGCGGGTTGGCCGGCGAGTAGCGAAAGCCCGACCCGCTGGGCAGCTCATGGATAATTAAGGAAAAGAAAGAATAACAGCGGGTAAGCCCCAGGATTATCAGATCTTGCTAATTAATAACCCATTAGAGAGAGTATCTTCTTGATAATTTTATACTCCGTACGTCGGTTTTTGGCTCGGTTGGCCGGGGTATCATTCGGGAAAAGAGGTTCCTCTTCGCCCTTCCCTCTCACTTTGATTCGTTGGGGCGCGATGCCTTCACTAATTAAATAATCGGCCACCGATTGGGCTCTTCTTTCGGATAGACTTAGGTTGTAACTAGCGGGCCCTATGTTACAAGTATGACCGATAATTTCTACCTCAGTGCTAGGATACTGCTTTAAATAAGCCAATAAGCTTTGTACATAGGGCTGTTTCTCAGCTTGTACATCACTGCGGTCAAAGAGAAAGGTTACTTCAAAATCAAAGTCAGGGTCCGGAATCTGCCCTGTATTGTTGTGGTTGTCGGTGGTATCTTGCCCTCCCCCGGATGCAATCAAAGTCAGGCCACTCATGTCTAAGGGAGGGAGTTCCATACGAGGGGCCGAAATCACATATATATCTTCCATTCCTAAACCGGCCGCATCATTCGAGACGTAGTAGCCCGTACGGTTATCGGGGGTAAGGACCAAGTGTAGGTCATCATCTGGGCCATTAATTGGGTACCCCAGACTAATAGGCTCCGACCATTCGGTGTCAGATACTTTTTGGGAACGGTAAATATCAAAGCCCCCCATACTGGCGTGGCCACGAGAACTAAAATACAGATATTGGCCATCAAAGCTTAAGAAGGGGGCATCATCATCATAAGGGGTATTTATTTTGGGGCCTAGGTTTTCGGGAGTGCCCCAGCTACCATCTCCTTGTTTTTTTGTACGGTAAATGTCTAAACCACCGAATCCGCCCTCGCGGCTACTGGCGAAATACATGGTGTTACCGTCTTCGCTGAGGGATAAGGAGGTTTCTTGAAATTTGGTATTGATTTCTTTCCCTAGTTTTTGGGGTTTAGACCAGGTTTTGGAGTTGGAGTTATATTTGGAGACAAAGAGGTCTCCTTTTTTACGATCTCGATATAAGTAGAGGGTTTGCCCATCGGCCGAGAGGGCCGCTCCCGCATCGTGATATTTTCGGTTTATTTGCAATCGTTGGGGGTTTCCCCAACCGGCCCCTGAATGTTGAGACTGATAAATGTCTTCAAAGTAAAGGTTATCCGTTAAGGAAATCTTACCACCAGTTGTCGAGGGGCGTCGTGATGTAAAAACGAGGGTGGTGGTATCCTCACTAATTAAGGGCACATAGTCGGGATAAATCGAGTTAATGACCGAACCTAGATTACGAATCGATGCCAGTAAAGGACGGTTGGTATAGGTATTCCCGTTTTTACATTCCTCGATAAATTGCTCAAGGGCCAACTTTCGGGAACTTACAAAAGCCATATCCTCATCTAAATATTTGGGCTCGGTATTGGCTTTGATATCTTGCTCCTCGTTTTCTAGATCTTTTAATGCTTTTTGATAGTGCTCAATGGCTACATCAAAGTCGCTTAGTAAATGATGTGTTTGTCCCAGGCGTAAATTTAGATCCTGGTAATTGGGGTCTTGGGAGGCCGTTTGTTGAAAATAATTCAGGGCTTCGGATTTTTGAGAAAGGTTTAGATGGCAAACCCCGATATTATATAAATAGCTCGGATTGTTAGGGTTGTTTTCTAGAAGTGTATGATATATTTCCAAAGCCACTGGGTACTCTTCATATCGCATAGTAATTTCTCCATCTCTCTCGAGGCGTTTTACTTTTTTAGGGCTGAGTTGACAGAGAACAGGAAAAGAAAAAAATAACAGTAGCAGGGTAAAAAGTATATTAAATCTATTCATAATACGCATACTGTAAAATAATCAAGTTCAATCCAATTTAAGTCTAGGTCGTAGTTTATGTGGCGCTGGTAAATTCAATGAATATATAGACTAACGTCTTCGTCCTTTTCTGCGGCGGCTAGGGATATACCGGCTATTTCTATCGTTATAACGGGCAATCCTCCGGGTAGTTAAGATATAGTTGAGGCGAAAACCGGTGACCACATACATGTCATTTTCTCCTTGTTTATCACCTCTTTGGTCACCATCTAGCCCGAAGCCACTAAATCGGTTAAATGAGCCATCGGTAAAATTTACCCGCTGTGGGTCTACGACAGAACCGTACAAAGTAGTAGCAGGTCCATAAAAAGACTCGATACGGGCTAAGTCACGATTTTGTTCGGCTGAGGCCGCGACGGGTTCGGCCGAGCGTTCAAAAAGAGCGCGGGCAACTCCCTCGGGCAAGTCTTCAATGTATGGATACGTACCTCCAACATCGTCTATATAATCAAAAAATGTAAGTCTAAAACCAATCTCGAGAGACAAATCAAATCGGTCACCAATTCTCCAACGCACACCTGCCCCAAGGGGAATAGCGGGTTGAAAGAGAGAATATTTATCGGGATAAGCCACTCCGGCATTGGGCCCTGTCTGTCTTACCAATCCTTGTCCTTCGGTAGAAAGCGGCCTCAAAGCCACCCAATCACCGGGGCTTGCGTCACTACCCGTGTAGTTATCGGGAACTCTAGCTTTGGGGTTATGATAAAAAAAGGCAATTCCACCCATTAGATAAGGGGTGAAGTACTGTCTTCGGTAAAACCTTCCTCTACTGGGAAAAAACTCAAAAATTCCAACCACAGATAGCTCGAGGATATCATTTCGAAAGTGTAAATTTCGTGTGTATCGGGGAAAGCTCTCTAATTTGTTAGGATCTGCAGCGATAAAATCATCCCCTTTTAGCCTACCATAAGCTAATGCGGCTCGTAAATGTACAAAAGCTCCCACTTTTCGGGTGACTTCTATGGCAAAATTAGGGCGGGTGAAAGACAACTCTGTACTTACCCGTTGATTGATAGGGTTTAGATCCCCAAAGTAATTAAATAGATTTGCCTGGACCCCTACTGTCCAGTAATCCTCTCTACGATAACTAGACGATTGTGAAAAAATATCGAAGCAGAAACTAAGAAAAATGAGAGTTAGCCAAACTTTACGGTTTCTCATAATAGGAAAAAATTAGGCGGTCTCAGGTAGTTGCATAAATGTTATTGAGATCCAAAGGTAGAAAATATGTAACTTTTATAAGGTATTTCTAATTTTTTTAAACGTAAGATTCTCTTAATTATGTACCGAAGTGTGAAATGTGAGCGGTTTTTTGCAATTTATAACTTCTAAGACACACTTCAAGGGAGTGAGAAGCTTACTAAATTTAAGCCAAAAGGCCGTTTTGCCAATGTTAGGCTTTTAATTCCTGACAAATATTATCAAAAACCATACTTGATAAGTTTTTTTTCATTTGAATATGAATAATAGTATACTAAGACAGTTTGACCCCTCCCAAGCCCAAATTATCCTGGGTACTATGTCGGGCACTTCCCTAGATGGTTTAGATCTGGCCCTTTGCGAGATTCGTGGCAGGGCTGCCCAAACCCAAATCAAATTGTTGAAGCACACTACCTTGCCGTATGCTGATGAATTCAGAAAAGAAATACAAAAAGTGTACGCAAAAGAACTTGTGCCCCTGGAGGTGCTTTGTAGATTACATCAAAAGATTGCACAGGTTCACGCGCAAGGCATCTTGGATACCTTAGGTCAATGGAGCATAAATCTCGCTAACTTGACTTGCATTGCCAGCCACGGACAAACTATTTTTCACGCACCTCCCTCACTTTATCCAGGCCAAGAAGCCGCCACTTTGCAAATTGGTGATGCTGATTTCATTGCCATGAAGACCGGTATTCCCGTTTTGAGCGATTTTAGGCAGAAGCAAATTGCAGCCGGAGGAGAAGGTGCCCCTTTAGCTTTGTATGCCGATGCATTGTTGTTTGCAGAACCATCACGCTCTCGAGTAATGCTCAATTTGGGAGGGATTTCCAATTTTACGTATTTACCGGCCGGGTATCTTCCCGGAGAAATACTAGCTACAGATACGGGGCCCGCCAACCGCTTGTCTGATTTGTGTGTTCAACAAAATATACCCGGATTATTCTTTGACGAGGCAGGTATAAGAGCTTCCCGAGGAAAGGTTATGGGTAAGTGGCTTCAGGCTATGCTGGAACACCCTTTCTTTGCCCAAGGGCTCCCCAAAACTACCGGCCCTGAGACCTTCAACGAACATTTTTTGAAGGCTAGCCAAGAAAAAGCCGGCCTTTTAGACCTATCTCTTGAAGATCAACTAGCGACCTTAAATCAACTAACTGCTCAAAGCATCGCTGATGCTATCTTTCAACTTCACCCCCGCCAAGAAGCCCTCGAAATCTATGTAAGTGGAGGAGGATGGCACAACCTAGACCTGATGAAGAAAATTCGAGAAATAGTAAAACCCTATCCGGTCTACGGTTTTGATGTCCTGGGCATTCCAAGCGATGCCAAAGAAGCCGTATTAATGGCTCTTCTGGCCCACGAAACCTTACTCCAATCCCGCTTCCAACCCAATAAAAGCCCAGGTAAATTCCCCGGAGTATGCATGGGCAAAATCTCTTTACCCTATTAAATGGGTCGCTTTTATTTCGTTTACTATATGCTATTGTATTATACCAAGACTTCTGTAGAATTAATAGAAAAGATATTTGCAAATATGCCTTAGATTTTCTTATTTTTGACCCGCACAAAAAGCTTAGTACTATGCTATCTTTATTCTTCTAAATTGGCAATCTCGCCAATCCCCCTCCATCTTCTTATTGCTTTGTAGCCTTTCCGGAAACCCGCGTTTTTCGGTCATTCCTTGGTAGTAACATTTCGTTTTTTTTAGGTTTCTTATCTCATTATAACTATGGACTTTCTAGAAAGTAGGAAAGAATTACTCTTTCCGAAAATGAAAGCGTATCAGTTTTGTGTGAAGATATGCTTTCAATTTAAATCCTACGCTTACATGGCGATTGGGGTGGTCTTTATGGGAATGGTCTTCGAGACCAGCCTTACCTATGCCATGCGGTATTTAATAGATGCTTTCAGCGATCCGGATTCCTCAGCAATCCATTGGGCATTAACTTATGTAGTTTTGTATATCATTATGGCGATCTGCTGGCGTTCCAGTGGATACATCGGTATGCATTGGGTCACCAAATCTCAAGCCTTAGCGATCGAGACGCTTTATCATTGGCTAAGCCAACACAGTAGCCGCTATTATTCAGATCATTTTGCCGGGTCACTGGCTACCAAAGTTACCAATGCCGGTAGTGGCATAAGCATGATCGTTCCTCGACTTTTGTGGAATTTCTACCCAACCTTTTTGGGCCTCTTCATGTCGGTAGGCCTTATGTATACGGCAAGCCCCGTATTGGCCGGGATTTTATTGCTTTGGAGTATAATTTTCTTAGCTTTAAATAGTTGGTGGATGCGTCACAAAGTCGATTTATCCATCCAAGCGGCCGATGCGTTTACCGATTTAAAAGGACAGATTGTGGATATTTTAAACAATATCCGCACGGTACACCAATTTGCCCGTCTGAGCCGGGAACGAACTCGGGTACAAAGCTTTGTGCGGGACCATCAGCAGAAAGGCATCCAGAGTTGGTATTATTCTGAAGGGGTACTCCTCATAAATAACGTGCTCCAGGCGGTATTACTGGCCGGTATGTTCTTGGGAGCCACGTATTTATACGAAAAAGGCCATCTCAGCATCGGAGAGGTTGTCATGGTAACCCACCTAACCTGGGGGATCATGGAGTCCTTATTTTTCATCGGCAATGACCTCAACGGCTTGATGGAAAACTACGGTCAAGTGTCCCAAGGCCTACAATTAATTTTGGAAGAACACGAGATTACCGATCAGGACCCTCCCGAATCACTGAAATTAAATAAAGCAGGCATTGACTTCAAGAAGGTAGGTTTTGCCTATCCCGGAACCCAGGCCGTGTTTGCTAATTTCAATTTACATATTCCAGCCGGGCAGAAGATTGGCCTGGTGGGGAGAAGTGGGGCTGGTAAAAGTACCTTGGTACAACTCCTACTCCGGATGTATGATATTCAAGATGGGGAGATCTTGATTGATGGACAAAATATTGCCCGGGTTACCCAAAATAGCCTAAGGCAATCCATCTGCTTTGTCCCCCAAACGAGTATGCTTTTCCACCGAAGTCTGGCCGACAATATCCTCTACGGAAATCCCGAAGCCAGTTCAGAAGAGTTGGCCTTAGCAGCCCGCCACGCCGGTGCGGCCGAATTCATTGAGAAGCAGCCAGAACAATATGAGACCTTGGTTGGAGAAAGGGGGGTCAAACTATCGGGAGGACAAACCCAGAGGATCTGTATTGCCCGGGCCATGCTCAAAGAAGCCCCGATCCTAATTTTGGATGAAGCCACCAGTGCCTTAGACAGCGAAAGCGAGTTGATCGTACAAGATGCTTTAAATGAATTGATTAAGCAAAAAACGGTCATCGCCATTGCTCACCGCCTTTCCACCCTCCGTATGATGGACCGTATCGTCGTAATCGATGAGGGGAAAATCGTACAAGATGGCACGCACCAGGAGCTACTCAACCAGGAGGGCATATATTCCTACTTATGGAAGCACCAAGCAGGAGGCTTTTTAGGAGGCGATTTAGACAAAGAGGTCAAAACAGCTCCTTCAAACTAAAACTATTGGAGATTTGGGCCCGGAATCAATTTCGGGCCCCTCTTTTATCGTATAAGGCAAGAGTAGCCCTCACTACCCGGTAAGGGCACAACGTGTTCATCCATCCGGATAAGGCGATCCAGCCGAAAACGAAGCCCCGTACTCAAAACCAGATATTCCTCTCCATCTCGGGCATACAGTTCCTGTATCCGAGCCTGCGTACTTTGCTTTTTTCCCTCTTCATCCCAATACGCAAACTCACTTATTTGTTGGCGCATGGCCGAAATCTCAAGCAAGTCATAATAATCACAAGAAATAGGGGTATACGGGCTACTATCTTTCATTATCTTAATATTTTGCTTGTTCATAGGTAAAACAAAAGTCTAGGACTTCCTAGTTCACATGGCTCAGCTAGTAGCCTAGGCAGATGTATAAAAATTGAGGGGCTGCCCCCGGCGAATAGGATGGCTTTTCATATTTTCACATAGTGCCGCCGGGGTCGGGCTATCACTACTCGCTGCCTCTCCCCTAAAGGCCAACACGAGCTCAAACAGGCCGTTCTATCCCTCAGCCAGAATTTTGCTAAAAAATTAAGTGAGTCTAGCTTTTCAAAAAAGTTTTGTAAAATAATTTGCCCGGCCTATTAATTTAGCGTGTTTTATCGTTCCCGGCTATACGTGCATAAAAGCTCATCTTCTCCATAAAATATACTTCCATCATCCTTCTCAGCTAGAAATTTGATTTCCTAAATTAGGAGCGCCCTGAATTTCTTAGTAGACAGCCTTTACAGACTTTGGGCTAGCTACCAGAGCTTGTCTTTGTGCCCTCCAAACCCGATTTATCATTATCGGGGAGCTAGGCAGAGCCTACGGGATCACCTACAAATGGAATGAAACGGGTACTGACGCTACCCTACTCACCGATGGATTGGATGAAAATATCGACATAATCGGGTCTGACGGCCAAATCTATACCCAGACCTGGCATTATCCCAGCCGCAATGAATGCCTTAACTGCCATAATCAAAATGCCGGTCAAGTGTTGGGAGTCAAAACCCAACAAGTCAACGGCGACTTTACCTACCCCAGCGGTATCAGCGATAACCAATTGCATGCTTGGAATCAACTTAATCTTTTTGACCAAGATGTCGGAAATCCTAGCCAACTTATCCGAAATGTACCGCTTGATGATCCCCAAGCTATTCAAGCATTTAAAGTTCGTTCCTACTTAGATGCCAACTGTTCTTACTGTCACCAACCCGGAGGCGTAGATGGAGCCTTTGATGCCCGTATCACCAGTCCCTTGGCTATGCAAGGACTGATAAACCAGCCTACGATCAGTGCCGCCTCTAAAAATAGCGTAGTAGTGCTACCGGGTGATACCATACATTCTGAACTTTGGGTACGAGACAACAGTGTTGGCGACATTGCCATGCCTCCTCTGGCCAAAAATATCGTCCATCAAGCCTATATGGATGTTTTAAGTGACTGGATCATGGGCTTAGAAAGTCCCAGCTTGGATATACTTGGGGAAGTAGGAACTGCTACCATAGATCATAATTGGACTAGTGTAGTATTTACCCAAACGTATACAGATCCGGTAATTGTAGCTGGAGCCCCTAGCTTTAACGATACCCAAGCGGTTACCGTCCGGGTAAGAAACCTAAGCCCAGGAGGTTGCGAGATTCGCTTAGATGCTTGGCAATGTCAGCCACAAACCCACGCCCTCGAAACCATCCATTATCTAGTGATGGAGTCTGGTAGCCATACCCTGGCCAATGGCAAAAAAATTCAGGCCGGAAAAATACAAAGCGATATGAATTTGCGGACCCACCCCTTCCCGGAGAGTTTTTCCGAAACTCCTGCCTTCCTCGCTCAGGTGGTGAGCGAAAATGAGGCAGTTGCTGTGATCAGCCGTCTAGACCATCGACAAACCAATGCCAGCCAATTCCAGTTTCGCTTGCAGGAGCAAGAGGGTAGTGATGGAATACACGCCATAGAAATTGTATGTTGGGTCGCGGCCGAATCAGGCAATTTTGACGGATACTTACCCTTCGAGATCAAACGTCTACCCCTGCACGTAGAGGAATTTTGGACGCCTATTCACTTGGAGCAAGATTACGAGACAGCCCCCCTATTCCTAGGACATATTTCCAGTAATCACGGAGGAGATGTATGTGCCCTCCGATATCGTCAAACTACCGCTAGTTCGGTTGAAATATTCCTCGAGGAAGAGCAATGTGGTGACCAGGAAACGGGCCATTACCTAGAAGACGTGCATTATTTTGCCTTTGCATCTCCAGGTTTGTTTCCCTTGGAGCAGGTCGTGCCCAGCTTGGCTTCTCAACGAGAACTTAGCCCCTCAATAGCCCTGGCCGAGGAGCCATACCCGAGTTTTAATCTATACCCCAACCCTGTCACGTATGGGGATGACTTTTACATTGAGTGGTATGAAAAAAGCCTAGGGCAAGCGCATATTCAGCTTTTCAGTTTGGACGGGACATTAGCTTACGAGGATTCCAAGGCCATACACGCTGGGATCAATCGTTGGAAAGTACCCAGCCATAAACTCCCTAAAGGTTTGTATACCCTTAAAGTTCTAAGTCCCCAAGGGGCTTACATGAAGAGATTGCTGCTAAACTAAGCTAGCAGGAAGACCTGCTCTATGTTGCCAAAGCCTGTATACTTTACGTGTACAGGCTTTGGGCATCTAAAGCACAAATACACCGCGTAAATTTAGTATTTGGCCCTTTTGAATGAGTATCCGGAACAACTATACCGGAAAATCGCCCGTTTTTACATTAGGTAAATCACCAAATCTTTTCGTATGCAACGTATTCATTCCATTACTTACCGTGTCTTAGGACTATGCTGCCTTATGGTTTTTGTCCTAAGCCCCGCACAGACTGCCCAAGCTCAAAGCCAATGTGTCTTTTATTTTCCTGTTAAAAAGGGAGCAGAGTTTGAACATACCTATTACAATAAAAAAGGAAAAGTTGATATTGTGTCCAAACATACCGTTTTAGACCAAAAAACAGTTGGAAGTAAAGTGGTCATCAATGCCCGTAATGAGCAATTTGATGCTAAAAATAAGCCCTTTGCCCAGGCCGACTACGAAGTGTTCTGCGAGGGAAATGTGTTTAAATACAAATTCGGTCAAGTGGCCATGCAAGGCATGGGGCAAAATGGCCAAAACATGGACATGGCGATCGAGGGGGATTTTCTTACCCTCCCGGCCAACCCTCAAGCTGGACAAAGTCTGGACGATGCCCATATCAGCATGAAAATGAACAGCGGAGGAATGGGGATGAACATGAAAGTACATATCCAAAACCGTAAAGTGGAAGCCGTAGAACAGGTGACTGTTCCAGCTGGGACCTTTGAGTGTATCAAAGTGAGTTACCAGTCGGAGATGAAAATGATGATGACTATCCGTACCCGTACCATCGAATGGTTTGCCAAAGACATTGGCTTGGTCAAAGCCGAATACTATGACAAATCTGGCAAAAAAAGCGGATCGACCGAATTAACTGCCTTGAAGCGCTAAAGCTACCCGGTTTAAGACCTCAAAAAGACATGAGGGGCTTCCCCGCTTAGGGACCATGCGTTTCCAATAGAAAAATCCTTGCCGCGCGGGTCGGGCTCTCGCTACTCGCCGGCCTCCCCCCAGCCAGCGGCGGGCTCAAACAGGCCGCTCCATCCCTAAGCCTTGGAGAGTATGATTTTATTTTTTTACAAAAAGACTTGCCCTTCATAAAAGGCAAGTCTTTTTTGTTTATAGAACAACTAAGCACACTTTTTATAAAGCAATCCAAACGCTTTATTTTTTTTGAACCACTTTTTTGACCAGCTCCAAATTTACATCGGCAAAGGGATGTATGGCATCACCTTGATGCTCTTTTAGAAACTCCTCGGCCGAAGCTCTATCTGAAAAAGGAACAAAATCGTGGCCCATCGGGCCTAAAATATCACTTCCCACCACAAAAAAGGCTTCCTGGCCCCTAATGGTACGGGTGGTGTAATAGTCTTTGAGCTCAAGCTTTCGCAGTTTTGGAGGAGCTTTACTAGAATCTTTTACCGTAAAAAGCAAACAGCGGGGAGAGCAAAACCACCGTTCGCCCTTCTCATCCACGAGATGGCCATTCCATAGTGCCATATCAGGATCTTGAGTGGGCATACCACAAAAATTACAATCATAATTAATTTCAGAAGCTTGGGTTTGACCCATAGATTCCTTGGGGTTTGAGTCCGGATGGCTCGAGGTATCATGGGTATGAGAAGACTGACAAGCTGTGGTCAAATATAAAAATGCCCCTATGATATAGGCTTTGCTTTGTAAAGTCATCAGCGTTTAATTTAAAGTATAATGAAGCAGAGCAACCCTGTTTTGAAACGTAGATACAACAGGAGCCCCGCAAAAAAAGAAAAGAACAAAAAGAGGCTAAATAGAAAGAGGAGGATGGAAGATTTGTTTTTTGTATCCTTCTAAGACGTTTAGTGCGATGGGAGACAGAAAACAATAAGGTGAGTGAGGAGTAAAAAATGACCAAGAAAAAGGGCTAGCCGTATGTACAGGAGTTTTTTTAAATTGATTCAAAATTTGCTCTCCTTGATCTTGCTTTTCCTGTTCATACTTTTGGCGCAAATAACAATGACCTTGACATAGGTTTTGTACCTCATCCTTGCTTTGACAGAGCACCTCAACAATATAGTCATGGGTGGCGTAATACTCAATCAAGGGGAGATGGGGCTTAAAGGAAGCCACCGAATAGACCAAGAGTAATAAAGAAGCTAGGAAAATACGCACGCGCTGGAAACTTAGATCTTTGGATTACCGAATGTATAGAAGGATTTCATAAGACCCAAATAAAGTAGCCACATTAGTCGCGAAATCGCTCTACTTCAATAAGCACTTGGGTCACCTCGAGTCTTGATTCATACACTTTGTATAGGATATAAAATAACAGACTAAGCCCACAAGTTAGACTGGCCAGGATAGCCCCCATAGTATAGTATGCTTGAGGGAGGTTTTGGTACTGTAAGGGAACGCTCAAAATGAGATAATAGTAGAGTACCAAAAAAAGAAAAGCATTGCACAACAAGACGATAAGTCCCGAACAAAGTTTAAAAAGTTGTTTGGGAGCAATACCTTCCCAGACACTTTTGGAAAAGACTTCTGGCTGTGAGTTTACTCGTAATTGACCATTTTTATCTATAAAAAGGCCATCAGTTTTATTTTCGGTGAAGTTAACGCGGAACATAGACAGACTCGATAAATTGTATTAATATTAATGAATATGTCTATTTTTTGTTTGTGTATTTGCTTTAAAAATTAAACAAAGTTAGGCTTTGAAGAAAAAACGAACTAGTTTGCGGGCCCTGAGGTTTTATTTAAAACTATTCTAAATAAGCTACATGGAACAAGAATTTAAACCGACACAGTATAAGCCGCAAGAATTCAATTATTTGGTTCAAAATCGCCGGTCTATGTATCCTCCTCAGTATACGGGAGAGGTGGTGGATGAGGCAATCATTGAGCAAATGCTCGAAAATGCTAACTGGGCCCCTAATCATGGCCGTACCGAACCTTGGCGCTTTATCGTATTCACGGGTGCAGGGATTAAAAGCTTGGCCGAATACCAGGCAGATATGTATCGCCAATACACTCCAGCCGATTCATTTGAGGATGCGAAGTTTGAAAAGCTACGCCTCAAACCCTTAACAGCCTCACATATCATCGCCATTGGGATGAAACGTCAAGATTCCGGTAAAATTCCGGAAATAGAAGAACAGCTAGCCGTAGCCTGTGCCGTACAAAATATGCATCTTACTGCAACGGTCTATGGCTTGGGGGCCTATTGGAGTACAGGGGGAGTTACTTACCGAGAAGAAGCCAAAGAATTTTTTGGGCTGGAAAGTCAGGATAAATTGTTGGGATTTTTTTATATTGGCATCCCCAAAAAAATGCCCCCACCCGGAAGCCGAAAGCCCATTACGGAAAAAGTGCGCTGGGTACGCGAATAAAATCAACAAAAAATCTGTTTTTTTAGGTTTTTGCTTTTAATTTTAGCAAAAATTCTGTATAATTGCTAAAATTTTTAACTTATTCTCATATGAAAAGCTGGTTTAGTTGTACCGTAAAATATCACAAAGAAGATGATAAAGGCAATCGCCGTAAAATTACCGAGCCATATTTGGTAGATGCCGTATCATTTTCGGAGGCTGAAGCCCGAATTTACCATGAGTTAGGCAGTATTATCAAAGGAGAGTTTACCGTAAGCGATATTAACCGCAGCAATTTTGAAGAGGTATTTCACTTTGATGATTCAGATACCTGGTTTAAGTGTAAAGTGAGCTACACCATGGTAGATGAAGAGTCGGAAAAAGAAAAAAAGGTGACAAAATATATGTTGGTATCGGCTCCTAATGTACGGGAAGCTTACCAAAGAATTGAGGAAGCCTTAAAAGACTTGTTGGTACCTTTCACCATTCCGATGATTACAGAAAGCGCTTATGTAGAAGTTTTTGTATATGATTCGGACCGTCTTGCAAAAGCTTCCTTAGAAGGAGAGTCTGCTTTTTCTAACAATGGGTTAGAGGCTGAGTAAGTGGTTTATATCTAAAAAGCGCGGCTTTTTTCTCTTGAAGAAAACCCTGCTTTTTAGATCCCCTTGTTAAATCTAAGGAGGTATTTTTGTTTCCCTGCGAAGCTAGAAAACTTTTCTAATTTGGCTTAGGGATGGAGCGGCCTGTTTGAGCCCGCCGCTGGCTGGGGGGAGGCCGGCGAGTAGCGAGAGCCCGACCCGTGCGGCAAAAAAACCTGAAATCTGGCACTCCTAACCTCCGCACGGGGAAGCCCCGAGCTATTTAACCTTTTAAGTTATCCTACCTTGAAACCGATGATAAGTATATCATCAATTTGTTTTTCGTTTTCCATCCACTTGTCCAGGGTGTTTTGTAAGATGCGCTTCTGTTTTTCCATGGGCTCTTGGTGAATCTCCAAAAACATTTGCTTAAGCCTTTTGACCATAAACTTTCGGTTAAACTCCCCTCCAAATTGATCTTGATATCCATCGGAGTAGATATAGCAGTAGGTAGGTTTGCGTATGGAAACCTGGTGTTTGGTAAACTCGGTATCTCTTTTATTGGCTTTTTGAAAACCACCAACCGGCATTTTATCGCCTTTAATTTCGTGTAAAACCCCGTCTTGTATATACACCAAGGGGTTTTTGGCTCCGGCAAATTCCAAGGTCCTGTCTTGATAATCAATGACGCAGAGGGCTACATCCATTCCGTCTTTGTTGTCGGTCTGTTGCTGGCGCAAGGCTAAGCGGACCCCTTCATTGAGCTCTTCCAGAATTTTAGCTGGATTGGATACCCGGGCAATGTCAACAATTTCATTGAGTAAGTCATTGCCAATGAGCGACATGAATGCCCCAGGAACTCCGTGACCCGTGCAATCCACGGCGCAAATAACGGTTTTTTCGCTATCGTAACCTTGGAGGACTTTACGGGTTTGGCCGTCTTGGGTCAAGTCTTCCAAGATAGGCTGCGGCTCGATTTTGGAGCACCAGTAAAAATCGCCACTGACAATATCCCGGGGTTTGAAAAAGATAAATGACTCGGGGAGTAAGGCTTTGACCCGGGACATTTGAGGTAACATGGCATCTTGAATACGCTTTGCGTAGTTGATACTGGCCGTGATACTTTGATTTTTATTTTCAATGATTTCTTTGGCCTTGACCACTTCGGCCGTTCTTTCTTTGACTTTTTCCTCTAAGTTTTCGTAAAGTAGGGCATTCTCAATGGAGATCGTAATCTGGGTAGATAAAATTTCTAAAATCTCCAATCGGTTGGGGGTAAAGGCATCGGTAGTCAGGTTATTTTCTAGGTATAAAATCCCAGACAGTTTGCCGTGATAAATCAGGGGAAGGGCCAGGACAGATTTGGGGTTACATTTTTCTACGTAGCTGGCCCCAAGCATATTTACTTTCTGGTTAGCATCATTGATTACGATGTTTTCCCGGGTTCTGATTACATAGTAAAGCAGTTCGCTGGATAATTTGGGCTTATCACTAAGGCCATCAACTTGGTCAATGGGGATAGATTTCATGGCTTCCACTTCCTTGCTTTGGAGGTCGCACTCGGCTTCAATGACCCATTGTCCGTTGCTGGGTTGGATGAAATATCCTTTTTGCGCTCCCGCATTTTCAATCACAATCCGCATCATTTTTTGCAGTAAGTTGGAAAGTACTACCTCGCCTGATAAAGTTTGCGAGGCTTTAATGATGGTGTGCATATCCAAGTTAGGAGCCAGGCCGGAGATAGACCCGAGGGTCACATTGCGGCTGGTGAGTTGGGCGTGATTGGGGCGACTAGAACGTAGGAAGCGCGTGTATTCTTTCTCGAGTTGGTTCAATTTAGGGATGCACCCCCAGGTCTGGTAAGCATAGTAAGCATCCAGGATGTAAGGCTTCGCTATTTTGGATTTCTCTTTGTGAATGTAAAAATCGGCAGCAAGCTCATTGGCCAGGGCCTCCTCCCAGAGATATTTAGTGGCAACGGCCCCATCAATTGCCCGGTCGTAGTAATCCATGGCTCGGGTATTTTGACCCGATAAACGAAGGGTCTCAGCCATGACGAGGTCGTACTTATGTTGGTAGTTATTGGGGGAGTGATAGGCCCAAATTTTAAGTTGCTTTTGGTTGGAATCAATTTCTTTGAGGAAAGTTTGTTTTTCCTCCATACTTGCTTCAGGGAAGCGAGCAATCATGATAAGGGAATAGAGAAAGTTGTGGACAGGCTGGTAGAGCATACCTGTAACCCCTTCTTTGTATTGATCGGCTTTGGTCACGTGGAGATAAGCCGCTTCAAAATCTTTAAATAAGAAGGCTAATAAGGTCTTAGCCTGGTAGGTGATAAAAGAAAGGGTCAGTTGGTTTTCTTTTTCAAATTGCGGCAAGAAGACTTCTTCTTGAAAATACGTGCCATTCAAAAAACAAGGATCTTCTTGTTCCTCTAAGAGGTTATGGATCATTTGAACCCAAGGGCTCAGGTAATTGACGTGAAATTCCTGTTTTAATTGCCGGATAAGGCTTAGGTTCTTCTCGTATTTGATTTTTAGATTATCGAGATTACTACCTACTAAGAAATTATAATGACAAGCTTCTACAATATTATAGGAAGCAAATTCAATCTCACCCGTTTCAAGTCCCACTTGAATGGCTTCAAAGTGGATTTTACCACTTTCTCGAGCTGCTTCCTTCCAGTGAAGGACCCTTGAGGCAAACAGGTTATCCACTTTGGCCTTGAAAAACCGAGCATTGTATTTGTCAAGCAGACGGATGGCTAACTTTCCAAATTTGTAGCCATTTTCAATATCTCCAAGTTTGGCGCAGAGCACCCCTCCGTAAAAGGCATAGCCTACACAAGCCGAGGCCGAATTACCGTAGTCTACCGAGAGGTTGACCATTGTGTAGGTGATTTGCTCAAACAATCGGGGGTCTAGGGCCCAAGCTGGGGTGATGATACTGTCCATGATTTCCAAGGCAGCTTTGACCCTTTCATCGCGTATATCGGGTAGATTATACACCGATTCTATATCTGGGATTTCATAGGGAGATCCCGCAAGTGTGATATGAAGTAAGTCAATTACTTCTAGGCCGGTATTGAGAGCTTGTCTTTGATCCCCACGAGCAATGTGATATTGCATCTCGATCTCATAAGCCGGCATTTTATCCAGGATGTCCTTACCGTTTTCTAAGACGATCTGGATATACTTTTCAGAAAGCTCTAGGTCACCCTTTAAAAAGGCGGCTTGTAAGATTTCGGAGTATACTTCCAGGGTAATCGCGTAGTCCGTTTCCCAACTTTGGGCATCTAAGAGTCGGGTGGCCATCTCCAAATAACTATAAGCGGGCTTATAGGCTGCGGAGGCCCGAGCTTTGATACCGGCTCTTAGGTTTAGTTTGGTAGAGAACTTTCGTTCATTTTCGTCTTCTAATAGATCGATGGCATAGTTCCAGTGATTGGCAATGTCAAAGAGCAACTCTTCTTGTTGCTCAGGAGAGATACTTTGCACCAATAAGCGCCCAATGCGTAGGTGTTTTTGCATTTTCTCCTCATCGGGGATAAGTGAGTAAACCGCCTGATGAATGCGGTCGTGGGCAAATTTGTAGTCTTCGTCGAGGGCAATAAGCAATCCCTCGGCTACTGCCGGCTCGAGGTGAGCTTCTACAAGTTTAGTACCGGCCAAATCATTTTTTTCTTTGGCTATGGCCAGGTTATGGATACTGAAACGGTTCCCAAAACAAGCGGCCAATTTTAGGGCTGTCTGGGTTTGATCGCTTAATTTTTGAATCTTTTGAGACATAAGATCAACCACATTATCTGTGATATTCATCGCTCGGATCTTGGATAAGTCCCAAGTCCACGTTTGGGCCTCAAAGTCAAATTGTAGTAGGTTTTCTTCGTAGAGAGATTGCAACATTTGCCTTACAAAGAAGGCATTTCCTTGGGTTTTCTGGAAAATAAGGTCCGAAAGCTCTTGTAGTTCTTCGGCATCTTTTCGGAGGGCATCCGAAATTAGTTCGTTGAGGTTGATTTGGCTGAGGTTATCCAGCAGTAAGGTATGAATTTTAGGATTTTCCTTACGAATTTCCTCCAGCATCATCATAAAGGGGTGGGAGGGGTCAACCTCATTGACGCGGTAGGCCCCCATAAACAAGGTGTAATCTCCTGAGCGGTTGGTCAAGAGGGTAGAAAGCAAGTTGAGAGAAGCGGCATCGGCCCATTGCCAATCATCAATGAAGATTACTAAGGGATGCTCTCTTTGGGAAATCGCGTTAACAAAATTTTGAAATACCAGTTTAAAGCGGTTTTGGGATTCGGTAGGGCCCAATTCCGGTACATCCGGCTGTTTGCCAATGATAAGTTCAAGGGCTGGAATTACATCGGTTAAGACTTTCCCATTAACCCCAATCGCTTGCTCAATGGACTCCCGCCACATCTCCATCTGTTGGGCACTTTCCGTAAGCAAGTGATTGACAAAAGACTTAAATGCTTGAATAAAAGCGAGGTAGGGGATGTTTTTCTGAAATTGGTCAAACTTGCCTTCAATAAAAAAGCCTTTTCTTTCGGTAATTGGCTTATGAATTTGGTGCACCAGGGCCGATTTACCCACTCCGGATTTACCGGCTATGAGTACCAATTCGGAGGTTCCTTGGCAGGTACGTTCAAAGGAGTCGAGTAAGAATTCTATTTCTTTTTGGCGACCATAGAGTTTATTGGGCACCGATAATTTCCCGGAGAAATCTTCTCGGGCGAGTTCAAAGGCAGGTATTTTACCATCTCGCTGAAAGTAATTATGGGCTTTTTCTAAGTCTGCTTTGATCCCAAAGGCCGATTGGTAACGATCGACCGCATTTTTGCGAAGGAGCTTCAAAATAATATCCGAAATCAGCTCAGGGATTTCTGGGTTATGCGTATTGGGAGGCTCCGGACTTTGAGCCAGGTGGCTATGTACCAGTTCTAAGGGGTCTGTACTGGTAAAAGGTACTCGGCCAGTTAGCAATTCGTAGAATACAATCCCTAAAGAATAGAGGTCAGACCGGTTATCCACCAAGCGGTTCATCCTTCCGGTTTGTTCCGGGGAAATATAGGCTAGGGTACCCTCGAGTTTTTCGGGACTGTCGGGGCCCTGTGACTTCAAACTATATTTGGTTGAGATACCAAAATCTATAATCTTAATTTCCTTTTCAGGGGTGATTAAGATGTTTTGGCTGTCGATATCTTTATGGATGATATGATGTTGATGGATTTCTCCCAAAACCTGGCAGGTTTTGGTGGCAATATCCAAAAACTCATCCAGGCTCATTTTTTCTTTTTGGTAGTATTCTTTGATGGGAATACCGTTGATATACTCCATTACCAAGGCAGATTTGCCATCAACCTTGGTCTTCTCGTAGACTTGGCGAATTCCAGAAATTTCTAAGCCTTGAGTAATATCAAATTCATTATTGAACAAGCTGACTTGTTCCTGACTGGGGTGGTTATGTTTCATAACCTTGATCACAACCGGCTTGCCGTATTCGCTTTCTCCTTTGAGATAGACGGTGGAATTATGACCCTCAAACAATATTTCGGGTTGGGATACCATATAGCTCAATTAATTTTAATTGCGTTTTTTGCGGGATAGGCTACGCAATTTGTTTACGTATTATAGAAAAATGTAGCAGGAGTTTCCCTGGGAAATTACTAAATTTTCGGTATTAGCTTTTATACTTAAACAAAAAAGGTGCAAATTAGAAAATATTAATTTCCTTAATTCGCCAAAAACCTGGCATAAATAGGCAAAATCACTTCTCTAAAGAAAACAAAAAAATCCAGGATCAGGCAAAAGAACCAAATTCTGGAAATGTTAAGCCCAGGGACAAATTATTTGAAAATTTGCATAGAATTATTTTTTTTTAGTCATTTACCTATAATTTGTCATAGTTTTCTGGCCTTAACCGAGGTACACAATTATGAAAAAACTATTCTTTTTCCTAAGCTATTGGTTGTTTATTGTCGCTTGCCAAAGCCCTGAGCCAGTTGACTTATTGGTTTATAATGCGGTGGTAAATACCATGGATTCTACTCAAGCCCAGGCGGAGGCCCTTGTCGTTAAAGATGGTAAAGTTTGGGAGGTAGGTAGTAGCCAAGACTTACAATCAAAATATAAAGCCGCCCAGGAGCTAGATGCTCAAGGCAAGTACGTATTCCCAGGTTTAATTGATGCCCATTGTCACTTCTTTCGTTACGGACTAGGCCTACAAACGGCTGATCTAGTGGGTACTCAATCCTATGAAGAAATCATTCAAAAATTAATTGACTTTCGTGAAAAGTACCCCAATACCCCTTGGATCCTCGGGAGAGGCTGGGATCAGAACGATTGGGAAAATAAAGCGTTTCCCAACAAGGCTCCCTTGGATTCTTTATTTCCCGACACTCCTGTACTACTCAGCCGGGTAGATGGGCATGGAGCCTTGGCCAATCAAAAAGCCTTGGATTTAGCCGGGATCACCCAAGATTCAAAAGATATCATCGGGGGGAAATTTATCCGCGAAGACGGAAAACTCACTGGGGTTTTGATTGATAATACAATTGCTTTGGTATCCCGAAATATACCCAAGCCTAGCCGTCAGGAACAAATAACGGCCCTCTTGGAAGCCCAGGCTAATTGCTTTGCGGTAGGTTTAACCTCCGTACACGATGCAGGTTTAGATAAGGATATCATAGAGTTGATCGACAGCCTTCAAGAGGCAGGAGATCTGAAAATGCATATTTATGCTATGATTAGTAATTCTGAGGCCAATCGGGCGCATTATCTTAAAACCGGGCCCATCGTAAAAGATCGCCTCCACGTGTGTTCTTTTAAATTATATGCCGACGGAGCATTAGGCTCAAGAGGGGCTTGTTTGATAGAGCCTTACTCAGATGATCCTGATAACGTGGGATTTCTAAGAGCAAGCCCCGAGGAATTAGACCAGTGGTTAAGCGAAATAGCGGCAAGCCCTTTTCAAGCCAATACGCATTGCATTGGTGATTCGGCCAATAGCTATATTTTGGATGTCTATGGAAAATATCTCGAAGGCCCCAATGATCGTCGTTGGCGTATTGAGCACGCCCAAGTAATTCATACGGGTGATTTTAGTAAGTTTAAGGAGTTTAGTATTATTCCCTCAGTGCAGCCAACCCACGCTACATCCGATATGTACTGGGCGGGTGAGCGATTAGGCAAAGAAAGAGAAAAAGGGGCCTATGCTTATAAAGATTTACAAGATCAAAATCCTAATTTGGCCCTGGGGAGTGATTTCCCGGTGGAGCAAATAGACCCTCTTTTAGGGTTTTATGCGGGAGTGTTCCGGATTGATAGTGATAATTACCCCGAAGGAGGATATCAAATAGAAAATGCCCTGAGCCGGTACGATGCTTTAAAAGGAGCTACTCTAGGAGCTGCCTATGCTGCTTTTGAGGAAAAAGAAAGAGGTAGTTTGCGAAAAGGAAAGTGGGCAGATTTTATTATCTTGGACCAAGACATCATGCAAGCAAGCCCAAAACAAGTATTAAATACAAAAGTATTAAATACATACGTACACGGGGAACTTGTTTATTCCCAGGAAGGAACATTGCTAAGTTTTCGTTAAAACCTCTAGCTCAGTGTTACTACCTTAGTTTTTAGCGTATACCCTCATGTAAGCTAAAGACCATAAGTTTAAATAATACGTACAATTATGAGTTCACAGGGAGTTTGGTATTTTGAAGACGTAAATATGTACAAGGTCTTCTGTCCTCACTTATTTCGCGAATACGAGGATAAGCACGATTTTAAAAACTTCAAAAAAGACGAGTTTATCTATTTCAAAGATGACCCTTCTAATAATATCTACATGGTGGCCGAAGGAAAAGTGAAAATTGCTTACTATACCGATGGCGGCAAAGAAGTGGTAAAATCTATACTAAGCAAAGGAGAAATCTTTGGGGAAATGGCCCTCATGGGGGAGGAAAAACGCAATGATTTTGCCCGTTCTATTGAGCAACAAACCCTATTATGCCCCCTCAACATCGAGGTCATGCACGACTTGATGTACAAAAACCGTAGCCTATCCTTTAAAATCTACAAATTAATCGGCTTTCGGTTCCGGAAAATGGAACGTAAAATTGAAGGCTTGATTAACAAAGACGTTAAAACCCGACTTGTAGATTTTATCCTTGACATGGCCAATGAGTATGGTCAAAAGGTAGGAGATGAAACCCTGATCCGGCACGCTTTTACCCAAAAAGATATTGCCGACCTTATCGGGGCTTCCCGCCAAACGGTTACCACCTTATTGAATGACTTTAAAGAAGCTAACCTTATTTATTTTGACCGAAAACGGATCTTAGTTAGAAATCTGGATCAATTCAAAGAACAAGCAGATGCCCTCATGCAATAAGTAAGTTTTTCTTGAAAAATAAATAACTTAGGGAATCCTTTACTCTGGGATATGTTTACATAGAAATGTAAATTGCTATGGAACCCATGTATACTTCCCAAACCCCCAGGCAGATATTCCTTTATTGCTTCCTGGTTTTTCCGCTATTGAGCTTTAATTGCCCCATAAAAGCCCAAGACCCGTCGGCTTTAGTCGTGCAATTTGATCATACAACCCATGCTTCTTTGGCCTATCCCGATTATTTTGAAGACAAAGTCTGGACAGAATCGGTGATGGACTATCTAAGATCATGGCTCAAAAAGCGATATGCCGTAACTGATTTACACTACAAACGTCAAAAGCCCATCAGTTTTACACCGGTCTTGGGACGGGAAGAGGCGATCAAGTCTTTAAGCCGTACCGGATTTGATTATGGTCTGCAAATTTTGAGCTCCCTAGAATCGGGCCTTTTTGATCGGAAGATGCGGGACAACGAAGCTCGTTTAAGTCTCAAAGTGCGACTCTATGACGACCGAGGCAAGGTGGTTTTCAAAGGGCAAGTATTTATTAATATTTTAATCAAGTTGCAAAGCAGTTTTCAAGGATATGCCTACATAGGCCGGCAAGACTTTCAAGAGCTATACCTGGATGCCTTAAAGATGGCCACGTACAGTAAGCGAGTGGTCAAATTTTTTCAGTTTGATCAACCACAAGATGAGGAAATTATGGGTTTTGTTCAAAACGGCCAACATTATTTTTTGCAAAGAACCAGTAGAGGAAGATACGATTTGCAAATTTCACCAGACTCTTCTGTGGTGCTCAATTTGTTATTAGAAAATCCGGAAGAGTTAGCAGATGGTTTTGTTCGGGGAGCAACCTGGGAAAATCCCTTAAATGCCGAAAAGGTCCAAACCAAAGGCAAGTTAAACCCTCGTTTTCCCGATGAAATACGTTTAGAATTGTTAAGTAATGATTTCGTCTTAGGGCAAGCCCAAAGCCGTTATTATGCCGAAGAATATGTCTTGAACGGAACTCTCAAGGGCGTAAATTTTAAATATTCTAAAAACCTGCGCCAACCAGTCTTTGGTTTCTACCTGGAAGATGAGCTATGGGCCTTAGGAATCTTAAAAGACCAAGCTGCCGGCCGATTTGAGCGCTATGATGTATTTCTCAAACCCCAGGCCAATCCCGAAGACCTTGCCCTTTTTATGCATGTATTGGGCCTCGAGACCACCCGGGAAGCCGTACGAAAATTCTACCAGGTAGAAACTGAAGAATAACGGTATGTGTGGACGCTATCTACTTATAAGTCAGCAAGAAGCCGTGGCCGAACGATATCGGGCCGTTTGGCCAGATTATTTAGAGTATGAGCCTCGTTATAACATAGCCCCCGGAGAAGGTGGCGTGGTGATAAGCCAAGAGTTTCCCCAAGTTTTTCAAATGTTTCAGTTTGGCCTTACCCCTTTTTGGGCCAAAAAGCCCATGTACCTCTTCAATGCCCGGAGCGAAGGAGAC
Source organism: uncultured Microscillaceae bacterium (assembly GCA_963922455.1). Taxonomy (GTDB): domain Bacteria; phylum Bacteroidota; class Bacteroidia; order Cytophagales; family Microscillaceae; genus CAWUIO01. The sequence continues at coordinate 30,121 of CAWUIO010000082.1, forward strand.
TACAATCCTGACAATTCCTTGGATTACTCCGGGCCTATGGGAATTGGCGACAAACCCTCCTTTCGTCATCCTATCCGGCGGCAACGCTGTTTGGTGCCCGCCAATGCTTTTATTGAAGGCCCAAGCCGTGAAAAGCTCAACCTCCCTCACCTGGTGTATGTGAAATCCTTGCCGATCTTCTCTCTAGCGGGCATTTGGGACCAGTGGACGGAACCCAAAACAGGAAGTGTATTACATTCTTTTTCCATTATCACGACACGCTCCAATACCTTATTGCAAAAAATTCCGCACCACCGCTCACCGGTCATTCTAAGGCCTGAGCAAGAAGCCCTTTGGCTCTCTGATCTCCGTTTGGAGGAGGTTTACGAATTGCTACAACCCTACCCGGCGGAAGATATGAATGGCTTTGCGGTTGATAAAAAAATCAAAAACCCCCAGGCGGAAGGGCCTGAACTTATACAAGCCACGAAGGCTCCTTTTTCTCCCGACCCTGAAGGCCTGGCTCGTTTTAATACCCAATTACCTCCCTCGCCCACTCAATTTACTCTCGGGTTTTAGAAAAAAGAATTTAGGTTGGAGCTTCCCCGCGCCCAACCATTAACTGGCATATTACAAAAAACTGCCTGGCGCGGGTCGGGCTAGGCTGCCGAGCCTCCAGCCGCACCGCCCATTTCGGTCTCG
>CAWUIO010000083.1:0-30544 GCA_963922455.1 uncultured Microscillaceae bacterium
TTAATTTTCTCACATATGATAGTAAAAATGGCTTAATTGGGCGACTTGGAGAAAGGAAGAAGAGCAGAGAAGCAAACGGCAATACTACGTTTTATTGTAAAACTGTTTTTTATTATTTGTTGGGTTTGGCTGAGGGATAGAGCGGCCTGTTTGAGCTCGCCGCTGGTAGGTGGGTGGGCCAGCGAGTAGCGAAAGCCCGACCCCGGCGGCACCTATGTATCTATATCTAGCCCAGTCTATCGCCGGGGGCAGCCCCTGGGTATTGTATGTACCGTCTGCCTGGTATTTTTTCGGGCATGGCTCATTCCCCGCGGCAAATTGTAAGTCAGAAAGGGCATGGTTTTCGGCTCCTGTCTCCAAAATCCCGCTTCCCGGTTCTAGGTTCCTTGCTTAGCCATCAATTTCAATCCCGTGTTCATGCACTGTAAACTGGTTATTTTGTAGGTAATTTAGGTGACTAAGCAGGAAGTGATGGAAGTTGGTTTTAGGATTGATGAAAGGACCTTGCCCATCTTGCACTTCCATATCTAGAAGTTGATATTTTTGTCCTTTTTCAGCCGGATCAAAATCAATACAATGCAAATTCCCGCTGCTATCCTGGCAGAAAGGAAGCCATTTTTTATTCCACCAAACTTTTTGAAAATAATTTCCTTTGTAATTGGCCTTGCTTTGTTCTACCCTCCCATCATCAAAGACTCCCTTGTCGAGTAACTCATTCATACCTTTCCAAGTTTTGATGACACGGTTTAAGTTATAGCATTCATAATTGGATACAAATTGATGCTCAATGGTATTATACAGAAGGAATTCTCTATAATCATCGGGAAGGGGCTCTCCAAAAAGGGCTTCAAATGCCTTTATTTCCGTTTCCGGGGCGGCTTTGATGGTTTGCCTGAGCATGACCGGCGCTTTTTGACGGTATTGTTCCTGGATTTCCTCTAGGATTTGCCGAATGGAGGGGGCTGGATTCTGTAATTGCAGCCCTAAACAATGGGCAAGTAATTGCTCGGCAAAATCTTGATGATCTGGGGTGTACCCATAGTAGAAGCAGTGCTCTAGCTTCTCCCCCTCATAGATACCCAAGATTTCTTCTGCACTATCTTCATGTATGGTAAATATCTTGTCATCCACCTGCTTTTTGTAATGTACATCCTGCTCACGTTTTCCCGCTTCTGCGTCAAAACCCATCGCTTGCATCCATCCTTCCCAGTCAAAATCCTCATCCCTTTGGGAGTGAACCGCTTGGAGAAACTCTCCGCTGTCCCTAAAATGAAATTTTAGGTGTAGCAACAGTTGTTCAAGAAAGGCTTTGTTTTTTGGAATCAGGCATTGGCACCACTCTTCTAACCTGTCTCCGACACGCTGTACCAGATTGCGTTGAAATACTTCATAAAAGTAGCGATCTTCCTGGAAGCTTGGCTTATAGTCAAAAACTACATGAAAGGTTTCTTTGCCTAGGCATAGAAACATCATTCGGGTGTGGGTTACATCTCGTTTAAAAGCTTTGGTGAGGGTGCCGGTTTGGTCTTTCTCGAGGGCTTCAAAGCCTAGGGCAAGTAGGGCAGATTCTAGGTCAAAGTTTTCTTCTCGGATTAATTCAATATGCATAAGAAATGGAAGGGTTAACTATTTAAAACCAAAAACTCATTAATTTTAAACGAATTTTGGCCTCCAATAGATTGGGTTTGTGGCGTATTTTTATTCACCTAAAGTCGGTCATTTCCCAGCTGTTTTAGGTTTAGTGCCGCGTCACTTAAAACTCGAGATACACAGCTATTCTCCTAAAAACTGGTGATGGGGCCTCCCACCATGCAGCCAACTTAGTGGAAGCCGATCCAAACCCGGGTATTCCAAATGCCCGAATAGATGGGGACACAATACAATTGTGCCCGAGCTTCCTGTAAAATTTTTCTTAAGTGGATAGTAGGGAGCGAGTCGCTAAGACTGGAAGAGTGCGTAAACCTAGGGGACAGCCGCTAGTAGACTTGCAAATGAATAGTATGCCGAGGCAGAGAATCGCACTTTAACGGCTTCTCATCAGCCCAAGCGAATTCCAATCACAAGTATATCGTCTCTTTGTTGGGCCGTATGCTGAAATTCTCGCAAACTTTGTTTTATGCCTTCTTTTTGCTGATGTAATGGGAGTTGATAATGGGACTTTATAAAATTCATTAGCCGTTTTTTGCCATACTTTTTTCTTTGGGGGTTGGGGAGGTCGAAAAGGCCATCACTGCTTAAATAAATCTGATCGTGCTGAGCTAAGCGAATCTTTTCTTGAGAAAATACGATTTTTTCTTTGTCCCACGTTCCGCCAATGGACTGTCGGGTGCCTTTGATGATTTTGAGTTCACCTTGGGCCATCAAGTATACATCAATTTTTGCCCCAGCGTAGTGCAGGTCCCATTTTTGATCGGGAAGTTGATCCAAGCGACAAAATCCGATATCCATCCCGTCATGATTTTCGGTGTAGTCCTGTTTTAATAAGGCATTAATCTGAAAGTGTAATTCGCTAAGGACCTGACCAGGCTCTGTAAGTTTTTTCTCGATCACCAGATGATTCAGGATAGCATTACCAATCAAAGACATAAACGCTCCGGGCACACCGTGCCCTGTACAGTCGATTAAAGCCAGATAGGTGCTATTTTGGAGTTTGGCAGACCAGTAAAAATCACCAGATACAATATCTTTGGGAAGGTATAAGCGAAAAAACTCATCAAATAAAGACTCGAGTTGTTCTTCGGAGGGGAGCATAGCCATTTGGATGGTACTGGCATACCGTATGCTACTTTGTATCTGGTCATTTTGCAAGAGTAAGCGACTGTGTTGTTGTTCCATCGCTTCTTGTATGGTTTGTAGCTCCTCCAAATTTTGCCGGATTTCCTCTTCTATAGTTAAGAGCTCTTCGTTTTTTTCCTGGGTTTCAGCCAGCAAGTGGAGGTTTTTGTTTTCGTAGACCAGGTTTACTTGGAGCAAAAACAAAACTAAAAAAGTGATCATGAAAAAAGCGAGTAGATATACACTATCAATGAAGCTTTGTCCGGGAATGACTATCCCGAGTTGTTGCGGGGAAACTCCAAACCAGTCCAGGATTTGATAAAAGAATATAAAAATGCTAAACCCCCAAAGTAGGACAGGGTACAAAACGAAACGCTTTTTAAAATCTACAATCACAATGACCGCCACTTGGGTACATAATAACAGCATCTTGACATTGATATAATTTTCTGCTTTGAGGGCCTCGGGTTGATAATTGCCAGTCAGAATAGGTGCCGTTATGACAAATACGGGTAGTAAAAAAGCCAATAAGAGCAAGCTAATAGGGGCTTGTTTTTTATAGTTTAAAAATAACAAGCTTAATAAAACAGGAATTAAAACCAAGGCATACCCAGACGCTGGTTTAGCACCGGCAGTATAGAGGATATTACTCAACACACATAGGATAGGCAAGAGGATGAGAATCAGCTGATTTACTAAACGTACCCTGCGTTGTTGGAAGTAATTCATCTCGGGACCCAGGCCCAAATCCGAAAGCCGGTTCCAGAAATATGATAAGGTCTTCATAGGTGAATCTGACTATATAGTATCCAATACCTGAGCAAATAGGGATAATACTGGGCTATAAAAATTACCCTAGGCTAAAATAATTGGAAAACTTTTTAGAGGTGATAGGTTCTTTTATACCTGGGCTTGTGCTTGACCCGATAAAAAATGTATTTAAGCTGGCCTATAAAAAGCTTGCACTGAAGTATTTTATGTCTCCCCAAAGTTTGATTACTTCCTTTTTTCTGGAAAAGTTTCGGAGCACATTTGCCTTTATTATGGGTTTTTCAGAAAACATGCTAGAATTTCAAGTGATTTTACAATTCATTGCGTCTGTAATAAATTTAGCCCAGTTTTTTAAAGGAGTCGGTAATTCGTGATCTTGGGAGTTACTCAGATAGGCAATAAATCTTTTGCCCCCTAGTTTTTGGCCAATAGCGGATTACAAATCTGCCCATCAGGGTACGGGAGGGCCATAGTTAATCTGCCGCCGCAATTGGATAAATCAGTTATGTATTGATTATTGAGGGCTTGGATTCTTAGCTCCTACTTTGAAATTATGCGCGCTTTGTCTTGTTTTATTCCTTTTTTCCATCAGGAAAGAAACTACTATTAAACGCAAGCAATGGCTGAGGGATAGAGCGGCCTGTTTGAGCTCGTGTTGGCCCGGTGGGGAAAGGCAGCGAGTAGCGAAAGCCCGACCCCGGCGGCACTTTGTTTGAAAGAGGCATAAAACGTTAATCGCCGGGGGCAGCCCCTAGTGTACCAAAAAACCGATGATTTCTCGCAGAAGCCATCGGTTTTTGCTAAGGCAGATGATTTATTTATCGTTTAGTAAGCTTTGGAAACGGTTCATATCTTTGAATAGGTCAAGGGCCGCTTTTAATTCTGGATCGTGATTAAAAGAAGCTTCGGTTTTACCGTGACCCAAATAATAGCGGGCCGCAATCTCCTCGGTAAGTAACCCTTTAAGTTCATCCTTGTATTTAAGGAGGTCGGCTTCTTTGCTTTGTTTTAGTTGAGCACGCAAGGCCTTAAGCTGATTTTGGATGTTATCCAGATATTTTTCATCCCGGGCGGCTTCTTCCAGTTCTTTCAGGGCATTTTCTACCTCACTGGTGTAATCGAAGTCTTTTTGTTTTACCCAAGAGACAAAGGCTTGATACTCCGAATCACTTAGACGAAATTTTTGAGCTTCGGCAATGCTTGGGTTTTGATTGGCAAAATGATTAGCGTATTCAAAAATCAAGTTTTCCCGAAGTAAGCTTTGGGTGATGGCTTGGTACTTCGGCGCAGCCAGGCTTACATCAGGCTTAATGCCCCCCCCGTCGTAAACCAAACGGCCATTATTTACGGTTTTAAACGCTCTCCGTAAAGAGTCAGGGATTTTAGCAACTGATCCGTCTTCGCTGCGGTTGGAATAATCTAATGCTTGGATACAACGACCGCTAGGGATATAATATTTGGCCGTAGTTACTTTTAACTGGGAATTATAGGAGAGTGGGCGGGTAACTTGTACCAATCCTTTACCAAAAGAACGTTGCCCAACGAGTATACCCCGGTCGTAATCTTGCACTACTCCGGCTACAATTTCAGAAGCAGAGGCACTTCGGCCGTTGATAAGCACAATGAGAGGAACATCCGTATCCAAAGCTGGATTGATAGCCCGGTAGGTTTTATTCCACTCGATCATTTTACCCCGGGTACTTACTACTTCCAGGTCTCTATCGATGAAGAGGTTGGAAATATTGACAGCTTCACTGAGCAAACCTCCCGGATTTCCTCGGAGATCCAGAATGACTTTGTTAGCGCCATCTTTTTTAAGTTTTTCAAGGGCTTGTTTTACTTCACGGGCCGCACCCGATGTGAAGTCGGTCAATTTTACATAGGCTACGTCTTCGGCCACCATACCCGAGAAGGGGACATTGTCAATACGGATGGTTTCCCGGTTTAGGGTGACGTCCCGGATTTCATTGCTTCCATAGGAGCGGATTTTTAAAGTAACGGGAGTACCGGCTTGCCCTTTGAGCAATCGGCTCACTTCTGAGGAAACTTTGCCCTCGAGGGGGACTTCGTCAATTTGGACAATTTCATCACCGATTTTGAGCTTGGCTTTATCGGCAGGGAAGCCTTCAAAGGGTAAAATAATAAGTGTTTTTCCTTTGCGGGAGCCTACAGTTGCCCCGATACCCCCATATTGACCCGTGGTCATGGTACGATAATCTTCTATCTCGTCTTCGGGAATGTAATTGGTGTAGGGATCCAAAGACATAAGCATGGCGTCAATTCCTTCCCGCATGAGCGTATTTGGATTTACTTCATCCACATAGGCCCGGTTTACTTCCTTGTACAGGGTCGCAAAGATGTCTAGGTTTTTTTGAATCTCGAAGAATCGGTCTTTATAGCGGAAGGCAAGGAGACTTGTGATCAGGAATAGGGCAGCAAAAAGAGTTAAAAGGTTTTTTTTCTTTAATAACATTTGGTCAATGGTTAATAATCAGAGAATGATTGGTAAGATATGGCCTTATACCAAATATACAATTTTAATCTTTTAAACGGCCCAGAATTTTAATTAGTTTGTTTTGCAGGGTATTAAAGGCAATTTTTTTGGGACTGACGTATAAAATGGCTACATAAGCCTGGGTGTATTCTCCCTGGGCATTGCACAGGTGGGTTTTATGCTGGCGGTAGATTTCCCGGATGCGTCTTTTGAAAAGATTACGGTCAACGGCCCTACGCATACTGCGTTTGGATACTCCTATAAGTACTTGGGGGGCTTCAAGACTAGGCGAATCCCGGTTTTGATAAAATACCTTGAAAGGAAATAAGAATTCGGACCTACCCGATTTAAACAGCTCGGAGATTGTCTTACGATGGGTAAGGCGCTGGCTTTTAGGGAAGGTAAAACGTTTGAGATCTGTCAATTCTTGTATGGCACTTGTTAGGAGGCTATAAACACAAAAAGGTATACCAAAGGCATACCTGAACAAATCCCTGGAAAGGCACGAGGTGTATGATCAGACCTGGGGAGGCTGAAAATTATCTAAACCTTCTTTCGTCTGACACGGAAAGCTTTTTCCGTCCTTTACTACGACGAGAAGTTATTACTTTACGGCCATTTTTGGTAGCCATCCGACTTCTAAACCCGTGCTTGTTCTTTCTTTTTCGTACTGAGGGTTGGTATGTCCTTTTCATATTTGATTCAATTCTTAATAAGGATTGCAAAGTTAATGGCTTTTAAGAAAAAAGCCAACATTTCCTTGGTATTTCTAAGGGCGGCTTCTATGCCAGTAAAGGGCAAAAATACTGGTAATCAAGAATAGAAAAACGAGAATTTCTGCGATGAGGTGATAGTTTTGATATACAAGAACCTGCTTAGTATCGGTAGGTTCGTGGTTGATTTTTTGGTAGATGTCAACGTGGTGCATGGTTCGGATTTCAGAGTTTCGCATACTGTTACCCGATACATTGACCAAGGCCCGGGGTTTTAGGGTGTCGTATTGCGCTACAACAGGATCGAAGTAAATCCATTGGAAATATTCACCCAAGGGATAGGAGCCGGCTTCTTTGGGAATAATGGGATAGGAGTAAACCACTGTGCCGGAGACCCGATTGGCCTCTCGCTTAACAAACAATCGGCTGTTTGGTGGATAAAATTCCAAAAGGTCTTGCTCGGCAATTTCTGGAGGACGGATGGCTGATAGATTGCCTTGGCCCCGTATGGTAAAGCGGTAATTAAAACTCTCTCCAGTTTGCGCTTTTTTTCGATAAAATTCCTCCTGTAAGTAGTACTGCCCTACACTTACTTTATTTTTAAGAGGGTGCTCGGGTAGGGCTAGGATTTCGATTTGACGGGCCAGGGTATAAAAGGTTTTGAAATTGTTTGAATTAGGGTCTTCAAAGTCATTCAGGTTTTCTTCTTCCCCGATTTTGTTTTTTACAATCATTTTGAGACCGACCTTGGGAAACACTACAGGTTCGGCATTTAAAGGGAAAAAAGAAGCCTGATAGAAGATATATTGATCGTATTCTTTGCCCCTAATAACCAATCGGCTTGGCTCACTAAACTTACTAATTTCAAAATTTTCTTCCCAGCAATTAATGGGTTTAAGTTTTTGGGAAATTTCTTCAACCTGACGGCCCATGTCATGAAATTTCATAGGGGCCGGGTTGAGAATGGAGACATATAAGGCCAGGATCACATGAAATTCTTCCCCTACATATACGCTTTTATTACTGACCGATAAGCCCAAAAAGGCATCCTCTTGTACTTCCCTAAAAGCGCCTTCTTCTCCTTCATTGAACAAACTGCCCAGACCAACCGGGGGAAGCCCGCCCAAATCCTCATCCCGGGAACCTACGACTATTTGGGTAGGGGGGGCTTTAATGACTTCTCCATTTACTTCAATATCAAATGAACTCACATCAAAACTGCCTTCCTTTTGGGGGTAATACGTTTGGGTCCGGATATACGTTCGGGTGATTTTTCCGTTGATATTACTGGTTGAGGAAGCACTGGATAGTTGGCCAGCAATCTTTCGAAAGCCTTCAATCTCCGGAAAGGACCCTAAGCTCTCGATGCGCTTGCCAATAGATTCAACCGAAACGCGGAGTGGTTCGTTTAGGGCAATACGGGTATTTCCAAAATCTATAAGTACCGATTGCGCCTGAGTTTCGCTCAGATTAACAAACATTAAGAAACTCACAAGGAGTCCTGTATGTTTTAAAATTGAAGCAGGAAATTTTGGAATAATACAAGAAAATATTAGATTTGTATAAGTCATGCCCTATTTAGCTTTTAGATCACTATCAGTAAAACCAAAATTAACCCTACTATGCTCGAATATGTAAAAACCATTCTGTCAAAGGTAAGTTTTGATCGAGTTATTTTCGAGAAAGAACTAAGGAAGTCAATTCAAAATTATTTAGACCCCCGTGAGATACGTTTTTTGCAAGAGTGGTGTTACGAACAGTTCTCCTCCTCACTCACCTTGCTCCAAGTATTGGATGATTGTTTTGAACTAAGTCACGTAGATTAAATTATTCACCGGAAGGCTTCGCGACAAACTTAATATTGCGTTGCAAGCCTTCCCATTTTGTCCGCTTCACGGGCGATTTCTTAAATACTTCCCTAAACACCTCTGCCGTCATCTCCTCCCAATCCCGTTTCTTAAAACTTCTTAATGTATCAGAGGCTTCAAAGTCGGGCTCTTGATGCGGAGTACTAAAACGGTTCCAAGGGCAAACATCCTGGCATATATCGCAGCCAAAGATCCAATCTTTCATTTGTCCGGCAAACTCATCAGGTATCGCTTCTTTGAGCTCTATCGTAAGATAGGAAATACATTTTCGGGCATCGATTTGGTAGGGGGCAATCAAGGCTTCGGTAGGACAAGCGTCCAGGCACCGGGTACAGGTACCACAATAATCGCCAATGGGCCCATCGGCCTCTAGGTCTATATCCAAAATCATCTCGGCAATAAAGAAAAAACTTCCTATTCGACGGTTAATCAAGTTCGTGTGTTTTCCCACCCAACCCAGTCCGGCCCGAGATGCCCAAACTTTGTCCATCACGGGAGCCGAATCAACAAATACCCTTCCCGATACCTCACCGATCTCTTCCCGGATAAAAGCCAGCAAGCGGTGCAATTTCTTACGAATTACCTCATGGTAGTCTTTGCCATAGGCATACTTAGAAATATGATAGGTATCAGCAGGGGAAATGGGCTGTTGTGGATAGTAATTATACAGAAGCGAAATCACCGAGCGGGCCCCCTCCACCAGTTTACGGGGATCCAGGCGTTTATCAAAATGACGCGCCATGTACTCCATTTTGCCGTGATTTTGCGCTTTTAACCACTGCTCGAGCAAAGGTGCCTGGTCTTCCAGAAAATCGGCTTGGGAAATTCCACAGAAGTCAAAACCCATCTTCTGGGCTTGGGCATTAATTAGCTGGGTATTACGTGCCGGGAGATTCATGGTCCGTATAATGGGTTTTGCCCGCAATACTGCTGGCTCCAATCAATGCAATCAATAAAACAAGCGCACTTAGCTCAAATGCAATGATATGGTAGGTTAGAAATTGCATGCCAATCACCGGGGCCGTTCCGGCTTCCAGGCCTACGGGGCTAGGGTTTTTGGAGATAGGAAGGGGCTTATAAAAAATCAGCCAACTCATCAAAGCCAAGAATAAAATGCCTACGGCATAACCGGTCCATTGCTTGAGTGATTGGGTTTGGGGGGCTAGGCTCACTTCTGAAAGGCCAGGTACCTTGGGGCGACTGGTAAACATGATCCCGAATAAAATAAGCACCAAAATCCCTCCAACATAAATCAAAATTTGACTCATTGCCAGAAAATCGGCTCCGGCCAAGACATATATTGCGGCCACGGCCAATAGTGCAAACAAGAGGTAGAAGGCCGCATATAAAATATTACGAGACCATAACACTCCCAAAGTAGACCATACCAACAAAGTGGCAAAGGCCAGAAAAATGATTAAGATAAGACTCATACAAATTAATTTTCCTCAGATGAACCGGCATCTGGGCCCGGTTTGGGTTTACTATTTCCTTTTATTTTAGGCCGAAATTTGGGCCGTGGTTTTGCCCTAGGGACCTCCTCATTCGTATTAGCACTGGCATCATCCGCGCTAGGCTTACCGGCAATTTTGGGTTTAAATGTAGGCCGGGGCTTAGGGGCAGGTTTTTTTTCTGGACTATCCTGGGCAGGGCTTTCGGTGCTAGGCTTGCCAGCGATTTTCGGTTTGAATTTAGGCCGGGGCTTAGCCGAAGGGTTTGTGGTAGCAGATTCTTCCTGGGGGCTTTCAAAACCATCGGAGGGACTTTGATCTGCGGGTTTGGGTGTATTTGGTTTAAATGAAGGACGTGGCGTGGCCTTATCCTTTGGGTTTTCGGCCTCCTCCGAAGTAGGTTGACTGGGTTTGGGCGCTTGCTTGGGCTTAAACTTGGGTTTAAACCCGCCTGATGGCTTGCTTGCCGCCGGTTTTGTGGGAGTTTCCAGGGCTTTTTGCGCTTTGAGTGCTTCTTTCTCTGCCTGATATTGGTTCCATAAAGCTAGCTTATCTTCTGCTTCCTCGGGAGTCAAATTGGCAAAATGATAAATCATGTCCCGCACATTTTCCTCACTGTAATCATAGGCTTTTGTCATGGTAAGGCACTCCGTGGGGCATACCGTCGTACAAAGCCCACAGTAGCAGCATTTAGCCATATCAATATCAAATTTGGCGGCATACAGTCGTATAGGAGAGCCATCCGAAGCCGAGCCTACTTGTTCGCTGGCGCGTATGGGCTCAATATCGATACAGTCTACCGGACAGATTTTCGCACATTTATCGCAAACGATACAGTCATCCATCTCATTGTAGAGGCGGTATCGGGCGTGGTCAGGTACAGGCAAGGATTCCAAGGGGTACTGCAGGGTAACAATTCCGTCTTTTTGGCTAAAATACTGACTGTCTTGCACATACATGGGTTTCCGACGATGTCGGGCTTGCCAAGCATGCTTGATGGAAAGGCGCAATCCGGAAATCGAGGTTTTAATCCCTTCCCATAAATTACCAAAATAATGATTATTGGCCCCTTGGCGATGTTTCATGAACAATAGAGTAAAGAATCAAGCGTATATATCTTCTAAATTTAAACAGTTTCTTAGAGACTGTTTATGTTTGGTTTTTGTCGGCGAAAAGGGCCAGTTTGAGGTTCTGACGAAATCAACAAAGAGCGCATAGCAGCGCTACGGGCGATGAATTTGATGAAGTCAGGTTCTAAAAATGGCTCTTTGCAGCCCAAAGGATTAAATTTAAACAGTTTCTTAAAAGAAAAAAAAGAAAAGAGGCCATCATTACAAAGGACGCTCAGGATAATAAGTGCTTAATCCTGTAATAATTACATCGTATATCCGAAAGCGAATAGATTGAGGAAATACCCTGAACAGGTTCCAGCCGTCAATCATATTCACCCAAAGACGGTGCGCCATAATATTATACAGTATTTTCTTTACCAGGCTAGGCTGGGGAGCACTTCGTACCAGAAAAGCCTCCATCTGTTCCGGTTTTAAGGTTTTTAAAGTCTGGTGAGATTGGGCATACTGTCGCCAACGTTTTACCATATAGGCCGCACTTACAAGTTCGTCGTGCCAAGCCTGAGCCTGAGGGTCAAAATAGATGGGTACCGATTGGGCGGTTGCCCGAATAGCCAGGTCAAAATCTTCGGCATCCTTTAAGCGCTCATCAAATTGCCCTAATTGCTTAAACAAGGTTTTGGAAAGCGAGAAGTTGGCCGCTGTAATGTAGGGCTTTTGCTCCGGGATTCTCACTTTTTCCTGGCTAGGAGAGATCTCCTGTGTCCATTTATTACTCAAATACGCTCGGAAGTGATGTATATCTTGGCTAATTCTTTGGGGGTCTTCCAATTGAGAACCCACTAAAATACTGCCAGGGTTTTTTTGGTGGTGCTCCATGTGCACCTGTGTACACTCGGGTAGGGGGCGCATGTCATCGTCAAAAAAAATCAATAATTCACCTTGGGCAGCATTTGCCCCGCGGTTTCGAGTCGCGGCCCTTCCTTGATTTTCTTGCTCAATAACCTGCAAATGGGGTATTCGAGGATAGCTAGACCCGGCAAGCCATTCCTGGCTACCATCTGTTGATCCATCCAGTACAATGACTACTTCCCAAGCATCCTGGGAGCAGGAGATCACCTGTTGGGCAATGGCTTCCAAAATGCGGGGCAACTTCGGGCGTCCCTGATAGCTGGGTACAATAAAACTTATTTCCATAGGAATTTCCTGTATTGATTGTAAAAGCCCGAGGGAAGTAAGGGGGGCTGCCCCCTCTCTGTAAAACATGAAGTACCCAAATGCTCCAACTCTCAGGCAGAGAGGGGTCGGGCTTTCGCTACTCGCTGGCCCCCGCTCAACCAGCGGCGAGCTCAAACAGGCCGCTCTATCCCTCAGCCAAAACAAAAAACCGGACTTCTTGTACAAATGTAAAGGGATTTGCTTGAATATTAAATTTAAGTTATGTCTTCAGTCTAAGGCAGTTTATGAAATGAGGATTTTTTAAATTTGTACTTAAAATGAACAATAGCAAATAATGACCTCATCCCAAAAAATCCAGGCAATACTCCTCTATTTGGTTTTCTTGCCTTCCCTACTTTGCGCTCAAAAGGCCGAACCTATTGGTTCCGATTCCATCCGTATATTCCAAAACGGCCAATGGCTCAACTTGAAAAGGACTGCCTTGGTATTCCAGCATCAAAATCGCTACTTAAATTTCAACGAGTACGCAAAGGTCCGTACCCAATCACGCCAAAATGATAAGCATCTAGCCTTATTACCCGTTTACTCCCACCACGGACAAGCGTTTATTTTACGGACTAAACTACTAATTGCCACAAAACCTTCCCAGGCAAAAGAAATTCTGAGTAGCGTGAAAGAAGTGCTCAAAGGCCGCTCTTTTGAGTGGGTGCCTGAGCCGATGGGCTTGGCAGATCATGCCCTCATTGAGGTACAGAACACGCAGGACGTGATGCTTCTTTTACGTACTTTTCAGGAAATGCCCGACCTTACCTACGCCCAACCCTTGTTTGCCCGTCAATTGAACGACCGGGCCTTGCCCAATGACCCATTGCTCCCACAACAGTGGCACTTAACGAATAACTTCCCCATATTTTTTCCTTTTACCCAAGCCGATATTAATGTCCTTCCCGTTTGGGGAGAAAACTATGGCGACGGGTTTTTAGGGCGGGGCATTCGTATAGGCTGTGTAGATTCGGGGCTGGATACGCAACATCCCGATTTGATCAATCAAGTAGATAGCTTAAACGATATAGACTTTAATGAAGGGGATGATGATCCCCGGCCCTTATTTTCCGATGAAAGAAACTCCCATGGTACTTCGGTAGGCGGACTGATCGCGGCCGAAGGGAATAATGTCCTGGGTACCATCGGAGCTTCTCCCGAAGCGGAGTTACTAGGGATTCGTTTAACGTTTAGTCCGGTAGACGATCAAACCGAAGCCCTGGCGCTCAACCATATGCTTTTGGGAGACAATGCACTAGACATTTATAATAACAGTTGGGGGCCAAGCGATGATGGACAGACTAAAACCGGCCCGGGAGTACTTACCAAAGCGGCTTTATCCAATGCGTCCCAACATGGTAGAGACGGAAAAGGGGCTATTTTTACTTGGGCGGCCGGTAATGGCCGGTCTAGTGGGGATAATGCCAATTATGATGGCTACGCAAATTCAAGGTATACGATTGCGGTGGGAGCGATCACGTTTACGGGACAAGCCACGAGTTATAGTGAGCCCGGAGCCAATGTATTACTCGTAGCTCCCTCGGGTGGCGAACTCCTGTTTAATGAACCACAAATTACCACAACCGTTCATGCGGGCTTTCCGAATCCCTATACCTCAGGCTTTAACGGAACTTCGGCGAGTACTCCCCTTGTAAGCGGCGTGATTGCCCTTATGCTGGAGGCTAATCCAAATTTGGGTTGGCGGGACGTACAAGAAATCTTGATCCGCTCGGCCCTACAAAATGACCCCACCAACCCGGATTGGTTTTTTAATGGAGGGGGCTTTCACTTTCATCCCCTGTATGGGGCAGGATTGGTGGATGCCGAAGAGGCAGTCCATATCTCTCACCATTGGAGCAATTTGCCCCCTGCCCAAAGCATAAGCCAAGAAGAGCCAAACCTGGCCCGAAGCATCCCAGATGGATCAGAAGAAGGCACTACGTTTGACTTTGAGTTTGGGGAAGACTTGCGGGTAGAGCATGTAGAACTGGATGCCGAGATCAGTCATAGTGCACGAGGACAATTAAAAATTGTGTTGATTTCTCCAGACGGTACAGAAAGTATCCTGGCAGATACACACGGAGACCAGCAAGCCAACTATGTTTGGACATTTATGAGTGTGAGGCACTGGGGCGAGCAAGCTCAAGGAACCTGGCAAGTAAAAGTGATGGATCGGGTAGCCGGCCAAAGCGGTCAAGTGGAGTCACTCACCCTACGTTTGTACGGTACCGGCAATCTCAGCAGCCCGGACCTAGCCATCGAATCCTTCCGT
Organism: uncultured Microscillaceae bacterium; assembly: GCA_963922455.1. Taxonomy (GTDB): domain Bacteria; phylum Bacteroidota; class Bacteroidia; order Cytophagales; family Microscillaceae; genus CAWUIO01. Next base: position 14,636 of record CAWUIO010000083.1, read on the forward strand.
TTGATCCATGCGGAGACCGATACGCTTATAAAAGTCTTAGAAGAAGGGGATACCCTATACCAAGATGATTTGGGAGATGTGCCCTTGAGTATTGAGGTCGTTTCCTCCACCGAAGGAAGTGTTCGGCTAGGTATATGGGGCCTGGATACCCAGACAGGATCCTCTCGAACGGAAAATCAAGCTCCTTTTGCTTTATTTGCCAATGCGGGGAGTGATTATTACGGCAGGAAGTTGGCCCCTCAAGGCTATGAAGTTTTTGCTCAAGCCTTTGATTTGGATAATTTACTGGGAGAAGTGGGTGATACCAGCCGCCTTCGATTTTGGATATTACCCACCTCGGCACCCAATTTGAGCCTAAGCCGTTTGGCCCTGGTAGATGCGGGCCTGGATGAGGCTATCCTAGATAGTTTAGTAGACGGGGGGACATATCTGCTTGAAGATTTACGTAATCGGGAGCTGAGTTTTGAGGCATTTACCGAGCCTGCAACTGTGGGGAGTGTACGCTTTGAAATTATGGGGCCCGTTTCATACAGTCGTACCGAAAATGTATCCCCTTACATAGCCGATGGCAATGCAGGAAGCAATTACTTTGGGCAAGTGCTCGACACCGGTTTGTATGTCCTGCGGGTTACTCCATTTAGCGAAGTGAGGGGGCAAGGGGTGAGGGGGAGCACTCGAGAATGGCAAATTCAGCTAAGCGAGCCCAGTCAAGAATTAGATTTATGGGTATATCCTAATGAGTCAGATGGTAGGATACAAGTAGAAGCCAAGGCCGGGCAAAGGGCCAATCTGTGGGTATATGATGTCCAGAATGGGCAAGTGGTATATAAGAAAGAGGGCCTGCGCGGCGATGTCTTCGAACCCATAGAAATCCAAAAAGAAGGCTTGTACATTATTCAATTGCAAGCGGGAGGAGAGCAAGTGCAGAAGACGGTCTTAATCAGAAAATAAACCCAGAGATTTTACGTTTACCCCCCCAGGCTATACTTGTTTATTGGCTAGCCAGGATATCCCTTATACATATTGTAAAATCATAGCCCGCTCATTTGAGCGTGTATCCGCCTGGAAACAGAGGGATCTTAAAGCTAGATAGATAAGGCACCCGAATCAAAACGGACTCCTCATCCCCCATGGAATACGATTCTTCCCGGTGCTCGGGATGACCAGCGTGGTATGTAGGGCATGTATATGACTTATGCCTGCGCTCATATTGGCTTAGGGATGGAGCGGCCTGTTTGAGCCCGCCGCTGGAATGCGGGTGGGCCGGCGAGTAGCGAGAGCCCGACCCGCGCAGGTACAGTAGGAACTTTTTAATGCCTCATGGGCTAGCGCGGGGAAGCTCCACAGTTTTTCATGACTATACAATTGAAAATACGGGGCTTAATGGGCTATGTATAGCGTATAGGCAAGCTGGGTTTTTGAAAAAATCTAAAAATACCCAAGAGTTTATTTACAATATGTATTTTATTTTTAATTCAAAGTAGCTACATAGTTAAAGTCTTATAAACTTAGCATAAGTTACGCTAAATTTTATCAATTCCTACTAGCTAGTTTGATACTGCCTATTTCCATAAAGCAAGGCCATATTCTGCAAATACCTCCTTTTATGTGAGTTACTGAGCCTAAATTAGGGTTTTAGCTCTAATTCCAACCCTTCTGAAAGCTTTTTTTATATAAATTAAGGCATTCTGTCGTGGTAAGTTATCGGTTTTATATTTTACTGTATAATTATTTTTGAACGGCCTTAAAAAAGTAGATTTTTTATTATGTTTGATTTTTATTATAATTATTAAATTTTTTATGAAAAAATTATTTTTATCTCTTGTCCTTAGTGCGGGATTGGTAGCTGGTATCACATCTTGCCAACCAAGCGAGGATGCAATCGCTCCTGAGGTTGCTGGAGTTGATTTGATTGAGTACTACTCACAGGTGGCCTTGGCCAACTATGAGGAAATCAAAGACCGTCAGTCTACTTTTCTTGTTAGTGGTCCTACGGCTACTGGAACTGACACTTGGACTGCTGGTAACACGTACGTAATGAGCGGACCTATCGTAGTACGTGACGGAGACACATTGGTAATCGAGGAAGGGGCTTTAGTAAAAGCTTTCCCTGGTCAAGGTATTGCTGTTTCTTACTTGCTTGTTGAGCGTGGTGGTACTATCATCGCCAATGGTTCGGCTGCCTCGCCGATCATTTTCACTTCTTTGGCCGATCGTATCGAGCCAGGCCAAGTGATCATCCCTGAAGAATTTGCTAGTTTACGGCTTCCGGTGGCTGCCCGTGGTCTTTGGGGTGGGGTACTCATCTTGGGTGAAGCTTTCAACTGTGTTGATCCAGTTATCCCTTCTCAAGGTGAAATTGCGGGTGTACCAGAATTTGCTACTTCAGTTGGTATCAACGGTAACCACACTATCGACCGTACTTTCGGTCCTCGTACGGGTGAGGGTACAGATGGTGCCTTTGGTGGTAGCTCCGGAAGTATGAGGTACTGCTCAATCCGTCACGGGGGTACTCGTCTCAATCTATTAGATCCGGTCAGCGATATTAACGGTTTATCTTTGGCATCAGTAGGTAACGGAACGACTATTGATTTTGTAGAAGTAATTGCCAACCGGAATGATGGATTTAAGTTCATTGGGGGAACGGTTAACACAAAGCACTTAGTTGCCAGCTTCTGCGGTGATGACCACTTTGATACGGATATCTGTTTCCAAGGTTCTGGACAGTACTGGTTCTCTTGGCAAGATAACGTAACTGGTGACAACGGGGCTGAGCAAGATGGTGCTATCGGTGCAGTTGAAGCTGCAGGTGCTTTCTTTGCTTCTCCAGTTGTGGCTAACGCTACGTATTTAGGTTACATCACGGGTACTGGTGGTAGCCGTCCTTACCGATTCCGTGATAACTCAGGTGGATTGTACGGACACTCTATCTTTGCTAACCACGGTCGTCAGGCTGATGTAGAAGCTGTTGGAGCTGTTGGAGTCATTGGATCATCTCGTCCTTCTTCTGACGAGCGTTTGGCGGCTGGTGACTTAGGATTGACTTGTGTTATCTTTGACGAGATCTTTGGAGTTGCTCCGGGTACTCTGCCTATTCGTGTTGGTGGAGCTCCTATTGTTCCAGCTAACTTTCCTAGCTCTGTAGTAAACACTTCAAGTGCGGCAGTTACTTTTGCTGGGGACTTCATCACGCCTACGAGTGCTAACGCTACTACAGCTCCAGTTGATGCCCGGGCGGCAATTGCGGCCTTCTTTGCGGATGCTAACAACGCTATCAGTACGACACGTAACAACCCAATTGATCTTACTTTCTTTGATCAGGTTACTTACAAAGGGGCTTTTGATCCGGCTGCTACTCCTTGGGTATTTGGGTGGACAGCTTGGGAAGAGTACTACCTGGAAAACAACCTTCCTGGTGGACCACTTTAACTGGTCAATAAGAAAATTTCAGGGTGCAATTTAATTACGTATAAGCCGTACATCCTGGGCAATGAAGCAGTATATAAGAAAGCCTTATATCACTGCTTCTTTTTTTTTATTTTAATGCTTGATGTCAAGTAGTTTAGTAATAAAATGGCCATGAAAATGCCTGGCTTCATGTATAAAAGGAGAGGGCTAATGACTAAAATAAACGAGAGCTACCTGATTTTTAACAGTGTGTTTAGCTGGCTTTTTTAAGTACTTTTTATACAAATTATTACACAAGGTGATGCGTTAAATCATTAAAAATAGCACAGGCTTTTATGCAATTAAGAAGGGAGGGGAAAAGAGTTGATGGCGAGCTGTTAAGGTGGAATTAGGGTTATCAAATACTGTTTGATGTAGAAAGCTGAGGAGCTGGATTAAGTGTATAGGAAAACAAAAAAAGCTTCTTAAAAATAAGAAGCTCTTCGCAAAAAGGATATGTAAAAACTAGCGACGTTGCAAGTGTAAGTCAAAAATCCATCTACGACTAGCTTGTTCTTGTATGGCTAGATTGACACCGGCAAAATCATCTGTGTACCGAAAGCGGTATAAACCTGTGGCAGTGGAATCAACGAAATCAAAAACTAAGTTGCTACTGCGGAAATCAAAGTTTGCTAGATAGTCATTTTCATTAAAAATTCCGGAGTAGCTTATAACACCGTAATTTAATGTGATAATGCGTAAATCTTCCCCAGAAATTTCAATTTGATTATTAGTATTTACATTAAAACTTCCTCTTTCAATAAGCCCAGAAATATCATCTACATAATTGGTTGTGGCGCAAACACTGGAATTATCTTCAATATCAAAAGTACCATTTGAATTGATAAAAAATGTATCATCTTCACGGCAAGTAGTATCGTTTTGATTGGTGAGATCTACTCTTGTGTAAGAAAAAAAGGCCGTATCAACAGCGTCGCTATTGATAGACGCTACCACATTTGAGTCAATTCTAGATGATGAGAAAGTAACCATGTCCCATTCCGTGTTAGCGGAGTAAATGTTACCTAGATTGAGCTCAGTATTACCTTCTGGTTCTGGAGCAGGACTATCGCTAGAACCACAAGTAGCAAGCAAGGCTACTAGTATTGTTAAGTACAAGAAATTGACAAGTTTCATAAAGCTTATTAAAGGATTATTTTTGGCAAATGTAATGAAATCTTTCACAAACGATCAAGCTTTTTAGGTTAATTGACTTGTTAATATTTTGAAGGGCGTTCTTTGCCAGAATCTGTGTTATTATGAGACTAATTTTTTGAATATTGCTTGAAAAACGCTAAAAAAATCACCTGGATATTCAATAGAAGTGCTTTGTTAATATTAGTTAAATTTTCAGGTAATAGGGGGGGGATTTTTTAACAAAAGCATAATCTGACACACCTTCATGTTTCTTTCTTTTTTGAGAGCTTTGTAGCAAAACTCAAATTAAACATTTTATGAAAAAGTTATTTTTATCTCTACTCGTTAGTGCGGGATTGGTAGCTGGTATCACATCTTGCCAACAAAGCGAGGATGCAATCACTCCTGATGTTGCTGGAGTTGATTTGATCGAGTACTACTCGCAGGTGGCTTTGGCCAACTATGAGGAAATCAAAGATCGTCAGTCTATCATCACTGTACAAGGTCCTACGGCTACTGGTACGGACACTTGGACTGCTGGTAACACGTACGTATTGAACGGACCTATTTTAGTTCGTGACGGAGACACATTGGTAATTGAGGAAGGTGCTTTAGTAAAAGCTTTCCCTGGTCAAGCTGATGCTTCTTCTTACTTGATCATTGAGCGAGGTGGTACTATCATCGCCAATGGTTCGGCTACAACTCCGATTGTATTCACTTCTTTGGCCGATCGTATCGAGCCAGGTCAAGTGATTATCCCTGACGCTAATGCTTCTTTCCGTCTTCCTGTTGCCGCTCGCGGTCTTTGGGGAGGTGTAATCATGTTGGGTGAAGCTTTCAACTGTGTTGATCCAGGTGATCCTTCACAAGGTGAAATCGAAGGTATTCCTGTTGGTGCTGTTTCTGTTGGTATCAACGGTAGCCAAGCTATCGATCGTACTTTCGGTCCTCGTACTGGTAACGGTACAGATGGAGCCTTTGGTGGTAGCTCTGGAAGCATGGTTTACTGTTCTATCCGTCACGGGGGTACTACTATTGGTAACATCAACGCTGGTAACGAAATCAACGGTCTTACTATGGGATCAGTTGGTAACGAAACTACTATTGATTTTGTAGAAGTATTTGCTAACCGTGATGATGGATTCGAATTCTTCGGTGGAACGGTTGACACAAAGCACTTAGTAGCTAGCTTCTGTGGTGATGACCACTTTGATACGGATATCTGTTTCCAAGGTTCTGGACAGTACTGGTTCTCTTGGCAAGATAACGTAACTGGTGACAACGGGGCTGAGCAAGATGGTGCTATCGGTGCAGTTGAAGCTGCAGGTGCTTTCTTTGCTTCTCCAGTTGTGGCTAACGCTACGTATTTAGGTTACATCACGGGTACTGGTGGTAGCCGTCCTTACCGATTCCGTGATAACTCAGGTGGATTGTACGGACACTCTATCTTTGCTAACCACGGTCGTCAGGCTGATGTAGAAGCTGTTGGATCTCGTCCTTCTTCTGACGAGCGTTTGGCGGCTGGTGACTTAGGATTGACTTGTGTTATCTTTGACGAGTTCTTTGGAGTTGCTCCTGGTACATTGCCTATCCAAGTTGGTGGATCTGCTATTGTTCCTGCTAACTTCGCTAGCTCTGTTGTGAATACTTCAAGTTCTGCTGTTACTTTTGCTGGTGACTTCATCACTCCTACTAGTGCTAACGCTACTACGGCTCCTGTAGATGCTCGTGCGGCAATTGCTGCTTTCTTTGCTGATGGTAACAACGCTATTAGCACTAATCGTAACAACCCAATTGATCTTACTTTCTTTGATCAGGTTTCTTACAAAGGTGCTTTTGATCCTGCTGCTACTCCTTGGGTACTAGGATGGACTGCTTGGGAAATCTATTACTTAGAAAACAATCTTCCTGGTGGACCTACTACTGGTACTGACTAAGATAATTTCAGGGATGGTACCTTCGGGTACCACCCTTGATTTTACTTATTCCAAATAGCTTTTTTCAGTATTTGAGTTTTCTGTTGCTACTTCCTACTTAAAAAAATATGGTCGTGATTGCTATTTACCGCTTTTCGGTAAATAGCCTTCCCGGCTTCTTGGGAAGGAATAAAGCCTAAGCGAACAAAAAGTATAATGATCTAAACCCTTGGTAAGTTATTTCAGATTTTATGAATAAGCAGAATAGGGGGAAGACATTAAAAAAATGGATGAAGGGTAGAGGGGGAGCTATGCTAGTTCTAATGGAAAAAAGAAAAGATTGACCACCGGCTCCGATGTTATAGCGGCAAACTATATCAGTACCGGGCCAGTGATAAATCCATACAACCTTGTTAAAGTTATTTTTATCTGTTCATAGAAAACGTAATCCATTGAGCATTAGTTTGCTAAACTGTCTGTAAACATAAGAAAATCATTTTGAAGTATGTCAGACAAGAAATTGCGATATTTGCCAGATCATTTTCAAACGTTTTTATTGTTAAAAAAAGCGCCTTTCTGGTTTATTCACTAAGCTCACAATTATTACGAATTTTATTTATTTCCAAAAGTTTAGAGCTAGGCATTATTGTACAAAAATCAACTGAACATGAAACATTCTTTACTCTCACTGTTATGCTTTTTTCTCTTCCTTACCGGGGCATTTGCTCAAAACGGTTACATAAAGGGAAAAATTTTAGATGCATCAACTGGAGAGGCCTTAATTGGGGCCTCTGTTGTGATTCAAGGTACGGGCACGGGTAGCTCAACCGACCTGGATGGTCAATATTCATTTCGGGTAGCTCCCGGAACCTATAATTTGGTGATTAGCTATATAGGGTATTCCAATCAAGTGGTTCCTGGGGTACAAGTTCAAGCGGGTAGAAGCACTGTAATAAACAGAAATTTGAGCCCGGATGAAGAGGTTTTAGAAACCATTGTCGTAGAAGGAGAAGTAGTAGCCCCCAAAGGAGAAATTCAAGTTTTAAATATAAAAAAGAAGAGTCCTAGCTTTATTGATGGCGTATCAGGTGAATTCTTAAGGAAGACAGGAGATATTGATGCGGCGGCTGCCGTTTCAAGAGTAGTCGGAGTTAATATAGAGGGAGGAAGGTATGCCTATGTTCGTGGTTTGGGGGACCGATACGTCCAAACGACGATTAACGGCATCCAGTTACCGGGTTTGGATCCCGACCGTAATGGGGTACAATTAGATTTGATTCCGGCCCGTTTGTTGGACAATATTCTCATTTTCAAGACGTTTAGGCCAGATTTGCCGGGAGAATTTACCGGAGGCCTAATCAACATTAGCACGAGTACTTTTCCAGAAGTACTTACTGTTTCGGCTTCGGCAGCCATTGGGTATAACACCAATGCTACGTTTAATGATGAATTTGTAGACCAGGTAAGTAGCTCATCCGATTGGACGGGCCGGGATAATGGCTTAAGGGCTATTCCTGGAATAATTGATCCAGAAGACCGGGATATAATTCCTAGATGGGATGTGCATCTCTTCACTACCAACGACGCCCGTAGGCAAGAATTGTCGGATTTAATGCGTGGGCAAACCCTTTCATTTAATTCGGATTTCGATCCGGTTTTGGATGCCCCCCCGCCCGATTATCGTTTTGGTTTTTCAGTAGGCAATCAAATTCCTATTGGAGATAAAGGCTTTCAGCTGGGCTATCAAACCAGTTTCTCCTACAATCGGCAATTTATCTTCAGAGATGATGCCTTTTCTCGTTTTCTAGCTGCGACCTCTGACTTTGAAACAGGTATTTTAAATCAACGGGTAGACCAAGGAGAAGATCAGGTATTGTGGGGTGGTTTGGCCTCTATTGGAGCAAAACTAGGCAAGTTTAATAAGCTCACCTTCAACTTCATGTACAATCAGAGTGGGAACCAAGTAAGTAACCGGGCCGGTGGGACGCAACCGGAAACAACCCTTTTTGATTATTTTCGTAGTAATCTCGTGGCTTACGAGCAGAGGGCCCTCGAATCGTATCAATTATTTGGAGAGCATAAATTTGGAGACAAAAAACGCTTTACTTTTGAGTGGAGTGGGGCATTTTCCCGATCTTTTTTTGATCAGCCAGATATCCGGACATCCGGTTACGTTTTTCGGGATGCTTTCTTTCCAAGCACTCCTTCATCTATTTATGCAGGTTTAAATCCTTCCGAGGTATCGGCCCTGTTTTTTGAAACCCTCGAGTTCCCTCCTGTGTTCGGTCAACTTACTGCAGAATCTGTCCCCTTAACTCATTATTATCGCGATTTGGACCAGGACAATTATAACTTTAAGGGCGATTTTACCTACGAGTTTAACCTTAGGGGCAACAGCAAGGATAAATCATCTATTAAATTGGGGGCTAATTATTTTAAGCAAGATCGTGTGTTCCGGGAGTTTTCCTATACCTATTTTAACTTTTCTTCAAATGTAGAGGGGGATTTCGAATCCATTGTGGGCCAAGTGCCAACGGTCTTAATTGATCCTAGCCTAGGCAACATTTACGATCAAGGGGCAATGATCCAAGACGCCTATGAAATCAGAAACAATTACGAAGCAGATAAGGAAATATATGCGGCTTATGTTATGGGCGATCTCTGGTTAAGTGACCGCTTAAGGGCCACAGTGGGGGTGCGGTTTGAACAGGCCCAAATTAATTTTAACCTCATAGGAGCAAGTTTCCTTCCAGACGGAGACCCTCTTTCCCAACTAGTAGATACAACCTTGCTTGATGATTTTGATGTCCTGCCTTCGCTTAGTTTGACTTACAAGTTAAACGCTAAGATGAATTTGCGTTTGGCTTACAACCGGACCTTAGCCCGCCCATCTTTCCGGGAGCTGGCCCCCTACGAAAGCTTTGATTTTCTTACGGGTGGTTTTGTGGTGGGCAATCCCAATTTGGAACGTGCATTGATAGATAATTTTGACCTCCGGTTTGAAGTTTTTCCAGGAGCTAATGAGCTTTACTCCATTAGTCTCTTCTATAAAGAATTTGACCAAAATATCATATCGGTATTTGGTACAGCTGCCGGAGGGGTTACCAGTCAAAACACCTGGGAAAATGCTGATGTAAGCCGGGTGTACGGGGCCGAGCTTGAGATACGTAAGAACTTAGGTTTTATTAATCCCTTCTTTGGCAAGATGAATTTGTATTTTAACGCATCTTATCTGCGTTCGGTAGCGGATGTTCCAGATGATTTATTGTCAGCTCAAAGAAATCAACTAATAAATGAGGGGGTACCTGAATCGGAGATTAATCTTACGGAAACCCGCAGAATGTTCCAGCAGCCGGATTACATTTTCAATACCACCCTAAATTATTCGGATACGAAGATTGATGCCAACCTTGTATTCAATGTTCTGGGTAATGCCGCTACGTTCTTTCCTGGAATATTTGGCCGTTTTAACCCAACTGCTTTACAACAGCCGGCCCCTCGCCTTAATTTTAATATAACGTACCGGGTATTAGAAAATTTCTCTGTCAGGTTTTCAGCCAATAACTTAATAAACCCATACTTCTCCCAGAATTATGATGTTGCTGGGGAAGATGATGATGAACTTACGGCCCTTGAGCGCTTCAAGTTAGGCCGTACGTTCCGGCTAAGCTTGACTTATAGTTTCTCAAAAGGGCTATAAGCAAATTAAGACCATACAAATTATTATAAACTGGGTACCGGGCAAGTTATACTTGTCCCTGCCTTGTTTAAAACATCATCCACTGGCTATGGATAGATATATAAAAAAGTAACATTCGTATACACCAGCGTTAAGATCAGTTATTTCTAACAATTTAACCTTGTTAATTTATTTATTATGTTTAACAATTTCGCTAATTCTGACGAATTTAAGCCAAATACTTGGCTTAATGGAGCGAAGTGGGTGTTAACCTGCTTTTTAGCTCTAGTCATGAGTGTAAGCGTGAGCGAGGTGACTGCACAGATTGTAGTTACTGACGCGAATCCTTACGCTGAAAGCTTTGAAAGTGGAACGGGTGGATGGGTTTCCTTCCCAGCTTCTCCACTTGCATTTAGCCTGGGCGCTCCGGCTGGAACAGTAATTAATTCTGCTTCAGATGGTAGCAATGCTTGGGTTACTAACTTGAGTGGTCCTTACCCTCAAAGCACAAATGCAGGACAGCTTACGCAATTTATCGTAGCTAGCCCTGCTTTTAACTTAGATGGCTTGACTTCCCCTACCCTTAAAATGGATGTATGGTGGGATTCTGAGTTCTTCGTAGCTGGTGCTTACGTACAGTACGTAGTAAACAATGTTCCTTTGGCTACTTTGGACAATGGTATCTTGGGTACAGGTGGTACGCCTGATCCCTACACTGGGTCAATTATTGTAGATCCTTTGAATGCCGTTACCATTCCTACTTGGACGGGTAGTGAGCAAGATGGTCCTGGTTTAGGTTCTGGCGACTGGACTGAGATTGAGTTTAACTTAGATCCTACTACCAATGCTACTTTGGGTGCCTTAACCTTACCCCCTAATCCTCAAATTTCTTTCCGAGTAATCTTTGTGGCCCTTCCTGCTTTGGCGGGTAGCACCAATACTCGTAACGGATTTGGTTTTGACAATGTACGCATTGAAGGTGCGAGCAGTGGCCCGACTGGTCCGATTGCAACTTTCCCATACAAAGAGGACTTTGAAAGTGGAGACGGTGGCTGGACAAGTGCCGATGTAAGTGGTACAGGTTTTGGCCCTAACTCTTGGGAATTGGGTACGCCTACATTTGTAGCCGCTAATCCATTTGCTTTCCCTCCCCTTCCTTTTGATTTACTTATCACCGGAGCTGCCGATGGAACCAATGCCTGGGTGACTGGAGCTTCAACTGCTTATGCTGATAATGAAGTATCAGCTGTAACCAGTCCTGAATTTGATTTCAGTTCCCTGGTCAACCCACAAGTAAGTGTAAAAGTATGGTGGGAAACGGAAACTAATACGGATGGAGCCGTTTTGGAATTTTCTATTGACGGGGGTACTACCTGGGATATCTTAGGAGAAACCGAAGCCAGTACAGGATACAGCTTCTTGACATCCTTAGGAAACCAACCAGCTTGGACGGGTAACAACGCCCAAGATGTAAACTTGGGTAGTGGCCAGTACTTCACCGCCGACATTCCTGCGGGTGAGCTTTTTGGCCAGTCAAGCGTATTTTTCCGATTCCGTTTTAACTCTAACTTGAGTTTTACTACGTTTAACGGATTTGACGGTTTTGCTTTTGACTGCTTTCAGATCCAGGATAACAACAATCCTCCTACCATCTTAAATGTATTTAATCAATCTGCTGACAATGCTGCTGGACAGTGTGGAGCCAATGTAAACTTGTCTACTCCATTTGTTACGGGTATTTCTCAACCAGGGAACCTTACTTTGACAAATGATTTCAACGGTACTGATAATGCGGATGATTTCTATCCGGTTGGAACTACTCAAGTAACCTGGACGGCTCTAGATACGCAAACCGGATTAAGCAGTGATACAACGATCACAATTACGGTAAGCGATGTAGAAGATCCGGTATTTACTTCTAGCCAAGCCGATATCAATGCAAATGCATTTGTAGATGCTGGAGCCACTGTAACCTTTGCTACGCCAAGTGCCAGCGATAATTGTCCTAATGTAGTAATCACGCAGACGGCAGGACCTACAAGCGGATCTACTTTCCCAGTGGGTACGACGGCGGTTCAATTTACGGCTACGGATGCTAGTGGAAATACAGCTGTTTTAAGCTTTGATGTAATTGTAACCCGAGTTGCAGACTTAGCCTTGGGTGGTGTAAGTAACATCACTGTTTCTAATGATGCAGATGCTTGTAGTGCGGTGGTAAGTTTGACTGATCCTACAGTTTCAAACGATGTAGATGTAGTAACCATCACCAATGATGCCCCGGCTGGAAACAACTTCCCAGTGGGTACTACAACAGTTACTTTTACAGCTACCGAAGCAAATACGGGTCGTACTGCTACCATCTCTATCGACGTAGTAGTAAATGATACGCAAGATCCAGTATTTACTTCAAGCCAAGCCGATATTGATGTAAATGCATTTGACGATGCCGGCGCTACGGTTTCTTTTGCTACGCCAACAGCTACGGATAACTGTCCGAATGTTGCGGTGACTCAGACCTCCGGACTTGCCAGTGGTTCTGTATTCCCAGTTGGAACCACCGTGGTTGAATTTACGGCAACCGACGAAAGTGGTAACACCGCTACGTTGAGCTTCAATGTGAACGTTACTCGAGTGCTGGAATTAGCCATTGCTGGAGTTAATGATACAATAGTTTCTAATGACGCTGGTGTATGTGAAGCCGTTGTAGTATTACCAACAGCAGTAGCCGTTAACAACACAGATCAAGTAACTATCACAAACGATATTCCTTCGGGTAATGTATTCGCAGTGGGAACTACTGTGGTTACTTACAATGCTACCGAAGCTAATACAGGCCGTACGGCTACTTTGGTAGTTAGCGTAACTGTAGAAGATAATGAAGATCCAGTTTTCACTTCTTCTCAAGCTGATATTAATGTAAATGCATTTGTGGATGCTGGAGCCACTGTAACCTTTGCTACGCCAAGTGCAAGTGATAATTGTCCTAATGTAGTTATCACGCAGACGGCTGGTATTGTAAGTGGTTCTACTTTCCCAGTAGGAACAACTACGGTTGAATTTACCGCTACGGATGCTAGTGGAAATACAGCTACATTAAGTTTTGACGTAATCGTAACACGTGTACCAGACTTAGCACTAGGGGCTCTTAGTGATATTACGGTAAGCAACGATCCAGGAAACTGCTCGGCTGTTGTAAGCTTAGTAGACCCTTCGGTTTCAAACGATGTAGATGTAGTAACCATCACCAATGATGCACCGGCTGGAAACAACTTCCCAGTGGGAACTACCTTGGTAACTTTTACAGGTACAGAGGCTAATACAGGTCGTACGGCTACTAGCACAGTAAATGTAACGGTTAATGACACTGAAGATCCTACGATCGAGGCTTTGTCTGACATCAACGTTCAAGCACCTACTTCGGCAGGTATTATGGTTACTTTTGATGATCCTACATTTGGCGATAACTGTCCTAACCCAGGTTTGGCCCGTACTCAAGGACCAGCTAGCGGTTCTACCTTCCCAATTGGAACTACACTGGTTGAGTATACCGTAACCGATGCTTCGGGTAATACGGCTACTTCTAGTTTTAACGTGAACGTTACCTTAGCTCCGGCTCTAGCCTTAGATGGAGTAAGTGACATCACTGTTTCTAATGACGCTGGGGTTTGTGGTGCGGTTGTAAGCTTGACTGATCCTAATGTATCCAATGCCTTAGATCAAGTTACAATCACCAATGATGCTCCGGCTGGTAATAACTTTTCTGCGGGAACTACTACGGTGACTTTTACAGCTACCGAAGCCAACACAGGACGTACGGCTACGCTCAGCATCAATGTTATCGTGAATGATGACGAAGATCCGGTAATTACCAATGTTCCTTCTGACTTCACCGTATTGCAAGGACAAGTAATCAACTTCGCGGCTCCTACGGCTACTGATAATTGTGAGTTGGCTTCACTTACTCAAACGGCTGGACCTGTTTCTGGATCTGTTGCTGGTGCTCCTGGCACGGAAACAGTTACCTTTACGGCGCTTGATACAGCTGGAAATTCGGCTACGGCTAGCTTCACGATCACTATTGATCCAGCTAACCCGCCTGTAATCTCAGGTTTGAGTGACTTCTCTGTCAACAACGATGCTGATGTTTGTGGTGCTTCGGTTGCTTTACCTCAGCCTACTGTTCAAGGTGCGGTTGGAGTAGTAACCACCGTAATTACTGTTGATGGTAATGTGGTTACAAGCCCAGCTGATCTTCCGGTTGGAACTACCGTAGTAACGTACACTGTAACGGACGCTGGAACTGGCTTATCTGCTCAGGCTAGCATCAATGTAACAGTAAATGATGTTCAAGCTCCTGTATTTGAGGCTGTAAGCAATATCAATTCTAGTACAAGTGTAGTAAACTTTGCTACACCAACGGCCACGGATAACTGTCCGCTTGATGAATTGACTATCACGCAAACTGCTGGATTGCCAAGTGGTTCTATCTTCCCCGAAGGTACTACTACCAATACATTCCTTGTTACCGATGCGTCTGGTAACACGGACACTGTTTCTTTTGACGTAATTGTTGAAGTAACCCAAGTGGTTAACAACTTCCCATATAAAGAGAGCTTTGAAGCCGGTAACGGTGGATGGAACCCTGTCATTGTGGAAGGTTCTGCTAATAGCTGGGAAATCGGAATGCCAACTGTGCCTACTAGCGGTTCCTCAATTGGAGCTTCTGATGGACAAAATGCTTGGGCTACCGGTTTAAGTACGGCTTATGCCGATGATGAAGCCTCAGCAGTAGTATCGCCTATCTTCAACCTATCTAGCTTATCACAACCAAGCTTGAAGTTGGATGTAGCCTACGAGACTGAGTTTGCCTTTGATGGTTTGACCTTCCAAGCTTCGGTTAATGATGGAGCTACCTGGGTTACAGTCGGGACCTTGAACGATCCTTACAACGGGGTTGTCTTGCTAGACGAGATCGGAAGCAACTTTGTGAACGGTTTCACAGGTAGCGTAGCTGACGGTAACGGTAGTGACGGTTTCGTAACCGTAGGGTTTGACCTAGGATTATTTGGTGGCGAAGAAAGCGTACTGATCCGGGCCTTGTTCAACTCAGGAGCGGCCTTCAACGGAGCCAACCAATTCTACGGAGTATCCTTTGACAATGTATGTATCCAAGAAGGGTTTGGCGACCGTCCGGTAGTAGCCGCCTTCCCATACAAAGAGAGCTTTGAAGCTGGCAACGGCGGATGGACTCCTGTAACCGTAGAAGGAAGTGCCAATAGCTGGGAGTTAGGATCACCAAGTGTACCAACTTCTGAACTAGATGACGACGAGGTAGTAACAGTAGGTGCCCCAGACGGGGTTCGTGCTTGGGCTACTGGATTAAGCACTCCTTACGCAGATGACGAGTCATCGGCCATCGTATCTCCATTCTTCAACCTATCTAGCTTATCACAACCAAGCTTACGATTGGATGTAGCTTACGAAACGGAGTTTGGCTTTGACGGATTGACTTTCCAAGCTTCTACCAACGGAGGGGCAACTTGGTCAACCATCGGGACCTTGAACGATCCTTACAACGGGGTTGTCTTGCTAGACGAGATCGGCAGCAGCTTTGTGAACGGTTTCACAGGAAGCGTAGCTGACGGTAACGGTAGCGACGGGTTCGTAACGATAGAGTTTGACCTAGGATTATTTGGTGGCGAAGAAAGCGTACTGATCCGGGCCTTGTTC
>CAWUIO010000084.1:0-29811 GCA_963922455.1 uncultured Microscillaceae bacterium
CCCCCCCCCCCCCCCCCCCCCCCCCTTTTTTTTTCACCCAGAAGACGGCATACGACCTCGAGTAATGTGACTGGAGTTGAGACGTGTGCTCTTCCGATCTTCTCTCTTCTCTCTTCTTCTTGATGGAACGGTATTTTGCTCTTGCCTAGTTATCCCAATCAGCGGAAAGCCCACCGCCAAAGGCCGAAGCATTTCGTCACGAGCCTAAAGGTTTGCGACTGCGATGTCTTTAGCCATGAAAAAAATCCCGACTCCCGGTTCCCGCATCCCGCCTCCCAATTCCCGGTTCCCGGTTCCCAGCTCCTTCTCTCCTCTCTCATCTCTACTCTCTCTTCTTCTTCAGCTTAGGGATGGAACGGCCTGTTTGAGCTCGTGTAGGCCTGGCGGGGAAAGGCAGCGAGTAGTGACAGCCCGACCCGCGCGGCAGTTTATGAAAATCGGGAATGCCTCATTTTATAAAGCGGGGAAGCCCCAAATACATTAAATCCTAGAAATCCTTTTAAACTTTCAATAAAAATTGAAACAAATTTGGTATTTGTATAGTTTAATTAGTATACTAACAATTTGCTTGCTATATTTAAGCAAGCAAATTAACATTACAAAATCACTACTTGTATGAAAACGCATCAATCAGATCTATGTATAATTGGGGCCGGGCCGGTGGGCTTATTTGCTGTATTTGAGGCGGGGCTACTCAAGCTACGCTGTCATGTAGTCGATGCTTTGCCCCAAGTGGGAGGCCAATTATCTGAAATATATCCTAAGAAGCCCATTTATGACATTCCGGGTTACCCTGAGGTGCAAGCCCAAGAACTGGTTGATCGTTTAATGGAACAAATTGCTCCATTTGAAGCTGGGTTCACGCTGGGAGAACGGGTGGAAACCCTAGATAAGGATGCGGAGGGCACTTTTCACTTGCGCACCAATTTAGGGACGCATATCCAGGCCAAAGTTGTGGTTATTGCGGGCGGATTGGGTTGTTTTGAGCCCCGTAAACCCCTTCTAGAAAATCTGGAACGCTATGAAAATAAAGGGATACAGTATATGATTAAAGACCCGGAAGTATTTCGGGACCGGAGGGTAGTGTTGGCCGGAGGGGGTGATTCGGCTTTAGATTGGACGATGTACTTAGCAGATATTTGTTCGGAACTCACCCTGGTACATCGGGGATCAAGTTTTCGTGGTGCTCCCGATTCGGCTGAAAAGGTTACAAGCCTGGCCAAAAGTGGCCGCATACGCCTGGAATTAAATACACAATTACAAGGGCTTAGCGGGAATGGGGTTCTCAACCGGGTCAGTCTCGTCAACAAGGCCAAGGAAGTAAGTCATGTCGATACGGACTATTTGATTCCTCTTTTTGGTTTAAGTCCAAAACTAGGCCCTATTGGGGAGTGGAACCTAGCCATTAATAAAAATGCGGTCGAAGTCGATACCCGTGATTACTCTACAGGTACTCCGGGTATATACGCCATTGGGGATATAAATACGTATCCTGGAAAGCTCAAATTGATCCTTTGCGGGTTTCATGAAGCGGCTTTGATGGCCCATAGTGCCTATAAAGTCGTGTACCCTGGCAAAAAACCCAGTTTTAAGTACACGACTGTAAATGGAATTCAAACCTTTTAAGCCAAAGATGTATGACAGATACCGAATTGATTCAGATTTATGTACGGGACGATACTGGTGAACAAGTACGTTTGGAAGTTCCCACAGATATGAACCTCAGCTTGATGGAGGTACTAAAAGCCTCGGAGTACCCTATTCAAGCTACTTGCGGGGGGATGGCCTTGTGTGCCACGTGTTTGATACAAGTACTAGAAGGAGACGGGTATCAAGAGGCAAGCGACCCAGAATGGGATATGTTGGATACCTTACCTTTTGTCGAGGAAGGAAGCCGTCTGGCATGTCAGATGAAAATAGAACCTGAGATGAACCAAATGGTGATCCGTTTGGGGGCTCACACATAATTTTTTCCAGACTCTTTTTTAATTTGGAATACCCGAGAATTTTTAATTTTCGGGTATTTTTTATGCAACCTATACCTTGGATCGATTGTCTTTACAGAAAAATAACCATAATAAAATGAAAAATATTACAAGAACTCTTAGGTTAATCGTATTGGCAAGTCTTTTTATAGTTAGTAGCATCCAAGCCCAAGACTTGCTTAGTCAATTAGATTTAGACGAGCAAGGGATTGAAACGCTAGAAGTAGAAGGAAAATTTTTAAAAGTTACTGTAGAAGGAGGAGATCGCTCATCCGTAAGCGTTACTGGGCGAATTTACGGTAACAAAGAACGGTATACCCTCCGTCACCAACGCACCGGTTCCACTTTACGGGTTTGGGTAGAGGTAGAGAACAAAATGAAAAGCTGGAATAATGGTAACTTTAAGGGCAGCATTGCATGTAAAGTGCCCCGCAAAACGAATCTTATTGTAAAAAACTCTTCGGGGAGCTTAGATATTGATCAAATCTCAGCCAGCACATTCCGCTTAGGTACTAGCTCAGGCAGCATTAAAGCTCAAAATATTCAAGCAAATGGTAACTACAAAAGTTCATCAGGAAGTATCCGGGTTAGCAATGTGCAGGGAAATATTGAAGCCCTCAGCAGTTCAGGCAGTCAAAGCTGGACTAATATTGATGGGAACATAATCACTAAAGCTTCTTCCGGGACCATTCGGTTCAATAACTTGAAAGGAGATGTAAAGTCGGTGACTAGCTCGGGTGGAATGAGCGTGAATAATTTGGATGGCACCTTAGATCTTAGTGCCTCTTCTGGCTCTATTCGAGGAGAAGGCATACAGCTAAAGGGGGATTCTCGTTTCAAAACCTCATCGGGAGGCATCCGGATTAGCTTAAAAAATAGCCTTAGTAATCTTGGTTTTGACTTAACGGCCTCTTCGGGAAGCATTCAAGTAGGTGGTGAGCGCCACAAAAAACGCTATTACACCAGTCAAGGCGGCATAAAAATCAGCGGAGTTAGTTCATCAGGCAGTCAGTCGTATACCAACTAAATTCTGTTTTTATGTAAGCAAAGTTTGATCTACCCCTATAAAAAAAACCTAGCCTGGTGCTTAGGTTTTTTCTATTTGAAAGGTATGTCTTTAAAATTCGGCCGCTTGAGGAGCTCGGGGGAAGGGAATCACATCTCTAATATTGCCCATACCCGTTACAAAGAGCACCATGCGTTCAAAACCGAGGCCAAAACCGCTGTGGGGAGCCGTTCCGAAACGACGCGTATCCAAATACCACCAGAGTTCTTTGGTAATCCCGAGTTCTTCGGTACGGGCCATAAGTTTATCTAAATCTTCTTCCCTCTGAGAACCTCCGATAATCTCTCCGATTCCGGGGCAAAGTACGTCCATGGCTCTTACCGTTTTACCATCATCATTTTGCTTCATATAAAATGCTTTGATGGCTTTGGGATAGTCGCTAACAATTACGGGCTTTTTGAAGTGTTTTTCAACTAAATATCGCTCGTGTTCCGATTGCATATCGATGCCCCACTCTACCGGATATTTAAACTTCTTCTTTTTGTGGGGTTTAGAGTTTAGTAAGATATCAATAGCTTCGGTGTAAGTAATCCGTCCGAATTCATTGGCCATCACGAATTCTAGCTTATCGATAAGGCCCATTTCGCTTCTTTCTTCTTTTTTCTTTTGCTCATTTTCTTTTTGGAATCGCTGGTCTAAGAATTTCATATCCTCGGGGCAATTTTCCAAGGCAAAGCGAATTAAATACTTTAGGAAGTCTTCGGCCAGGTCTTGATTATCCTTATCGTCGTAAAAAGCCATTTCAGGCTCTATCATCCAGAACTCAGAAAGATGGCGAGAGGTATTGGAGTTTTCTGCTCGGAAAGTGGGGCCAAAAGTATACACTTGCCCAAGTCCTAAGGCTCCCAGTTCGGCTTCCAGCTGCCCCGAGACAGTCAAGTTGGTTTTACGTCCAAAAAAATCCTGGGTATAATCTACTTCACCTTCTTCATTCTTAGGGGGATTCTCGTCGGGTAAGGTAGTAACCCGGAATGTTTCGCCGGCACCTTCGGCATCTGAGGCCGTAACAATGGGGGTATTCCAGTAGTAGAATCCATTCTGGTGGAAATACTGATGAACGGCAAAGGCTAAGGCGTGCCGGATACGGAAAATAGCTCCAAAGGTATTGGTACGGGTACGCAAGTGAGCTTTTTCTCTTAAAAACTCTAAGGTATGAGCTTTGGCCTGAATTGGATAGGCTTCAGGGTCGGCTTTACCCAAAATAGTAATTTTTTGGGCGATGACCTCACAAGCCTGGCCAGAACCTGTAGACTCGACCAATTGACCTTCGACGGATAAACACGCGCCGGTATGGATCAATTGTAATACGTCTTCTGAGTGATCTTCGGCATTGGCCACTACTTGGATGCTCTCCACGGTAGAACCATCATTAAGGGTAATAAAATTCACCCCTTTGCTACCTCGTTTATGTCGTACCCAACCTTGTATAAGTACAGGTCTGTCAAATTCGGTAGAGGCAAGGATTTGTTTAATTCTTGGTTTCATATCATTAGGTATGCGGGCCAAAATAAAAAGGATTAACTTTTGAGTTAACTCAAAAGTCAATCCTTCTACAAATATAGATTCTCAGAGAAATAAGGAAAAACTATTCAGATTTTTCTTTAGAATCATCTGATTTTTCCTCGGCGTCCTCTGTTTTATCAGCATCGGCAGAGGCTTGAGGTTCGCTAGCTTCATTATTTTCGGTTTTCTCTTTTACCGTGTCGGCAACTTCTTCAACACTGGCTTGGGTTTCGACCTGTTCTGGGGCCTCCTTCCCTTCATCCTTAGCCTCTAGGGGTTGCGGTGTTTCCTGGGTTTGCGGAGTAGCTTCGCCACTTGTTTCGGGGTTGCTTCCACTTTTCTTTTTTCTACGACGACGGCTAGTTTTACCGGTCTCTTTCTTCTTCTCAACAACCAAAGTGGTATTGAAGTCGACTAACTCCATCATACAAACCTCAGCATTATCACCTAGTCGGTTGCCAAGACGGATGATGCGGGTATAGCCACCGGGGCGATGCGAGATTTTATCGGCTACTACGGAAAATAGTTCCTGGACCGACTCTTTATTTTGCAAATAAGAAAATACCATACGACGCGAGTGGGTCGTATCATCTTTGGCGCGGGTCAAAATTGGCTCTACGTAGCGACGCAGGGCTTTGGCTTTGGCCAAAGTAGTTTTGATACGCTTGTGCAAAATTAGCGAGGAGGCCATATTGGAGAGCATAGCCTTCCGGTGGGAGGCTGTACGGCTCAAGTGATTAAATGCTTTTCTGTGTCTCATAAGGCTAAGCTTTAGGTTGGGCTAAATAATTTTCTAGGTTATTGGCCCAAGCTGCTTTCTCAAACTCTACTCTTCTTCCAATTTATATTTACTAACATCCATTCCAAAAGAAAGTCCTTTCTCTGAAACAAGTTGCTCCAATTCGGTAAGAGACTTCTTTCCAAAATTTCTGAATTTCATCATGTCGGCAATCTCCAAGCGTACCAAATCTCCCAGGGACCGGATATCAGCTGATTTCAGACAGTTGTAAGCGCGAACGGAAAGATCCAAGTCACTGATTGGGGTTTTGAGAAGTTTGCGCATATGCAAGAAATCCTCATCAACCACTTCCTCGTCTGGTTCTTTTCCTAGGTCTGGTGTGATATTTTGGTCGGAGAATAATGCCAGGTGCTGAATCATAATACGGGCAGCACCTTTAAGAGCATCTTCAGGATGGATCGAGCCATCGGTCTCTATATCGAGAATAAGTTTTTCGTAGTCAGTACGTTGCTCAACCCGGGTGTTTTCCACGCTATACTTCACATTTTTTATTGGAGTGAAAATAGAGTCTATTGGAATAAATCCGGTTAATTGTTCTACGGCAGGACGGTTTTCATCGGCAGGAATGTACCCACGTCCTTTTTCGATCAGGATCTCTAACTCTAAATCCAAGGATTCATCTAAGTGACAAATAACCATATCTGGATTTAGTACTTCAAAGGTGCTGGTAAACTTAGAGATATCACCTGCTTTGAGTACTTCTTGATTACGGGCAAAAACAACGATTTTATTGTCGGCAGCTTCAGAAATACGTTTAAAACGTACTTGCTTCAGGTTTAGAATAATTTCTGATACATCTTCTACAACTCCTTTGATAGCAGAAAATTCGTGTAATACTCCGGGGATACGGATAGCAGTGATGGCGTAACCTTCCAAGGAGGAAAGCAATATTCTACGGATGGAGTTTCCGATGGTAACGCCATAACCTCTTTCCAAAGGTCTAAATTCAAAAGTACCTTTAAAGTCGGTAGCTTTATCCATTAGGACTTTTTCGGGCATTTGGAAAGTAAGTAGGGACATAATAGTATTTTTTGAATTAGAGGTAAAAAAAAGAGAACTGGTAATCCTTTAATTCCTTACTTAGAGTAAAGTTCGACAATCAACTGTTCCTCAATTTTCTCTGGAATTTGATCACGGTCCGGATAGCTGATAAACTTACCGGCCATTTCCGTATCATCCCATTCCAACCAGTTGAATCTGCGGGATGATGCAGCGGATAGACTATTGGCTACACATTCCAGAGACTTAGACTTTTCTCGTACAGAAACGATATCCCCTGGGCGCAGTTCGTAAGAAGGGATATTTGAAATAACCCCATTCACTAAAATGTGCTTATGGGATACTAACTGACGGGCAGCCCGGCGAGTAGGGGCAATACCTAATCTATAAACGGTATTATCCAAACGGGCTTCCAATAATTTCAGAAGGTTTTCACCGGTAATGCCATCTTTACGGGCGGCTTTTTTGAACATGTTGGAGAACTGTCGTTCAAGCATTCCGTAAATATATTTAGCTTTTTGTTTAGCCTGTAACTGAATAGCGTATTCAGATTGTTTACGTCTTCGGTTACGCCCATGCTGTCCCGGGGGATACTTCTTCTTCTCGAGCGATTTGCTTTTGCCTAGGATAGGCTCGCCAAACTTTCGGGCTATTTTGGTACTTGGACCTGTATATCTGGCCATGATGCTTTGTCAATTAAAATTTGTAAAACAACAAGAGTTGATTGAATAGGTTAATTATACGCGTCGTCTTTTAGGAGGACGGCATCCGTTATGGGGCAAAGGTGTTATGTCTCGGATAGAAGAAACCTCTATTCCAGAGTTTTGGATAGTACGAATAGCAGATTCTCTACCGGAACCAGGTCCTTTCACAAACACATCAACTTTACGTAAGCCCAAATCATAGGCCTTTTTAGCACAGTCGGAGGCGGCAACTTGAGCTGCATAAGGGGTATTCTTTTTAGAACCCTTGAAGCCCATCTTTCCCGCAGAGGCCCAAGAAATCACCTGTCCCTGCATATTGGTAAGGGATATGATGATATTATTGAAAGTTGCTTTGATGTGGGCTTGTCCCACCGATTCGACAACTACTACTCTTTTTTTAGCTTTATCTTTTCGCTTCTGACTCATATTTGCTTTCTAGCTCAGGGGTACGAAACCCGGGTAATAAGAAAAGAGATTATTTAGTAGCTTTCTTTTTATTAGCTACGGTCTTACGCTTCCCTTTACGGGTACGTGAGTTATTTTTAGTTTTTTGACCACGTAGAGGCAATCCTTTTCGGTGGCGGATACCGCGGTAACTACCAATATCCATCAAACGTTTGATATTCATTTGCACCTCTGACTTGAGAGGTCCTTCTACTTTGAATTCGTTCGTAATGATATTACGTACAGCTCCGGATTCTTCATCAGACCAATCCTGAACTTTCTTATTAATATCAACATTAGCTTTTTCCAGGATTTCTCTTGCTGAGCTCCGGCCTATTCCGTAAATATAGGTTAAGCTAATTTCTCCTCTTTTGCGGTCAGGGATATCAACACCAGCGATTCTAGCCATAACTTTAAATTAACCTTGTCTTTGTTTGAATTTAGGATTCTTCTTGTTGATTACATACAACTTACCCTTCCGACGGATTATCTTGCAATCAGCACTACGCTTTTTAATAGATGCTCTAATTTTCATAAGAGTAAAAATTTATATGGAGACAATTATTCTAGGGTATATAGAAGCATACCCGAGGTTGTCTATTTATATCGGTATACAATTCTTGCTTTAGTTAAATCATAAGGTGACATTTCAAGTTTCACCTTATCTCCAGGAAGAATTTTAATATAATTCATCCTCATTTTTCCAGAGATATGGGCTGTAACCAGATGTCCGTTTTCAAGTTCAACTCG
This sequence comes from uncultured Microscillaceae bacterium, assembly GCA_963922455.1. GTDB lineage: Bacteria > Bacteroidota > Bacteroidia > Cytophagales > Microscillaceae > CAWUIO01. Next base: position 8,251 of record CAWUIO010000084.1, read on the forward strand.
GAACATTGCGTTGGACAGAGCCTCAGTTATTGTCCCGTCTTGTTCAATGGATGATTGTTTCGCCATATATCAGCTTAATTTGTAAACTTCTTCTATGTACTCAAAAGTGGTCAAAATGTCGCAACTACCATTATGGATAGCTACGGTATGTTCAAAGTGAGCGGAAGGGGCCCTGTCGGCGGTTCGTATGGTCCAGCCATCATTATCTTGGACAACATTTCTCTTGCCCAGGTTCACCATTGGTTCAATGGCAATGACTAAGCCTTCTTTTAGCTTGGTACCTCGCCCTCTTTTACCATAATTAGGAACTTCTGGCTCTTCGTGTAAGGATTTACCTAATCCGTGCCCGACAAGTTCTCTAATAACTGAGAAACTGTGCGATTCAACGTATTTTTGGATCGCATAGCTTATATCACCAACCCTACTCCCCGATTTCGCTTGATTAATTCCTTCGTATAAGGATTCTTTGGTAACTCTAAGCAGTTTCTTCACTTCCTCATTTACCTCACCTACTGCATACGTGTAAGCACTGTCACTGTGAAAGCCATTTAAATACACACCACAGTCAATCGAGATAATATCCCCATCTTTTAGTTCATATTTTCCGGGAATACCGTGTACAACGACCTCATTTACTGAGATACACAGAGATCCGGGAAAACTTTTATATCCTTTGAAGGAAGGCCTTCCTCCGTGATCCATAATAAATTCCTCGGCTCGCTTATCAAGATCCAAGGTTTTTACGCCTGGGCGTATCATCTTAGCCACCTCGGCATGGGCTTTTCCCAATACCTGTGCACTAACTTTTATTAGTTCAATTTCCTCTGGTGTCTTATAAAAAATCATGTAAATCAGGCAACTGCAATATTTTTAGATCTCCCTTTCACTTTGCCAGATTTCATAAGACCTTCGTAGCGTTGCATTAATAAGTAACTATTAATCTGTTGTAAGGTATCAAGGATAACCCCAACCATAATCAACAAAGAAGTTCCCCCGTAAAACTGAGCAAACTCAGAAGTTACTTGAAATCTAACAGCAATAGCAGGAAAAATCGCTACGAAAGCAAGAAATATTGATCCTGGTAATGTTATCCGAGAGAGTATCATATCAATAAACTCAGAGGTCTGAGCCCCAGGTTTAACTCCCGGAATAAAACCATTATTACGTTTTATATCCTCAGCAATTCGTTTCGGATCTACTTGAATAGCTGTGTAAAAATAAGTAAACAAGATAATCAAGATGGCGAAAAGAACATTATAAGCTATTGAGGTATAATCTGAAAAGTTTTGAGCAATCCACAAGCCAATATCCGATCCACTAACGCCCGGTATAGAAGGGATTAGGGCTGGTAAAAACATAAGAGACTGAGCAAAGATAATTGGCATAACCCCTGCCGCATTCACTTTCAACGGAATATATTGTCTATTGCCTTGTTGAGCAGTAGCTTTTCGCCCAGCTACCTGTTTAGCATATTGCACAGGTACTTTCCGGACGGCTTGTGTAAGCATCACAACTGCCATCACGACAAAAAATAGAATCACCAACTCAATGACAAAGATCAAAATTAGTCCCCCAGATTTTGAGGCTGCTTCCTGAATAAGTGAAGCCGGTAATCGTGAGATAATACCAATCATGATTAACATGGAGATACCATTACCAACGCCCCTCTCTGTGATACGTTCACCTAACCACATAGTAAATATCGTACCCGTAGTTAAGAGAATCATGGAAGATCCAATAAAAAAGCTATAATCAACCATAACGGCGTCTTTATTTATCGTTTGCGTGAGATAGGCAAACGATTGAGCCATGGTGATTGCGATGGTTAGATAACGAGTGTACTGGGTAATCTTCTTTTGACCACTATCCCCTTCACGTTGCATTTTTTGAAAGTCCGGTACCGCAACCGTCAGGAGCTGAATGATGATTGAGGCAGAAATATAGGGCATGATACCCAAGGCAAAAATGGCAGCTTTACTAAAAGCTCCTCCCAAGAAGATATCTAAGTACCCCCCTAATTTCCCGAAGTTACCAAGATTCCCGATCACATCTAATCGTTCTGTATCAATTCCAGGTAATATGATGAAGGATCCTAATCGGAAAACAACGAGCAGGAGGATAGTATATATGATACGTCTACGTAGTTCTTCAATTTTAAAGATGTTACGTACAGTACTTATAAATTTTTTCATAGCAGCTCCAATTACTTTAATTACTCAATCACGAGGACGCTTCCTCCGCACTGTTCTATGGTTTCTTTGGCAGATTTTGAGAAGGCATTGGCTTTTACTTCCAATTGGGCATTAAACTCCCCTTGCCCCAAGATCTTCACTAAATCCTTCTTTCCAAGGAGGCCATTTTGTCTTAGGATCTCGGGATCAATTACCTTCACATTTAATTTTTCACTTAGCTTTTGTAAATCACCTAAGTTAACAGCTTTGTAAGCAACTCGGTTCGGGTTACGGAAGCCAAACTTAGGAACTCGGCGTTGTAGCGGCATCTGACCACCTTCAAAGCCTAATTTCCTACTATACCCTGAACGGGACTTTGCTCCTTTATGCCCACGGGTAGCCGTCTTTCCACGTCCTGAGCCAGTCCCTCGCCCTACTCGCTTACGCTTCTTAACCGATCCGCTTGCCGGCTTGATACTGTGTAAATGCATAATTCAAAATTATCAAAAGGGTTGGGCTTAGCCTAGGCGCTCAACCGTGATTAAATGTAAAACTTTGTTAACCATACCTGCAATTTGAGGAGTTTCCTCCACTTCAACAGTCCGGTTTATTTTGCCTAAGCCTAAAGCTTTAATTGTGTCTTTTTGCTTTTTAGGCTTGTCAATTGTACTACGTACTTGCTTAATTCGAATCTTAGCCATGCGATTAACCATTAAAAACTTTTGATAATGGAATACCTCTTTGTGCAGCAACCTCATGGGGTGCTTTCATGCGTAGTAAAGCATTAAAGGTTGCCTTAACCACATTATGTGGGTTGGATGAGCCGCGAGACTTTGCTAATACATCCTTCACACCAGCACTTTCCAGCACGGCTCGCATCGCACCGCCTGCAATTACCCCCGTACCAGGGGCCGCAGGTTTAAGCAAAACAAGTCCACCACTATACTTACCTAGCATTTCGTGCGGGATCGTATTATTAATAATGGGAACTTTCACAAGGTTTTTCTTAGCGTCTTCAACCCCTTTGGTAATGGCATCTGTCACCTCATTGGCTTTTCCTAAGCCATAACCTACTATTCCGTTTCCATCACCTACTACCACAATAGCCGAGAAACTAAAACGTCGTCCTCCTTTCACTACCTTGGCCACACGATTTACGGATACCACTTTTTCCTTAAGTTCGGCCGTTTCGCTAGGCCTTATCGCTTTTCTTTTTGAATTGCTCATAATAGAATAGAATTAGAACTTGATCCCTCCCTCTCGGGCGCCTTCGGCCATAGCTTTTATTTTACCGTGATAAAGAAAACCATTTCGGTCAAAAACAGCTTTCTCAATCCCCTTCGTTTTGGCTCTTTCGGCCAAGATTTTACCAACTTCTTTTGAAGCTTCAACATTGACTGACTTTCGGTCGCCTTCCAAATCAATGGAGGAGGCATGGACAAGGGTGACTCCATTCACATCATCAATCATTTGTGCGTAAACGGCTCGGTTGGAGCGAAATACTGTTAATCGAGGACGTGAAGCGGTTCCACTTATTTTCTTCCGAATACTGCGTTTGATCCGGATTCTACGTGATACTTTCTTTACTTTGGTAGCCATAATACACTAACTTATTTCTTCGCTGCGGCCTTTCCGAGCTTACGTCTGATTTGAGTTCCAACTTCTTTAATACCCTTACCTTTGTAAGGCTCTACTTTACGCAATGACTTTATTTTGGCAGAAACTTGACCAATTAACTGCTTATCAATGCTTTCAAGAGTGACAATTGGAGGCTTACCTTTTTCGGTAACAGCATTCACTGAAACTTCCTCAGGCAGGGCTAAAAAAATAGGGTGAGAATACCCTAAGTTTAACTCCAACACGTTCTTTTGAGCTATGGCTTTAAAACCAACCCCAACAATTTCAAGGTCAATCTTGTATCCATTAGATACTCCTTCGACCATGTTATTAATTAAAGAACGGTATAACCCGTGCAGAGCCTTATGGCGCTTCTGCTCACTGGGACGGGTTACTTTAATTTCTTCTCCCTCTACTTCCACTTTAATATCCGGGTCAACGGCTTGGGTTAATTTTCCCTTGGGTCCCTCAACGGTAACCACATTTTGCTCGTCTACCTTAATTGATACCTTCGCGGGGATAGTTATGGGTTTGTTACCTATACGTGACATATGCTTATTAGTAAACGTAACACAAAACTTCACCACCAACCTTGAGTTGACGAGCTTCTTTTTCTGTCATTACTCCTTTGGAAGTTGACATCACAGCTATTCCTAATCCATTCAATACCCTTGGCAAACTATCCTTGCCGGTATACTGGCGTAAACCAGGCTTACTCGCTCTTTGTATACTAAGTATAGCTGGTTCTTTGGTATCAGGGTCGTATTTCAAGGCAATTTTGATGACACCTTGTACACTATCATCAATAAATTTATAATTCTGGATATATCCTTTCTCAAAAAGTACTTTGGTTATTTCCTTTTTGATATTGGAAGCCGGAATTTCAACAATTCTATGCTTAGCCTTTATGGCATTTCTTATTCTTGTGAGATAATCTGCTATGGGATCACTGTACATAATACACCTTTCAAAATAGGAATCGCAAATTTAGCACTTTAATTCCAAATATAAAAACTACTACCAGCTTGCTTTTTTGATTCCAGGGATTTTACCTTTGGAAGCCATTTCCCGGAAAACATTACGACAAATTCCAAACTTTCGCATGTATCCCTTAGGACGACCTGTGATCTTGCATCGATTATGAAGTCTTACTGGGGAGGCATTGCGAGGTAATTTATCCAAAGCTTCCCAATCACCGGCCTCACGTAAAGCCTTTCGCTTTTCAGCAAATTTATTGACCAACCTTTGTCGCTTAACTTCTCGGGCAATTACGGATTTTCTAGCCATTATTATTAAATTATATTATTCACGTTCATTTGCTATGCTCGCGAAGGGCATTCCCATTTGCTTGAGAAGTTCAAAAGCCTCTTCATCAGTATTAGCGGTGGTCACAAATGTGATATCCATTCCCGATATTCGGGTAATATTCTCGATTTTGATTTCTGGGAAAATGATTTGTTCTCTCACCCCCAAAGTATAGTTACCTCTTCCGTCAAAACCCTTATCATTAATTCCCTTAAAATCCCGTACCCGGGGTAAAGCAATGGCTATCAATCTATCCATAAACTCAAACATTTGGTTCCCACGTAGGGTCACGCGAGCCCCAATGGGCATAAATTCCCGGAGCTTAAAGTTTGAAATAGACTTTTTTGCGATAGTGGGTACTGCTTTCTGGCCAGTAATCATAGTCAGTTCGTCGACTCCGATATCCACCAGTTTTTTATCTGCTACGGCTGCCCCAATACCCTTGTTAACCGACACTTTTGTAACCTTGGGAACTTGCATAACCGACTTGTACTCAAATTTTTTCATGAGTGTCGGTACTACTTCCTCTAAATATTTGACCTTTAACCTCGGTTTCATAATCCTCAAATGCTTTAATTATCCTCTTTCAAGGAGGTATGGGCTTTAAAATATCTTTGCAGTTTACCGTTTTCGTCCCGTTTTCTTCCAGTACGCCGGGGCTCATCTAATGCGGGATCAATCACCATCAAGTTGCTAATGTGAATCGTTACCGGTTGTTCCACAATATCACCCTGAGGGTTTTCGGCTGATGGCTTCATATGCTTTTTAACCATCTTGGCTCCATCCACAATTGCACGCATCTTTTCTCGGAAGATCTCAAGCACTTCTCCTCGGGTTCCTTTGGAGTTGCCAGAGATCACCTCTACCATGTCCCCTTTTTTGACGTGGAACTTGCTCGGTATTTTGTTCTTTTGCTTACTCATGTCATCAATAGATTTATAGCACTTCAGGCGCTAAGGAAACAATCTTCATAAATTGCTTTTCACGAAGCTCCCGTGCCACAGGGCCAAAAATCCGAGTACCCCGCGGTTCATCTTGAGGGTTCAATAATACAACTGCATTATCTTCAAACCGGATATAAGAGCCGTCTTTTCGCCGAACTGGCTTGCGAGTTCGTACCACGACTGCTTTGGAGACAGTTCCTTTTTTTAAGCTACTGGAAGCCGCAGCCGTTTTTACCGTAACCACAATCTTATCCCCAATAGAAGCATAACGCTTTTTAGTACCTCCTAAAACCCGAATACACAAAACTTCTTTGGCTCCACTATTATCAGCAACTCCCAACCTTGATTCTTGCTGTATCATAATACTATTCTATTTAGCTCTCTCTATTATTTGTACTAGTCTCCACCGCTTACGTTTGCTCAAAGGACGACATTCCATGATACGGACGGTGTCTCCAATATTACATTCTTCTTTCTCATCGTGAGCAAGGAACTTAGTAGTTTTAGTAACAAATTTTCCGTAAATCGGGTGTTTCAACTTTCGTTCCACCAACACGGTGATGGATTTGTCCATCTTATTACTAACGACTTTACCAAATCGCTCTTTGCGCGTTTTTCTTATAATAGGCTCCATAAACTAATCTAATTATGAGGACTGCTCCTGTTTTTCTTCCTTCTGTCTAGCACTCCAAGCAGTTTTCAAACGGGCCACCAAACGACGCGAAGCTCGGATTTTAATCGGATTTTCAATTGGCGAGATTGCATGGGCAAATTTCAACTTATGTAAGGAATCTCGCTCAACTCTTATACGGTCTTGTAACTCTTCGTTACTCAACTCTTTAATTTCTGCGTTTGTCATCAGTTCTCTTGATAATCTCTTCTAACTACAAACTTGGTTCGTACTGGCATTTTTTGAGCCGCCAAGTACAATGCTTTTTCTGCTACTTCACGAGGCACCCCATCCAGTTCAAACAAAATACGACCTGGTCTTACCGGAGCCACCCAATACTCAGGAGCTCCCTTCCCTTTACCCATACGTACTTCTGCTGGCTTCTTTGTGATAGGTTTATCAGGAAAAATTCTGATCCAAATTTTTCCTTCACGTTTCATAGTACGAGAAATAGTAATCCGGCAAGCTTCAATTTGACGAGAAGTAATTCTACCCGGATCAAGAGTCTTAAGGGCAAAACTACCGAAGGCAATGGTATGACCACGCTGAGCCATCCCTTTAATCCGGCCCTTTTGCCACTTTCTAAATTTTGTACGTTTGGGTTGTAACATAATCTATCCGTATTTTATTTTCGGTAGCCAACTATTGCTGACGACGTCGGCGACGCTGCCCACCGTCTCTTCTTCTTCTTTGTGGCTGGGAAGACTTGTCTTGCTGTTCACCCTGATCAGGAGATAAGTCTACTTTACCATATACTTCACGCTTAAATATCCACACTTTAATACCAATTTTCCCATAGATGGTATTGGCTTCGCAGATAGCATAATCAATATCTGCTCGTAACGTGTGTAGTGGAATACGTCCTTCCTTGTACATTTCAGATCGTGCCATTTCCGCTCCACCTAGACGGCCAGAAACTTTGATCTTGATCCCTTTTACTCCTACCCGGACCGCCGCCTGAATAGCCTGTTTCATAGCTCTACGATACGAAATCCGAGCTTTTAATTGCTGGGCAATGGCATCGCCCACCAATTTGGCATCACTTTCAGGGCGCTTAATCTCAAAAATATTGATTTGAACGTCCTTTTTGGTGATTTGCTTGAGCTCTTCCTTTATCTTGTCCACCTCAGCTCCACCACGCCCTATAACAACACCGGGGCGAGCGGTGTGGATTGTCAAGGTAATCCTTTTCAAGGTCCGCTCAATAATTACCTTTGAAACGCCCCCTTTTGGAATACGCACGCTGATGTAGTTCCGGATTTTCTCATCCTCGATCAACTTATCCGAGAAATCTTTCCCACCATACCAATTGGATTCCCATCCTTTGATAATTCCTAGTCTTAGGCCATTCGGGTTTACTTTCTGTCCCATATTATGATCGATTAAGAGTCTTGGTTTTCTTCTTCAGACTCATTGATAGTTTCTTCAAATGATTCTGCCTGTTTTAAACTGTCCACCACCATAGAGATGTGGTTGGAACGTTTCCGGATTCGGTGGCCACGTCCTTGTGGGGCAGGCCTTAGGCGTTTTAAGGTACGCCCAGCATCCACATATACTTCACGGATGTACAAATCCGCATCTTCCACATCTATGTCTTGATTTTTTTCTTGCCAATTGGCAATGGCAGAACGGAGCAGTTTATCCATATAGGTAGCTCCAACCTTGGCTTCAAACCGTAGAATATTCATAGCCTCTAATACCCGAAGGCCACGAATCATATTGGCCACGAGACGCATCTTCCGAGGGGGAGTAGGCACATTGCGTAGCCTGGCAAATGCCTGCCCTTGTTGACCTTGGTTTTCCTCCTTAATTCGCTGTGCATCTTCTTTTTGCAGTTTAATGCGAACGGATTTCTTAACTTTTGTATTCGTCTCTTCCATCTCGTTTAGCGTTTCTTTTTATCTTTTTTAGCTTCGTGACCGCGGAAATTACGAGTAGGAGCAAATTCTCCTAAGCGGTGCCCTACCATGTTTTCTGTAACAAAAACGGGTATAAACTTATTGCCATTATGTACGGCAAATGTAAAGCCTACAAAATCAGGAGAGATCATGGATCGGCGGGACCAAGTCTTAATTACCGACTTTTTTCCTGATTCGCTCATTGCATCCACTTTTTTCACCAAGTGGTGCTCAATATAGGGTCCTTTTTTGAGGGATCTAGCCATGATTCAATTACTTTTTACGACGGTTTCTGATTAACCGATCTGAATATTTATTCTTCTTACGCGTTTTCTTTCCTTTGGCATACAGACCATTACGGGAACGAGGGTGTCCCCCTGATGCTCTTCCTTCCCCTCCACCCATCGGGTGATCTACTGGGTTCATAGCTACCCCACGAGTACGTGGCCGTTTTCCTAACCAACGCTTTCTACCCGCCTTACCCAAACGAACATTCATATGATCTTGGTTGGAGACAGATCCAATCGTGGCCACACACGTCAATAAAATCAAACGCGTTTCTCCAGAGGGCAACTTAACCGAAGCATACTTTCCTTCACGTCCCAATAACTGGGCATAGGTACCCGCACTTCGTACAATAGCTCCCCCTTTACCAGGGCGTAACTCAATATTATGGATAACTGTACCCAGTGGTATTTCTGATAAGGGAAGGGTATTACCTACCTCAGGGGGGATATTAGATCCGGATAGTAATTTTTGGCCGACTGTAATACCTTGGGGGGCAAGGATATAACGCTTTTCACCATCTTCATATTGCAACAGGGCAATATAGGCTGTACGTACCGGATCATACTCTACGGAAAGAACCTCAGCCGGCACATTGTGTTTGTCCCGCTTAAAATCAATAATACGGTATTTCTTCTTATGTCCTCCACCACGATAACGAACGGTCATGCGACCCTTGTTGTTTCGGCCACCGGTGCGTTTTAAAGGCGCTACCAGCGATTTTTCCGGGTCACTTTTTTTCTTAGTGACTTCGGCAAAATCAGGCGCCAAGCGATAACGCTGCCCCGGGGTGATGGCTCTCATCTTTTTAACTGCCATTACTCTTTCTAATTGTAAGGAAAGCTATTCGGTGTTCCTTGGAACTTTGCAGCTAACCTTGATTTATATGTTACTATAAAAGTCTATAAATTCTCCTTCTTCTAAGGTTACAATTGCTTTCTTGTAACCTGGCTTACGCCCTTCAATAATGCGGGCCTTTGTATATTGGGTCTTTGGCTTCCCTTTGTGAATCATCGTATTGACCGCGTGCACTTCCACTCCATACATTTCCTTTACAGCATTTGCGATCTGTATTTTGTTGGCATCCGGATGAACAATGAAGGCATATCGCTCTTTATCTCCTTTTAAGTTATCCGGTAAAATGGAAATCTTCTCGGTAATAAGAGGCTTGATTAAGATATCTAGTTTGTCCATGATTCTCTAATGTTATGCTTTCTTATTAAGAAGCCCCTCAATAACAGGTAGGGCCTTTTCCATAATGATTATACGCTCCGCATTCAAGATGTCGTAGGTATGCAGTTGACTGCAAGGAACTACGTGTGATTTCCGTAAATTACGACTAGATAAATACACATTATTGTTTTCGTCTGTCGTAATCATGAGCGATTTTGTATCTTTTGCCTCCAAGCAAGCCAAAACACTTATATAATCACGGGTAGCCGGCTTATCCATTGTAAAATCTTCCACAATCGTAATCGCCTCACTAGCTGCCTTGGATGATAAAGCCGAACAACGGGCCAACCTTTTCAGTTTCTTATTCAACTTAAAGTGGTAATCACGCGGGCGTGGGCCAAAAATCCTACCCCCTCCACGGAAAACCGGAGACTTGATGCTACCTGCCCGTGCGGTTCCCGTTCCTTTTTGCTTCTTTAACTTCTTAGTAGACCCCACAATTTCAGCGCGTTCTTTTGCTTTGTGCGTCCCTTGTCGTTTATTAGCAAGGTGTTGTTTTACATCCAGGTAAATGGCGTGCTCGTTTGGCTCAACATTAAAAATATCAGCCGAAAGGCTCACCTTTCTTCCCGTATCCGTTCCTGATTTATCTATTACTTTTAATTCCATCGGATTACTTTTTAATCACTAAGAATGAATTAGGGGCACCCGGCACCGAACCACTTACCAAGATTAAATTCTTCTCAGGAAATAGCTTGAGTACCCGAAGGTTTTCTTTTACAACTTTTTTGTTACCCGTTCGACCTGCCATTCGCAAACCTTTAAAAACACGGGATGGATAAGAAGCTGCACCGATAGACCCTGGGGCACGTTGACGGTTGTGCTGACCGTGTGTAGACTGCCCTACCCCCCCAAAGTTATGCCGCTTAACGACCCCTTGGAAACCTTTACCTTTGGTAGTCCCAACAACGTTTACAAAATCGCCTTCCTCAAAAATATCTTCCATCTTGATGACATCCCCTACCTGATATTTATCCTCCTCAAAAGTCTTAATTTCAAGGACTTTGTACTTAGGAGCGGTCTTTGCCTTCTCAAAATGCCCTTGCATGGGCTTGCTCGTGTTTTTTTCACGCTTGTCACCAAAGGAAATTTGCACGGCCGAGTAACCGTCTGACTCCACAGTTTTCACTTGGGTTACCACACAAGGACCTAGCTCTATCATTGTACAGGCTGTCTGCGTATTGACATCTTTGTATGTCTCAAAAACAGAGGTCATCCCAATTTTTTTTCCGATCAACCCTGACATAATTCTCTAAATGCTAATGATTAAAGTAAGAAAAAACTACTTATTCACATAAGTAGTCGGTATGCTGTAAGGCACGTATTTTCTGTAAACGGAGTGCAAATGTAGGAAATAAAATATACTATACCAAGCCTTAGATAAAAAAATAGCTAGTATAATTACTAGCTCAGGGCACATCCTTCCCAGGATGCATCCAACCCCTTTCTCCCTCCTTCTTTCTCAAATATATAGTCTTATTTTTCTTCCCTTGTTGTCCTTAATTCAAGTATGTCTTCGGGTATCCGATCCACTAATAAATCATCAATACTCCCTCCAGGTGGCACATCAATCAACGGAAAATCCGGGGTATCATACAAACCTCCGTCCTCATCACCATTCCCTGGGTAATTGCCGGTACCCAAAGATTCGATCATCATCCAAGTAATAAACGTAAAACTGACTATGGCAAGAAAAAAATAAACTACAGTAATCATACGGCACAAAAATTAAAAAAACAATAAAAAATAGCCCCAGGCAGAAGCTTGTCTCTATAAAATGTTCAGCCCTTAAATTGTTTGGGCAATTCAAAAATCCCCCCTTTTTTTCTGGAAGCTAGGATCCTAAAAACTATCTCTGGGGCACTTCCTCAATTCTTCTTGATCTGTTTTGATAATTTTTACGCGTTTTCCTCCAGGAGGTTAGTCATTATTTCCGGGTACGTTTGTACGGATGTAGGAAAATAGTGGCTTACTTAAAAAAATTATTCCCCAAATTGGAAAAGTACTGTATCAACTAAACCAATTTCACCTCCCTATCTCTTCTTGATATTATTAAGTGCTTTTTAAGTATTTCCAAAGTAATTTTTTTTATTTTGAAGGTTAGATCTTGGCTAAATAATAAAAACTGAAATATGAAAAGAATTGCCGTTTTTACCTCAGGTGGAGACGCCCCGGGGATGAATGCTTGTATCCGGGCCGTTGTACGATCATCCATTTACCATGATCTGGAAGTTTACGGTATCAAACGTGGGTATGACGGAATGATCAAAGGCAATATCTATCCGCTCAATTCTCATTCGGTAAGCAACATCATCCAAAGAGGGGGCACGATACTCAAATCGGCCCGTAGCATGGAGTTTATGACCAAAGAAGGCCGTAAGAAAGCCTATCAACAGCTCCGTAATTTTGACATTGAAGGCTTAGTCGCTATTGGGGGCAACGGTACCTTTACCGGGGCTAAGGTTTTTTACGAAGAGTTTGGCATTCCTACGATTGGTTGTCCAGGAACCATCGACAATGACTTGTTTGGTACCGATTATACTATTGGCTATCACACCGCGGTAAATACAGCCTTAGAAGCCATCGATAAAATTCGCGACACGGCCGATTCTCATAACCGCATCTTTTTTATTGAAGTAATGGGCCGAGATTCGGGATACATCGCTATTAGCTCTGGGCTCAGTGGGGGAGCCGAATTAATTATGGTACCCGAAACCCGCACCAGCATCGAGGATGTGATCGAGACCTTACAAAAAGGAAAATTACGCCATAAAACTTCGGCTATTATCATCGTAGCCGAGGGAGATGAAGAAGGAAATGCCACCGAAGTTGCCGGAAAGGTCAAAAATAAGACCGAAGGTTTGGATATTCGGGTGACCACCTTGGGCCACATACAACGGGGTGGTGCCCCGAGTGCTCAAGACCGTATTTTGGCCAGTCGCACGGGTATTGGTGCCGTAGAAGGCCTCTTGAAAAATTATAAAAGTGTGATGTCGGGGATCATCAACGATGAGTTGGTCTATACTCCCTTTGAACAAACCATTACTCAAAAGAAGCCCATCAAAGAAGATGTTATCCGTATGGTATCTATCTTGAGTATATAAAAAAACTTGGGGCTTGCCCGCGCCTGAAATAATTACCCCTATCAAAAAGGGTAAAGCGCGGGCCGGGCTAGCCTGCCGAGCCTGCTCCCCGCAATCCAGCGGCGGTCTCGGCCCATTCGGGCGGCTATCCCTAAGCCAAAAGCTATTATGCAAAAAAATTGGTGAGGGGCTACGTTAATACGGAGCCTAAAGCATGATGATCTTATCCGGAGACAGATTGAATAATGCCATAGATCAACAAGCCTAGTCCCCCTACAATTAAGATAATCATCAAGACTAAAAATAGAGTGGCCGAATTTTCGGCCGAACGGATCAACTCTTCTTCCGACTTGGTAGAGACTATAAACGGCTTTCCACTTTCCTTGGGCTTAAGTATCATAAGCTCTCCAGCCCGGTCACTTACTTCCCCTAGAATGTATAGAGGAACCTGAGTGGGTATTACTTTCTCCCGATAACGATACCCAATCGTCCGGGAACCGGCTCTTCCGCCAAAACCAATGTTGATGCCTCGAGGGGCATCCGGACGAAACTGATCGTAGGATTCAATCGTGTCCTTTTTGGCTCCGCGCATATCCACCCGGATTTTATGGCCATCGCTACCCTCCAAATCAAAGGGGATTTCCTGTTTATTGGAGGAAACCGTTTCGGAACCACGGCGGGTTACCGTTCGGTAATTGCCATTATTGTCTTTTTCCTGCACAGTATACTCATACTCACGGGTAACGGAGTTTTCATAATACACTACAGGTCTTTGAGAAAAGTCGGCTATCAAAGGCTGCGTACTGGTAGCAACGCCCTTTAACTCTACTATATTTCCACTGTAATTACCAATCCCTAAATCGTGTTTTAGTTCTTGGTACGTTTCTAAGACCTCACGCACGGGTGAGGTCTCATAATATTTAATATCCAGGGCCCGGTTGAGGCTTTTTTTCCGGAAGAAAAATAGCCCCCCTCCCAAAACAATTAAAACAGTTCCGGCGATAATCAATTCCATAGGAAAAGAGAGGGGGTTTTATGGGCTTATTCGCTTACTACGGCCGATTCTTTAACTGACTCGTCGTATTCGTCGGCAGTTTTGGCTACCATTTGTACGGCGGCTTGAAATTCATTCAAGTCTAGGTTGGCACCGGCCAAAGAGTAACTAAACACAGGCTGCCCTTCGAAGGTAAGGCCAAAACCACCAAATGGGATATTAGCGTTCATACGAAGAAGCTCATCCTTCATTTCTTGAGTAAGTTGGGCTTCCTCATCTCCCAGGTAAGAATATACTTTCACCAATACATCTTGGCTGTGCCAGGGAAGCACTTGAACAGTAACCGTGATGCTACCAAAGGTAAAAGTAAAAAAGTCATCTATTTTAACTATTTCATAATCGTGAAATAGTTCAGTCATATATTTTTCTACTTGTTGTTGCACGGAAGCTAGCAAAGACTCATTTACTCCGCTTTTAAGAACATTAAACTTAGGCATAAGCTTAGATTAGATAATTTTAGGTTGTGGAAAAAAATTAGATTAACCGCCTTGATTCAATTTTTCGCGAAGACGGGCGAGATCGTCATCTACTTGGGTATTTTTTTCCAAGAGTTTGAAGTCATCGTTTACATTGTCCATGTTGTCTCCGGCCAATTCGGTATAGGCTTCGGCTTCTGCCTCTTTTTTCAAGATTTTTTCTTCCCACTTGTCAAATTTAGAGAAGCTGCTTCCAAAGTCGGTACTTCCTACTTGCTTAGCAATTTGCTTTTGAGCTTTGGCAGCTTGGCTACGGGCAACCAAAGTGCTTTCTTTCATGCGGGCCTCGTTCAACTTTTGCTTGAGCATGTCTACCTGAGACTTGAGCTTTTGAGTTGTTTCGCTCGCTTGCTCGAACATGGCTTTGTACTGGTTGGCTTGCTGCTGGGCTTCATTTTTCTTAGACAAGGCTTTGCGGGCCAGGTCTTCATTGCCAGCATTGAGGGCTTGCATGGCTTTTTGCTCCCAATTTTCGGCCGCCTGTGAATGTTGCTTAAAATCTCTCTCCAATTTCTTTTCTTGGGCCATAGCAGTTGCTAGTCCAGAAGTAGCTTTGGCAATTGCTTCCTGCATTTCTACGACCATCTGTTTGATCATTTTCTCTGGATCTTCCATTTTGTCCAGAGCATCGTTGACATTTGCTTTAAAAATGTCACTTATTCTTCCAAAGATACCCATATTTAATTTTGTCTATTATGGTTAAAAATTGACTAACGCTAAGAATTTTCTGTAATAATACAAAATATTTTTCTTAAAGAAAATGCCAAAATAAATTAATTGTTAGCTAAGATTCTGGAAATGAATCCCTTGGAGAAAGCGATTTTTCCCATCAAAATTGGGGGCAGGTAAGAAAAATTGACCAATAAGGCACTTAAAAGAAGAGAGGAGCCAGGAAGGATCGGTTTTGGACGCTGCCCCCCCATCCTCTCTATTGTCTGTTTACTCCCTCCTCCACTCCCAAGGCTGAGGGATAGAGCGGCCTGTTTGAGCTCGTGTGGGCCCAGCGGGAAAGGCAGCGAGTAGCGAAAGCCCGACCCCGGCGGCACACCTGCTCCTATCAATACAATAGTGTACCGCCGGGGGCAGCCCCTCCATCGCAAACATGAATTAATAAAACTTTTTAAGCAGCAGCTCGGCAATCTGTACAGCATTGGTAGCGGCTCCTTTGCGTAAATTATCGGCCACGATCCATAGGTTTAAGGCCCGCTCATGGGACTCATCGCGCCGGATACGGCCGACAAATACCTCATCCTTGCCGTGGGCAAATAAAGGCATTGGGTATTCGTTTTGTGCGGGGTTGTCTTGAACAATCAGTCCTGGGGTTTTCGCTAGGACCTGGCGTACTTCCTCAATCGTAAAGTCTTGGGCAAATTCCACGTTGACGGCCTCAGAATGGCCTCCCATCACGGGGAGCCTCACAGCGGTGGCCGTAAGGCGGATACGCTCATCTTGCATGATTTTCTGGGTTTCCCGCACCATTTTCATCTCTTCCCGGGTATAATCGTTGTCCAGAAAGACATCAATGTGGGGCAAGGCATTCAGGTCTATGGGGTGGGGGTAGACTTTTTGACCAGTCTTTCCCTCCCGTTCGGCCATCAATTGCTCCACGGCGTCCTTGCCCGTGCCCGTAACACTCTGGTAGGTGGACACCACGACTCGCTTAATTTGGTATTTTTGGTGTAAAGGGTTCAAAACCAATACCATCTGAATGGTAGAACAATTAGGATTGGCAATGATGTAATCACTTTCTTCCAGGAGATGGCCATTTACCTCAGGTACGATCAATTTATACTGGGGGTCCATGCGCCAGGCCGAAGAATTATCTACCACCCGGGTGCCGATTTGGGCAAACTGTGGGGCATACTCCTTGGATAAGGCGCTCCCCGCCGAAAACAAGGCGATGTCTGGACGAAGTTCTAAGGCTTTCTCGACCGTACAAACCGGATGGTCTTGGTCTAGATATCGTAGCGATTTACCTTGGGAACTCGCCGATGCCACAGGAATAAGCTCCTTAAGGGGAAAGCGGTGCTCTTCCAGTACACGTAATAACTCCCCTCCTACCAAACCGGTAGCTCCAACAATAGCAACTTTCATAATTTACAAATTGAGTGAATGCACTATACACGTGATGAATGTTAAGGCGTTTTTCAAATATAAGCGGAAATTTTCCATTCTTATCCCTAGGTTTTAAATTGCAATCCGAATTCATAAACAAAGACATGCGCACAATCCTTCTCCTCGGACTATTTTTTGGCAGTACTTTTTTTATCCCGCTCAGGGCTCAGCTCAATGAAACCTTTTTGGATGGTGATTTTACCTCCAATCCCCGCTGGACCGGCGATGTAAGTGAATATGTCATTAACAACTCCAGACTGCAAAGTAATGGGCCCGGATCGTCTGGTGTCTTGAGTTTATCCACCCCCAATACCCGGGTTGCCGATACCGAATGGCAATTTTTCCTAGACTTGGCCTTTAATCCTTCGGCCAGTAACCGGGTGCGGGTCTACTTAGTGGCCGACCGGGCCGACTTGGAAGATGAAAGTTTGCAAGGCTATTACGTGGAGATCGGAGAGTCATCCGGAGATCAAATTCGTTTTTTTCGTCAAGATGGCGCGTCCCGAACAGAGCTATTTGCTGGGCAAAGTGACATAACGGGTAACCTAGGCAATTTACGGGTGCAGGTGACCCGGGACAATTTGGGCAATTGGAATGTAGCGGCCGACTTAGCCGGTGGGACCAACTTTGTCTCCGAAGGGAGTTTTTTTACCGATAACACCTACACGCAAACCAGTCATTTTGGTTTGGTTACCTTTCATACCTCTACCCGAAACGATGCCTTTTTTTACGATGATTTGATTATTCAAGAGAATTTACAGCCTACGCGGCTTATCGGGGCCCAAGTCTTAGGCCCCCAGGAGCTGCTACTCACCTTTAGCCGGGAGCTGAATGAAGCGAGCGCTCAAAATGTAGGCAATTATAGTTTTAGCCCTGACCTAGGTACGCCCACTCAAGCTACCCCTTCGGCTAGCTCGCCCAATCAAGTCACTTTACAGCTAGCCAATCCGTTGGAGCGGGGTATTTCGTATACGCTCACCTTGAATAACCTTTTGGATATCAATGGCAATGCCTTGGATGCTGCTTCGCTTATGACTTCCGTGCAGTTCACGCAAAGAAGTGTGGTCATTCATGAAATTCTGGCCGACCCGAGCCCGGTAGTAGCCTTGCCCGAGGCCGAGTTTGTAGAATTGTTTAATCCCAGTGCTCAGGCCATTCAGTTGGCGGGATGGAGTTTAGCCGGGGCCTCTTTGGATAGTTTTAATTTGGCTGCGGGGAGTTATTTGATCTTGTGTGCCCAAGCCGATACAGCATCTTTTCAAAGTTTTGGGGATGTTTTGGGGCTAAGCAGTTGGAACACGTTAACTAATTCGGGCGAGGAGCTTACTTTGCTAGATGCAGAGGGCAATTCCGTAGACCGGGTCTTTTACCAATTGGCCTGGTATCAAGACGATCAAAAGGATGATGGAGGGTTTTCTTTAGAGCAAATCAACCCTGACTTTCCTTGTACGAGCGCCGATAATTGGCGGGCTTCCCAGGATATCAGCGGGGGTACCCCCGGGAGGCTGAACAGCATTGACAGCGATGCCTTGGATACAAGGCCACCCACCATCGCTCAGCTGAGCTTAAGCGATGCCACAAGCCTCCTAATTACGTTTAACGAAACCATGGAAAGTGCCAGCTTGCTCAACCCAGCCAATTATCAAATCAGCCCTGACTTAAGCGTGGTATCGGCACAAAGCAATGCCCCCGAAAATACCCAGGTAAGCCTAGGGCTCAATGCCCCCTCTCAAATCGGACAGATCTACCAGATTACCCTGAATAACATCAGGGACTGTTCCTCCAATACATTGCTGGATAATCAAGCCAGCTTTGGCTTAGGGAACTCTCCGGGCTACCTTGACTTAACAATCAATGAAATTTTTGCCGACCCCGAAGGAAATGCGGCTCCACTGATCGGTCTACCTACGTTTGAATTTTTAGAAATTTACAATCGCTCCGATCGGGTATTGGATTTGCAAAATATCACCTTACAAGACGGGACAGGCGATGTTACCTTGCCTCAAGCTATCATTAGCCCACAAAGTTACCTGGTATTATGCGATGCGGAAGCGGTAAGTGCTTACAGTACTCTAAGTAGCAGCCCCGTGATCGGTTTGGCCGATTTTCCTAGCCTGAGCAATGGCGGGGAAACGCTCAGCTTACTCAATGCCCAAAACCAATTGATATTTTCTGTGACGTACTCTGACAGTTGGTACCAAAATTCTTCCAAAGCCGACGGAGCTTGGACCTTAGAAATGATTGACCCGGAAAATCCTTGTGGGGACCGCGAAAACTGGATTGCTTCGGTGGATGAAAATGGCGGTACCCCCGGCGCAATCAACTCAGTAGACGCTAACAATCCCGATATGACGGCCCCTAGCCTTGTCCGGGCCGAAGCTATAAGTGCCCAGGTACTCCGGCTTAGCTTTAATGAAAAAATGGATGAAGCCAGCTTACTTAACGGAACCTACACCCTTGATCAAGGAATCACCGTGGATTCGGTCCGTCCGGAATTTCCCGATTTCACGCAGGTCTTCTTAGATTTGAGCCCAGCTTTGAGCCCCCAAGTGAGCTACACTATCCAAGTGGACAACCAAGGAGATTGTAGTGGGAATTTAATTTCCTCGGAGGCTAATACCCGAATTTTTGGCCTTGCTGAGCCAGCCGACTCGGGCAATATTCTTTTGAGCGAGCTCTTATTCAACCCCCGGACCGGAGGAAGTGATTTTGTGGAGTTATACAATGATTCGGACAAATTTGTCAATTTGAACCAATGGGAGTTGGCCAATCTAGATGATGGGATCCTGGCCAACCGGGTCATCCTAAGCGAGGAAGATTTTATTATGGCCCCTCAGAGCTATCTCGTACTTACGCCTAACCCGGACAATATTTTAAATGAATACTCTCTTTCGGCGGGGCAAGCGTTTTTAGAAGTTTCCTTGCCCAGTTTGCCAGATGATGAAGGCACCCTATTTTTAATCAACAGTCAGGCCGAGATTCAGGAACGATTTGACTACACCGATGATTTCCACTATGCCCTCCTCGATGACCGAGAAGGTGTTTCTTTGGAACGGATATCGTATGATTTGCCTACCAATTCCCCCAACAGTTGGCAGTCGGCCTCTACCCGTTCTGGGTTTGCTACTCCGGGGAGCCCTAATTCCCAAGAAATCCGTTTGGCCAGTGGGGAGAGCAAAGTAGAGATTTTACCGAAGGTATTTACACCCAATGGGGACGGAATTGATGACTTTACTACCATTCAACTAAGTTTTGAGTCGAGTGGCTTCCAGGTGCAGGAGATCATTATTTTTGATAAGTTTGGGCGACGTATCCGCCGCTTGGTCCAGAATCAACTTTTGGGCAATGACCGTGTGAGTTATATTTGGGATGGTAGCGATGATCAGGGTGATCAAGTACGCATGGGCTATTATGTGGCTTATATTGAGGTACTCGGTCTTAATGGACAAAATGAGGTCTTCAAAGAGTCCTTGGTGGTAGGAAAACAGTTCTAGAAAACGCACGATTATACAATATTTCCTATTCTTGCATTATTTTTGATGAAGTTTTCAAAAATTAACCGATCTATCTCCTATGCTTAGGAAATTTACTAGCAACTTGTTCTACTTCTTGTTTTTCGTCTTGTTAAGCCCCCAGTTACACGCGCAATCCTTGGTTGACAGCCGTATCACGCAAAACCTGAATAACCTCAACTTCAAATACGATGTCAAGGATGACGGAACCTTCCAGTTTACCATCCCCGTGGGCAAGCGGTCCCAGTTAATTTTTATCCACTCCAAAACCAGCACTTACGATAAATTAGAAATTCGCGAGATTTACTCCGTAATTTATCAATCTACCATTCGTCCCAACGAAAACATGCTGGCCCAACTATTGACCGACAATGGGCAAAAGAAACTAGGTGCCTGGGAACTGATTTACGACGGCAATACCTATTTCATTGTATTTACCGTCAAAGTAGCTGCCAACTTGGATGAGTCGGATACGAAATCGGTCATAGATATCGTGGCCAGCTCGGCCGATGCCATGGAGTTGCAATTGTTTAATAGCGATGAGTGGTAAGTTCCTGAATTTTCTAGCTTTTGAGGAAATTTGGGCCTACGTATTTTTTATTTACGTATGCGTTAAAACATCAATTTTGCTCTATTTTTCTTAATTTTCTGACATCGCAAGGGATAAGCCGCATAGATGATAACCCCAAGGGCCAAAAAATACTATATATATTATACCGAAGCCCAACGTTTAAACTATCAACCACTTTCCCTATGGCCCTTTACAAAACGCATTATGTATTAATTACCTTTCATCCTGAAAGTGCTACTCTGAAGATAAAATGGAGATATAACCCTACTGCATTACAAATGAAATTGGGCTATACCCGGGTTCAACAAGTTTTGAAAAGATACGCGGTACAATCCATTGAAGACATTCAAACCGACTTAGACCAGGATGACTATTTAAAAATCCAGCACTGGCTTGTGGATCATTTTTTTCCGAATGCCCAAGATAAGTTTATCCAATATCGTTTAAGTCCATCTCCATACATGGATTATTCTCCTTTGCAAAGCTTAAACTTTACAAAGCTCCAAATTGCTCCGCTGGCCCCTCAAGAAAAAGTACATTAAAATCTTGTGAAGAAAAGGAATTGGGGCTTCCCCTAGGCCGTGCAAAAAATTAAAAAAATGGTCTCCAATTTTGATGCTATTTTTT
>CAWUIO010000085.1:0-28587 GCA_963922455.1 uncultured Microscillaceae bacterium
CCTCAGATTATGTCATTGCAAAGACTTGTGCGCCTGCGCATACCCCGTTAGGGATTGAACGGCTTGTTTGAGCCCGCTGTTGCTTGCGGGTTGGCCGGCGAGTAGTGACAGCCCGACCCGCGTGGCTCCCTAGGTCACTCGGGCCAGGGCTCTTTCACACGCGGGGAAGCCTAGGCTGCTCAAAAGATTTTAACTATTTTAAAATAGTTCGGTGAAAAATCAGCCTACTAGACTATTGAAAGCTTGTTTTTAATTGATAAGCGGCTTTTTTGTTGTGTAAAATAGTTTCTTGACACACTTTTTAAAACATTGATTTTCAATAAATTAGGCTAACACCCTGCTTTTATTGTATGTAAATTATTTTTATAAAACTTACATGCTTTTTTTATTGCAATAAGTATAATAATTCAATATCCGCACATAACATTACACGTAAATCACCTCAAAATTGTAACAAAGGGTTTTTGGTTAAATTTTTGGGTCGAAAAATTATCAACTTTTGAGCAGCCTAGGGGAAGCCCCTAATTTCATACCCCAGATTTGGTCAGTTAAAGTCCTAAAATGCTCACTTCGCCTTTTTAGGCGGTATTTTTCGCATCCATTTCCCCCACCTTTGGGTAAACCAATACTGTAAGTCAATCACTTAAAGTATTAACCCATACAAAAACCCATGAAGAGACCTGAAGTATTCCGTTCACAATTTTTCGTAATTATCACGCTCATGGCCACCAGTTTTGCCACTACTTCGTGTAGTGAAGAGGAAGTAGACCCGGTAGTGATTACCGTAGACGATGCAGCCGAGCTCGTAGCATTTTCCATGGCCAATCGTACCTATGGTACCGTGTACAACCTGAACTATGTCGCCGAAGAAGTCACCGAGTCTATCTTTTGTAATGAAGTAGAAAGTAGGGACGAATCCTTTTCTGAGGACTCACGCGATGGAGAGATTACGGTCACCCTGGATATTTCCGAAAGTTATACCCGAAGCTGCGATCCCGAAGATGTGGTACAGTACAGCTTTATGCAAAGCCAGTCCTTAACTTCTATCCGATTTGATAGAGAACAAACAGTAGACGGCACGTGGTTTATCACGGCCACTCAAGGCAGTTTTGATATTGCTACGTACAATGGCCCCTATACTTCGCAAGGCGAGTGGACCTATAATTTGGAAGATGATCATACGGATCAAATCACCTATAACACCACTATGATGGATGTCACCTACGATGGCAGTCTCGAGCGAATCACAGGAGGGAGTGCCACCTTTAGCCTGGAGGGCAAGAGTACGGTCTACGAGGACTATCTCTACACCGGGGATATTGAATTTTTAGGAAGTGATCTCTCCATCATTACCTTTTCCTCTGGGGAGCAATATGAGCTAAACCTGGAAACCGGGGAAATCACCCCCCTTGAATCCTAAGCGAAAAGATTTTTAAGAACTTCTATTTCCTGCGTTCAAAAAGGCCGAGAGATTTCTTTCGGCTTTTTTTTGATTTGCCCTAGGTTCTGCATTTATTTTTCTTGTATCAAAAAAATGGTGCTAAGAAGCTTTGTTAACTTTTTCTTTTATTTTCTCAGAAAAAGCTAATAGTATAGAGGAGTCTCTCATAGCATTAGCCAGGTTGAGTAATCCATTTTTTAGAGATTTTTTTAAAGTATTGAGCTTTTCCTTATCGTCTGGATCTGATTTTTTTTTGTCATAGATTAAATCTTTGATCCCAACCATCGCTACTGAAATCTCCTTACTTTCGCAAGTGGGCAGTTCACTCCAATATAACTCCCAGAATCGTTTGTAGGAAGTTAAGAACTCTTGGGACTGAATGTCATCTTCTAGTACCAGCACCGAAACTACTTTAAGTGTTTCGGTGTACAGGGTATTTTGGTATTCCCAAAAACCTTTTAAGTTCTCGAGTAAAAACTGATACTCTTTTTGTTCAATTTCCTTTTTTTTATTTTGAATACTCAAGTACCAATTACCCAATACCCCTATAACGGTTACTAATAGAGTGATTGCTCCGGAGATAATAGCTATTTCTATTTTCATCTTACTTATCAGGTTAACCCCAACCATATAAATATATAAAAATAATCGGCTTAGGGATTTTCCTCCTCTATTTTGCCACGAAAGCTCTTCATTCCAGTTAAAAAAAATCTCGAAACAAATATATAAGGAATGGAAGGCCTGTTTGAGCCCGCCGCTGGCCGTGGGGGGGCCGACGAGTAGTGACAGCCCGACCGGCTAGGCAAGACACTTCACGTGGGGCAGCTTGTCCCCTAGCCGTGAAGCCCCAAAAATAAAAAAACCGCTGCCCCAAAGCTTGGGGCAGCAGGTAAAAGTAAAAAAAATAAAAAATACGCTTCTAGACGTGCTCATTCAATTGATGGTGCTCATCAATCAGGGGCCCTCCCTGAATGATCTGCTCCGAAGCTTGACTGATAAATTTGTCAAAGTTGACGTGAAAGTAATGGGCCAACTGGATGGATTTACTCACGTAAGCTCCCTTCTGCAACCAAGTATTCATGGGGTCTAGTAGCTCCGTAGGTACTCCTGGACACTCCTTCGGCATAAATAGCCCGAAAATAGGGTGTTGCTCATATTCCACATCTTTAAGCTTTCCTTGTAAAATAGCACTAATCATGGCCCGGGTGTAGCGCAATTTGATGCGAGAACCTACCCCATACGGTCCACCACTCCAGCCCGTATTGATCAACCAGACATCCACGCCTGCTTCGGTCATTTTTTGACTGAGCATTTCGGCGTATACCGTGGGGTGGAGTGGCATAAAGGGCTCTCCAAAACAAGCCGAAAAAGACGGTACAGGCTCGTTAATCCCTGCCTCGGTACCGGCAACTTTGGCCGTATACCCCGAAATAAAATGATAGGCAGCCTGTCCCGGGGTCAATTTTGATACGGGGGGCAGTACCCCAAAAGCATCGCAGGTCAGGAAGAAAATATTTGTCGGGTTCTGGGCAAAAGAGGGCACCTGAATATTGTCAATATGATCTATAGGATAGCTGACGCGGGTGTTTTGGGTAATGCTGCTATTGGCATAATCTACTTCTTGGCTTCCTTCTTTAAAGACCACATTTTCCAGTAAGGCCCCAGGACGTATGGCCCGGTAAATATCCGGTTCTTTTTCCTCAGTCAAGTCAATAACCTTGGCGTAGCAGCCTCCTTCAAAATTGAAGATGGTATTGTCGGCCGTCCACCCGTGCTCATCGTCTCCAATAAGTTTGCGATCGGGGTCGGCAGATAAGGTTGTTTTACCCGTTCCGGACAATCCGAAGAAAATGGCGGTGTCGCCCTCCTCGCCTACATTGGCCGAGCAGTGCATCGGGAGCACTTTACGCTCTAAGGGGAGTATCATGTTGAGCGCGGAGAATATTCCCTTTTTCATCTCCCCGGTATAGGCTGAGCCGGCTACCAAGGCAATTTTCCGGGTAAAGTTGATGATGGAGAAGTTTCCTTGACGGATGCCATATTTTTCGGGGGTATCGGTAGTATACCCGGGGGCATCGAGTACCAGCCAGTCTTCTTCAAAATTGTTCAGCTTATCTTCGTCTAAGCGCAGGAACATATTGATGATAAACAAATTAGACCAAGGGTATTCCGTAATGGTTCTTACATTGAGGCGATACGCTGGGGCAGCCCCTACATAGGCGTCTCGGGCATACAGTTCTTTGCCCGATAAATACCTTACTACTTCCTGGTATAGCAAGTCAAAGTTTTCGGGAGAGATCGGCTTGTTAATCCTTCCCCAGTTGACTTGATCCCGGGTGTAGTCATCTTGTACCAAGAAGCGATCTTGGGGAGAACGACCGGTAAACGTTCCGGTATTGATGGCTAGGGTGCCATTTTCAGTTTCGCGGCCCATTCCTTTGTCCAGGGTAATTTTCTGGAGCTCTTCGGAGGACAGGTTCCAGTGGGCGGTGACATTTTCTAAGCCATAGCGCGACAAATCGACATTGGTGCTGATAATCATAATTATAAGGTTTTCAGTTAAAAAGACCTAGTAAACACAATTCTAAACAGTAATAAATTTATAATCAGGCACTTATAATTATTTCAATAGGTTCTCACATCCAGGGTATTGCTAGTATATAGCTCAGGTCAAATCTTCCTTTGATTTATTCAATACTTGTTTGGAAGATTATCTCCATATTAGCTATCAGCTAAATTATGGTATTTAATCGCTACAAAAATGATATTGATCATTTTGGGCCTTACAGTGGCCTTATTTATTTGGGGAAAATTTGCCCCTGACATTGTGGCTCTCCTGTGTATGCTGAGTTTATACCTTACGGGTATCCTGGACTTAAGCGAAACCCTAAGCGGGTTTAGCAACCCCACCGTAATTTTGATTGGGGCCCTGTTTATTATCGGCGAGGGATTGGCTCAAACGGGCTGGACCGCCCTGGTTGGGCAAAAATTGATTCAGTGGTCGAGGGGCAGCATCCAGAAACTCCTTATGTACCTTACCTTGGGAGCCGGGGTCTTGTCAGGATTTGTGAGTAATACCGGTACCGTGGCCACCCTACTCCCGGTGAGTATCGGCGCAGCCTGGAATATTGGGACTTTTCCCTCGAAATTATTAATCCCCACGGCCTTTGGTTCTAATACGGGGGGCCTTCTAACCCTAACTGGCACCCCACCCAATCTCATTGTGAGCCAAGCCCTAGAAGAGCAGGGCATCACCGCCTTCTCATTTTTTGAGTTTGGCTTGATCGGCCTTCCTTTGCTACTTATTACCCTTTTGTACTTCCGCTTTTTGGGTTTCGGCTGGCTGCCTAGCTACCAAACTAAGAACCGTCCGGTGAATATGGAAACGGAAATGAGCCGTTGGGTAGAAACCTACCAAATTGATAAACAATATTGGCGCTTGCGCCTGCGCTCTTCTTCACAATTGATCGGGACCCGCATGGCCGATTGGCCTTTTGAAGAAGAATATGACCTCCTTATCACCCGCTTAAAACGGAAAAATTCGTCTATCCCGCATCAAGAGCCTACCTTTCTTGATTTCCCCCCCCCTGAAACCCGCTTTAAGCACTCAGATATTATCACAGTAAAGTGTGATGATGCCGAAGCCATCCACCGGCTCATGCTCAAGTTTAATTTGACTTTGCAAGCCATTCATTCGGTAGAAGAAGCCTTCGAGGATCAATTGATCAGCCAAGAATTGGGGATTATCGAGGTGATCGTAGTGCCCAAGTCTACTTTTGTAGGAAGTAGAATCAAGCTAGGTGAATACTTCCAGCGATTTGGCATTCAGTTTTTGGGAGCCTCCCGAAATAATAAAGCCCTCCAAGGCAAGGAAATCCTTGTAAGGGCCGGAGATGCCTTCCTGATCCGGGGTACGTGGAAAAACATAGAGGCCCTTACCGATTTGCACCAAGGCCTGGTGCTTTGTGGGAGTCCGGAGGGGATAGTCAAAAACGTGCCGACCTTGAACTTTAAATCGTATATTTCCTTATTTTCCCTAGGGTTCATGATTATGCTGATGGTACTGAAAATAGTGCCCAGTGCCATAGCAGTTTTGATTAGTGCGGGCTTGGTGGTACTATCGGGCTGTATCCCGATGAATCATGTGTACAAACGGATTAGTTGGGGCAGTGTGATTATGATTGCGGGTATGATCCCCATGGGAAGGGCCTTGCAAAAAACCGGAATTGCCCAGATGGCCGCCGATACTTTGGTACAAAGCCTAGGGTCTGTACACCCCTTAATGATGTTGGGGGGTGTGTTTGTATTGACCAGCTTATTTAGTCAAGTCATCAATAACTCGGCTACTGCGGTCTTGATGGCTCCCATTGCAATTTTGGCAGCTAGCTCCTTGGGTATATCCCCCAAGCCCTTTATGGTGGCGGTGGCCGTGAGTGCTTCCACGGCCTTTCTAACCCCGGTCGGGACTACTACCAACGCCATGGTGATGTCGGCGGGAGGGTACCAATTTAGCGACTATTTTAAAGTGGGCGCTCCCCTGCTTTTGCTATTTCTGGGGTTTAGTTTGGTACTTATTCCTTGGATATGGCCCTTTTAGGGCTTTGATCGAGAGCCCTTAATCTACTTATTGGCAAAAAGATCATTTGAAGGAAAGTAAATAGGTAGTTTAGCTTGTTCATTGCCCGTACCGATATGGTATTTTTTTAGCCAGGAGCACCATGCCTCGGTAAACTTCCCATACCCCCAAAAAATCTAATTGTTTTGTGCCGACTATTTGATAGCCTTGCTTCTCATAAAAACGAATAGCATTGGGCTGCGATGCCATGGCCTCTAGCCAGATTTCATCAATTTCTCCCCGCACTTGCTGTTCCAGCCATTTTAATACGCTACGGCCGATTCCTTTGCCTTGTACCGGGGGGGCAAGGTAAATTCGATGCAATTTAAGACAGGTATGGGCACACTCCTGGTAGAACACATGAAAATCGTACTTAAAAATCCCTACCGTTTCTTGCTGAAATTGAACAAAATAATAGCAAGAATCTGGCGTATTCAGATCTTGGGCCAAGCCTTCCCGCGAAAAACATGCTTGAAGATAGCGAGCCCCTCCATCTTGCCAATAATGACCATAAGCCGGAGGATAAATATTTTGCATTAATCGTAATAAGCGGCTATGGTCCTCAAGAACGATGGGCTCAAGGATTAAAGTCTCGTGAATTTTTTGATGGGCTTTGTCCAGGCGCATGGCAATATACTTAGGAGATGCTGGTAGCTTCATATCTTGCATAACTTGCCGAAACAAATCCCAGATAGGCTCATCACTGTCCATCTGGGAGTTATCCAATTTCCAGAGTTTTCCGTGGTAACCTTTACGGATGCAGTCCAAAATCATCTGTTCTTTTAGGGCTTGGGTATACTGGCTGTTCATGCGGCTTTGCATTTGGGCTACCGTATAGCCCCTTTGCCGAAGCCGGGCTTCTTGCACCTCTCGAGTAGCACTGACCAAGATTACGTGATTGTTGGAGAGATAGCTCATTTGCGATTCGGAAACCAAGGCGGTGTCTAGAAGGATTAGTCCCTTTTTTCCGTACAACTCCCGGCGGAGCCGTAATAATAAGGGTTTGTAAAGTAAGGTATTGAAGCGGTCTAGCTCCACACGGGAATCAAAAATGATCTTACCCAGTTCTTTGCGATTGATAAATCCATCTGCTTGAAGAATGTGCGCCCCGAGCCGATCTACTATTTCGGCTCGAAACTTTTTATAAATAGGTGCTTCCAGCTCGCCCAAAATCTGGTGCCCAATCTTATCAATATCGATGACGTGCACTTCCACGCCCAGTGCCTTACCCATCTCCTTAAATTTTTGGCTCACGTACGATTTACCCATGCCAATCTCCCCGGTTACCGACAGGATGGTTTGTTGGGAGATTTTTTCTTCCAGTTTTTGTTTGACGCATAAAGGCACAAATTCATGGATGAGTCCTTGCTCGAGTTGCAAGGCTTTTACCGCGCCTGAACTGATGTGCATCAAGGCCTGTTTGGCCGGAAAATACACCGTATCAATGGCTTGCTTTTGGCTCTCTCCTACTTGATGGAGCATCAATTCATAATTCAAATCTTCACTATTCCGGATACCCCGTACCACCGTTTTGATATCGTTTTCGTAGGCATAGTCTACCAACAAGCCTTGATAAGCAATCACCTCTACTTGGGGCAAAAATTTTAAAGATTCTTCCGCAATTTTCCTACGCTCTTCTTGGGCAAAAAAATATTTCTTGGCTGGGTTTACGCCAATGCCCACTAGCAATTCTCCAAAAATGTTTAGGGCCCTTTGGATAATATCTATATGACCATAGGTAATCGGGTCGCCGGAAAATCCATAAATTGCTTTTTTCATACACGTATTTTAAGGCTTGCGGCCAAGCATGCCAAGATATAGGGGCTTACCCGCGCCAATGCCCCCTTTGGCCTCTTGACCGAAACTGCTGGCGCGGGTCGGGCTATCACTACTCGCTGCCTTTCCCCGCCGGGCCTACACGAGCTCAAACAGGCCGTTCTATCCCTAAGCCATTCTTTTTTAAGTCTGTACTCGTGTTTTTTTATGGGAAAGATCTATGAAATAGGGCCTTTCGGGTTTTTATAATTTCATTTGCTTAAAAACCAGCGAGTTTTTATCGGGATCGTACATACCTACACTCCACGCTTTTTCATCCTCGGTGATTTCTCCCAATTGCATCCCTCCGTGTAAGAGGGCTTGCTCAATGGTTTTAGATAAATCGAACACAACAATGTCAAATTGGTGCCGGTTTTGATCGGCTTGGATGCCGGCTAGATCGGCCGGACAGAGAAGCAACTTAAGTCCTCCCCAGTCGCCCGAATATAGGCTCCTGCCGCTCATAGTTACTTCTTCAAATTGGATTTGGAAGACCTGAGCATAAAATGCCCGCATGGCATCCATCTGGGTAGTGGCCAAGGTCAGGCCAGCCAAGGTATATTCACTTGTATTCATATCTAAGAATAAGGTATTCTGGTTTAAGAATAAAATAAACCTAAAATTCTTAGAAAATAAAAATGAAAGACGTGCTGGTTCTTTGCCAGTCGGGCAAGAACCTCTTACGATTAAAGAAAGCGGGGTTTAAAAATTGGGAAGCCCCTAGGAGCGGGTGAAGACCGAAAGGGCCTCGTGGGCGGGCCGTCTGAGCCGCGGCAGGCCTGTGGGGGGGCCTGGCGGGGGGACGAGTGGGCACTTTAAGAAGAGGTGAGGGCCTTACCTTTGATAGGTAAAGCCTACCCAATCACTTTCTACGATTTCATCTTCGTCTTGCCAGATGCTGATAAAAAACTTTAAGTCGTGGAAGCCGGAGCCCAGATGAAGTTCAGAATAAGGCAAAAAGAGGTTGAAATGATAGTAATCGCCCAGGCTGTAATTGGTGCTTTCGCAGCAGGGCCGGATCAGTCTACTCGTAGATACGGTGCCACTGGGCGTGGTAAACTCCCCGTTTTGGTCTTTGAGGGTTTCTTCGTTTTGATTGTAAAAATAAGCGGCAACTTTTAGATCCTTGCCTTGGGCGTGTTTTATATGAAACATGGGGTAGATTTTCATGCCTTTTACTCCGTCTACCATCACATTATGCTTTACATCTACGTCTAACTGCGGGATGGTGGCACATTTCCAGTAGGTAAAATATTCGTAACCACTCTCGGCAATTTCTTCGTGATCGTTCCAAATGGTGAGCAAAAATTTCAAGCGAAACTCCCCACAGTCCCGATGTAATTCAGAATAGGGCATAAAAATCTCAAAGTCGGTATACTTGGAGGCATCATACCCCGGCGTAAAATTCTTGCCTGTGGCCACTTGGCCCTTGCTGGTGGTAAAGCTGTTATTCTTATCTTGAAGCACTTTGCCATCGGAGTCATAAAAATAGGCCGACATGCGGTGCTCCTGTCCTTTAACGTTGTTGGTATGAAAGTCTATCTTGATGAGCATGCCATTTTCATTATTTTGTACCACATTATGGTCTACTTCGATCTCGTCGAAGTCGAAGGCTGCGCTGGAGCTACTTACTTGAGAGCGAGGGTACATTTCGCCAATGAGGTCTTTATCCCCTTGGGATAAGGCAAAGTTGGTGCGTACTTCATAATTGCCAATCGTGTGCTCTGGCGGAATAGAGTAATGCATAATGGAGTACTTATCGTAGTGGTTGTTGGAGTATTCACTCCCTCTCCCATACTTCATGATGTAATTGTCGTAGACTTTTTCTTTGCTCCATCCTTTGAGGTTCATAAAATAATTCATCACCACGGGGATGTTCCACTCAAAAGGCCGGTCGGCGTGTTGATGCTCGTGTAATAGGCCCAAAGCGTGGCCAAACTCGTGAAGCGTCACGCGTTGAAACTCTTTTTCGGGGGTGTTTTCATCAAACCAGCCATAATTCATGGTAGCCTGGTCCTGGGGTATGAGGGTTGAATTTTTACCAATGTGCGACCAGGAACCAGTTTTATTAAAAGATATTCGGATATCGGCCTCCCCCGAAGGCACAAAATCAAAGCGGATATTGGCGTATTTTTCCCATTCTTGGGCGTAGGTTTTTACTTTGCCCCGTACGTACTCACTCCCCCCCATAAACTTCACCCGGATTGTTTGCCCGTTGAGCCACTTATGAGCAGTATAACTTACCCCTTGTTGCACATTACCCGCCTGGTTTTCTTTTATCCTGGATAAAAAGTCGGTCATACAGGAATAGCTGTCTTGGGCGAGTAGCTTACCCGTACAGGCGATATACAGGGAAATGATCAATAAATATTTCATAGGTTTCAAGGGATGATTTGTATACCTTTTTGTTTTTTTTTTACGCAAATGGCCTAGGGAGGTTGGCAAATTTGCTCATTCCTTGCGGGAAAACAGTCTTGCCCGAAAATTAGGGAGGGAAAATTTAGCACTTCAATACTAAAACTTAAAAATAATCCGTATACTTGTGTGAGGAGCTTGTTAAAATGAAATTAAAAGAGAAAATATTTCTAAAAGCCGTTGAACTGTTCAATGCCCGGGGCATTGCCAATGTATCGCCCAATCAGATTGCGGCGGCCCTAGAAATCAGTTCGGGTAATTTAACGTATCATTATAAAACCAAGGCCATCTTGGTGCAGACCATTTACGAGAGGATGCACGAGGACTCCCAGGATTTTATCCGGACGGATGGCTACCTGAGCTTGGGTGATTTTAGGGAAATTCTCACGCACTTTCAGCAATTTCAGGAGAAGTACCGCTTCTTTTTTCACGATATGGTGTATATCACGCGAAATTACCCAGAAGTGGGCAAATTATACGAGGCCTCAAGCATAGATCGTATAAAGCGGGGGAGGCAATTGATAGACTATTTTATCGGTACGGGGCACTTTTTACCCGAAGAGCAAGGGATCAATTACAATTATCTTATTCATACCGTGTGGATGTTGGGGGTATTTTGGGCTACCCAGGAAAAAATACTGAGCACTGCCCCTTTATCCGGAAAACCGGCTGATATGGTCAGCCTGAGTTGGCATATGATCCTGCCTTATCTGACAGAAAAGGGGCGGGAAGAGTACTTTCAAGTGAGCGAAAACCTCCAAAATTCGGAGGCCGCGAAGGAATAGGTCTTACATACTTGACAATATATTTTCTTTCAACTTATTTTCATCATCCTAAAACTGTTTCAAAATGGCTGTTTCCAATCCTCCAGGTATCGAGAAGATGGTATCCTACCCGAGCTTTGATAGTGTTGAACAAAAAAGGCACTATCTCAAAACGGTATTGGCCGGAGCGTACCGCATTTTTGGTAAATTTGGTTTTTCGGAAGGGGTAGCCGGGCACATTACCTGCCGCGACCCCCAACATACCGATTGCTTTTGGGTAAACCCCTTTGGCGTTTCCTTCCGTCGTATGAAAATGTCCGACTTGATTTTGGTAAATGAAGAAGGCGAGATTGTAGCGGGTAAGCACAAGTTTTTAAACAAAGCGGCCTTTGCCATCCACTCGGCTATCCACAAGGCCCGTCCCGATGTGATTGCCGCCGCTCATTCTCACTCTTTATACGGAAAGACTTGGTCGGCGAGGGGACGCTTTTTAGATCCTCTTACCCAAGATTCATGTATTTTTTATGGTGATCACGGTTTGTTTAATGACTACACCGGAGTAGTAGGCGATCAAAGCGAGGGAGAGCGCATTGGGGAAGCTTTAGGCGACAAAAAAGCCGTAATTCTTCAAAACCACGGCCTCCTCACCGTTGGGCATAGCATTGAAGAGTGTATTTTTTGGTTTGTAACGATGGAGCGTACTTGCCAGTCGCAATTGATTGCTGAGGCAACGGGGAATCCCTTGGTACAGATTAGTCCAGAAGTTGCCTTAAAGACCCGGGATCAAGAGTTAGGGTTTCCGCTAGCTGGGTATTTTAGCTTCCAGCCTATGTGGCAAGATATCCTACACGAGCAGCCCGATTTTATGGATATTGAAGCTCCTGAGCCGACTTTGGCTTTGTAGGCTTACTTTGCTCCCTAGGGAAGCGCTTCTCTTTTGTAAGGGAAGCGTTTTTTGGGTTTTAAGGAGTTTATTGCTGAGACGAAAGTTTTTCTTCTTTTCTCAAATATGATTTCAATTCGGCAATTTGTTGCTTGAGTAATCGGCTAAGGCTCTCGCAATTCGCGATCATTTTGGCCATTTCAGATTTACTTTTATAAAGTCGCCTAGATATTTGGTTTTCTCTTTTTTGACGGTAGAGCTCGATAAATTTGGCGTTTCCTTTGGTTATTTCCAGTAATTCTTGGGTGATGGGCTTGATTTTTTGACTGAACTCACGATCGTAGTTAGCATACCTATGGTATGCCTTTTCTAAACCTAATTTGACACGATATACCTTTTTCATACTTCGGTTGGCCCAGAAAATATCTTCTTTTTCGCAATATTGGTTTTGAGACAACTCGCAGTTTTTTAGCACCAATTGCTTTATTTGGCTAACCCAAGCATACATGGAGGCTTGATACTGGTTTATCTTGGCTTTTTCCTGTCTAATGGCCCATTCTCGGCCTTTTCGCTGGTTTCTCAGGCCGTCCACGCTAATATTATGGAATCCCACAAGTTGCATAGTTTGGGTAATTAAAAAAAAGGAGTAGTTTTTTTGAATGGCTTGAACATTGCTCAGGCATAATCCCGGCAGTTCTTGATATAGGCTAAGCATTTGGCCTTGTAACTTCTTTCGTGCGCTTAAAAATTTTATTATTTTTTCTCGGCTATGTTTTACCGAGTCAAGGCAGGCATTGATGAGCAGCATATTTTGCCCAATGATGGAATCATTTTGTCTCACTTGTTCTCTCTTTTCTACTCGGGCCGAGGGTGGATTTCTGAATCGTCGAGGAACACTATTAATTTTCCCTTGCAGGCTCGCCATCTGGCTCTCATGACTTTTTTGAGTCTTCTCAAAACTTTCCAGGCAATATTCTGCCTCCCTGAGTTCTTGTTTTGCGTGCATCGTACACTGGGATAAAGGCTGTTTGAGTTCTTTTCTAATCCTTTGTAAGGAAGTGTTTCTTGCCCGACGGGCTTCGGTAATAGCCGATTGCCGATGTTTTTTAAGGTGGTGGGTAGCGCGCTCTACTCCTTTGAGGGCTTTTTCTTGGGCGGCCAGGCTTTGGGAGATGTTTCCTTGCTCTTTTGCGTATACCAAAGCTCGATTGTACCAAGAATAGCCCATTAGTTGGTGATTCTTGGGGTTATATTCCAGGCTATGCTCGGCAGTGCGTTTTTGATAATCAAGTGGGTAAAGAAACTCGTAGGCATCTAAATGCTGACGATAGATCTCATCGTCTACCTGTCTTTTATAAACGCTATCTTTCTGGGGGATGTATAGGACCCAATCTTCTGACTCAAAAGTGCTCACAGCGATGGGAAACTCGAGCAATTGCCAGTGTGGGTCGGCTGGCAAATGCTTGATTATAAATTTTTCGGGAGGACTTAAAAAGTAGTTGTAATTAGGTTGGTTTACAAAGGTATACCGTCTCTGTAAATATGGCTTTTTAAACCATTTGTATAATAGCTCCCGAAACCATTGCTTTTTGGCTACTTGGTATCCACTGCCCCAAGTGGCATCAAGCAAATGCCAGGTAGAGTCTAGTTTGACTGCATTCCAACTGTGATCTGATTCATAAAATTGATTGTCCTCATGATATTCCGCTCCTTTGGAATACCCTATTATTTCTTTGGCGCTAATTCCAACTTTTTGACAAAGAGCTACAAAAAGCTCTGAATATTGATAACAAATCCCTTTTTTCCGCTTTAAGGTTTGACTTACCGTGTAGTATTTTGGGTTTGCTTCTCGAGAGGATTTTAGATCGTACGTAATGGAATTTATTATCCAGGTATACATACTATGAACCTTTTGATAGTCTGAAGTATCTTGCTGGGTTAGGTACTTCGCCAATTTGCTGGGAGATTTAGATACCGATCTGGGAACCTTGGGATACTCTATTTTCTCCACATAGGGTGTATCCTGAGCCCAGGTAGGGCTGATAAGTAGCAAGACGCCCAGGAAAAGTCCGATAGCTTTATAGACCAGAAATCTAAGGCATTTAATCTGTTTCATGTGTTGAGTAGGGTGGAAATTGGCCCCCCGGGGTTGAATACTATAAACTTAGTTAAAGAGTGTTGTCTCTACAAAGAAGTGGCTCAATTTTTCTCTATCCAGACAAGTGTATCTCAGAAGGAAAGCTAGGAGCGAGCGAAGACCGAAAGGGCCAGGCGGGGGGCCGGCTGAGCCGCGGGAGGCCTGTGGGGGGGCTGGAGGGAAGGCAGTGGGCGTTTACTCTTATGGCTGTAAAGTGAAATGACATTTAACATGCCATACCTAATACGGGAAACACGCGCTGTTTAATATAGGGCATGATCCAGTCTTGGGCCTCCAGGAGATCAGGTTTACGCTTTTCTAATTCCCGGCTTACTCGCTTAATCAAATCGGTATTTTTACGTGAGCCTTCCAGGTGGTCAAATATGAGTACACACAAAGTGCCTAGCAAGACTTTTTTCTTGATGGCAAGCGTAGACGGAAGATCTAGGACTTCTAATAGGATCTCCAAATTACTTTCTTGGGCCAGCCAAATATCTTCGTCTTGCTCCATAAAATAGTACTCTTCGGTATGGGCCCACTCCTCCAGCAATTGGCGGTCCATGGTGTAGTGAGGAAAGGTCAAAGACGAAAAGTCGGTATTCCCACAAATAGGGCAAGGCATAAGACGAATTTCCTCCAAGTTTAAAAGGAAAGCCGCCTCTCTACGATTAACCTCGATAAGGTATGGATGTCCATTGGGACAGGTTTTTTGGTATTCGTATTTCATAGCCTTCCCAATTTCTGCTAAGAATTAATAAATCTAGACATTGTTGATTTCTAGAGCTTTTTCGTAGAGTTTATACTCAAAAGGGTGTCTTTCTTTAAATTTTAAGACGGATGAGGGAGAAGGTTTCTGGGTTCTTTGTGAAGCGTTATCGTGTGGCACATGTATTTTGGGCTTACCCAACTTTTCGGCCAAGATATCCATACTTTCCTGGTAATACTCAATAACGCCTACGTGGACAAAATAGTTATCAAAGTAGTCGTCAACGTTTTCGGACCGCATATCCTCCGGAAAAAACAAAGGAATATACGAATGGGCCCCTTCTAAGAATTCATCTATATCGTGATCTACCCGCAATACCTTGCCATCTCGGTAGTTATGCCCTTCTTTTTCAAGCCTTAGGTTGTAGTGGAACACCGACAAAGCAATTTCTATGGGATCTCGTAGAAACGTAATGGCCTGATTAATTTCAGGATAATAATCCACTACTCCAAAGGAGCGTTCTCGGTTAAAATGGCCATGAATGCATACCCCTTGTTTATAATCACCGGTAAACCAGGATTTTAAGGCGTGTTTCTTGGGCATTTTTCCTCTTCTTTCATCAAAATAATGTAAATAAAGTCGCCTTCCGTACCACTGTTTTAAAACGTTTATCAAACTAGTTCCCCCGCATTTGGGCACGTGAATGGAAAGCAAAGGTTGTGTGTAATCGTAGATTTTCATAAATAGAAATTGTTCCAGGTAAAAATTAATGAGATCATTCTGGCGTCTCAATAATCAATATTGTAAGCACTCCAAGCTTTTTTGGAGGGCTTAGGCTACGCAAATTAGAGCCTGTCGTCATAGGATTTATTGTCGTATTTTGCTGGTAGACATTTAGCAGGGGCTTGCCCGCGCAAAGGAAGGCAGGTACTCTATTCAAAAAGCTGCCGGCGCGGGCAAGCCCCAAATAAGTATCTAGACCTAAGAAAGTTCGGCTCTAATTTCTTGTAAAAGTTTGCTTCCCCCCTGTTCTAAAAGTTCAAGCGCACAGGCTTTTCCTAAGTTTTCGGAATCATGCAAGGGAGCTATTTTTTGGGATTGGATACGTTTTTTTCCATCAAGGCTAATGATACCGGCATGTAATTGCAAGCTCCCTTCAAGCTTCTGGGCCAAGCCAAAAATAGGCACACTACATCCCCCTTTCAGGGTTTTTAGCAGAGACCTTTCGGCTAGGATACAAGCTTCGGTTGTCGGGTGATTGCATAATTTGCGCAGTATGTTCTTTTTTTCTGGGGCTAAGCCGCGATGAGTTTGTAAGGCAATGCTTCCCTGCCCTACTGGGGGTACAAAGTGGTCTAAGTCCAACTTTTCCCGAATTAAGGCCTCATAGCCCATGCGTTTTACCCCCGCATAGGCCAATACAATAGCCTTATAGCCTTCTTCTTCTAACTTTCGGAGGCGGGTTTGTAAATTTCCCCGGATATCTTTTACGTGTACGTGCGGGAAATAATGCCTTAGCCAAGCTTGACGACGGGTTGAGGAGGTACCAATGATGCTTCCTTGAGGCAATTGGGCCAGAGCTCCGATGTCTTGATGGCTTATCAGTACATCTTGCGGGTTTTCTCTTTCTCCGTAGGCAATAATTTCTAGATCTTCATCCAGTTGGGCTTGCATATCTTTGGCGCTATGAACAGCCACGTCAATGTCTTGGCTGCGCAATTGATCCTCCAATTCGGCCGTAAAAAGCCCTTTGCTACCAATCTTAGACAGGGACCGGTCTAAGATTTTGTCCCCTTTGGTCTCGATGATGATGATTTCTGCTTCAAGCCCTCCCCCTTGTAATTGGGATTGTATGTGTTGGGTTTGCCAAAGAGCCAATCGGCTCCCACGGGTACCGAGTTTAATCTTCATAAAAGAATTAGAATTTCTCAAAATTCGAAGATAGGGCTTATTGCCGAATTATTTTGAACAAAAAGCCTCCTTTGCGGGTGTTAATTTTAATCAGGTAAAATCCCGGATTAAAAATCTCCGTGTACAATTCTAAAAAAGTTGTACCGGACAGCCCTTGATCTTGAAGTAAATTTACATTACTTGGTGAAAAGTTGGCCTGGTCTTGGCTAATTCTTTGGACTCTAATCGAGTCACGCAAGCGGTTTCCTTGGGCATCAAATATCAGGACTTCGGATATATCTTCAGCCAAAAGGCCACCACTCAAACGAGCCCGTAGCTTCCCGTCTTCTCCTATAGGGTTGGGGTATAAAAAGATACTCGGCCTTAAAGTATCGCCGGGCTCAATTTGGTCGCCTTCTATACGAAAATTATCTATAGCTACCCCTTCCCGGGTAATAGAATTGTCTGAACGAAATAGGAAGCGAAATTGAACATTGGGCTCACCAAGCCAAGCATCAAGGGGGTGAGAAATCACTATTTGAGGCGATTCTTCGGCTAAAGGCCCAGACCAGGCTACGTTGACAAAGTCTTCAAAAGGTAAAAGCGTGGTATCGCTATTATACCAATTTTGCCCCGTAGTTTGATCGCCGAGGGTAAGCCAGTTTTGGCCACAATTTGTGCTTACCTGTACCTGTAAACCGTCAAAATCTTTCTCAATATCTCGGATCAAAGTAGCTTCCAGGCGGGCCTCCGATAATTGACTCAAATCAAAAATAGGGCTAAGTAGAAAAGAGTTTTCATTATTGGCATACTCTCCATCGGCATTCGTAACCCATTGTATGCTTTGGCTTAGGTCGTCATTCAACATATCACCTTGGAGGGTGCTACGCTCCCAACTAGAGCTAGTTCCTCCACTTAGCCAATTCCCACTGTCGACATCAAAGTTGTCAGCATAAGGAAAGGAGTCTACAAAAGGCTGAAAGCCGGTTTGAATCAACAAGTTGCTTTGATTATTGGTGCTGAGGCCATCTGAAGTCCCAGTTATTGACACCTCTGCCCTTACTTCGTAGGTAGTATCGGTTAATGAGTAATCCAATAAGACTATAGCTCGGTACAGGCTATCAGGAGCCACATTGTTTACCGTGATACGTCCCGAATCAAGGACAACAGAATCTAAAACCAGTTCATATGACAAGCTGAATTCTTGAATAGTATTTGTTCCGGCATTATACACAGTAAATGCAGTAGGAGTTTCATTGATATACAGGCAGGTTTGGGGCTCGATACTGTAAAGAATGACCTCATTTTCGGGCCGGATTCCATTCCAACCATTTAAAAAATTAGCTCCGGCATTAATAGGATCGAGCCAGTCGGATAAGCGTGCCTCCGGGTTGGACCCTGAAGACCAGGATTTGGAGAACCGTCCATAATAATCTGAACCTCCAGGGTTGTTGCACGAGGCACCGCCTCCAAAAAGCTGTCCGATCACAGCTTTATTCTCCCTATTAAAAAGAGGGGCTCCCGAGGAGCCTCTTTCGGTTGTGCCCTGTTCCCAGACTACTTCCCAGGCGTGGTCAGCAGGTAGTGTACGGCCTTGAATGCTCACTGAGGTAATCTCGGTTGAGTCTTGGTCAATAGCAATTTTCTTTATATCTCCCGAGGGGTGGTGTATACAAACCGTTTGGGCGGGAACGTTCCCTCTGTTATCCCAAGCATTATAATAGGCTTGATACGCATCAGGTATAGATTCTGAAAGCTCTAGGAGAAGTAAATCGGAGTTTAAATTTTTGGCTATGATCTGAGCCCCTGAAATGGATTGGTCCCGGGCCGGCTCCCCTACGGGGTTATTGCAGGTTTGCGATTCATAATTGAAAACAAAAACCCACGTATCAATATACGACTGGCCAAGGTCTCGTTCGCAGTGCAGTCCGGTTAGCAGGTAGGGTTTTTTATCCCAAGCTGTATTATTGAGGAGAGATCCGGTACAAACGGCTGAGCCATTGGCCTGAGTAAGCACAATATTGACAATGCCCCTTCTTTGCTCTTGCCACTCATCGCCTTCGGGACAGGCTACATTGATATTACAGGAATTAGATTCTCCAAAGTCTTTTAAACTATTTCCCTCCTTGGTTTGGGCCCCGCCTATGGGCCTGAATCCATAATCAACCCGCCATAAATTCAAATGGGGCTCTTCTTTTACTTTCTTGGGGCTGTAGTATTCTAAATACATGATATCTCCGGGCAAAATATCTGTGCCGAAGCGGGCACTCGTTTTATTATTTTGGTAGGTAAATGCCCCCAAAATGGATTCTCCACCTTCGGTAAATAAATACAGTTTGGCTCCCTTGGGTATATAAAAATCATCAAAAATTGCTCGGAGAGAAGAAGCGCCCGGAGCTTCAATTTTTAAGCGCCAGAGTCGGTCTCCATTAGAAAGTGTTTCCCAAACTCCGGCAATTTCCGGGTTAAGTTTAACACTGACAGCTTTGGCAAACATATTTTCGGGAGATTCGATTTTGAGTTGATCAAAATCTTCGGTTGGAACTTGATAGCTAGGTAAGCGGGCTGACTCGATTAATTGGCTTTTAAAGTGGCTACCTAAACTCATTGGGCTTCCCCCATAATGGATTTGGGCTAAGGCTGATAAGTTCCCTAAGCAAACTAAACAAGTTGCCACAAAGATCTGAGTCAGCGTGGGGGAAAGCAGAGATCTCCATACTAAGCTTCTCCATGGATTCATAAACAGGCAAATTAATCTCCCATTGTTGGGGAGAAAGTGAAAATTAGTAAAAAATAATTTTCAGAGCTGGTTGTGTGTGAGGTGATTTAATTCGTATTCAGCCTTGAAGGGGCTTACGGTGATTATTGTGAGATCAAATTAATAAAAAGGCGATAAGCACCACTCACTCCTGCCGGTAGTTCCCGGAAAAAGGACAGACCTGTGTAAATAAACGTACCTTGGCCATATTTCGTATACAGCAGGCCCCCGCTTAACTCTTTTTCACCTGGGTCTTGCGAAGATAGGATAGTTTGGTAGCGATCATCCCATTTATTGGCAAAATATAGGCCTCTTTCTTGAACCCAGCCATCAAAATCTTTTTGCGTAATTTTATTGGGTTGGTTTAAAACAGGATGCTTGGGTTTTAAGAATTTCATAGGGGCTTCTTCCACGGTCACCCGGTCACGGGATAATTTCATGGGATAGGGCCCAATTTCATCCAATACCAAGCGTCGGTTGGTTTGGTACTGTACTACCAAGTTCCCTCCATTCTTTACATATTCAAGTAGATTTTTCTGAGCGAATTTAAGCCAGCTTTGGGTATTGTAAGCTCTTATGCCTACTACGATAGCGTCAAAATCGCTTAGATCTTGCTCGAGAGAAGTTTGGTTCAACTCTGTTACTTGATAATCAAATTGCATGAGGCTTTCGGGAATAGCATCTCCTGCCCCGGGGATGTATCCAATATTTTTACCGGCAGTTTTTAAATCTAGCTTTACCAAACGAATTTCGGTAGGAGGAAAAACGGTCTGGGTAGGAATGTGGGGGTACTCGATTACTTTTATTCCATTAGTAGGATGAAAAGCTGTTTCTTGATCTAACTTAACCAATACTTTTAGGTAAGCATCCGAAACAAAGCTGGGGGGGGTAAGCTTTACTTTTACATTTTGGGTTTCATCCTTTTCGCTTAATTGAAAGCGGTACTCGGCAGGCTCAGCTTTCCATCCCTCGGGGAGCTCTAACTTGAAAGTACCCGAAACCTGGGCTTTCCCAGCCTGGACTTTTAGGTTTACGGTTTTGGCATCATTTCCGGCAAAAAGAACTGAGTTGAGGTTTTGGCTAATAAGTACAGGAGGTACAATGGTCAAGTCACGATATAATTCCCCTTTATCGGGTTGTGTCCATTTATATTGTACTTTCTGTTTAAATGTGAGGCTTTGCCCAAACATCTGGACCTCCGCTTGTACCATAAGGGGAGCTTCATTTTCGGGGTATCCCACTAATTCTGGATTATTAATCTGGAAGAGACCTTTACCTGGTCGGTCTATTAACCAATAAGGCTGGGAATTAGAAATAGTAGAAGGCACTTTAATGCCTATTTTAGGGTTAAACATTTTACCCTTTTCCAAATTCATGGGCATTCCCGAATGGGTATACACTTCTTCACCGTAGACATCCACAATCTTTAAAGACTTTACTTCTATGTCATCGCTCAAACGGCTCATCAATTCTAAGGTAATGCCTAAGGAGTCCCCTGGGCTAATCACGGAAGTTGCGGCATCGG
Source organism: uncultured Microscillaceae bacterium (assembly GCA_963922455.1). Lineage (GTDB taxonomy): Bacteria > Bacteroidota > Bacteroidia > Cytophagales > Microscillaceae > CAWUIO01. Next base: position 20,950 of record CAWUIO010000085.1, read on the forward strand.
CATCCAGCCAGAAAGCCGAACAGGCTTTAATGAGAGATTTTAATTCATTTTGTTTGTAAGTTATCCAGTAGCGGCTATCGGCATCTTTTTTAGGATGGGCTTGCATAGCGGCATAGGCTTTGAGTAATTCTGGTAAGATTTTTTGAGGGGCACGGGAGCTATACTTTTCTAGTGCCTCCTTTAGGGGATTAGAGATGTTCGAGGATTCGGGCAATCTACTCCAGGTCAGGTTGATATTGTCTAATAAATCATCTTCAGCTTTCTCTCCAGCCATATGCATCACATAATCGGTCCGTTCTGTACGAGACCGGGTAGCGCCAAAACCCTGGCTTCGGTGCATACTTCGGCTCATAGCGGCAATTACCATATGAGACTTCCCAAGAAGGGTATTGTACGTACCTATTTCCACTGGATACGTTTGAGCCGAATCAGGTGGAAGATTGCTAAATACACCCCTTCGTCGAGAATAACAGTTCCACAACAGCCTTTTAGCTTGCCAGACAGGATAGCTATCTAATTGTTCAGGAAATTTAGTCGGGTCGGCTGCGGCCGAAAAGGCTTCAATGGCAAGCAAAGCTGAGGCTTCGTGGTGGCCGTGTCCGGCATTACGCGTTGGGGGAAACCGGGTAATGATCACATCTGGACGGTATTTACGGATAATCTGAACCACATCAGAAAGCACCAAATCGCGGTCCCATATTTGGAAAGTCTCACGAGCGTGTTTGGAATAGCCAAAATCGTTGGCTCGGGAAAAAAATTGCTCTCCCCCATCAATTCTTCGGGCTTGCAATAACTCCTGGGTACGGATTAAGCCCATTAACTCTCTCTGCTCGGGGCCAATCAGATTTTGCCCCCCATCTCCCCGAGTGAGTGATAAGTAAGCCGTACGTACCAATCGGTCATTGGATAGGTAGGTAAGCATGGCCGTGTTTTCATCATCTGGGTGAGCGGCCACGTATAAAACAGATCCTAAAACTTGTAGCTTTTCGAGCTTTAGTAAAATTTCGCCACTAGAAAGGGTTGGAGGGGCCTGGGCGCTTACTGGATGCGAAAAAAAACACAATCCAATGAGTAGACTAAGTATACTATATAGGGTAAGATATCGTCTCATGTTGCAAATCCGGAATTTTTACCGACTAACAAATATAAGACAGTATTGACATTTACGAAAGTGATCTAGTAAATATAACAGTAGTAGAAGCGATCAGAATAGTTGTTTTTTGGAAAAAATAAAAAGACTTAGGCATCCTGATAACTCGCAATTAAATGGTTGAGTGAACTTTCCTTAATGTTACGGAAATTTTCCCGATGGTGCTCATCCATTTTTTTCAAAAGGAGTAGGAGTTGGGTTTTTTCTATATCACTCAGGCTTGCACATACAATTTGCGCAACTTTAAACATTTCGGGGAAGGTAGAGTGTATGACTTCCCGTCCTTTTTCGGTGATTTTTAGTCTTTTGGTACGCTTATCTTGGGTGTCATTATACTCCTCGATGAGTTCCTTGCGAAGCAAGCGTTTGATTACTTCGGTGCCCGATGGGGTTTCCATGTAATTCATACGGATCAATTCGGCTTTAGACAAATTAGGTCTATGGGATAGGGTAGCCAGAAAGCCAAAATCATCTGTGGCTGGAAGAAATTTGACGTCTAATGCTTTTTTAGTGTAGAGTTTTAAAAACTTGGCCAAGTTGCTGAGCATCCTACTGATCTGTTGGTCATAGTTTATACTGGAATGATCCGAATTCGCAGAGATAGGGAAATCGTATTCGTGAAGGTGAGTGGATAGTTGTTCAGGAGACTGAATGATCATACTGATAAGCCATACGGAAAAATGCTCTAGGTTTTGCCCCTCATCGTGTTTATCATAAGCATCTACCAATTTGATGAGCTGATTTATAAGTTTGTATTTATCCATTGATGTAAAAAGTTTATCATTTTTTCGGTAAATCTAAGCTTTGATTAACCTTTGCTGCATTATTTAGTCTTAAATTTAAACAAAATACCTAGGATTAGTATGCAAACCTGTAAATTATTATGACAAAAAAAATTTGGAACCCTTAACAGGGCCCCAAATTATTATTAAATAGTCTGTGTCAATCGGAAACTCCTTGGCGTGGGAGTAAAAAAAGAAAAGTATTTAATGGCAGCCGTGTTCAACAAGTTCGTGGGCATCACTCACCCCCAAATCGATGGCCTTGTGATAGTCCTGACAAGCTCCGTCGTGGTCGCCAATGGCAAATCGAGCCGCACCTCTACCTAGGTATGCTTTGCCGTCTGTATTATCCAAAGCAATGGATTTGTCAAAGCTCAACACGGCCCCTTCATAATCGCGTATTTCCATTTGGCTCTCTCCTTTCATTCGGAGCTTGCGGGCTTCGGTTATTTCTAATTTGTGTATCTGGCCTGACTCCTCTCCCCGAGAAGTCATAAATTTTCGGGGCTTAAAATCAGCATCACAATATTTTGATAAAAGGTCGGCGGCTTCCTGGCTTCCCATTTCAGCGGCCTGATGCCAATCGGCACATGCTTCATCCCCTTTGCTTAGACGATGATTTAAAGAGCCCCGCATCGTGTATGCGGCCGCAAAACCTGGGTCAATCCTAACCGCTAAATTTAAATCTTCCATGGCTTCCTCGTATTTACGTAATGCGAAAAAGAGGGCTCCCCGGCTACTTAGTGGCTCTGGGTCATTGGGGCTTAATTCTATGGCCTTCGTAAAGTTAATGAGCGCATGATCGTAATTTTGTAAAATGTAATTCACATTTCCTAAATTGTGATATGCCTTGGCCATTTTTGGGTTTAAGGCTAGTGCTTGCTTGTAGTCAGCCATGGCTGCTAGGTACTTCTGTTGACTAAACTTCCGGTTACCCGCCAATAATAATTCTCGGGCTGTTTGAGATTGGGCTAGTAAAGGAATTAGAATTAATGATGCAAGCGTAATTAAAATTTTAGGGCTTTTTTTGAACGCTACCATAGTCTTTAAAATCAGTATTTGAAGGTCTCTTGTTATTGCGTAAGGTATCGTCTCTTTCACTTGGTTTCCTTACTGGTAAACCTAAGCTCCAAAAACAGACCAAACATCCCAGGGTGTGTAACCTGGAAAATTACAAACTGTAAATATCTGACAATAAGTGCTTTAAGTGAGGGTGGATTGTGTGTGAGAAAATAATAGCTTGTGCATAATCTCCCATACTGGGAAAAAAACTCTAATTACGGCCTTTTTTCTTACCTAATGTTAAAACGATGTAAAATTCAAATTAGTGCGTTCATTTTAAGATTACGCAACATTTGTACCAAAATCTCGTATAAACAAGGTAAATCTCTTTGTAAACGAGGCAAAATCATATGCGGTGGATGGTTTTGAGGTAGGTAAATTTGCCCATTTTGTATTTCTTACGAATGAGAAAAAGCTTCAATAATAGCCCTCCGGCTAATATACCACCACTCACCGTTAAGGTTTCTCGCGTAGTAGTAAATGAATTATTTACGAGGTCGATTAAAAAGTAGCCTCCCCCCGCTAGTATACTAAAATTACTTAGCAAACGAATGGCCCTGCGTTTCCTACGGACAAAGATGTACTCTATTTGGGAAATATCTATCTTCACACCTTTTACTTGGACATACCCATCCCCCACACCCTCAATCATCCCTCGGTACTTAAAAGAATCACCCTTTAAGCGAAACCATAACTCTTGCCCTTTAAAAAAACGTATCCTTTTGACCCTCCCTCTTTTTTCAAGAGCCAAAAACCAGTCTCCTAAGAACAGACTATCCCGCTCTTGTAAGGTATTGAGGCTGTCTTCCCCGGTCTCTACGGCTTGTTCTTTTTTCTTTTGGGCTTGTACAGGAGTATAAAACAGGCTTATGAGCAGGATCAACCAGCCCCCTCCCCTTAGTAAATAATTTCTACAATATCTTGATTTCATATGCATCCGACCAGAGGTAGACTTTGGCTTTAAAAGATGCTAAAAATAGAAAAGATTTAGGATTTTGATGACCCACTAGTTTATGAGCTCCCCTACATTAACAAAAAAAAGCTGCCCAGGATGGAGCAGCTTCATTATTTATGTACGTTTACACTAGGGGCTTATTGCTCCGAGTTTTCAATTTTACTGTATTCGCCAATTTTGTATCGAACCAAAAACTGCTTGTAAGCAACCTTAAAAGGTTCGTAATCAGGCTCTTTCTCAATGAGTGCTTCATACGCCCGCAAAGCATCCCACAGATACATATTTTCTTCGTAAAAGAAAGCTTCATTTAAGATATCTAAAGTAGTTGGCGCTTCCTTGTCTACAGTACCCATAAATTCTTTTAAGCGGGCTTCAAAACTTTCTCGCTGAGCATCTTCCATAGCCGTAATACCAAATTGTACCGGGGCAATATTTTTGTCCTCGGTAGATACCCGGATAAGGATCACTTCACTTTCCATAACTTCTGGCTTTTGAAGGTCTAGCAGCAAAAAGGTATCTTTGGTACTGATATCCAAAATAGTCTCTTCATATACGTCCAAGACTTCTACTCGGTAGGTACTTGCTCCAATTAGCGGATGCCAATTCACGGTATACTCCTTGGAAAAAGAAAACCAAGGGGCATTAATTGTAGGCAACATAACCGCCCACTCCGTCACCAAGGCCCGTTCTACAGAACCCGTTACTTTTGAATATTTGTAGGGATTTTTATTAATTTCTTCTTCACCCGATTTAGTCAGCTCCCCAATTACATAATTGGCCAATCGTCCTCCGGTACTTTGCTTTGATCGCTTCACAACCTCTTGCTCTATGCTGGAAGCCGAATAGGACCCAGCTTTTCCAATCTCCACAGTGCCTCCCGAGGAGTGGACTAAGCTTAGATAACTTTGCGGATTTACTTTAATCTGCGCACTAGAACCAATACTGCTACCCACTCGAAGTGGCTTTCCATTGGCTGTGCTTGTGCCACTGCTGGCCATTACCCGAAAGGAATAGCCTTGAGAAAAACCGTACTGTATACAAATGCTAAGTAAGAATGTTAAAAGGATGGTCTTAAATTGTTTCATTGCTCGTTTGTTTTACTTTTTTTCTTTTGCTTGTAAGTGTAAAGAATAGTTTCTTTAATAAACCGTAATAAATTTCTACGAATATCCCCGAGAGGATTACCGCTACAATAGCCAAATTGATTTCTATTCGGAGCCTGTACCATTCAAAGGCAAATAAACCAACCGATACAATCAGAATAAAAATGGCCAGTTGGAAGAAAATAGTCAAGGCGTCGTACCAATATCCTACTTTGTGAAAAAAGTAAGAAAACAACATAGTACTCAAAAGCGTGATAAACAACATCACTAGATAATCGCCCCATTCTGGAAAAGTATCAATATACTCCTCATTCAAAATCATAGAAACAATGTTTGCATGGACTACCACTCCATACATATCTAGGGTTGCCTTGCCTATATAATTATCATTTAGCGGTGTATAAAACTTGTCTATATACGAAAACTCCCGCATATTCTTACCCATATACCCCAAAATCACGATTTTATTACGGATTACACTGGGATCGAAGTCTTCTTCAAATACTTGAAATACATCCAATGCCATAAAAGCTACTTTCTGTAAGTTAGCCACATCGACATTTCCTCTATAGTTAATGTATTCACTAAGGATATCTCTTTCTAAAAACCTCTGAGCCGCCCCCGAATCTACCAATTCGGCAATTTTAACCGAAAAAGCAGGCTCTCCTACCCCATTGACCGGGATTACCGGGTTAAAGGTGCGCACGGTTACAAAGTCCTGATTATTCCCTCGGCTGGTCGTAATCAGGTTTACGTGTCCCTCCTCGGCATATTGCGTAAATAAGGCATTGGAGTGCTCCAGGGTATCAAACCCTACCACAAAGCTATTTTTATCCTTATTTTGGGCCAGTTTTTCTTCATAGGCTGCCGTAAAGTTTCCTTGGCTGGCCATAACCAAATTATCTACCTGGCTCAATGCCTGGGCAAAGTTATGATCCATGGTACTATCCAGAGGGCTGCGGAAAAAGGCATCAAGGGCAATCACCTTGGGCTCGTATTTGTTCAATACCTTGATCATCTCGGTAAGTCCTTCCCGGCCCAATTCTCCAATATTGACCACGGTGATTGTCGTATCTGCCGCGGGTGGCTTACGGATTTTGGAATACACTACATCCGTAAGGTCAAAGTCATTTAAGACGTGCTCTACGGGGTTGAGCATCTCCAAATTATCGAAGATATCCACCTTACTAAGCCCCCACATAAAGAGGAAGACTAAAATGGTGATGAGTATACTATCTAAAAGGTGCCGAAACATAGCGCTAAGGGTGTTATAGCTGCTAGAATTTACGCAAAGAAAGGGATTAAGTTCAAAAAATAATCCATAAACTTACTTTGGTAAGAATCATTCGCAAGCTGTTTTACTAAAAATATTTATAAAGCAAAAAGAGTACTAATCCGTGGGATTTATGCGAAAAACCCGAAAAAAACGCTTATCAGCCCAGTCGTACATCGAGGGAATCCTCGCCGCAGACCGTATCCGGCTAAGCCAAGCTATCACCCTCGTAGAAAGCCGGCTGCCCCAAGACCAAGATCTTGCCCAGGAAATTATGGAAGCGGTCTTGCCCCATACCGGGAGGGCTATCCGTATCGGAATCACCGGCGTGCCCGGGGTGGGTAAAAGTACCTTTATCGAGGCCTTTGGTCAATACATTACTTCCTTGCCCCGTAAACTGGCGGTATTGGCGGTAGACCCCAGTAGCCCAAAAAGCCGAGGTAGCATCATGGGCGATAAAACCCGGATGGAGCAACTCTCTGTCAACCCCCTGGCCTATATCCGCCCTTCTCCGGCCCGTTCTTCCTTGGGTGGCGTGGCCCAAAAAACCCGGGAAGCCTTACTCCTCTGTGAAGCTGCCGGTTTTGAGGTCATTATGGTAGAAACCGTGGGCGTAGGCCAGTCGGAAACCATGGTCCACCAGATGGTCGACTTCTTTTTGTTACTGATGTTGGCCGGAGCCGGAGATGAACTCCAGGGAATAAAAAAAGGCATTATGGAAATGGCCGACCTCATCGCAATCAACAAAGCCGATGGAGAAAATGCCCACGCAGCCCAAATGGCCCGTCAAGAATACGAAAGTGCCCTGCACCTCTTCCCCCTCCCCGAAAGTGGCCTGGCCACCCCAGTGCTCACCTGCTCCTCTCTGGAAGAACAAGGCATTGCCGAAATCTGGGAAAAAATCCTGGCCCACCAAGCGCATACCCAAAAAAACGGATACTTTGAAAAAAACCGCAAAAGACAAAACCACTACTGGATGCATGACCAAATTCGCTATTACCTCGAGGAAGCTTTTTTTGAACATCCGCCCATCAAAAAAATCCTCCCCCAATTAGAAAATTCGGTGATCGAGGGGAAAACTCCCGTACAAAAAGCCGTGCGGACTCTTCTTGACATTTTCCAAAACGCTAAAAAACCTTAATCCAAGAGAAGATTGGGGGCTTTCCCGCGCCCTGATTATAGGGCTAAGCGGTGGAATTATGTGCCGGCGCGGGTCGGGCTCTCGCTACTCGCCGGCCACCCCTCGGCCCGCGGCGGGCTCAAACAGGCCGCTCCATCCCTAAGCCTTTTTAGGTTTGCCCCCTTCCTCGTTC
>CAWUIO010000086.1:0-28527 GCA_963922455.1 uncultured Microscillaceae bacterium
GGTTCCCGAAATGGCCCTTTGCAGCCCATATAATTAAATTTAAACAGTTTCTAATAAGGGTTTTTAGTTTCTCGTCACTAGTCATCAAACGTATATCTCTCAGTCTCCATATAAAAACAGGCCTCCCAAACAAGTCGAAAAACCAATAACTAAAACTAAGCCGGCACTGAGGAGGCACTGCCGAGCCCATTCATTCTTCTTGATAAAGGAAAAAACCACAAAAGCAGTTAAGAGAAGTAAGGTATGGAAACCGATAATATATATCGGTAAAAACATCGCCATAAAAAATTTAAGCTTCGTGTCATTTTCTGCGCCTACCACTCCGTGAATGACAAGCATATATACTAATAAAATGACCAAGTTGATATTTCGAATGGGGTATTTTTTGGTTTCCATACTTTCGAGTTAATGAAGCTTAAGTATTATAAATCAGCCAGACAAACAAATTCGCATGTCGCGTACCGTTCTGCTTTTCCTTAAACATAGCGATACTGCTCTCTATGCTGTTCCAACTTCTCGGCAAACTCTTCTCTGTAAAAGAGATTCATGGTCTCAAAGGGTATCACCTTCAAATCTTTGGATACGATATGAACACATGATTTTTTAATCGCGCGTACATCAAAATCATAGGCATCCATAAAATTCATAACGATGATACGAAAGAGATTATCATACGTCAAATGCGGGGCATTTACCCCCGGCAAACAACACAGGATTTGATTAAAGCTGTACTTGATCCGGTCTATAGAATTACCCGTGCTAAATACTTTCATTACGTGCTTGTGCAAGTCTTCATCTTGCTCATAGACTATTGTATTCTGTGAGCTGTTTAGAAGAAAGTTAGGATCAATGTGCCGGGTGAGTGGCTCTACCTTATTTTTATACTTTAAAGCATAAGCCATAATCAGCACATCGGGGTTGCAAGGTACGGGTACCAGGTCATTTTCCTGAAAGAGATCTGATTGCTCGATGATTTTTCGGCGTACTTCAGTATTGGTCATGCGGTCCCGGGCCGGATCAAAACTTTCCAGGCGGCCACTGACCGAGGTGGGTTGAAAGGTCACTCCCCGCACGCACTGCTGTTTTAAAGCATACTGGATAGTAGAACCGATTTCGTGATCATTCAAGCCTTTTTGGAGGGTAACTACCAAGGTAGTAGACAAGTTAAATTCATTGAGGTGCTCGATGGCTTGTTTTCGCACCCAAGACAAATCTTCCCCGCGTAACTCCCGAATGATCTCTGGGTCCAAGGAGTCCCACTGTAAGTAAATTTCAAAGTCAGGGGTGTAAGTTTTCAGCTTACGTACAAAGTCCCGGTCTTTGGCAATCCGGATCCCATTGGTATTGACCATCAAGTGTTTGATGGGCATGGCCTTGGCCATATCCAGGATGGCAAAAAAATCGGGGTGTATCGTAGGCTCTCCCCCACTGAGTTGCACCACATCCGGCTCTCCTTCACTGGCAACAATCGCTTCCAGCATTTGTCTGATTTCATCCAGGCTTCGGTGTCTTCCATGATGAGGGGATGAACTGGCATAACACGTAGGGCAGGTCAAATTACAGCGATCGGTCACCTCGATTAAGGTCAGGCAAGAGTGCTGCTCGTGGTCGGGACATATCCCACAGTCGTAGGGGCAGCCAAACTCTGTTGAGGTATGCGGCTGCTTTGGGTATTCTGACTCCTTGTTATAATTACGGATCTTTTTATAAAACTCAATATCATCAGCGATCAAGACTTTTTGAGGACCATGCTCCCGACAATACTTACTCATAAATACCTTTCCGTTTTCAAAGATAATTTTCGCTGGGATGGGCTTATGGCACTCAATACACAAACTCGTGGTGAAGTCATAATACGTATATTCACGATTGTTCATAGCGAAGGAGGGTTTTGGGAGCAGTAAATAGTTGAATGAAGGTTGGTAAATAATACAACCATACGATAAGGCTTACTACCTGAATGCTTGTCAGTTGGAAAGCATGTACTACTGAGGGTTTAATATATTCTAATAAAAACCTAAAAACAAAATAAGCGATCATAAAAAATTGAAAGACGTAGCCAGATTCTAAATCCCAGGTTCTCTGAATAGCTTTCAAGAGGATCCACAAAATCCCGAGAAAAGCTATTTCGTAGAGGGCTACGGGGTGGCGTATGAGTCCATCCCCTAAATCTAAGCCCCAGGGAAGGGTGGTGGGTATTCCGTAGGTCGCTTCGTATACGCCATTGCAAAAACAGCCCAGGCGTCCAATCATCATGCCCAGTATAATAGGAAAGGTAAAGAGGTCGCCAGAAGAATTACGCTCTCCAATCGCTTTTTTGGCCAGCTCTACCCCGAGCAGCCCCCCAAACAGTCCCCCCGTTATGGTCTTGCTTTGAAATAAATAGAGCCAAGGATACGGACTTTCTGCCCAAGCTTGGGGGTTTTCCAGGGCTCCGGCTAGGCGTGAAAGGAAAAATGCTCCAAAAATCCCTCCTATCAAGATCCATATCCGGTTTTCATGAGGGATCGTGTCTTGGCTATTTTTTTTGAGGTACTGGTAATACTGGAAACCTAGAAAAAACCCCATGGTCTCCAACAGTAAGTGAGCACTTACATAAAAATTACCTATGCCGATTGTAACAGGAAATTCCATTACTCCTAAACTAATTGGAAAGAACGGTATTGTCGGCTCAAATCCCCTAAATATTGAGGCAATTATCAGATTTGTAAAAAACAGTGGTGCACCAAAAATAAGCATCCAATGGCCCCAAACCCCACAAGTCCAAACGTTTGAAGTTATTGGAACTCAAAAACTCCATTCCGGGGAGGTAGGCCTCCCTTTCCGAATTGTCCCAAATAATGACCCCATCCTTTTTTAAGGCTTTTAAAGCATTATGGGCACAAGCTACACGGTTTCGTCCATCAATAACGATGACGTCAAAAGCATCTTCGTAGGCCAATACTTCTTTTTCGTAAGCTCCCGATTCTAAATCTCGTTTGAGGTACTCTATGTTAGGGTACTTTTGCAGTTCCGATTTGATATACTCATACCATGATGCATCATGCTCAACCGAAACTATACGCTCTACCCTCTCTCGAAACCATAAAGTAGAGTTTCCACTGCCATACTCAAAAACTGAAAAACTGGGTTGTATCCTATCTTTTAAAAAATAAATGCTTGAGTACGTAAACCATGGGATGGGATTGCCTTGGCTATCTATGGGTTTTGCTTTGAGTATACTTTTATTCCATCCTTCCCGAGACAAACTGTGTCTTAATAAAGTTTGGGCTGCCATAAAGTACTTGCCGAAGGGATGCAATTTGATAAACCGCTTGATAGCTTCAATCATAAGGAATGAAAAGATACGTTAGAGAAATTTCTTCTGCAATATTAGTTTAGATTTAAGGCTTGAGCAATACAAGCCTGTAAGAATTGTTAATTCTTACTTTCCCGCTCTTTTCACCAAGGAGAGCATAACCGCACTCCCGATAAGAAGCCCCCCTACTATCTTATTTTGTAGATACACCTTTTCTTGGTTTTCCAAATAGCGTTTGAGCTGGGCAGCAAAGCGGGCATAAACCCATAGAGAAATTCCGTCTAGGGCAATAAAAGTAAGCGCTAAAATGAAGATTTGCTCCCAAAATGCCTCCTCAGGCTGGATAAATAGGGGAAAGAGGGCGGCAAAAAATACAATAGCTTTGGGATTGGCGGCCGACATAAAAAACCCCTCCCAATAGCATTTAGCAAAACTGCCCTGCCCCCTCGAGCTACTACCGAGTTTTAGGTCTGGTTTTTTTAGAATTTTACTCAAGCCCATATATACCAAATAGGCCACCCCACACCACTTTATCACTTGAAATAGCTCCCCCGAAGATACAACAATGGAGGCCAAACCCGCCGAGGCTAGCATAATTTGACCCAGATTGGCCGATAAGTCTCCCAAAATAGTCCCCCATACTTTCCGGGTACCGTATTTCATACTATTGGCCGTAGCCAATAACACACTGGGCCCCGGAGTAATTGTTAAAATGCTTACCGTAGCCACAAAAGATAAGCAAATGCTCAGGTTCATATCAAATTAATTTAAGGCTATTCTTTACTCAATTTTCTAAAACTTCTACTCTCCTAGGACAACATCATCCAGAGCATCCTAGCACTCAAGGCCGTAATCACCAGTCCAAAAATAAGACGCAAACGAGCTGGCGCCATGCTTTGCGCCGCTTTCACCCCATAGGAAGAAGCTAAGAATATACCCACTAAAATGGGCAAGACCAAAAGCCAGGAAATATAGCCAACTTGATACGGTAAACGCGGGGCGAAATGTTCTGCTACCGGGCTCGCCATATAACTCAAACTCACTGCCACCGCCAATAACATAATCACTCCTATGGAAGTAGAACTTGCCCGCTTTATCGGATAGCCCTGTATATCGGTCAAGAAAGGAATCAGCACAATACCTCCCCCCATACCAGAAAGCGAAGTTACTGCCCCCGTTAGCAAACCCAGTCCCCAAAAAGAATACGGAACGTTTGGAGATCGTTTCCTGGAATCTTCCGGGTAAGTAACAGATCGGGGTTTGGCCAGTAAAATTCGCAGGGCCAAAGCAAGTAAGAGGCTTAAAAAAATCAGATCAAAGTAGGATTTATCGTACCAACTCGTGGCCTTGATCCACTCGGTAAAACCATAGGCGCTTAACATCCCGGGTATCCCCGTATGCAAGACTTCCTTTGGGTAAAAATTGCCCATACGATACTGCGTATAACTCACGGAAGCCCCCAAGAAAATCGTGATAAACAAAGAATGCGCGATTATATACCGAACCGCTTCATCGGGTGGGATATGATAGCTGAAAAACAAGGCATCAAGAGCAGGTATCAGTAGGACGTTCCCCCCGGTGCCCAATAAACCCGAGTAGAAACCCGTAATCAGTCCCAGGGCTAAAAGTAAAAATATGACATATAGGCTCATCTCCCAAGTCTTTATCCAGGGGCCAAACTAAGGTAAAATCTCATATTTCAGAAATTGATAGGCCTAGGTAAGTTCATAATGTCTTTTAAGCTTAGGGATGGAGCGGCCTGTTTGAGCCCGCCGCTGGTATGCGGGTGGCCGGCGAGTAGCGAGAGCCCGACCCGCGCTGGCAGGAAATTCCCTAGGAAGAACCCACTTGATACGCGGGGAAGCCCCAAAGTTTTCTTCCCAATTTTACCAATCCTGCCCAGCCTTTCCTATTTTAAAGACAAAATAATAAGCACCTTAAGCAATGAAATTTTTTGTCCATCCGGAAATTGAAAAAGCAGAGACCCTTCCGGGCTCCTTTTACCAAAGTGAGGCCGTTTTTGAGGCCCTCAGGAAACTCGTTTTCCGTAAAACCTGGCAATATTTGGGCGATAGCACGCAAATTCCCCTCCACAGTCAAGTCATGCCCGTACAGCCTCTGGATGCTTTTTTGGGGGAAGCCATGCTCCTAAGCCGGGATGAGCAAGGTACCCTGCATTGCCTTTCTAATGTATGTACCCATCGGGGCAAGCTCTTGGTAGAAGACCGGGCGCAGGTTAAAAAGCTACTTTGTGGCTACCACGGGCGCCGTTTTAGCCTAGATGGGCGGTTTGAGTATATGCCCGAATTTGAAGAGGCCCAAGATTTTCCGAGGGACTGCGATCACTTGCCCCGCTATCCGATGATCCAGTGGGGGCCTTGGTTGTTTGCGGGCCTGGATAAGGGTTTTGATTTTCAGGCAATCATCGATACCATGGATGAGCGGGTAGGTTTTCTGCCTTTGGAGGAGTTTCGTCACGACCCGGACCGCTCGCGTGACTATTTTGTAAATGCCCATTGGGCCCTGTATTGTGATAATTATTTGGAGGGTTTTCATATCCCCTTTGTGCATAAAGACCTCAACCAAGCCTTGGATTATGGAGATTATAGCACCGTACTTTACCCGCATTGTAATCTTCAAATTGGCTACTCGGATAAAACCGTGGAAACGTTTCAATTGCCCGAAGGCCATATCGACTACGGCAAACATGTAGCGGCCTACTACTTTTGGATCTTCCCCAACCTCATGTTTAATTTTTACCCTTGGGGTTTGTCTATCAATATCGTGAAGCCCATCTCCCGGGAACGGACGCGCATTTCCTTTTTATCCTATGTCTGGGATGCGGGTAAAATTGAGGAAAGCGCCGGAGCCTTGCTAGACAAGGTGGAGCGGGAAGATGAATTTGTGGTAGAAAGTGTGCACCAAGGCTTGAAGTCTAAGCAATATACCACCGGGCGATTCTCCCCCAAGCGCGAACAGGGAGTGCACCATTTTCACCGACTTTTGGCAGGTTTTTTAAATCAAGAAGAATTTTAGGGGCTGCCCCCGGCGAAGCAAAAGGGTTTTCCAAAAGGTACTTTGCTGCCGCCGGGGTCGGGCTTTCGCGACTCGCCGGCCAGCGCGCATTCCAGCGGCGGGCTCAAACAAACGCTCTATCCCTCAGCCAAAGGAGCTCATTTTTCAAAATACTATTTTACCCTCACCTTGTTAAGAACCGTCTCAATTCCATTTTGCGGGTTCAAGTCATAGCTCTCGCCTTCCTCATCTTCTTTAGTAAAGATCAATAATTTGGAGCAAGGCGCCGTGCTTATGATCAACGTGATTGAGTTATCCAGTACAAGGGCATAATACCCCTGGAAGGGGCAACGCTTTACGTCATTTTGGGAACAGTTTTCGGGGTCCATCAAAGCCCGGACCAGTTGTTTTTTTACCCCAGATCGCAGACTGATGCTTTTAGAGATCTCGTAGCTATGCAGATAGCTCTTCAAGCGACTTTGTTGGTTTGGCTCAATGGGGTTGCTTGTAACCTGGTACACCCCAAGCACTTTCGCTCCCTCAAATTTTTGGGCCAGAGAGTCCAGATTTTCACATTGTACAAAGGCCGGAAATAATAAAAAAAGTAAGGTCGGTTTTTTCATAGGTGCTAAAGGCTTTTATTTCATGTCAGAACTGTAAATACCATTTTGTGTACCGCATCCCCTAAGGTATTGGGTTTTGTAGCGGGCCGACTCAATACTACCCTTGATTATGGTATCCCAGGAAGGCTCGCCGTTTTGCAATTGACTAGTTTCTTTGTTTAAAGAAGCAAAAAAGCTGCTCGTAAAGTAGCCCCCATCGTCGGTGCTTCCGCAGGAGGTTTCGTTGAGTTGGGCGGCGGCGGCTATCAGGTTACCTCGAGACTCAATAAAGAGCTTTTTTAAACGGGAGGAGTTACCATTGGCGTGCATACGGGAAGCCATGGAAGCTTCCCCAACTCGCTCGCTAATGCCAATATTGGAGTTACAGCAATCCCCTATTATGATATTAAGTCGCGCTCCCTAGCCCACCATCTTATCGTATACCTCTTCCAAGGTGACCGAATTGGTCTTGTCTGGTTTTTGGTAGCGGGAATAACTAAAAAACAAGCTGGGGTAGCGTGAAGCTTGGTCTTTCCAACGAAAGCCGTGCCCAGAGTAGAAAAACGCCACAATGTCAATAGCCCTGGGGCGTAAATTGTCTAAGGCATAGGTGAGTGATTCTTTGCTGAAGTTGTCATCTTCTATGACTGTTTTCTTGAGGCCAATCCCCAGCTCTTCGCATATCACTTCCAGCTCATTGATTATTTTTATTTTATCCACCTTACAACTTTCCCCAATATCACTAATTTTCGTATTGGCTGCCAAGACTCAGTGAAGGGTGATCTTTTCGTCCTGTCCCGGATCGAGGGAGTTGAGCGGTTTACTCGTATCCGGCGATTTATAGTACATCAGGGCTTGGCAAGGCATAAAACACTTCTGCACGCTCCGGGTCCAGGGGCTTATCCCGGTCATCCCGATACATTCCTTATACTCATTTTCTACAATCGCATAGGCCAAAAGCGGCTGCTCTGTGACATATGCTGCTATTGTCGCGCTCAGTAAGCGGATAGACCCGCTAGGGCTTTTTGTCTCTTTGGGAAGGGCAATAAAGTTGGTAAGGCGCGTATCGCTTAGGATTTTCACAAATGGTATTTGATCTTCTCGCTGAAAACGGCGTATGTGCGTCCTGGGAGAATTAATCTGCGTAAAGGCTTTCATAAATCCTTCTATTGATTGGGGCTCATTAGAGGAGCCTCATTATACGATTACCAGTCCATTTTAATATAATCTATGGAAATATTCATGGGGCCGGCTCTCTTTTTTTACTTTTGAGCTAGCCTCCAAGGCTCTAAGCTCCACCCTTCTTATTTTTCCGCTGATTGTTTTAGGTAAGGCCTCAGGAAACTCCATGAGGCGGGGTACTTTGTACTTCGCCAATTTTTGCTCGGAAAATTTAAAAATTTCCTCGGCTAGTTTGGCACTGGGCTCCACTCCGGGCTTAAGCATAATAAAGGCCTTCACGGCATAACCGCGAAGAGGATGCGGACTGGCTACCACTGCCGACTCAACCACGGCCTCATGTTCAATCAACACACTTTCTACCTCAAAAGGACCAATACGGTAGGCCGATGCCTTGATTACATCATCATTTCGTCCTACAAACCAAATAAAGCCCTCTTCGTCTTGATAAGCTTTATCGCCGGTAAAATACAGGTCGTTTTTAAAAACGTGGGCGGTTCTTTCTTGGTCTTCCAGATATTGGAGAAAGAGTCCATCATTTTTCGCGGGGTTTAGCTTAACACATATGACCCCTTCTTCTAAGGGAGGGAGTTTATTGCCCTCTTCGTCGTAGATACCCACTTCGTAGAGAAAGCTAGGCTTGCCCATAGAGCCTGGTTTGAGCGGAGATTGGGGCAAATTGACTACCAAGGCGGTCGTTTCGGTTTGCCCATAACCATCCCGGATGGTAAGGCCTGTAGCTTGTTTCCACTTATCAATCACATCAGGGTTGAGGGGCTCCCCAGCCGCACAACAAGAGCGCAGTTGGAGTTGATAGGCTGCAATATCTTCTTGAATGAGCATCCGGATGACCGTGGGGGACCCACAAAAGGTGGTCACCAGACGATTTTGCATCGTAGCCAACTGGTCCTTGGGGTCAAATTGGTCTACTTGATTGGCTAAAATAGTCGCTCCAGCATTCCAGGGAGCAAAAAAACTACTCCAAGCAAACTTGGCCCAGCCCGGAGAGGAAATATTATAATGAATATCACCACGCTGACATCCTAGCCAGCTTAAGGTTGTTAAGTGCCCTACGGGATACGTGTAATGGGAGTGAACTACGATTTTAGGCAAACCGGTGGTTCCCGAAGTAAAGAAAAACAAAAAAGGATCATCGGCTCTGGTTTGGGCAGCTGGGCAATGGGGCGATTCTTGGAGAATATCCTCAAACGAATGCCAACCAGCCTTCTCTCCCCCTACTAAGAGTTTTAAAGGGATAGACTTGCCCATACTTTTTTCGGCTGCATCTATAGCCTCGGCGTAGTGATTATGCGCAATAATAATATCGGGTAATAGGGTTTGAAAACGGTAAACCAAGTCTTTGGCTACCAGGTTGGTGGCCGTAGGGGTAAGAATATAGCCCCCCTTGATGGTGGCCATAAAACTAATCCAATTTTCGGGGATGAGGGGCAACATAGAGCAAATGGTGTGGCCTTCCCCCAACTCTTGTTTGCGCAAATAATTGACCAACTGATTGCCCAGTTGGTACATATCGCTAAATGTATAGATCTTTTCTTGCGCTCCGTAGGTCCAAATCAAGGCCGGGTCATCTCCGTAGTCTTGGACGTGCCATGGATAAAAAATATCTTCTACCCAATTGAAAAACTCGGGTTTTTCGGGTTTGAGTTGGCTCAATTGGGAGAGCTTTCCGCTCTCGATGATTTGATTGACTTGCTTAAAGAAAGGGAGCATGTGTGTTATAAATATTATGTTTTGGCTTAAAATAAGTCAAATCAAGCAAGTTAGCAAGAAGCAAGGTCGAGTAATTATCAGATTAGAATTACGATTAGCTTAGGGATGGAACGGCATGTTTGAGCCCGCCGCTGGCCGTGGGTGGGCCGGCGAGTAGTGAGAGCCCGACCGGCCCGGGTACTTTCTTTTCATGAGGGCACTCTTTTTGTGGGCCGGGAAGCCCCTAAGTTGGTACCGTATCCATTTTATTTTGGTATATCATTAGGGGAAGTAGTGACCAAATAATAAGTAAGATAAAATAAAGCCACTCGGGGATCCAGTGAAACCAATTGGCGGCCAACATGCCTCCTATCATAATTACATGAGCCAAAAAAGCCCAGAGCAGGCCAGCAAACAATTGCTTTCGAGAGTTACTATTGCGTTTTGTAATATAACGAAAGCTCCAAAAGTAGAGGGGGAGAAAGATTAAGCAAGAACTGAGTAAGCCGGGATTGTAAGCAAAGGTTCTCAAGCTGGCTATGATGTGCACCAAGGCGTTGACCATGGTGATGCCCGCCATAGCCAATAAGGGAAAAATATGCCGAGGTGCCCGGAGAAAACCATTGAGGGCCACCAGCCATACCAGGGACGTGTTTATCACGTACACACTGGCTTGGGTAAGGACAATGGGTGCTTCCGGCCCAACTCCTAGGATATTGTGCAGCAGATTATTATTGTAGGTAAAAAAGGCGTAGTAGGTACCCGTGAGATCAACCCAATGCTCTTCAAACTGATGGATCACATAGGCTATGAAGAAAAGCAGGGCGATAAACTTTAAAGATTTTCCATTGGGGGCCTCTTCTTTATGATAAAAGCCAGAAGCGCCAATCAGTAAAAATGGGACGGCATAGGTACCCAGCTTCATCCAGTGTTCGAGCATAAATGGGTATTGCCCCAAGGGGAGCCAAAGCATGGCAAAGAGCAGGATTAAACACAGAGTCTGCAGTCTAGAATTTTCTAACATGGAAGTAATAGCTATAGTCTTAGGCACTCATGCGGTTTTTGAGGAAGCGGCTAAGCCATTCGGGGGTAATTCCAAAAAAATTGGCAATATATTTAGAAGGTGTATTGCGGATTATCTCGGGATAATGCTCTTCCATAAAGTGGTATTTTTTCTCGATATTGGAAATGGTCTTGATGGAGATAAAATTTTTGGCCTCGATATTATTTTCCAGCATTTTCTTGCGGATAAATAAGCCCAAAGTATTGGAATGGAAGTAGAGTTCTTGGAAAAGGCGAAAGGGCATACAAATCCCTTTGACATCGGTGATGGCTATCACATTATCGGAGCCTAAAGTACTATAGGCGGCACTAATAAGGTTGGCACAAAAGTTTCCTTTTCTAAAAAAGCGGGTGATTACGGTCTCGCCATCATCGATGTACTGAGAAGCGGCAATTCCTTCGGTGATGTAGAGTATGCTCCGGCACACTTCCGTTTGTTTAAAAATATCATCCCGTTTTTTAAAAGCCCTTTCGGAGAAGTGGGTAGCATATTCTTGCCAATGAGCATCCATTAAACGGATTTGGTAGGAATTAATTTCTTGTTTTAGAACATCCAAATGAGAGATTTCCCGAGAAGCTACTTTCATATGCTGCGTGTAAATCAGTTTAGAGGACTATTGCTTTCTTTCTTACAAGTAAAAATACACCGAATGCATCAGATCCGGGTTGAACTAGATTAATATCAGCTTCTCGATTTCCATTTATTTGCTAGGGCCTTGATCATTCAACACAAAACCCGGGCACTCAGGAAGGCCGGGTTTTGGTTTTAAAATAGCGGTAAATGTTTACGTAGTCCAAGTATTCAAGAGGGCCTCTAAGCGCTCAAAAGCGGAGCCCCAACCATTGTAAAAGCCCATTTCTTCCTGTTGTTTGCAGTATTCGGCTGTTTCGTGTACCACTTTAAACGTAAAATGGGTTTTATCTCCCTCGGCCCTAAAGTGCATATGCATCTCCACGTTTACGGTCATGGGTTTAAAATCGGCCGAGGTAACGATCTTTTCCTTCTCGACAATTTCCCGATAGGTACCTTCAAAGACATAGCGCTCTCCATTCGGCATTTTCATGGAGTAGCTCCACTTCCCTCCTACTCGGAAATCGTGCTCTAGTACCTCAGGATTCATCCCGGGAGGGGCCCACCATTGAACAATGTGTTCGGCCTGGGTCCATGCTTGCCAGACTAAATCTAAGGAAGCGTGTAAGGTTTTCTCAATTGTGAGGGTTCGATTTTCTAGTTCGCTCATTTTGTTTTGGGTTGTTTGTAATGTGTTGACATATTGTTCAAAAGAATCAATCCGATCTTCCCAGAGTTGATGGTACTGCTTAATCCATAAGAAAGCTGGTAACAAACTCTTGGGATTGATTTGGCAATAGCGCTCCCGGCCTTCCTGACGTACGTTGAGCATTCCGCATTCTTCCAATATTTTTAAATGCTTGGAAATAGCTGGGCGGCTGATGGCAAATTTTTCGGCCACTTCTTTGACTGTCAGGGCTTCACGGGATAATAAATCAATAATCTCTCGCCGGACTGGATCGGCGATGGCTTGAAAGACGTCTCTTCGCATACAAATTGGTAACCATTTGGTTACAAATATAGTATAACCGATTGGTTACGCAAATAGAAATCAAGAAAATGTGGGGGGCCACTCTGAAAATGATGCAGTACCCAATTGCCTTATCCAGCCACCTGTAGGCATCATAAATAAAATACCTTCCTAGGCAGCTACTTTTTCTGTATAGGCTACCTCTTTCCGATAAGCCAAAGCAATCAAACCAGCGGCAAAAAGAATATATCCGATCAATGCCAATACTTGACTATTCCAGAGGGCTTGGGCTAAACCTATCAACAATGAGCCCGACATAGCAGCAACTGCCGCTAGGGTATGGCTTTTAATAAAGTATAGGGCCTGGGTGCCCAAACCCGAATACAAAAGGGCCGGCCCTACCATCAAGGAATGGTCAAGGCGGGCGTAGCGATCAAGTGGCTAATAAACGCTTTTTTAGCTTCCATATCTTCCCCATAGCTCCACACAACAAAATCAATGGTACACATACCCATGTGGGCCGCTACCCCTAAGTACACCAAGGGAGTGAATAGCGTATGAAGTACACTTTTGGGGAACATAGAATTTAGCGGAATCATCAACAAAGCTCCCAAAAGCATAAACCAGTGGGCAAAATCTAAGGGCCTTTGGGCTTGGAGAAAATCAAATCCTTGGGTAAACATGAACCGGCTTAGAATAAGAAAAACTAAACCTATAACACCTAAAACTTTATAATTCATCGGTAGTAGATTAGTATTTGTAATAATTTATGGCCGCATGCCTGTAAGAACCGGAGAAGAGCTTATTGGATAAATAAGCACATTTTGGGGAACATTCCTAGTTTTTGGCTAGGCTTTTCTAAGACATTTGCTCCAATAATTGCATTATGGGGCTATCCTCAATCAGTGCATAAGGTATGAGGGCTTGGCTTGGCGGGATATTATCCAAGTGCTGCCTCAGGTAGCTTTTCATCTGTTCATCCGAATCTACGAGTATAGAATGCCGTCCTTCCTCAATACATACTCGGCCCGTGGTGCCCGAACCGGCAAAAAAATCCAAAACAAGGCCCCCCTCATAAGATAGCCCGCGTACAAATCGCCGAATAAGCTCCAAGGGTTTTTGCGTAGGATGCCCCACCCTTTCCTTAGAATTGGCGTTCAGTCTACTAATTTCCCAAACATTGGTCGGGTTTTTTCCTTTTTCTACATTCTCGGGGTGCAAGCGTTTGTCACGCAAGGCGGCTTTTTTGGCCTCCTCCTCATACGGCACGCGCACGGCATCCAAGTCAAAATAATATTTTTTGTTTTTAGAGAGCCAGATGGCTTCTTCGTGCCGGTTGGCAAAAAACCGATGGGCACTCATCCCATTCTTGTAATACCAAATAATCAGGTTGACAAAGCGTAGCGGGGTATGATGCCTGGTGTAGTGCAATACTTCCAGCAAATCGCCTTTTTTCAAGTCCTGATACTGAAAGCCACCGAAGATGACACAATTTCCCGAATCGCTGAGGACTCGATAAATCTCATCCAGCCAGCGTTTGGCCCAATCCAGATAGTTTTCGTAGGAGTCCCAAACTTCCAAATCCAGGTTGTAAGGCGGGTCAATGAGTACCAATTGCACGGAAGCATCGGGCAATTCCTGTAAAAATTCCACGGCATCCCGGGTGTACAGTCCGTGCAAACTTTTCGCGATAGGTTTTCCCGGCACGGCCGTACTATGTTGCTTTCCTTGTCTTTTTTGGTGGTTTAACGCCATATGCCCGCTATTGGCATGCGATTTATTGGCCATAGTCGTATCGTGTTGCATTTATGGGGCTTGCCCGCAGTTGAAATAATTGCCTAATGAAAAGTATCTTGCCAGCGGGCCGGGCTCTCACTACTCGCTGCCTTTCCCCGCCGGGCCCACACGAGCTCAAACATGCCGTTCCATCCCTAAGCCGAAGCCTAGCCCACTAGAGAGTGAGTTCGCCGGAAACTAGAATTTTGGCATACCCACCCAATAATACACCCGCTTCCTGTACCTCTACAAACACCTCCCCCCCCTCGAGCCGAGGCTTGGTATACTTTTAAAGAGGATTTTAATAGCCTTTCTTCCCAATACGGCCCCAAAACCGAATGAATAGATCCCGTAACAGGATCTTCGTCGATACCAATCCAGGGGCAAAAGGAACGCAACATAAAATCATAGCCTTCCTCTTCGGCCCGGCCCATGACGACTAGTTCTTTTACCGTATCGCTACTGTTTTTTAAGCTCAGAAAATCTGGGTTTAAATTCCAGACAAGGCTGGTATCGGGCACTTCCACAAACAAAGCCTCTAATTCTGGACTATAGAGTGTCGTCATGTACCGGTCCAGTCCTAATGCCTCCAGCATTTCCTCGGATATAGTATGATCCGTCCAGCCAAACTTTGGGTATTGAATTGAGGGATGCTCTTCTCCTCTTTGCGCCCGTAATTCTCTATTTTCTTTAGTTACCAATACTATTTCTTTAAGAAAGGATTTTTTTTGAAATAGGGCCTGGGCCGAGGCCAAGGTGGCGTGCCCACAAGCCGGAATTTCCCCTTCTACGGTAAAATATCGTATTGCGTACCGTCCACTTTTTTGGCTTGCTTGTACAAATGCTGTCACGGGGGCCTTAAACTCCTTAGCCAGCAAGAGCATTTGATCTGCTTCTAGAGATTTCTCCAAAAGGCAAACGGGGCTGGGGTTCCCCTGAAAAGCTTCTCGAGAAAAGGAATCAATGAAGTAAAAGCTTGCCCTTGCCATAGGTCATAGATTAAAAAACTTGATAAAAATACTTTCCTTACTCTGCGTCGGTGTAACTCAGGGAAACTATTTTCCAAGCTCCCTGATGCTGTATTAGTGAAAACAGGTCGTAGCCCTTCCATTGCATCAAGTTTTCCGGGGTGCCAAACTTAGCTTCATAGTGGGTCCAAACGCTGGCCAAATTATTCCGAATTTCTATTTGGATACGGAGGGCTTTTTCTTCAAAAATAGGCTGGCTATCGGGCCCTTCTCCCGTCTTGGCCAAAAAATCGGAGAGGCTACTCACAACAATTTGGGGAGCTGAAGTACCCGGAGCTTGCCAAATGGTCGTCAAAGTAGCTTCTGGAGTAAAAAATCCGGCATACTTTTCCCAGTCACGATCAGACATAGCTTGGTAATAGTCTTGGATAAACTTTTCCAAGACGCTCTTTTGACTCAGGCTTTCATCTGGTTGAGCCAGGGCATGCTGACAGAAAAAGAAGAAAAAAAGGCAAAATACCAAAAAAGTTCGCATACAGGAGCCCTCGTTTGTCCATCTCCCATAAGATAAGAGATTTTATCTAAGACTAAAAACTCCCTCCTAAAATGTTTCTTTTGGCCGGACCTATTGCGTTAATACGGTATAGGTATTCGGCTTGATCTTCATAAAGTAGGGAATGTTCTGCCAAATAAACCGCTTGAGTTGTACTTTGACATACTGCAAGTTAAAATTTGGGTTCTCAAACTTCACGGCTTCTTTGCGGTATAGGGCCCGTTTGCTTTTGAGGATTTCAAAATCTAAAGTATAGAGCAGGAAATTAAATAAGGCCGGCGTATAGATATTGATATGTCCGTAGGCATGAAAATGCTTAAACTTTTGATCTACTGTATGTGAGAAATCGATGGGTACCTCAAGCAGTTGTTTTTTAGAAACCCGTTTGATCTCTTGCAAAAGTTTGCGAGGATATTCTACGTGTTCTATTACGTGGGAGCACAGGGCCAGGTCAAAGCTATTATCTTCAAAATCTAGTTCATAGCCATCAAATTGCTTAATTTCTTGCAAACCGGGAATATTCTTCTTTTGCATTTGCTCTATGGCACTGGAAGATATTTCCACGGCATACATTTGCTCGCAATAGTTACGTTCACTGAGCATTTGCAGCACATTCCCGTCGCCAGCTCCTACGTCTAATATTTTATTCAGTTTAAGTCCTTGGCTGAGCTCAAGGATATTTTCCACTTTACCCCGGGCTCCAATCTTGCGCCACTCCTCAGTATTGTCGGAGTAATGGGCATCGTATTGTTCTTGTAATTCCTTACTTGTCGTAACCATATTTGTATGCTTGGGCAGCAAATTTAGGTAAATATCCAGATGGGGCCAAGGTTTGGAATAGGATAGGAGCTTTTCCTCCCCGGCACAATCTTTTGGCTTAGGGATGGCCACCCGCTAGGGCCAAGACCGCCGCTGGTACGCGCAGTGGCCGGCTTGGGCTTTGCTGGCCAGCCCGACCGGCGAGGCACTATGTAAACTAAATACCCCCCATGCGAAAGAGCCGGGAAGCCCCAGCTCTTTTTCTCAATCAATCCGGGCTACTTATTTTGCTCTTTGATAGTACGTTACAACACTTGCTTTGGCCAAGGTATTATTCCATAAATAGTATCCCACCACGGCCGGGTTGGTCTGGGCATTCAGGCCTAGTTTATCCGTTTTTAAGGCATAGACGGTGATAATGTATTGGTGCAGGCCGTGCCCTTCGGGCGGACAAGGGCCTCCGTAGCCGGGCATTCCGTAATCGGTCACACTTTGTATGGCACCTTGGGGAGCCAAGTTCAGCTTTACATTTCCCGCATTGGCGGCTAGGTCTTGTATATTGGCTGGGATATCAAATACCACCCAGTGCCACCAGCCACTTCCGGTTGGCGCATCCGGATCGTACATCGTAATGGCAAAACTTTGGGTGCCCTCGGGAGCATTTTTCCAAGATAATTGGGGCGATTGGTTTTTACCTGTACACCCAAAGCCATTGAATTCTTCCTGAACCGTAGCTTCTCCACCGAGGTCGGCACTGGTCAGGGTGAAGGTGGTTTGCGCTAAGAGGTTGACTGCATTGAGTACACTTAGCCAGAGAACAAATACTAAACTTTTCATACGATTTGCGTTTGTTTTACACTAGCAAATCTAGGGGCTAGGGCCTGCTACGGATACTGCTTTTGGCCCAAAAAGTATTGCTAAAAGCTCAATCCATTTGATACTGTTTGGGGGTTATCCCAAATTTGGCTTTGAAGGCCTGGATAAAATTGGATAAACTTTCGTAACCAACTTCTTGAAAGATATCGCTGGGCCTTTTCCGTTTCGATTTTAGCAAATACGCCGAATACTCCAGTCTTTGGTCATGAAACCACTTACTGGGCGATTCGTGGAAGTGTTTTTCAAACTCTCGCTTAAACGTGGAAACACTGACATGAGCCAAGAAAGCCAATTCTTTGAGGCTGAGTTTGTTGAGTTTATTATTTTCTACTACTTGGAGAAAATGCCGGTTTTGATCATCGGCTGTATTATGAAATAAGGAGAGAAAAGCTTGGCCTTGAGTATCGGCCAGATACAGGATCAGTTCTTCCAATTTGATCTTCAACACCCTACTTTGAATGTGGGCGCTGGAACGGTTCAAATCGAGTAAACTCTTCACAAAAGTGTTGATAAAAGGGTCGTAGCGCAGGGGCCAAACCCTAGTGGTTTCTTGCTCGGAGCTAGGATTCCAGGAGTGACTTTGGATGATTTCTTGGACTAATTCGTCTGAAAAGAAAAAGAGGATACTGCGGTAATTTTCATCGCCAGATAGCTTTTCGGTCATCAGGCAATGCCCCGACTTCATCAACAGAAACTGATCGGTGTGAATGGAAAACGATGCCTGCCCCGTAATGACTTCTTTATGCCCTGCTTGCAAAAAACTAAACACGTGTTGCTGGAGTTTAACCATTTGTTTGGAGCACTCTTGTCGGGTCTTATAATCGTGTACTTGTACACTTGATTTTTTTTCGGGAGCGAAGTATTCGGGGAGGGTAAAAATTTCCATCAAGTATTCACTTAAAAGCTTTGACCTGCTAGACAAGACGTATGCGATGAAAACCTTTGGAGCGTATTATCTTGCCAAACGTATAGGTCGGTATATTTTTCACGGGCCATGCCTTTTTCCCCATTCCTTTCCCAGGCATAGCTTACTTCACCCACCACGCGGGCAAGGTGGGCATGGATTGTAAGTACCTGTTTTTGATGTTCCATTTGGCTAGGGTGCCACCATTCTTGCATGTCTTTTAAATACTTAGTCTTGGAGACTTCCACTTCATTGGGGATTGTGAAGATGTAGTCTTTGTGCAGCAGGGAGTCAACTTTACGATGATCTTGGCTCAGTACCGCTTGGGCAATTTCCTTTTCTACCTCCAATACATCTTCTTGGCTAAATTTCACTTCGGAAGCTTGCGAACATGCACCCAGGTAAAAAGGCAACATGAAGAGGAGGAATTTTACATACGATTGCATGATTTTGGCCTTGAAACGGATACACAATTTATTCTGTAAATAAGAAACGCATACCATTTGTAAAACCTCTTCCAAATACGGTACGGTGCGTTTCATTTTCTAATATTTCTGAGAGAAAAGAGATCCCTTTGTCTTCCTTCTCTTTTAGCTTTTGCATAAAGGCAATTTGTAAATCATCGATTCGTACCTCATCCGACCCGGAGCCCATATACAATCGGGTATCGTTGAAGTGTACTTGTGATGTATCGATTGCTCGGAGCATCATATCCTCGTTAAACCAAAAAGAGGGACTTAGCAGCAAATACCGATTAAATAACCGGGGCCTATTCACGAGGATAAATCTCCCAAATAAACCTCCATAGGAGTGACCGTATAGTGTTTTATCATCAGGCACTACCCTGTATTCTTGCGCAATAAAAGGAAAGAGCTCCTTTTCCATAAAATCGGCAAAAAGATTGGCCCCGCCCGTGGGGCCTGGGATTAGCTTTCCACCCAAGGTGAGATGGGGCATCTCCACTGGAGTTAAATCCCGGCTTCTCAGACGATAAAAATTTTTATAATCGGTATGGTAAGCAATCCCTACTACAAGGATCGGCGGGATGAGGCGGTCTTTGATAAGCCTTTGAACGATATAAGAAACCCCTCCAAAGTTGGTCTCGGCATCGGTCACATAGAGCACCGGATATTTTTGGGAGGATTCAAAATATCCTTTGGGAAACTTTACCTTGATCTGATAGCGCTGCCCATTGATGGAGGACTCAACTTCCCGAACTTCGGTATCGGCTAAAAGCACCGGAGATTTTTCGTTAATTTGGAGAAGGAGCTGGGTATTTTGTTTTAAATCACCGACTTCCTGTTTTAAACGTAAATTTTCTTGTTTGAGCAAGTCCATTTCTTCCTGAGAAACGCCACAAGAAACGAATAGTAAGAACAGAAAAAAGGCTTTTTTATTCATTATTTTTTCTCAAAGTGATCACATCGATTTATGAAGCAGCCAGGGCAGGCTTGGGCCCTGTATATTGGAATTATGGAGCCTAAAAAGGAAAATGCCATACCAGAGTTTGGCTTTACTTTGCTCATAGCTCTTATTTACAGGCTGATATGATCAGTGGGTAATGGCTACCTCCTTACTCATCTGGAGCTTGATACAACTCTATGGCTTTTAAATAATTCAAGGCTCCTTGTCGGGTCTGATCGTGAATAAAACCATCGAGCTCTGGATGATTTTTGGCTACCCAAGCCACCAACTTCTCTCTACGGGCCACCCAAGCTTCTTGATCATAGTCGATGTACTCTTGGATAACCAAACTATGGACCTTTCCCTCCTGAAAAGTAAGGGCTTCCCGGGTAATTAGGGGTTTTCCATTCAAAAATAATATACGTTCGCAGGTTTTAGCAATTTTGACCCAAACAATAGAATCCGATTCTTCTAATTCCAGTATATCATACTGGGGGTGAAAAACCGAATCCCATTGCAGCCAATCCTGGTAGTCTGGAAAGGCTATAACATTCAAATAGGGTCCCTCTCCTACCCGCACACTGTCTTTGTACAAGCTAGCCAAAGCCTCCAAATCGGATGCCGACATGGCATGGTAAAACTGATGGGTCAGGTTGGCTTGATTTACTTTGGGTTTTGTCTCTTGGCAAGTCAAGCACAAAAAACCCGCGAAGACAAGTAAGAAGGAGGAGGTTATTTTCATAGGGAGTCGCGTTTAGGTGTTTTCTCGCAATTTGATAATTTTTCTAACCAAAGCAATCTGGCCAAAATGCCTAAAATTATGAGTCAGGCCCATGTGGCAGAGCATCCAGCCCCGGGTTTTGCCGATGTAATGAGGACTAACCCACTGGGCATCTTCGGAGGCCATCCCTTCATCCCGCACTACCCGGAGCACCTCTTCTTCACTGAGTACCTCATCTAAGGTGTCAACATCCAGCTTTTCCAACATCTCCTTCGTGCGTTGCCCCACGGCGGTTTGATAGGCCAAGACCCCGTCTACCTCTACGGTTTTGACAAAGTTGGCAACCTCTTCCTCACGCATACTGGTGCCGTAGTGGTCAATTTGAAGGTTCATACGCGCCCGCCAACTCGCATCGTAGAGTTGGTGAGTACGCCAAATAAACCGACTTAGGCCCATATCTTCTACTCGGGCCATGTGCCAAACCAGCCAAATAATAGGCTGCATTCCTTCTAGGGGGCGAAATTTTAATTGCTCTTCGCTCAAGGTATTTTTCAAATTGGCTAATACTTCGGTGTGCAACTGTTGGTGCCGCACCATCATAAAATTAGGGATGTTCATGAAATAAATTATTTTTCTAAGGGTTTTATTTAAATGTATTTTTCCTGGCCCACTTAAAGAGCTTTTAGAGCTTGGGGCTTCCCCGCGCTTAGGACGAGGGGGGCTGCTTTGAAAAAATCTACCAGCGCGGGTCGGGCTCTCGCTACTCGCTGCCATACCGCACAGGCCTACACGAGCTCAAACATGCCGCTCCATCCCTAAGCTAACGTGAAAGCCAAGAACCGGGAGCCAGGTCCTCGGCCAAGAGGTCAAGAGATAAAAGCGATGCTTGTTTGAAGACCACGCGATCCATTCAAAAAGGGTAATCTGTTAGCTATAAAATCCTCTGGACCGCAGCATTTCTTGGCCCAAGGCACAAAGAAAGTCCTCTGCTAAGCAAGCAGAGAAACTTTCCGCGGGGCTCAAGCTTCTTTACCCCAAACTCATTAAAATGATAATTCTTGGAGGGTGCCGGTGTATATGCCACTAACCTCAAAAGGAACTTGAGTGCCTGTTTCTCCTACATTTACTTGGCCCGAGATGACGTAGGTAAGGCTATACATACCACTGCTTGGGTCAAAAGCAACATCCAAATAATTTGGGCTCAGCGCTGGGTCTCCCGTTCTCACTATATCATCTCCAGTCCGCAGTACGTCCATATATGTATAGGTGCCCACGTGGTCCACATCCGGATTACTATCGATGAAGTCCTGAGGATAATACCTCCCTAGCCGCAGGTTTCCGTTTTGGTCTACCTCCACGCTAAAAAGAACACGGGGGTCCCCGTCAATTCTAAAAGTAGGCGAAAGAGCAGAAACTTTTACCGAGTCGCCCCCTAAGATCAAGGTCCGTACTTGGTCATTGACCACTGTGGCCTCTACCAAAAATCCTTGACTGGTGGCAAAAAAATCATTTTCATCATCAAAGAAAAACCCGTTCGAGTTAGGAAATACGATTTCACCTTCTCCTTCTTCCTCTTCTTCACCTTCTTCCTCGGCTTCTTGCAGTTGCTCTAAGGAGCCCACGTATCGCCCTTTTATACTAAAGTCTCTTTCGCTGCCGCTATTAATTCTTATGCCCTCTAGCTCGTAGGTGATTTCATAGATGCCCTCTTCCTCATTTACGGTAATTTTCAAGGTACCGTCCTCGAGAAAATGGTTTCCATCAAATCTCACTCCTTGGGGATCTATAAGAAACTCTTGAAAATCAAGTCCATCCTCCAAACGGCCAGATGGCAAATTCCCCTGATCGTCGGTGGGTAGCGAAGCAAACGTGATCCAACTGTCTTGCCCTTCAAAAGTAGTGGGCTGTCCTTCTAGGTTAGGCACCAGAGAAGAGGAAGCTACACAGAAATCTATACGGCCCGAACTTAATACCCGCACATAAGCCTGCGGGGTGGGGTAAAAGCGACCTTCAAAATTATAGAAAAATCCATTTTGATTGGGAATGGTAAGGTAGGGATCAAAATCTTCTTTATTTCCGCATGAGCAAAGAGAGAAAAGGATGATTATTTGCCATACCCGAAAATAGCTTAGCGTATACTTCATGTCTTTTTGTATTGTTTAAAACGATTTGACCAAATACGGGGCAGCTCCATTTCCTGTGGCTAGGTTTGTACTTTTTGGCTAGGCCCTGGCTCCTGCCCGTATGTATGGGGCTAAAATCATCTCGAAGCGTCAATAGAGCGTGAAATACCCGTTATTTGGGATTTTAGGCTAGTGAAAGATTCGTAAAAGTTGTTGGGGGTGGGTATTTAAGCATGATGCCCTAAGGTATTTCCAAGCTTAATGAATACAAGTGTTATCAAAAAATTTAATATCGGCTGGGATGTGTCCACGCTTTACTCGGTAGCTGTATGCATGAAGCCCTTCCCCAGCACTTAGGGAGGCAGTACAATTCACCCGGCCCAGGGAGCAACCCAAAGGCAAAATTGGCCCATTCACCCAGTTTTGGCTGATATATTTGGGCCCTGTCCTCATTTTTGTCCCTAAATCCGCAACTTCATGAGCATACGAGTACTCCTACTTCCCTTTGTTTTTCTCTCGTTTACTAGTTTGGCCCAGGAAACCCGGGTCTGGGAAATTGAAAAACATGATAAGTATATGGCCGAAAAGCGTCGTCAAGACTCCCTAAATGTGCTGTCTCGACGCTATGTACCGGCCTTTGCCGCTAGTTTTAAGTCTCAATTCCCCATACAACATGGTATAGGCTTAGAATTTAATACCCCCTCTATGCTATCTCTATATGTCGGTTTTGGGCTATTGTCGAGACTATATGTCACTACGGCTACCGACTTTTTGCCAGCCGAAGATGAAAATGAAGCCGTACGAAAGCAATTTATCAAGGATAAAATGCAAAATGGTTTTGTCTTTGAGTTGGGCACCCATTACCACCTCATGAAATGGAAAGACGTCTACTTTGGGCTAAACCTACAATTTCAACGCTATACTTTGCCCGCCACCCCGCAAGAGCTGGTGGAACAATACGATTTTGGAGACACTCAGGGTTTAGGCAACGATATTCAGGATCAGTTAGACGATAATGATTTTCTGCAAGACTTTTATGAAAACACCGAGATCATTCCGACCCTCCGAATCGTTCAAGTGGGGTTTACGGTGGGGAAGCGCTTTCATTTTAAGAGAGTGCCTAAGTTGGGCTTGCTGGCCGAGTTTTCATACCAAGTTAACCTAGCGAGCTCGATGAAGTTAAATTCAAAATCAAGTATTGGGCAAATAATTTTAGACCGCTTTGTGAGCCCCATTTTAGATGAGGGAACCTCCGAGAGTTTTGGTTCATTTAATCTACCTACCTTAACTTTACGATTAAACTACCAATTAGGGCCCAAAGTTTATACTAAATAATCGGGGCTTTCCCGCGCCTAAGAAGGATTGGGGCAAAACATCCCATGGAATAGCACCGGCGCGGGTCGGGCTCTCGCTACTCGCCGGCCAACCCACAGCCAGCGGCGGGCTCAAACATGCGCTCCATCCCTAAGCTGAAGAAGAGCAGAGAGGAGAGAAGAGAGAGGAGAGAGGAGCTGGGAGTCGGGAGTCGGGACTTCAGAGAAGAGACAGCAGAAAAGCAAAAGGAGACAATAATTTTCACCGGGGGAGCCCAAAGGAGGGAGGGCTTGGATACCCCTATCTTACTCCTGAACTAGCCTAGCTAGCAAGCAGTGTTTTAGCTTTGGAAAAGTTTGTTATTTTTTAAAAACCCAAAAATTACTGTAATTTAATTCCAGAAGGTTTTGAATAATCCACGCTTCCAAGCTTAAAACTAAATATAGCTATGAAAAAATCAGTACTTCCCTTATTGTTTTGTTCCTTTTTATTAGCCTGTGATACGTCTCCGAGCACCCTAAGTGAAAACCCAGACAGTACCCGGGAAGAAAATTCTGTCCAGGAGCCGATAGCTGAAGACGATAAAGCCCATTTTCAAGCCATCGACTCCGAGGAAGCCTTGATTGCTACGGCCTTAATGGCCGCTCCTCATGCCAGTCGGGAAGGCTGTACGGTGATTGGGTATAATATGGCGGGAGAGTTTGTCACCCTTCAAGAAGGAAACAATGAGTTTATCTGTATCGCCGACAACCCCCAACAAGAAGGCTTCAATGCCGCTTGCTACCATAAAGATTTGGAGCCATTTATGGCCCGGGGTCGGGACTTAAAAGCCGAAGGCAAATCAGGGCAAGAAGTCTTTAACATTCGTGAAGAAGAAGCGAAGGCCGGCACCCTTAAAATGGCTCCCGCCGGATCTACCCTGCATATCTATTATGGTCCGGAAGCTTCCTATGACCCAGAAACTGGGGCCGTTTCCCAGGCCAAATATCGCTATGTGGTGTATATGCCTTTTGCCACCGCCGAGTCTACCGGACTTCCCGAAAAGCCCATCGCTCCCAACCACCCATGGATCATGGACCCCGGTACGCACCGGGCACATATTATGATTACGCCATTAGCGGGGGAGTGAAACATATGATGAGGAGGCTGAGTTGATAGCCTCCCCTTAAGCTCGGGGCATCTTAACAAGGCTTAGGGATGGAACGGCATGTTTGAGCTCGTGTGGGCCTGGCGGGGAAAGGCAGCGAGTAGTGAGAGCCCGGCCCGCGCCGGCACCCTTGGCCAAGTAGCTCCTAGGTTTTTAGCGCGGGCAAGCCCCATAAAATTAGTCGAACCTGGCACTCAGGCAGTCTCGCTCCGCTCGAGGGCTGCTTCTAGGACTGACTTCATTTGCCCAAACTCGGCATAGCCTTGGCATATTCGGAATAATTTTTTGTCTACCCGAAATAAGACGGTAGGATAGGCATTGACGCCCCAGGTCCTACTCAGGTGAAACTCTGAACGAGTGGCCTGCTTGATTTCTTCACTGGCAAAATCGCGGGAAAATTCGGCAAATGGAATGGCAAACTGCTCGCATATGGATTGATAAAATGCTAGGGTATTGGGGTCTTCGTTTTCGACATAAAATTTACGGGAGACTTCCTCGTAAAACTCAAACACATAGTCTTTCAACCAAGTACGCGAGGTCACCACAGCCCGGCAAGAAGGTTCCGTATCGTAATTAAAATTTTCCAAGTCAAAGAGCGTATAGCCAAAAGGCTGGCCGCTTCGTTTGTTAACTTCTTCCCAATGATGTTGGAGAAAGGCTTTCATTTTGTCATTCCAAGGGTCTCCCCCACCCGGCCGCAGCCCCCCTAAGAGGATAGAGAATTGAAATTGGGCAAAATGCTCTTTGAGTTCGCGCAAATGATTGGAAATGCCCCAACACCAGGAGCACATGGGATCACCAATGTAGATGATTTCTTTTCCTTGTTCTTTGGCTAGGGTCTGACTTTGTCCACCAGCCAAATCTGCCGGATGGCATAAGCCCGTTTCAGGATCACAGACAAATGACTTATTCTTCATTATATTTAATTTTAAGCTACAGTATATTTAAGTGGGTGTTTTCACGATTTTGAGTAAGGCTTCCCGCAGTAAATCAGTAAACTCTACTGGTTTTTCTACCATGGGGTAATGCCCAGTAGCCAGAATGGTTAGGACTTCATACTGCACTCCAGTAGCATCCAGGCCATCTGTATGGGTGGGCGTGGCATCGCTATTGATAAGGTAGAGTTTTTTATCCAGTTTTGCGAGTTTTTCTTTTTCACGGAGCGAATACCGAAACAGATGCTCCAGGCTTTGGGTGGCAACGGTGGAATCACTCTGGCTGATATCTTGCACCACCCGGGTGATCACCCCGCTGTCGGTACTTTCGTGAAATAGATTGGCCCGGGCATAGCCAGACGCGATATTGGAGTAATTTTCTTTCATCAAACCTAAAAAATTTTCTATTTCGGCTTGCATTTCTGTTGTCATTTCCAGGCCAATATCCTTAAAGTTATCTACTCCGATCAGGGCCAAAACTTCTTTATTATTCAGGGCTGCTTCCAAAATCACTTCGCCTCCCATAGAATGGCCAATCAAGATTACCTGCTTCAATTGGAGTTGATCTATGAGCCGGTTTACATCCTCACCATAGGCCTCTACAGTCCACTGGTCTCGCTCTTTACCCGATTTTCCAAAGCCAGGCAGGTCCATGCTTACGATTTTATAATCAGCTTGCAAGACATCCACTTGGTAGTCCCAATAGGTCTGATTGATGCCCCAGCCATGTACAAAAAGTAGGGTAAATTCACCGCTTCCGTAGACTTGATAGTGAATCATTTCTTGTAATTCCTGGGAAGTGTCTGGGTTAAGTGTATCCGATCCTTCAACCGCAGCCGAGGGCTTACCAGGGTCACAAGCCCCAATACTGATGCATAGTAATAAGGTAAATAAATAAGATTGCAAGGGCATGGGTTTGGGTTTGGGTTTATGCGTGTATTTTTTCCAATAAAGTTTGTCCTAGTTCTTCCAGGGTGGCGTGATCGGTTTGGATAATTTCTACCTTCCTTTTCTCGGCATCTTCTCTTAGGTAATGGAGCCAATTGATCATATCTTGGGTAAATATTTCTGACTGGCCTCGCTGGCTAAGCCGCTTCTTCATCGTCTCCACTGAGCAATCGAAAAGTAAGACTTTATACTCTGTAAAATTATGCTGGGCAAATCCTTTTATGAGAAATCTCGCTTCCGTGGAGCCTTCAAACAGAACCGCAAACTTTTCTTCTAGGGCAATTTTTACGAGGCGGTCTACCCACTCCAGGGTCGTCTCTTCTTGCCATTTTTTGGTATCCTCCAATTCGTCCCAGTTGGGCATGCCGATATCGTCAAAATGAAATATCCGTACTGGGCTATCCGGCATAAGGTTTTGGGCCAATGTTTTTAGAGTAGCGGTTTTTCCCACTCCCGAGGCTCCAATTATGGCTAGTATCATGGGCTGATTAAGTTTTTTAAAATTGTTTCGGTTGAGGCCTGGCTCAAATCCTGAAAAGATTCTCCTACCCATATACTCAACCATTCGTGGGCTTGCTTTCTCTTGGCCTCAGCTCTAAAGGGTTTGGTTAATTTATTTTGGTAAGGGTAAGGCAGGATATACTCCGAATTTTCAAAAAGCGCTATGAATGTATTTTGAACCCCTCGTGCGTAGCGTCCCGAGAAGCTTTTGGTCAAGATAATCTCCTCCTCCCTCAATTTCTTAATTCTTTCCTTTTGAAAAGGAGCCAAACTACTTTCTTCGGAGCATAGCAGTAGCGTCCCCACTTGAAATCCCTCGGCTCCTAGTATGCTCAAGGCCTCCAAAGAAGTTTTATCCCGTATGCCCCCGGCATAGACCAAAGGGCTTGGAATAGCTTTTCTTACATTTTGAAGTAGGGAAAAACCTGCATGATGAGGGATGTTTTCTGATACAAAGCTTCCCCGGTGCCCCCCGGCCTCGATGCCTTGGACGCAGAGGATATCCACCCCCAGTCCGTGTAAAATTTGAGCTTCTTGAAGGGAGGTACAGGTCCCGATTGTGACGATGCTATTTTCCCGTAGTACATCAAGTGTGTCCTTGTCTATACATCCAAAAGTAAAGCTTATGATTTGGCATCCTTCCTCCAAAAGGGTAGGTATTTGCGCCTTATACCCAGGCGGTTTGATTTCCTCGATTTCCGGAAACCTGACCTCAAACTCCAGTTCCTCGCTTAGATTAGACAAATAGGCTTTTACCCGATCATATTTAGTTTTGAGTTCCAGGGTGATAGGAGGAATATCATTCACGAAAATGTTGACAGCAAATGGGCCTGAACTAAGCTGTCTCACCTCCCGAATTTTCTTGGCGCAGCTCCTGGCATCGGCATCTCCCAAAGCTAATGAGCCCAAGCAATGGGCCCGGTTGGCGGCGGCTACCATTTCGGGGGTGCTCAGCCCCATCATGGGGGCTTGGATGATGGGGTGCTCCATGCCTAATAATTCTACGATTCTATTGGGGGCCATGGCAATTCTTCTGGTTTCAGCCAGGTGTACGAAGCTTGCACGAGTCCCTAATATACACATCCCTGCCTCATTTTAAAGTGTAACAGCCATTTAGAGCAAAAAAATCTACACCGGGGGCTTCCCCTAGGCTGCTCAAAAGATTAAAAAAATGGTCTCCAGTTTTGATGC
>CAWUIO010000087.1:0-28494 GCA_963922455.1 uncultured Microscillaceae bacterium
GTCGGATGAGAAGAGGCACAAGCACCGCTGCGCTTATGCTTGCGCCAGAGGGGGGATTTGATCCTAAAACAGGTAAAGCTGAGGTTTCATCATCTATTTACCAACTTATTTTTGGAAATTAACTAGTTTTATAATGCGAATTTTGATAATAACAGTTATTATAATATGCTTAATTTTAGTCCTCCTTAGCTTAGAATTCATATTTGATTCCGCCGAAATTCCTTGTGATCCTCCTGAGAAGGTCGAGGGGGTTCCCAAGAAAGCAAGTTGGGGTGGGGGTTGTGACGGCGGATTTTGGTTTGAACTGGTTAAATTGAACAAAAATAGTGCTAATCTCAGAGTCCGCATCTATTCAGAAAATGATGGTGAACTTGTGCTAGATTCTGATTTTAAAAGAGCTACTGGATGTAATTTGAATATTAAGAAAGCGAGCTTCCGCCTTTGTAATAAAGTATTTTCTTATTCATCTCTGTATATAGAGCAATGTGAATATGTACCAATCTACCCAGCTTATGGAGGAACATACTGGATGCAGTTGAAAGAAATGGGTAAGTTTTGATCCTCCGTTATCCGTATTGTTCCCCGTGCTGCGTTTAGGTGTGCCAAGCAAAGCTGGCAATGAGATGGGAGTAGGTTCACCCGTTGTGAGAGGATGTTCCGCAGGATCATCCCGAACTTCTCAATAAAAGCAGTTCTCTGAGCTGCTAGCCTTCAGGTTACTTGACTGCGAACCAGCCCCACCTAAGCCAAGGCGCTGGTTCTCAATCTTTTACTCGTCAATAAAGAAGGTTTTCCTTGGCTTAGGGATGGAGCGGCATGTTTGAGCTCGTGTAGGCCTGGTGGGGAAAGGCAGCGAGTAGCGAGAGCCCGGCCCGCGCAAGGCAGATACGTTTAAGTGAAGCCATAGGATCTAGCGCGGGGAAGCCCCTGATCCAATTACTTTACTTCAAAATTCATCATCTCCCGGCCTTCCAGAAATGCTCGCAAGCGATCTCCAATCTGGACGGACCCTACTCCGGCGGGAGTACCTGTGAAAATGAGATCGCCGGCTTTTAGGGTAATATATTGGCTCAGGTGGGCAATGATATAATCAAAAGAAAATAGCATCAAGCCGGTATTCCCTTCTTGGCGCACTTCCCCATTGAGCTCCAAGCGAAAGTTGATATTTTGCATATCGGCAAATTCACTTTTGGGCACAAACTCCGATACGGGGGCCGAGCCATCAAAGGCCTTGGCTTTTTCCCAGGGCAAGCCCTTTTCCTTGGCTTTTTTTTGCACGTCCCGGGCGGTAAAATCAATACCCAGTCCGATCTCATCGTAGTATTTGGGAGCAAATTTTTCCTCAATATGCTTCCCTTCCCGATTGATTTTCAAAACTACTTCCAACTCATGGTGCACATCTTGGGTAAACTCTGGGTAGTAAAAAGGGGCATTTTGACGAAGTAAAGCCGTATCAGGTTTGGCAAAGACTACAGGTTCATCGGGCCTTTCGTTTTGTAACTCCTCGATATGGGCAACGTAGTTACGTCCTATGGCAAGAATTTTCATAGAATAATGCTTATTGTTTTTTAGAAACCCACGGCTTTGTCTTCCCCTCTGGGGTCGGCTCCCCCTTCTAGTTTGCCGTTGGGAAGTACCTTGATGGCATCTACCCGGCCAATAGAGCCCCGGGCGTAAAATTTATATCCCCAAGCCTCCATTTTCTGGCTAACTTCTTCCTCTAGGCTCTCCTCTTCAGTAAAAATAAACTCGGGTTTCCATTGGTGGTGAAAGCGTTTGGCACTCACGGCTTCTTGCATGTCCATACCGTAGTCGATCACATTGATAATCGTTTGCATGACGCTGGTAATGATTGTAGACCCTCCAGGAGTACCCACCACCATGAACAGCTTTCCCTCTTTTTCTACGATCGTAGGAGTCATCGAGCTAAGCATCCGTTTACCGGGCTCAATAGCATTGGCTTCACCTCCTACCAGGCCGTATAAATTGGGGGCCCCAGGTTTGGCGCTGAAGTCATCCATTTCATTATTGAGCAAGAAGCCCGCTCCGGCCACTACTACTTTACTCCCAAAACCACCATTGAGGGTAGTGGTCACGGACGCCGCATTGCCCATAGGGTCTACAATAGAATAATGGGTAGTTTCTTCACTCTCGGCCATGCCAAATACGCCTGAGGCCATCTTCTCTGGGCGCCCCTCGGCTCCGAATGTAAAATCGGCAAACCGTTTTTGGACATAGCCGGGATCTAATAAATTTAAAACCGGGACGGGAAAATAATCTCCATCGCCCATATAGGTAGCCCGGTCGGCATAAGCTCTTCTTTCGGCCTCAACCAGTAGTTGAACCATTTTATCCGAGTGCCAGGGAATGTCTTTTACATCGTATTTCTCGATCATTTGCAGCATTTGCAGCATACAAATACCCCCACTGGAAGGAGGAGGCATAGATATCAAGCGGTAGCCTCTATATTCACCCTGCAGCGGAGATCGCCATACGGATTGATAAAGGGCAAGATCTTCTTTGGTCATAATTCCTCCGCCCCGTTTCATCTCGGCAACGATCAAATCGGCCGTTTTGCCCCCGTAAAAACCTTCCCGGCCTTGGTCGCGGATCCTTTCTAAGGTCTGGGCCAGTTCCTCTTGTTTTAGTAGATCGCCAGCTTTCCATTTTCCTTCTCCGGCCATCGCCGGGCTTTGGGCATTAACCTGACTGAAAAGTTCAAAAGAATTATTTAGCCTCTTGGCATGAATTTCAGTAAGGACAAAACCCTTCCGGGCTAAATCAATGGCTGGCTGTACCAGTTTTTCCCAAGGTAAAGAGGCCAGCTTCTTATGCATATTGACCATACCATCTACCGTACCGGGTACCCCCGCCGCTAAGTGCCCCAAACGGCTTTTCTTAGGGTCCGCTTCTTCGTTTTCATCCAAATACATATCGCGGGTAGAAGCCATGGGGGCTTTTTCCCGATAATCCAGGGTTCCCACTTCTCCCGTATGATGGCGGTATACGAGAAAGCCTCCCCCGCCAATATTCCCAGCCACTGGGTAGACCACGGCTAGGGCAAACTGTACCGATATGGCAGCATCATAGGCATTCCCGCCTTCTTTCATAATTTTTGCCCCTACCTCAGAAGCTAAGGGGTGGGCACTTACTACCATGGCCTTATCGGCTACGGGAGCTTGAGAAAGAACAGGAAAAGCCAGCAAAAAGCACAAGGAAATTCCGAGTAGGAAACGTAATCGGGAAAACAACATGGGATCTCTTTAATTTTTCTGAAATGGAAAGTACTCAAAAAATTTTAAATGCTTAACACTTGTGGGAAGTGTTGCTTCAAGGCTTGGTACAAATGACTGGTAGGCAAACCCACCACATTATAAAAACAGCCTTGCACTCCTGTAACTCCTACCAAACCAATCCAGTCTTGGATGCCATAGGCCCCAGCCCTGTCTAAGGGTGGCGAAATTTCCAGATAGTGATCTATTTCCTTATCTGCCAAATCTCGAATGCTTACTTGGGTCAATTCGCTAAAGGTGTGTTTTTGGTCCAAGCTTCTTAGGCAAACCCCACTGCAAACTTCATGGGTTTTACCCGATAATTTTCCCAACATGCGACGGGCATCCTCCAAATCTTGGGGCTTTTCGATGATTTCATCTCCCAAAATAACCACCGTATCCGAAGTAATGTACACCTCCTGAGGCTGCATTTCTTCGCTGAAGGCATCCGACTTCAACTGAGCCAAATAATCGGGTATGTGTCGAAGGGGCATATCAGCGGGGTAGACTTCAGGTATATCGCGGGTTTTGATTTCAAAATCTAAACCCATCATTTTTAAGAGTTGGTGTCGACGGGGAGATTTTGAGGCAAGTATTACCTTCCAATCGGCGGCCATATTATTTATTAAGTTTGGACTGTCGGAGTTTTATTTCGGTTAAGCGCCGTTTGGTATCCAAGGGAAAATCGCTTTTCATCATCCAATCGTAATAATTGGGTTCCTTAGACAAGACCTCTAAAACCGGGCGATTTTTATGCTTCCCAAAGTTGAATACTTCTACGCCTTTGTTGTTGTAGGCCATCCGCCCAGCAAGGTCAATGATTTTGGAGGAGGTCAGGTCATGCAAGACTTGCATATCATTTTGAATAGGCTCAACCATTTCCCCCTTATCATTTTCAACTTTTACCCCTTCGTAGCGGGCTACTTGAGCCACCAACACTTCAAAAGAGGCTTGAGTATCCGCTTCGGCGCTATGTGCGTCTTCTAAGTCTTTGCCACAATAAAACTTGTAAGCCGCTTTGAGGTTACGAGGCTCCATCATATGAAAAATCCGTTGAGCGTCTACCAATTTTCGGTTACTTACTTCAAAATTGACCCCAACCCGTAAAAACTCTTCTACCAACATGGGCACGTCGAAGCGAATGATATTAAAACCCGATAAATCACATCCCTCCAAAAACTTTTGTAGCTTTTTGGCTACGCTTCTGAAGTTGGGGGCATCTTGGATATCCTCGTCATAAATCCCATGGATCATGCTACTATCTTCGGGGATGGGCATTTCGGGGTTTACCCTTCCGGTAAGGTTTTGGGTCTCCCCATTGGGCATGGCTTTTATAAAAGAATACTCAATAATCCGGTCCCGGGAAATGCTAATCCCGGTCGTTTCCAAATCGAAAAACGCCAGAGGGTTTTTCAAATGTAAGTTATGGCTCATATGATTGTTGATTGATTAGTCTGTATCCTGCGAACTAACAATATCTTGGAATAGATCTTTAAGGTTAAGTTGATCAAATGAGCCCGAACTCATCATCAATAGCGTTTTATTGTGCCAGGAAATCCCCAGTAAATGTTCGCGAAGCGCATCCTTTTGGGTAATTACTGTCAACTGGTCATGGTCAAACGCCTCTTGAATTTCTTCCTTCTCTAGAGGAGACATGCCCTTCTTCTTAAGGTTTTCTGGGTTGTAATAAATTATGGCCCGATCGGCCGCCCGGAAGCTATCCTTATATTGAGGTAAAAACTCTTTATTAAGGCTACTATACGTATGCAACTCAAAACAAGCCACTAGTTTTCGTTCTATAAACTGCTTCTTGATGGCTAGCGTCGTAGCGCTTAATTTGGAGGGAGCGTGGGCAAAATCCAGAAAAGCGTGGAAGCCATTATGCTCGCCAATTTTCTCCAGTCTCCCCGGAGCTCCTTCAAAAGAGCTAATCGCCCGATAAAAATCTTGCGCCGCAACCCCGATTTGCTTACAAATATGCAAAGCTCCACTGATATTTTTCAAATTGTGCTCCCCAAAGATTTGGATAGGCACCTTTTCGTCTAAATATAGGAGATAGGTATTCCCATCAATCACTTTGTGAGGATGGGTTTGATAGGGTATCTGTTGTACGTCTTGTCGCTCTTTGGCGCCAATAACCGAGGCAAGTGAGTCGTCTTGCGAAAATATGAGCGATCCGGCCTTGGGGGTACGGTCGGCAAATTGCTCAAAGGGGGCGATATAATCCTCAAAGGTGGGGTAAACGTTCATATGATCCCAGGCTATCCCACTAATAAGCCCAATATGATGCTGATAATGCAAAAACTTAGGCTGATTATCCTGCGGGGCAGAAGGGTATTCATCTCCCTCTAACAAAACCAAGGGAGCTTCTTCGCTCAAACGAACCATATGTTCTTTTCCCCGTGGAGTAGCTCCAACTAAGTAATCAAACAATCGTCCGTTTTGCTCTAAAACATGGATGATGATGGATGTTATCGTGGTTTTACCGTGACTCCCCGCAATTACCACCCGTTGCTTGTCCTCACATTGCTGATATACGTATTCGGGAAAAGACAAAATAGGCAATCCGAGAGCTTGGGCTTTCAAAAGTTCAGGATTGTCAGATTGGGCGTGCATCCCTACCACTACTTCATCGACTTCTTCGCTTATCCGTTCGGGATTCCATCCCATTTCGGCAGGTAAAAGGCCATATTCGGTCAATCTTGATCGGGATGGCTCGTAAATTTCATCATCTGAGCCACTTACATGGCCTCCCTTGAGTTGGGCATCGATGGCCAAATTATGCATAATCCGGCCGCCAATGGAAATAAAGTGGATACGTTTCTTCGTACTCATCTGGTTTTTGGCTAGATGCCAAATATACTCCAGATATTGCGAGACTTCAAAGATCTAAGGAGGGATATGAGCCAGCAAAATTTGATTTAACATACTCTTTTTAGACCCAAAGGCCCATTTTGAGCCAAAAAAATAAGCCTCAGTTAGAAACTGAGACCTATTTGATGCTATATGTGCCTGTCTATGAAAGCGCTTAATATCTAATATCCCTTCATTTGAAATTTGATGGGGACTACTTTTTGGACAATGACGGGGCGTCCTCTTTGCTTACCGGGGTTCCAAGCTGGAGCCATGGCCAAGACGCGCAGGGCCTCTTCATCACATCCATAGCCTATCCCTTTGGCTATATTAAATTTGCTCAGGCTTCCATCTTTTTCAATAATAAATTGGATATAAACGGTACCATGTACGCCCATCTTGCGGGCTTCCAAGGGATA
Source organism: uncultured Microscillaceae bacterium (assembly GCA_963922455.1). Taxonomy (GTDB): domain Bacteria; phylum Bacteroidota; class Bacteroidia; order Cytophagales; family Microscillaceae; genus CAWUIO01. The sequence goes on from CAWUIO010000087.1 coordinate 6,545, forward strand.
TTTTAAATTGTCTTTTACAAACTCAAGAAATGTTAGGAAGCCGCCCTTGGGCGTAGGAGGTTCTTCCACAACCATAAAAATATCTTCTTCCTCTTCAACGGGCGGGCTTGTTCTCATTTCTTCGGTAGGCATCGCATCCCCGTCGCCAAAGACCGAGTATTTCAGGCTTTTACTAAGATCTTCTTCCAGGTCTAAATTGGCTTCTACCTTGGTATAGAGTTCCTCTTCATTTTCTACTTCCACGATTTCGGGTTGCTCAAGCACCGTTTTTGGGGGAGTAGGCGGTGTGTGCTCCGTACGCGGAATATCTAATTGTTCTACTTTAAAAGTTTGTGGATCTTGAGTATCCAGACTTATTTGTCCTAGGCCATCGTAAAACTTCCATTCAAATGCTGTCCAAACAATCAAAAGACTTACAATAAGGCCCATTTCCCAGAGGATGACACGGTAGCGGTCCAATTCCAAACGTGGGTTTTTCTTTGGTTCCATGACTAAGTGATTTGAGTGATTATTAATTACAATTCAAATCTAAGGGAGTCTCGGGGGCATAAGAATGAGCTAACTCAATTAGAAAGATGATCTTAATCAGCCCAAAATATGACGGGTATTGGGGAGCCTATCAAGCTAGTAAAATAAGTCCCCAGTAAACCACCGGGGCTTATTGTTACTATCTGTCCTGTCTATGAAATGCTTTTAGGCACTTAACTTGCGCCCCGCATCAGGATAAAGCGGATCGGCACTACCTTCTTGACCCGTACCGGACGACCGCGTTGCTTGCCCGGCTTCCATTTGGGGGCCATACGCATCACCCGAAGGGCTTCTTCGTCACACCCAAAACCAATACCCCGCACTACTTCAAAATCGCTCAGCTTCCCGTCTTTGTTAATGACAAACTGGACAAATACACTACCCTGCTGGTCATTACGGATGGCTGCCCGGGGGTACTTCAAATTATCGGCGATGAATTGCATAAAGCCTTTCATGCCCCCCTCGGGCGTGGCATCTTCTTCTACAACCAAGAAGATCTCATCTTCTTCTTCCTCAACAGGAGGAGGGGCTACAAAAACTTCCTTAGGTTTTTCATTATACCCCTCCCCTATGATAGAACGTCCCAGGGTTTTATTAACATCCATTTCTACATCCAGATTGGCTTCTACTTCATCCAAGATTTCTTCCTCGTTTTCAATCTCAATAATTTCCGGTTGCTCAAGCACCGTTTTGGGTGGGGGTGGCGGAGTGTGCTCTGTAATGGGAATATCTATTTGTTCCACGTTTAAGGCTTCATTTTCCCCGCTCAACTGCACTTGGGGCAAAGCATCATAAAATTTCCACTCAAAACCCACCCACACAATCAACAAACTTAAAATAAGGCCGATTTCCAGAAAAATCGTTCGGTATCGGCTCAGGTCGAATTGGGGATTTTTTTTCAGTTCCATGACAGTATGATTTAGTATTGAATATTTGTTTTTCTGTAGGCTAAATGTATACAATACCCAAGGCCATCCCTATGAGCTTCCTCAGCTCTTAAAATGATCTTTATCAAATAAATAATTGACCTATTTAAAGAAGTATTGTGGGGCTTGCCTGCGCTAGGCATGAGGAGTCCCTAGGAAGTATCCTAGCGGCGCAGGCCGGGCTTTCGCTACTCGCTGCCTTTCCCCGCAGGCCTCAACGAGCTCAGACAGGCCGCTCTATCCCTAAGCCGAAGGAGAAGAAAGAGCTGAGAAGAGAGAGAGGAGAGATTTTGGGAGCTAGGGCTAGTCTATTGCTGTAAGGCAGGTTCATGGGTATTTCGAGGGGAATTGTTTGGATTGTCAGCTTTTGCGTGATTACATGTTTCATGTACATGAGACGCCACATCCCCCATACCTGTATATTTCTCCCTACGGCCTACCTAACAAAATTTTTCTTATTTCTTCCCCTTGCTTCTTGTTTTAGTAAAGCTTCGCAAACAAGTTAGAGTACCTAGTACCCCTAAACCGATGCCCTCCAGTATGACAGGTAGGAAACTTTAAGCCCACCCATACAAAGCCACCTCCTGCTTCCAAATCTCACCTAGTATCCCGGCTCATATCTCTTTTCTCACATCTCTACTCTCTCTTCTCAAATGGCTTAGGGATGGAGCGGCCTGTTTGAGCCCGCCGCTGCATGTGCGTTGGCCGGCGAGTAGCGAGAGCCCGACCCGCGTGGGCAGGTTTTTCCTTATCGGTTACTTGACTCCATCACGCGGGGAAGCCCCTCTCCTGCTTTTGGACAAGGGGAACGCTAGTCCTCAATGTGATCGCGGATCGCTTCTAACACTTTTTTAAGTCGGAGGAGGGAGTCTTTTAAGCGGATGCGCTCTCGGGTATCCCGGGAATTTTGGCGGATATGTTCTTTGGCACCCTCGAGGGTAAAGCCTTTTACTTTAACTAGCTGGTAAATGAGCTTGAGGTCGGCGATGTCTTTTTGGGTAAAGCGGCGATCTCCCTTTTTATTTTTTTGGGGCTTGAGCACTTCAAATTCACTTTCCCAAAAACGGATCAAAGAAGGGTTGACATCCAGCATGGCGGCAACTTCGGAGATGCTGTGGTACTTCTTTTTAATATCTGAGGGCTTTTCGTCCATAGTAGGGCTGGTCTTTTAGGAAGATTAACCGAATTTCCCACCGATGTAGTTTTGGGTTTTTTCAGATTTGGGTTCATTAAAGAGGGTTTTGGTCTCGGCATATTCTTCAATCTCACCCAAAAAGAAAAAAGCGGTATAATCGCTTACCCGGAGGGCTTGCTGCATATTATGGGTCACAATGATTATGGTGTAGCGTTTTCTGAGTTCAAGGATCAAATCTTCAATTTGAGCAGCTGAGATGGGGTCCAAGGCCGAAGTGGGTTCGTCCATCAAAATGACCTCAGGTTCTACGGCAATGGTCCGGGCAATGCACAAACGCTGTTGCTGTCCCCCCGAAAGGCCTAAGGCTGATTTTTTGAGGTCTTCTTTTACTTCTTCCCAAAGGGCGGCTTGCTTCAAAGAACGCTCTACCGAGTCCTTTATTTGCTCTTTATTACTCACGCCATTTACGCGCAGGCCATAGGCGACGTTTTCAAAAATAGATTTGGGAAAAGGAGTCGGTTTTTGAAAGACCATCCCTACATTTTTGCGTAAGTCATTTATGTCTTTGGTTTTGCTGTATATGTTTTCGTCATCAATAATAATCTCACCCTCTACCCTACTCCCTGTGATGAGGTCATTCATGCGGTTTAGGGTACGCAGGTAGGTCGATTTGCCACATCCGGAGGGGCCAATGAGGGCCGTTACGGTTTGAGCTTCTATTTCCAGGTTGATATTGCGTAAGGCCTGAAAATCACCATAGAAAAAATTCAAATTCCGGGTCACTATTTTTGCCATGACAGGTATTTTTGGGGTGTTTGAAGGCGATAAAGTATCCTAAATGTTCTATCTATCATTTTTTATTGCCAACACTTAATCGCTTACGCAAGTAGTTGGCAAGTAAATTTAAAAACAAGACCAGGGCCATGAGAACCAAAGCCGTTCCATCGGCTAAGGGGCGGGCCTTAGAAATATCGGTACCACTGGTAGAGATCACATACAAATGGTAAGGCAGGGTCATGACTTCGTCGTAAACCGACTGAGGCAAACGGGGAAGAAAATAAGCAGCCACGGTAAAGAGTATAGCGGCCGTTTCGCCAGCTACCCGGCCAATCGATAAAATCAGTCCGGTAATAATGCTGGGTAAGGCGATGGGTAAAACTACCCGCCAGATGGTTTGCCACTTGCTGGCCCCCATCCCGTAGCTAGCCAGGCGATATTCTTCGGGAATAAATTTAAGGGACTCTTCGGTAGTACGTATGACAATGGGAAGGACTAAAATGCCCAAGGTTAAGCAACCCGACAAAATACTTACCCCAAAGCCCAGGCCATTCACAAAAAGTGCCATGCCAAACAAGCCAAACACAATGGAAGGGACACCGGCCAAGTTGTTGGTCATTAAGCGGGTCAATTGCTTAAACCAATTATCTTTGGCGTATTCATGAACGTAAATTCCGGCTAGTATTCCAATCGGGAAGGCAAATAGGGAACTACCCAAGATCAAGACCAGGGTTCCCAGGATTGCCGGGAAAATGCCCCCTTCAGTCATTCCATTTCGAGGTATGTCGGTCAAAAACTGCCAACTGATCATAGGTAGACCGTTTATGACTACATAAAATACCACACCTAAGGAGATGACACTTACCAGTAAAGTCACAAACCCAAAGATGGCAAACACAATTTTTTGAACTAACTTTTTGTCCATGGGCCTATTTTAATTTTCCTTTTTCGCTTACCCATTCGGCCACCAAGTTGAGACCAAAGGTGATTATGAATAAAATACAAGCTAGCATAAAGAGTGCTTCGTAGTGTATGCCACCCTGGGGCGCCTCTCCTAACTCGGCCGCTACCGTGGCCGTTATAGCCCGTACCGGCATTAGAAAGGAGGTGGGAAATTGGGCGGCATTTCCGGTAACCATCAAGACCGCCATCGTTTCTCCGACGGTACGCCCTACTCCCAGTATAGACGCCGAAACAATCCCAGAAATAGAATAGGGCACAATAACTTTATAGATTGTTTGCCAATGGGTAGCTCCCAAGGCAAAACTAGCTTCTTTTAGCGCTAAGGGGGTGGAGCGAATGGCATCTTCGCCCAGGGTCACGATGATGGGTAAAGCAATAATACCCAAAAGGATACTCCCCGCCAAGGCTGTCTCCCCAACACTCAATTGGAAAGTCTGTTGAATCAAAGGCACAATGACTACTAAGCCAAAAAACCCATAAATTACCGAGGGAATACCCGCCAATAACTCAATAAAAGGAATGATCAGATTACGAACACGCGGGCTGGCAATCTCAGCCAGATAGATTGCCGCAATAATCCCAGTAGGGATGGCGAAGAGCAAGGCGCCAGCACTCACCCATAAGGTGCCTAAAATAATGGGCAATACTCCAAAGCTGTGAATCGGCGTAGTGGTGGGAAACCAATCGTCGCCCAATAGGAAATCTCCCAGACTCAAATTACTTAAGCTTAAAACATGCAACTGATCACTTATATAGCGCTGGGGCATGGCCAAAATGATATGGGGCTCTTGTAGAGCAAATTTTTCTAGAAGTGGTTTTAGGTTTTCAAACTCTTCGCCTAGGTCTTTTACCTCAAAAGCTTTGTCAATACTTGAAGGGGTAAAACGGTAAATTTCTGCATCCTGGCCCCCTAAATCTTTCCAGTTAAGTATGTCTTGATTAAAAATGCCTTTAATTTGTTCTTCGTCTAAGCTTTTTACTGGGTTATCGGGGTGTAGGGCAATTACATAGCCTTCCTCTAAGGGAGGAGAGGCAAATAGACCTAGCCCTTCTTTGAATAGAAAAATTACGATAAGTAAGACGGCCAAAGTCGAGGCAGTACCGCAGAGATAAATAATGGCCTCGATGATTTTTTCCTGAATCCGGGATTTAGGCATTGCTTAAAGCATTTGTTATATTATTTGACTGGTACGTAACCAATATCGGCAATTATCTTTTGTCCTTGTTCCGAAAAAGTAAAATCAAGAAAAGGCTTTACCTGTTGGGCCACTTGCTGTGTATAATAATAATAGAGAGGCCGGGAAATCGGGTAAAGTTTTTTCTTAGCATTTTCAAAGCTGGGCATCACAAACGATTTTCCCTCATCAAATGAGACAGGTACGGGTTTTACCATCTCATTTACATAGGCGAGCCCAATGTAACCAATAGCTCCTTGGGTTTGGCTTACCGATTGTAAGATAGCCCCATTAGAATTTAGCGATAAGATACTGTTATGGTATTCTTTTTTGAGTAGAACCGCTTCTTTGAAATATTCGTACGTGCCAGAGCTTGTCTCACGGGCATAGGGAACGATCGCTTTATCTTCACCGCCCAAATCCTTCCAGTTCTTGACTTTGCCCGTATAAATTGACTCAATCTGTTCTCGGCTAAGTTCTTTTACAGAATTGCTGGGGTGTATGACAACGGCCAAAGCATCGTAGGCAATGATGGCTTCTATTAGTTTCTGACTAGCATCGGTGAGTTTTAGCTTTTCCCCTACCTTCATCTCCCGGGATGCCATGGCGATGTCGGTGGTGCCACTAATTAATGAGGCTATACCAACACCACTTCCTCCCCCTGTTACGGTTACATTTGCTTGGGCATCTTGCTCCATAAAGATCTCAGCTTCCATTTGGGCAATAGGCAAAACCGAATCACTTCCTTTTAACTTTATGGAGTCGGTAGATTTGTGACAGGAAAAGCAAAAAAATGTAATGAAGGTTGTAAGAATGACTGGTCTGGAAATCGACACGCTTGCAAAGTTTAAATTAGTTTGTGAGTGCACAATTTGTTGGCGAAAGTTAAAGAATCACTCGATACTATTCAAACATTCCTGCTTCAAAATACAAAATATGTTAGTAATCACCGAAGCAAAGGCTCTGGGGAACGGCGCATTTTTTTCTTCATGTTTTCTAATTGGTACAAATAGCGGATTATTAACAGCATGGCCATATAAAATGGCATAAAAGGGATACGATACCGTACCATAGTACCATAATTAAAGCTGGCCATCGTAACCCCAAAGGCCAAAATTAAGGAAAATAGCAGGCAAAATAACAAGACCGGATGTTTGACATACATGCCTATTAAATTGCTCAAGCGAACTTTCCATAGGGTCCATAAAGTAAGTAACAGGAAGATTGTGGCTTCCAAGGCAGACAAGAGCATCACCGGGTTACGGGCTTGCCAGATATGGGGTTGAAAAAGGCCAATCCAAATTGCTTGCGGGGCCTTACTGACCATGCCTGCCAGGGTGCCATCCATCTCGCCCAGGGAGTAGCCCGAGCCTCCCTGCTTTTCGGAAACATATCCTAGCCATTCGGAGCTTTGTTGCGTGGTCACCGCAATGTTTTCTAAACGATATTGCTCATTTTCGGCCGTCACCTGGCTAAAGGTGAAAATTGCCGCTGGAATCGAGAGTAACATCATAAAAGGTAAGGAGATGACTCGTATTACCTGGGATTTTATCCGAGATTGGTAATGTAAAAATAACCAGGGAAATATAGCCGGAATCATGGCTCCTAAAATGTATATCTTAATTTCTTTGATGATATAAACGGCCAAGAAGAATATAATTAAATTTCGGGCCACCCGCTCCCTTTTAATCAGCCCAAAGTAAAACCCATAAAAACCCCAACCCAAGGCCGTAAGGGTCAGGGTATCTTTCATATAACCGGAGCCCCAAAAAAACACGGATGGAATAAAAAATGTAGCCCAAGCCAACTGGTGAGCCAAACGGGGAAACATATCCAACAAAGCTTTATACATGGCCCACAAACCCGTCAAGCTTAACACGGCAAAAAATAAAGCAATAACAATGTAGCTATTAAAAGTAAATAGACTAAATATAGCCCCTACCCTAACCACATTAAAACTAGACAAATCCCCTGCATTCAAAAAGTAAATATACCGGGTATATTCGTACAAATCGGGGCTGTATGCCTCTCCATTAGCGAAAATTATGCGAATAGCTTTGAAGGGAGCAACCCAGAAGGTATGCCATATCACCGTACTGTTCCAATAAAAGTTAAAGGTATCTCCCCCGTGGTAGTAATATTCATAGATCAAACCAATGAAAATGGCCCCCAGCATTCGTACCAACAAAGCGGGCATAAAATAATATCGAAGTATTTTTGATTTGAGTTTGTAGCGGTAAATAAGGGCTACCAGGATGATGATAAAAAAATAGATACCCCCTAATAAAAAATCAAAAATATTGAGTACGTCGGGTGAGTATTTTATGGAAAACATAAGGGCTGCTCTTCTTGAGAATAAGGGAATGGTAGTGTTTCCCGCTTAAACTTAGTAATTTTGTTTTCAATTACCCTAATTATAACCCTAAACCGAGCCTTATTCTTTCTTGCGTTATTTTTTAGACATCAGTTATCTAGGAACTCATTACCACGGCTGGCAAATTCAAGAAAATGCCCACACCCTCCAAGCCGAAATTGAGAGTAAGCTGGCTATAATTTTGCAAAAGCCTACTCCCTTAACTGCCAGTGGAAGAACCGACTCCGGCGTACACGCTTTTCAGCAAATGGCCCATATTGATAGTGAAAAAAGCCTCACCTATCGAGAACTTGCCTTTAAACTCAACGCCATGCTCCCAAGTGATATTGCGATTAGGCACCTATACCAGGTTGATGATCAGGCCCACGCTCGCTTTGATGCTACCCAAAGAAGTTATCAATATCATATTTTCCATAGCAAAAATCCTTTTCGGGAAAATCAAGTATGGTTTAATCACCGCCGGTATGACCTGGACCGCATGAATGAAGCCGCCGCCCAGCTCCTTAACTTCGAGGATTTTCAATGTTTCAGTAAGGTAAAAACCGATGTAAATCATTTTCTTTGCCGCATAGATTTTGCCAAATGGGAAACACAGGCCGAAGGTTTGGTGTTTCACATAAAGGCCAATCGTTTTTTAAGAGGAATGGTAAGGGCCATCGTAGGTACCTTATTAAAGGTCGGGAGCTTACAGCTAACTTTACCAGACTTTGTGGGAATTATTGAATCAAAAGATCGCCGGCTTGCCGGTGAATCTGTCCCTCCCCAAGGTCTTTACCTCAGTGAGGTATCATATCCCTACCCATTGATCCAGGCCGACTAGTGGATTAATCATTACCAGCCTTTATTTCAAAATATACCTTATGTCTCAGAAAGAAACCGTTGAAAAAAAAATTTTAGAATGGCCTACGCTCAAGCGATTGATGCAATTTGCCCAACCTTATCGCCCGCAGTTTTTTTGGCTTATTCTCCTTACCATTTCCGTTGGAGTTTTAGGCCCTCTCCGGCCCTATATTATTGAGCTTACCATCAATAAGCACATCATGACGGGTAATTATCAGGGCATTGTCCATATGACCCTGCTCATGCTAGGTTTACTCATTGGCCAAGCCTATGTACAATACATGCATACCTACCTATCCGGGTGGCTTGGGCAAAGCATTATCAAAGATATTCGGATTGCTCTATACCGTCATATTTTAAGCCTTCGTCTCAAATATTATGACCGGACCCCAATTGGACGCTTGGTAACCCGTAATATTTCCGATATAGAGACCCTCTCCAATGTGTTTACCCAGGGGATTGCGGCCTTGGTGGGGGATGTTTTACAGATCTTTGTGATACTTTTTCTCATGTTTAGTACCGATTGGAAGCTTTCCCTGGTGAGTTTAGCCCTATTCCCTCTTTTGCTTTTGAGTACTTATGTTTTCAAAGAAAAAGTAAAACAAGCTTTTGATGAAACCCGGGCTGCCGTTTCAAACCTCAATGCCTTCGTCCAGGAACACATCTCCGGGATGAATATTGTCCAGATCTTTGGCAGTGAAGCCATTGAGTACGAAAAATTTGAAGAAATTAACCAAGAACATCGCCGGGCCAATCTCAAAGCGGTACTTTATTACTCCGTATACTTCCCAGTTGCCGAAATTATTGCCGCAGGGGGTACCGGCCTTTTGGTTTGGTATGCCGCCCGAGGCGTTCTTCTGGACGGTTTGGAGTTGGGTACCCTGGTGGCCTTTATTATGTATATCTCCTTATTTTTCCGGCCCATTCGGATGATAGCTGACCGTTTTAATACCATCCAGCTAGGTATTGTAAGTACTAACCGCATTATTAAAGTGCTCGATACCCAGGATCGTATTGAGAATAAAGGTACCTTCCAACCCGATATCATCCAAGGGGACATTCGATTTGATAAGGTTTGGTTTGCCTATAATAAAGAAGACTATGTATTAAAAGATATTTCCTTTGATGTAAAAAAAGGGCAAACCATTGCTTTGGTAGGGGCTACAGGAGCCGGAAAATCCTCCGTGATCAATCTTCTCACGCGTTTTTATGAAATAAACAAAGGGCGCATTGAGCTTGACGGGCGAGACATCCAAGAATACTCTTTAGAATATTTAAGAAACCACATCGGAGTCGTTTTGCAAGATGTCTTTTTGTTTTCGGATAGCATTCGTAATAATATCACCCTGGGAGATTCCAGCATCAGTGATGAAAATTTGATCCAAGCCGCCGAATTGGTTGGGGCCGATAAGTTTATTTCTAAACTTGAAGAAGGCTATGACTACAATGTACAAGAGCGGGGAGCCACCCTTTCCGTTGGGCAAAGGCAATTGCTTTCCTTTGTACGGGCCGTCGTACGAGACCCTCGCGTAATCATCCTGGATGAAGCGACATCCTCGGTTGATACAGAAACCGAAGAAATGATCCAGTCGGCCATTGAAAAACTGATGAAAGGCCGTACCGCCCTGGTCATTGCCCACCGCTTGTCTACCATTCAAAAAGCGGATAAAATCATTGTTTTAAACAAAGGGGAAATTGTAGAACAAGGTACCCACCAAGAACTCCTTGTAAAGAACGGCTATTACGCAAAGCTCCATCAAATGCAATATAAAGAAGCTGTTTAATTCTATAAAGCTCCTCTCATGTTAGATTTATCTGGAGTACTTGTAAACCTTCCGACTTAAGAATTAGTTAGACTAACATACTTCATAAATCATTCTAAAGCGCATGGAAACTGCAGAAAAAATCAAAGACGCTTACATTGAGTTTTTACTTGAAAATCATAACCCTCCGGGTTCCGCTTACCAGATTGCCAAAAAAGCCGGCATCAGTGAAGAAGAATTTTTTAATACGTTTACCTCTCTCAAAGCCATTGACCAAGCCGTTTGGGGCGATTTTTTTACCGAAACCCAAAATCGCGTGGAGTCTGAAGAGGTATATGCCGACTACACGGTGCGAGAAAAGCTGCTAGCCTTCTATTTTACCATGATTGAAGTCTTAAAATCTCGTCGGAGCTACGTTCTTAAAGTGTTTCCGAGTGAGCTAAAAGAATTTTCCAAGGCTCCCCAAATGTTATCGGAGTTCAAAAGCGGCTTTATGCACTACGTTGACAACCTCATCTTAGAGGGTAGAGAGTCCCAAGAACTGAGTGAAAGGCCCAGCTTTATCATAGATATCTATCCGCGTATCATCTGGGCCCAAGCCTTGTTAATTATCCGTTTCTGGGTGAGAGATGATAGTATGGGTTTTGAAAAAACCGATGCCTACATAGAAAAAGCCGTCAATTTTGGCATTGATGTGATGGGCCCTACTAGTATCGATTCGGCATTTGACTTTTTCAAATACGCCTTTCAAAACCGCTAAACCCTACACAGGCTCGTTTTTCCGGGCTTGCTGGCAAGCAAGAGCAAACTCCTTTATTCTACCCAGCGTTTCTATTGTATAAACTAAGTATCACATCCCATGAAATCCCAAAATAAAATCCCTACTTCCAAAGTGCAGCGTGCGTCCAAGTTTGTAAAAACCGGGATCAAAGTAGGCGGTAATTATATAAAACACTACACCAAAAAAGCCCTCAATCAACCAACCAGCAAAGCAGAGCTAGACGAGGATAATGCCCGCGATATCTACGAGTCATTGAGCCAACTTAAAGGAAGTGCCCTCAAAGTAGCGCAAATGATGAGTATGGACAAAAACATGCTCCCCCAAGCCTATCGCGACCGCTTTGCTATGTCACAGTATAGTGCCCCACCTCTTTCGGGTCCCTTGGTCATCAAGACTTTCCAAAAATATTTTGGCAAATCTCCCAGTCAGCTATTTGACCAATTTGATATGAAGGCCGTCAATGCCGCTTCTATCGGGCAAGTGCATCTGGCTTATAAAAATGATAAAAAGCTAGCCGTCAAGATCCAATATCCTGGGGTAGCCGATAGTATTAGCTCTGACCTCAAAATGGTAAAACCTTTTGCGACCACCATTTTAGGACTACCCAACAAAGATATCGAGAAATATCTAGCCGAAGTAGAAACCAAACTCGTTGAAGAAACTGACTACGAACTTGAGCTCAAGCGATCCGTAGAAATTTCCGAAGCTTGTAGCCATATCCCACACCTTCGCTTTGCCAAATATTATCCAGAGTTTTCTAGTAAAAAAATCCTCGCCATGGACTGGCTCGATGGCCAACACTTACTAGAATTTGTGGCCCAAAACCCCTCACAAGAAATTCGCAACCAAATTGGCCAAGCGCTCTGGGATTTTTACGATTTCCAGATGCACCAACTCAAAGCTGTACACGCCGACCCTCACCCCGGCAATTTTATTATGAACCTGGATGGCAGCTTGGCTATCATAGACTTTGGCTGTGTCAAAGAAATCCCCGAAGACTATTATCAAAATTACTTTGTGGTTATCAATCCTCATGTCTTAGAGGACGAAGCCCGTATGCTGGATATCTTTTACCTAAATGAGTTCTTATTGCCTAAGGACAGCCCCGAACAAGTGAAATTTTTTACGGGCCTCTTCAAACAGATGATCGAATTACTTTGCCGTCCTTTCCGTCAAGATACTTTTGACTTTAGCGACGATCAATACTTCAAAGAGATTTTTGACTTTGGCGAAAAACTCTCCACTATGCCTGAAGTTCGCCAATCCAAAGAAGCCCGGGGCTCTCGTCACTCACTCTACATCAACCGGACTTACTTTGGTTTGTATAATATCTTAAATGAACTAAAAGCCGAAGTAAAGACAACCCGTCCTGCCTGGTTGACCCAACCACTCGAGGCACTTTAAAAATACCAGGTCAAAACAGTTAAAAAGCGGTAAGAATTAGAAACTGTTTTAAGTTTATTTTTTGTCGGCGAAAAGGGCCAGTTTGGGGTTCTGATGAAATCAACAAAGAGCGCACAGCAGCGCTATGGGCGAGGAATTTGATGAAATCAGGTTCCCGAAATGGCTCTTTGCAGCCCAACGCAATTAAATACGAACAGTTTCTTAATAAATTTTGCCGCTTTTTGCTTATTGGGTTAAGCCTTGGGGCTGTCCCCGGCTAGGGCATAGGGTATCTATTTTGAAATATAAGCTAGCCGGGGTCGGGCTTTCGCTACTCGCTGCCTTTCCCCGCAAGGCCCATACGAGCTCAAACATGCCGCTCTATCCCTCAGCCATACCCTGGAAACTAAGCTCCCTAAGTCAAGTCTCAGTAGTGTAAACCTGCGTGATAAAATCATCCAATTTTACATACTTGCCTGGCTTATCTATACTTCCAGATAAAATATAACCCATGCACTAGAAGCAGACTAACTCATATAACGTACAATAAGGCATGGGGCTTAATTATTGAGGTAGTATAGGCATACATGAAGATTTAGGTACTTTCCACCTTATACAATTAAATTTAAACAGTTTCTTAGATAATTTTACCCCTTACTATACATACAGAATACTGCTTTCACCCTATATAACAACTGTACAGTTGATGAATCACTTATCTACCGCCCACCTTAATCTTATATTCGTATTAACGCTCGGTCTATTTTGCGACCTGAGTGCACAAAGTAATGCTGAGACCGATATTTTTTCTTTACGTTCTGATACAAGTTTAGTAAAATCCTTGATCAAGGATGCCCAGATTGCCTTCCAAGATAATAAAATTGACCAAGCTGTTTCGCTTGCCCAAAAAGCTTTAGATACAGCCAAAGAAAACAAGCTCACAAATGGACAAGCCCAAGCCACACTTATTATCGGGAAGGCCTATCGTCAATTACAAAAATACACTGAGGCCTCAGAGTACTTATTACAAAGCATCATTCTCTTTAAAAAAAAACCCAATAAGCAGCGCTTTCACGTAGAAGCTTTAATGGAGATGGGCTTTGTCAATCAAGAGCAGGAGTTTCACCAAAGTGCCATCGAGTACTTCAATCAGGCCTATAACCTGAATAAGGAGGGTAAAAATCCCAAAATAAATTATATCATTCTCGAGAGTCTGGTTATGTCTCATCTTCGGATGAAAAAATACAAAACGGCCATTCATGTAAATAATATCTTATTAGGCTTACACGAAAAGCAAGCCGATACTAGCAAGATTAGCCAGATTTTAAAGAAAAACCGAGACATCTTAAAACTGAATAAGCAGTACCGAGAAGCCATCACCTGGCAAGAAAAGATTTTGAAACTGCGAACTTATGATGGCATCGAGTTGGCCCAATCTTTAAATGAGTTAGGAAAACTTTATCAACTATCGGGTGATAATAACACAGCTTTAAAATACTTGTACAATTCTTTAAGCATGATCCAGTATCTCAATGACCCAAATCGAGATAGCTTGATCAAGAAGACAAACTTTGAGTTCTTAATAGATGTAGGAACCATCTATACCCAGATCGGCAAGTATAACGAAGCCCGAAAATACTATACCAAAGCCCTCAATTTTGATAGAAATGAGAATGATCCCGTTGGGATGGCTCGGATATATAATTGCCTCGCTGCCAACTCATTAGCCAAAGGAGATCTCAGCGTTGCCAAAAAACATGGGCAAAAAGCCGAGCAGATCGCCAAAAAAAACCAAGCAGATATCGTGTTGTTAAACAGCTATAAAGTCCTGGCGGCTATCTATCAGAAAAGTAAAGAACAGAAAAAGTACGAGAAATATGCCGACTTGTACGACAACCTCAACACCAAACTGGAAAATCAACAGTACCAAGCCCAGTTTGATATTTTCCAAGATCAAATTGTCATAGAAAAAAAAGAAAATGAGTTCAAACTACTGCTCGCCGAAAAAGAAAAGCAATCCTTGGCCCTAAGGCAATCTGAGCTGGAAAGGCAAAAACAAGTACAAGATCTAAAATTTAAAGAAAATGAAATAGCCCTCCTCAAACGTAATCAAGAGTTAAAAGAATCGGCCTTCCGGAATCAACAATTGGAAAAAGAGCGTATTCAACAAATCCTCTTGATCACCCAGCAAAAATCAGAAGCCAGCAAGCAACAACAAGCCATCAATCTCTTAGAAAAGAATAAAGAGATCCAAGAATTAGCCTTGAAGGAAAAAACGGCCAAAGAGAAACAAAGACAAAACGAAATAAAGCTCCTAGAAAAAGAGAAGGCCCTACAAAACCTAAAAGATGCCAACTTCCGAAGGTATAGCCTTATGCTCTTTAGCCTCATGGCGCTCATCATGGTTTTGATTTTAATTGGCTTCTTCCAAAATAAGCGTAAAAACAGGGTGCTGGGCAAACAAAAAACGGAAATCCAATCCAAAAATGAACAGCTTTTGGCCAGTGAAGAAGAAATAAGGCAAAATTTAGAAGAGTTGGAAGCCACCCAGGAAAACCTAGCCGAGAAGAACGAACAGCTAAACTTTCAAAACGATAAGATCAAAGCCAATGCCCTGGTACTCGAGAAAGCATATAAACAGCTTCGAATCAGTAAAGAAAGCCTTGATCAAAAAAATAAAGAACTTAATTATCAAAATACCCAGATCCGGGAGAGCTTAAAGTATGGCCATAAAATACAAATCGCTCTTCTGCCTCAGGAAAACCAGCTCCAAAAAATTTTCCCTAATTCGTTTATTTTTTACAAACCCAAGGATATCGTTTCGGGAGATTTCTTCTGGTTTCACAAGATAGATGAAAAATTATTTGTGGCTGTTGTTGATTGTACCGGCCACGGCGTACCGGGAGCCTTTATGTCCATGATCGGCAATAAACTTTTATTAGAAATAGTCGAGCAAAAAGGGATTTTAGACCCCGCAGCTATTTTAGAAGAACTTCACCTAGGCATCGTCTCGGGTCTTAGACAAGATGAAACCGGCAACCAAGACGGGATGGACTTGACTCTCTGCCGCTTAGAAAAATTAGCCAATGGACATACCAGGCTAAGGTTTGCCGGGGCCAAACACACCCTATACGTTTTCGATAAGCAATTAATTGAGTTAAAAGGTACCCGAAAATCTATTGGGGGCCACTCGCAAAACCAACAAGTCAAGACTTTTTTTAGCAATCACGAGCTGGTTTTAAATCCACAGGCCTCCCTCTATTGTACCAGCGATGGCTTACTGGATAGCCCCAACCCCAAAAGAAGGAAATTTGGCCCCAAGCGCTTCCGGGCCTTCATTGAGGAAAATTATCACTACCCACTTGAGCAACAAAAAGAAAACTTGCTCAGCATCCTGGAAAAATTTCAAGAAGATACCTTACAAAGAGATGATATTTTAGTGCTAGGGCTTCGGGTATAAGCAACTCATTACCATGCATACGTTGAAAAGCACGCCAAGTAAATAATCACCCAGCGTGCAATAACAAAATTCTTGGCTTAGGGATGGCCACCCGAAGGGCGGAGACCGCAAGGGCCTAGCGGGGGGCAGGCTCCGGCTTAGCTGGCCAGCCCGGCCCGCGCCGGCAATTACTTTCTATTGGGGCACCAGGCTCTCCGCGCGGGCAAGCCCCAAAGACTTATCCTTTTCGTCCTCCGGCCGTAAAATACTTTTTATAATAGGTTTCGCTGAGGTTGTTAACCATGACTCCTTCGGAGCTACTGGCATGAACAAAATAGCCGTCTTGCAGATAGATCCCGACGTGCCCTACCCGCGCGGTATTGATTTTAAAGTAGACCATGTCGCCGGGTTTGAGATTGTTACGGTTTACTTTTTTGTAAACATCGGCCATGCCATCGGCGGTGCGGGGCGTGTTGACCTTATACACTTTTTTGTATACTTGCTGGACAAATCCGGAACAATCTACCCCTTTTTTGGTATTTCCCGCCCATTGGTAAGGAGTTCCTAACCAGCCACTTACTTCCCGTACCAGATTTATATCAATATCCTGGTCTAAGGAGATACCTAGCTGTTTTTCATAGGTTTTTAATTCGGCACTTTGGCTGTTGTTTGGCGTATTGCGGGACGTAGTAGAAGTGTTCATCAAGGCGCAGCTTGAAAAAAAAGCAAGCAAGAAGAACATGAGTAAGACTCGTAATTTCATAACCTGATTCATAGATTCTGTGTAGAATGTTTGTGTTAATTCTTACGAAAATCACCTGAGGCCGGCTAGCTTTTTTTGTCAATTCAGGAATTTTGCTTGTAAAAACGCCCATTTCACTCTATTTCTACATAATTTCTTACATCTTATCGAAGTCGATAGGCAACTCCGAAGTGTAAGCCCCAATGGTAGGGGCGTATTTTGCGAACGGCATGGTCTTGGTAAAAAGAACTAAGATTAAAGCGTATGTTAGGAGTGGCCCGGAGTTGCCATCTGGCTCCTATGGGTAGGGCCAAACGGTAATCCAAGGTCAAAGCCGGATTGATGCTATTTTGTTTTTGCGTCTCCTCTTCTACACTTTGGGGCACACGCCGGGAAACGTGCTCGAGGGCAAGGCTAAGTCCTATGCCATTATCTTTTCGCCACTTTCCCGGATGAAAACGCGCTCCCACTTGTACCCCCCAGATATCGTAGCTAAAGTTGAGCCTTTGATCCCCTGCTTGGTAAACCGGATTGTATACAAAGCGATTAGGAGATAAGACAATAACCTCCGAGCTATCCTCGGCAAATTGCTGAAAGGTATAGTCTAATTGCCCCCGGTGGGTACTATACCGCGCTCCAATGGAGATACTCCAGGACTTGAAAATTCTTTGCTCCCAATGTATACTGGCCCCAATGCCCAAATTTTGATCTACTTTGTACTGATTTTCGGGTAGGTCTAACAATTGAATGTCGTCCTTACGATTGGGAAGTACCCGGTAGAAAGCAAAAGATGGCTCTATTTGAAAACTCAAGTAGCTCGGCTTAGGAGGATGGCGGCGGGTCTGGGGCCGTTCGGCTAAACTATGAGTACCCAATAAATACTTTTTTTGCCCTAGCAGAATGTTATCCTGGATACGTTGGGAATTTGTCCTATTAAAAACCGTCCCCTTTTTAGCCAGAAGCGCCAAAGAATAAGCGGTAGTCCGGGCTTTTGGTCTTCTTTTCTGGTTCAAATCAGGACTTGAGCTGCTTTTAGTGAGTTGATTGGAGACAGGCTCGGTGTCTTGGTTTGAAATGCCAGGTAGGGGTTCAAAGGAATTTGTGCTGGCATTGCCGGGATCTTTTTTGGTTTTGATCGCGTCTTCGGGCCTTTCAGAATTGGTCCGGCTAAGCTTGGGCGGCTTGTAAGAAGGCACATAAGTTTCGGTTTCCAAGGTTTCGGCACGAAGAGCGGGCTCCCTTATATTTGGCACTTCCTTGGGCTGGCCCTTATTCCAAGCTTTGTTTGCAGGCTTGGGCTTTTGGTTAAGGTATTGGCTTGTCCGCTCGGTTTCAGATCTAAGCAGGATATCCTTTTGCCCTTGGGCTAAGCTTGCTTTTGGCGAAGGGATGGGCACGGAAGCATCAGGCTGGGCCATCATCTGGTTCACTTGTTCACTCTCCAAGGTATCAGATGGGTCATTGGCCAAGGGTCTGGGAGTCTGTTGTTTTTGGGTAGTAGGGCTTTGACTCATCTCTGGAGTACTAGGTAACCACCATAGCATCCCCCCCACGCCCAAGAGCAGCACCAAGCAAGCTATACCGAGCCACCAAGCTTTATACAAAGGTGGCTTGGCAGGTTTTTTTCCTATATGGGCCTGGATATTTTTCCAGGCATCGGAGGCCGGTTTACCGGAATAATTTTCAAATCTATCTCGGAAGAAAGATTCAAAATTCTTATCGTCATGCTCTTCTTTCATCTTCAATTAGATTACGTTCACTAATCATTTTTTTCAAGGCCTTTTTTGCTTTATAAAGCTGAGATTTAGAGCTGTTTTCGTTGGTCTTCATCACCTCGGCTATTTCCTTATGGCTATACCCCTCAATGACATACAAATTAAATATCATACGATAGCCATCGGGCAATTTATTGATCAAGGATAATAAGGCTTCATTGTCTAATTGATCTAAGATTTCGGGGCCTTGGGACATATTCCGGTGGTTTTCCAAATCCAATTCATCCGGCATGTACTCCCGTAGCCTTTTGTTTTTTCTGTAGTGGTTAATAGCCGTATTAACGGTAAGTCGTCTTAGCCAAGCCCCTAGGGCCTGGGGTTCTTTAAGTTGATCAATTTGCTGAAATATCCGAATGAAAGCTTCTTGAAAGATATCCTCAGCATCTTCTCGGCTTCGCCCATAACGCAGACAAATCCCCATAAGAGGTCCGGAAAACCTTTCATAGAGGATGCGTTGAGCCTCGGGTTTATGGGCCTTACAGCCTTTTACTAGTTTTTGGTTGTTCATCCAGTCATGGAAAAGATAGCCCCTCCCCAGGAAAGGCTATCGTGAGCATAAATTAAGAGAATTATACTATTGTTCAAAAATCACCGTAACGCTGGCCTCACTACACCAATTATTATCGCTACAAATTTGATATGTAAACTCGGTTAAACTCCCAACTTGGGGCATATTATTGGGGTCTATGAAAAACCAAATGGCTCCGTTGCCGGCCTGTACTTCACCAATACTAGGTCTTTGCAGGACTTCTATCCGCACTTCGTTGGCAATATTGGGGCTGATGATATCATTTAGTAAAACGCCCAAGACATATTCGGAAGTATCGCTACTTAGAGATATGGCAAATGTGTCGGATACGGCTTGCAAGAATAAAGAGTCTACTCCCCCACCCAGCGAATCATCTAGTACTACTATTTCTAATTGGGCTTGGCCTACGGTACCGTTCGTATATCCCAATTCATAGACTACAAAATCACTTCCGATAAAACCTTGATTAGGGTCGTAGTTTATAATTCCTTTTCCATTTTCATAACGGGCCGTAGCCATTCCCGATTGAGGCCCTTGAACAATCTTAAAACTGCTGGGGTCCACCAAGTTGATATCCAACAAGTCATTGTCGGTAACGCAAACATCTACCGCCGAATCTCCAAAAATACACAAGTAGTCGTCAAAAAGGGCCAGACTGTCGCCCGGTAATGGCATAGGGAAAGGAGGAGATTGGAAGCCTGGGCGGAAAAATTCTAAGATTCCATAGCACTGGAAACTCGTATCACCCGTGGCTTGAAACCCGTAGACAATCACATCATAAATAGCACTCGTGTCTACACTACCCGAATCTAGCAAATAGGTAAATGTTTGGTTGGCATAACTGGCCTGGCCCGCTTGCGGCTCACCAATAAGCTCTACGCTATTGAAGTCAATAGTAAAGCCTAATTCAAGACTATCCAGCAAAATGGGAAGGTTGATACTAATCTCTTGCCCCTCTGCTACTTGATAACTAAATGTAGGTACACAAGAGCCTGTGTTTGTGGAATCATTACTAAAAGTAATGTTCACATCATAGGATTCGCAATCCCCATTTTGGCATACATCGTACACCACTTGATCGCTATTGCCCAAGGCTGCATCACTCCCAGGCTGGTACAATAATAAACCGGTTTTGATAAACCGGGCCTCTCCGTACTGAGGCTGGTTTTTCAACTCAAAACTCGTAGGTTGAGAGGGCTGATGCCGCTCAATAAGATCAATCACAAGAGCTTGATCGGGTAGCGCGCTGGTTTCTAATGTTTCTTGAGTGGAGATGGGCTCCAACACATCTTCCTGTAATGAATTACAGGCGTAAACCAAAAAGATAAGCATAATCAAACCCATCAAGGGTGTGCGTTGCATTTTCATAATATTGGATTTGGAATTGTAATTTGCATTCATTCTCCTAGACAGCTACGATTTGCCCGATGTAAACCCAATAGTTACTTTTTTTTAAATAATTTCCCCAAACCCCTCACCATCAGTCGATTAATTATCTGTTATTTAATTAAACCCAAAAGACAGGCAGCCAATACAAAAAAGAAAACATACCAGGACTCAATAGAATAGATCGTAAACGATACTCACTAGGGCAAGGCCCATACGCTTTAAAAGGAGATGAAGGGAAAAGTCTTGCCTCGGAAGGCAGAGAAACGTACTGCTTTGCCTTAAATGAGCCAATCAATACCCTATCTTACAAGCAAAATAATTTAAATAGGATTAAAAAAATTCCTAATATAAGTACTCCTTACAAAGCCACATTTCTAATTCCTAAAATTTATTCACAATGCATATCGAACTAGGCGACCAAGAACATCCGGCCATTTTTGAAGCCCAAAGGATCCTCCAACTATTAAACCTCTATCCATTTGGTATTGATGGTAAATTTGGTGCTGGTACCCAAAAGGCTGTTGGTGTATTCCAAGACAAACACGACATGGAGGCCTCCGGGGTTTTAGACAAAACAACCCTCGACAAACTCAAAGAAGTGGGCCAAGAACTTGAATTAGCTCCGGCTATGCCTCCCTTTGAGCTTTCTTCCATTTTGGAAGCCTATGAAGCCAAAGGCTACACCATTTACGAAGAACAGTACAAACTAAACATGCTAGGGATTCGCAAAGACGACTACTTTGATAATATGTTTTCCGACCGCTTTGTCGTATTCTGGAAGAATGAAAATATGGATTGGGAAATGCGCCAATTTGAGTGGACCACCATGCCAGGTACCCAAGGGCACGGAGGGGTTTTTAATCCGCTTACTGTACACGGCATTACCGGGGTAGCCGTTTTAGAAGAAGGCCAATACCAAGATGCTTGGCACTTTTTTGATGACTTTAGCAATTTCCACAAATATCCTAGTTTCTTACAAGTATTGCCCGTTAAAATTAAGCGTGACAATACCCGAGATGCCATTCTAGACTATGATGTCCCCAAGCAGAACGGACTTTTTGGGATCAATATCCATCGCATGAGTGGGCAGGGCCAAAACCAAAAATACGTGAACTCAAACCACGTACGCTGGTCCTTAGGTTGCCAGGGTGCCCCTGAGCCTATCTTCCGCGAGCTGGTAAACTTGGCCCGGGCGGCGGCCAAGCATCACGGATATCGCTTCACCTATACGCTCATGAAGCGTACAGATATTACGGCATCCCGCGGATTAGAAAGCGGATTAGAGGATGGACACTACTTTACCTCACAAAATTTGGAATAAGGACAATATACGGTATAAAAAAATATTCAGGGGCTTGCCCGCGCCAGGAAAGAAAGTACCAGGCTGTACAATCCTACCCGGCGCGGGCCGGGCTAGCCTGCCGAGCCGGC
>CAWUIO010000088.1:0-27948 GCA_963922455.1 uncultured Microscillaceae bacterium
AAGAAGCTGAGATTGTATTTTGCTAAGATTAAACCCTTTAACTCACGTTAATTTACGGTTTACATAACTTTCCTTCCACGCTTTTAAATTGACTTACGGTCATACCATATACTTTTTTAAACGAGCGGGCCAAGTGGCTACTATCTGTAAAATTAAGTTGAAAGGCGATTTCTTTGAGAGAGAGGTCGGTGTGTAAGACTTTAGTTTCTACAATCCGAAGCTTAGATTTGAGGATGTAGTCGGCCAGGGGGATACCCGCTTGTTTTTTAAAATACTCAGAAAAGTAGGATTTTGAAATATGAAACCGCTCGGCCAGGGTTGGCACCCGTAGCTTCTCGGATTCATCGAGATGGGTATGGATATAGCGTAAAATCTCCCCAAAGCGGCTATCAATTTCGTTGGCTTGGCCCACGTATTTCTTCTCGATGCTTCGGGCCAGTATATTGAGAATAGAAGCTAAGGCTCCCATAATGATGGCATCGGAGTATCCATCGGGGTGGAGGTATTCTTGATGAATGCTTTGGATATTCTGAATAATAAAATTTCGTTCTCTTTTGGAAGAAATGATATCCCCCGGCACTCGGTTGTAATTAGCCAGGATATAGGCAATCCGGTCAAACCAGGCTTGGTAGTCGGTAAGCCCGTCTTGTTTTAAAAAATAGTGATTGGTAAAACGGATAAAGTAAAACCGAGTGGGCACATCAATCTGAAAAGAGTGGCAATCTAAGGGAGGAAGCAAAAAAATATTTCCTTTTTGATACTGAAATACGTGGTGATTGATACACTGGTTGCCGGAACCTTCTTCTATATATACAATTTCAAAGAAACTGTGCTTGTGCTCACGCTTGCCCCAGTTGGATAATTCTACTATGTCGATTTCAAATACTTGGCGAGCTGATTCAATAACCATGGTACTTAAATTGGGTTTTTTGTTCTGGTAGTGTTAATTATGTCGTATTATATACTTTAAATATAATGTTATTTGATAAAAATGTACTTGAAACCAATATATATACCATATTACCCTGTCTGTATACAATCTTGCCCCTGGCCTAATTATAGATCTTTGTTTGTAGGTAACATACGATAAACAAAATTAATGAGAGCAATAGGATATAGAGAAGCTGGGCCTATCAGCGCCCCTGAATCTTTGTTGGCATGGGAAATACCCAAACCAATACTGGGGCCTCGAGATTTACTGGTAGAGGTGAAGGGTGTATCGGTCAATCCGGTAGATGTAAAAGTAAGGGCCGCTTGGCCAGCCGAGTCAGGAGCTCGTATTTTGGGATATGACGCGGCGGGCATTGTGAAAGAAGTGGGGCCTGAGGTGGAATTGTTTCAGGTAGGAGATGCCGTTTTTTATGCGGGGGATATTACCCGGCCCGGTACCCATGCGGAGTTGCACGCCGTGGATGAACGAATAGTCGGTATAAAACCCCAATCATTAGACTTTCCCGAAGCCGCGGGAATGCCCTTGACTTCCATTACCGCTTGGGAGCTGCTTTTTGATTCGCTCAAGCTACCCGAAGGAGGAGGGGAAGGGGAGCCGATTCTTATTATTGGGGGAGCTGGGGGAGTAGGTTCAATCTTAATCCAATTGGCCAAAAAACTTACCAAGTTAGAAGTTATCGCCACTGCATCCCGACCCGAAACGATAGCCTGGACACAAAAAATGGGAGCTGATCATGTGATCAATCATCGAGAACCCTTGGTAGAACAACTAAAAAAAATGAATATCCAGCCGCGATACGTAGCCGCCCTGAATGGTACAGATCAGCATTTTTTGGCTATTTTAGAACTTATTAAACCCCGGGGCCATGTGGCCATTATTGACGACCCGAAGACTTTAGATATAAAAGAAGGAAAACGTAAATCCCTGAGTTTTAGTTGGGAATTTATGTTTGCCCGACCCATGCATCAGACCGAAGATATTGAAAAACAACACCAATTACTCAATCGTGTGTCGGAACTCATAGATCAAAACGTACTAGTCTCTACGGTTACGAACAATTTGGGTGATTTACAGGTGGAAAGCCTTAAAGAAGCCCATCGTTTACAAGAAAGTGGACGCGTCATCGGGAAAAACGTCTTGGGAGGCATGGTAAGCAATTGAATACTCTAAATACTTTAATAATAAACATATCATGGCAAAATTAAGCATCGTGGCCCATATCAAGGCCCTACCCAACAAGGTAGACTTAGTAAAACAGGAGCTGGAAAAACTGATCCTAATCACCCGGGCCGAAGCAGGCTGCCTTCAATACGACTTGCATCAAGACAATGAAAACCCTGCTCATTTTATGTTTTATGAAAATTGGGAGTCGCGTGAGCTATGGCAAAAGCATATGGGCAACGAACACCTCAAAGAATATATGGCGGCTACAGAAGGAGCTGTAGAGGAGTTTCTTCTTTATGAAATGACACATATTGCCTAGCTACTGCTTATCAGGGATCTCTTAGAGGGGCTTGCCCGCGCAAAATAATGAGCAGTATGTTTACATATCTGCCAGCGCGGGAAAGCCCCTCATCCATGACTAAGACTTAAAAAAAAGCAACCAGAACCCATATGATCCTGGCTGCCCTATGAAAACTACGATTGATTCTATTGTATTAAAAAAAGAAGCGGCCCACGGCTTCAATTCGGGTACCCTCTCCCTCAGAACCATCGGCTGTTTTAATCGTATTGAAATTGCCTTCTATTCCAAATGCCGCAGCATCGATGGGCGACCAGAAAAGATTGACTGTGTAGCGCTCACCCCCAGAATAAGAAAGTGGGTCGGCCAAACTGGGAGAGTCCAACTCAAAGAAGCTAAACATGAACGTGGATCTTAACGTCTTTGACCACCAATGTTGGTAATCTACGTGAGCCCCTAAAATGCCGGCCACTTGGACTTCCCCATCGTCTCCAATATAGCCGTCAAGCCCGCCCACAAAAGAGGAGTAATAGTGCACAAAGCCTTCTCCGTATTGTAAACCAAACGTAAGATTGTCTTTCTTACCTAGGAAAGGTAGCTTGAGGCGACCTGAAAAGTGAAGCCCTCCCGTGTAGACATCCTCAGTTTTGGAGCGCAGTTGGAGGAAGAGCCCTGCCAAGCGGAGATATCCCCATTCTCGCTCTAAGCGACCAAAAGCCACAAAATTGGGCATGGCTTCGGAGCGGTTGAGGTCGGTATTTCCACTAAAATCAAAAGAAGGGTTTTCGATACCTATCCCAAAGTGCGACCCTTGGTGACCGTCCTTACCCGTAACGTAATAAATTCCGGGCTGCCGAAGAACGGGCGCTGCCAAGGGACTTTCTGGGTCGGCGCTCTCCGGATAGGAAAATAAGTCAAGAAAGCCCGAATGGTACTGGCCAAACCGCCAATTACCTAACTCAACCCCCGCGTGCCGGAGACGGACATCATAATCGTTGGTAAATTGGTCGCCATCCCCAAACATATCAAACTCGATGAAGATTCGGAGTTTGCCTACTTTGGTAGGCATACGATAATCCATATTGAATGTGGTGAGGCGGGCATGAATAGCAAATTGCTGTTCCCCATCTTCAGAATCTCCATCTAAAGGGATGGATAAGGGCACGCCTATTTGCTGGAAACCTTGGTTATCCACATCAAAGTTGGCATTCATCTGCACAAACCCCCCGATTTTGAAAGAACCATCCGTTCCCGGGATTTTGATCGAGCCGCTAAAGTCGCCAGACCTAATGAATGCATAGTCAGGATAGCGGCCTACTAAATTTTCGGTGTCACTCGTGTCTCGTTCTTGAGAGAAAGCCTGCTTAGGACAAAGCCCTAAGCAAAGCATGTGGATACACATTATGCTTACTAGCCATTTCTGCCCAAACCCAGAGAAAAGCCATCCTGGGAAGGGGTATAGCTGCTTAGACATGTCAGGAAAACCTGGCAAAGACTTACCCGCTTGTTTTGGGTAACATCTATTTATTTTTGCTGTATACATACGTTTTTCGGTTAGGTTTTTAAGCGATAGCTTAAAAATCACGGGGGTCTACAGGGTCAGTACCTGCTTTGATTTCACTGGGGTCATCTACCCCATCCCCATCCGAATCGGCCTTGTAGGGGAAGGTTCCGATGGATCGCTCTTTTTCATTGGGTATGCCATCCCCGTCAATATCCTCGTCTTTTGAATCCTCGATGCCGTCTCGATCGGTATCTTCCCATCGGCTAGGATCTTTCGGAAAGCCATCAAAGCCATCTTCCACGCCGTCGGAGTCGGAGTCTATGCCGAGAGGGACATCTACCCCAATCCACTCAGATACCTTATCGTAGATTTCTCCGGTGCTGGTTTGAGACATAGCATACGTAGCCATTTCGGTCATATGGAATTTGCGCATCTCTTGAGGCAAACCGATATGAGAGCCGGGTTTCCAGCCCACAGAAGTTAAGTTGCGAAGGGCCCAGGCCATGGCTAGGCGGTCGGTCACGGTGATTTGAGATTGCATATCCGAAGCCAGCCAGGAAGCGGCAATGATCGTCTCTATGATTTCCTGTATCTCTCGGTCTGTGTAATGCCGCCGTAACTCCTCGATATGGGCAGGGGTAGTGCGGCTAGGCCAGGAAGCGGCATCCCGGGCAAAGCGGAAGGCCGCTTTCTGGGCATCGCTAAACAGATCAGACCGCTCAAAGTCAAACAAGGCATGAATTTTTGCTATCACCCCAGGAAGGTCTTCTTTGGGAATCTCATCGTAGGGATAGGAATCTTCTATATCATTGTATATTCCAAACGAACCATGGACTTGGCAGTGTCCGCAACCACTGGATAATTGGAATACAAAAAACATGGGCCACTTTTCTTCCATAGTAAGGGCGCGATCCATGAAGGAGTAATGACTTTCTATTTTGCCGGTTCCCACCGAGGCCAATCGGGTCCATTCGGTGTCGAATAGGTGCCGATCACTGTAGGGGTATTTTGTTTTGGGAATGACGGGGGCTTTATAATATTTATAATCATAAGCGGCCACATTAAATGCTTTCGTTTTGGGGTCTGGTAGGTTCTCCTTATCCCAAGCCGGGTTTTTCCATCTGAGATAGTCCTCTGGGTAGAAATCAAAAGGCTCCTCAACCCCGTCTTGGTCTCCATCGAAGGTCAAGGGGGATACATCGTAACCAGTGACGTAATTGATCCAATCAGACTTAAACTCCGGGTCAATCGCATAAAGGTCTTCTGGATGCCAGTCAGAAATCACTTCCTGATAGGCATCCTCAATAGCTTTTCCCACAAAAGCATTGGCTCTTTGCTCCTCAGCACTCGTACTGGCATTGTGTCCGGGCTTCCAGCCAACAGAAGCCAGATTTTTCTTGGCCCAAGTAAGTAGTTTCTCATCCGTGGGGATCGGTAAAATTTGATCATGCCGGGCGATGGGGGCGTTGATGCCAGCAAGCTCAATAAGCTCGGCAATTTGCCTATCGATAAAGTGCATTCGGAGGGCGGCGTGGGTATCGGCATTCACCTGGGAGGGGTATGAACTTATAGCTTTCAAATACCCGTAAGCGGCTTTCATCCGAGGGTCTTTCAAGGTCTCTATGTAATCGGGTGACCAAATAGCCAGTATTTCTTCCATAGGCACCCCCATCAAGGATAGTTGATAGGCACTTCGGGCGGTATAATGATTACTCCCCAATCGGATCATCTGGAAGAGCGTCATCTTCCACTTCGTTTGGGAGTCAAACATGGCCTTGGCATGAATGATGGCATCGCCCATCAAGATGCCATCGTAAAAATCTCTAAGATTGCTTATGTCTATCTTATGTCGGTCATAATATTTCATATTTTGATCCGCGAGGGGGGGCTTGGGAGGAACTTCAGGTAAATCTGCTTGGGCGAATAAGGACGTGCTTAAACATACTAAGCATGCAATGGTAGTGATTAGGGATTTCATATCGGTAGGCTTTTTTTAGTTTTTATTCTTTGACAAAATTCTTTCTAACGATCTCAAACATGCCATGTGGATTGGTAGAGAAGGTTGGGACTTCTTGGAGGACATCCCAGTGTTCGGCAATTTTCCCCTCCGGCCCGAATAAGTAGATATCCACGGCCGCGATTCCCAGGTCATCGGGAGCTTCTGAACTAAGATTGCGGAAATTGAGGTGAACAAAAGCCCAATCTCCCATGACGATGATTTTGTGTAAATCAATAGCCACCGGGTACTTTTTGACCGATTGGCTAAAAATCATAGACAAGGGTTGATAGCCATCGGGTACCGTAGTGCTGTGCTGGATATAGTCATCCCGGATGTATTTTTTAAGTTTCTCGGCAGTGGGATCTGTCTCCAATATCCTATAAACCTCTTTAATCATCTCCGCTCTTTTTTGCCCCTTTTCGTCAAGGACAATAATTTGAGTTTTGAAATTTTTGGGAATGAAGTTTCGCTTGTTCATCTCCTGTTCTTGTGACGTGGTAGGAGGTTTGGGGGCTTGGGCTTGCGTACTAGTGCTGAGGCCCCATGTACCCAGCCAGCCCATAATAATTAATCTGGCAATCAGGTTTTTCATAGTTTGTAAATTAAGTTTTCAAAAAAGGCTAGGGGAAGGGTTTTTACAATTTTTAAAGATTTTCCCCAGGCCTGAGAGTTTTCAAAATCGCTTATTTTTGCCAAATTTTAGCCATCTGCTAGGGAATTGCATTATGATTTCATAATATTTTGGCAGGCATAGGAAGTACTGTCCCCAACTGTAAAAAGTATATGTTACGGCTTGAAATTGTTTAAGAAATTTGGCGAGAGATTCAAGCTTTTGGGCCGCCTAGGACCAAAAAGTACGTATAAACCTAGAAGAATGCTTCATCTAAAAGATAAAAGAGGGAATTTGGGGCTTGCCCCCGCGAAGAATATTCGATGGCCAAAAGAGCATGCATAGCCGCGCGGGCCGGGCTGTCACTACTCGCCGGCCCCCCGCCTGGCCATTTCGGGCTCAAACATGCCGTTCCATCCCTAAGCCAAAGTTTGAAAGTTATGTAAGTCGGGATACCTGGGAAGATCACTCATTTGTTGATCGTTCCTGCTCGCTATGCCATTTACTTTTGGCGGCACTTAGGGTTTCGGGGGTAACGCCCAAATAAGAAGCGATCATTCTCTGGGAAACCCTTTGAGTAATTTCAGGATAGGTTTTGATAAAATGATCATATCGCTCCAAAGCGTTGGTAGACAGCAACATGATGATCCTTTCTTGCAATTTAGGAAGCCTCTTAATAAGCTTTTCAATATTTTTAGGCTCCTTTTCTATTCCTTTATTTATTGAGATAACTACAGAATCTTCCAAGGCCTGGATGAATAATTCGGATGGCATATCATGGGCATTTGTATCGGCTATTAACCAGCCTTCTGGGGCAAAAAGGAATATGTTTTCTTTTCCGCTTTTGTCAATATGATAGCTTCTAAGAAGTCCAGATAGGACATAAAACTTTTTGTTACTCAGATCACCTTGTCTTAGGATAATCTCTCCTTTTTTGACGTGTTGCCTTTTCATATAATTAGAGGTTTGTGGGTAAAATATATGGTTTATCGTGGGGGACTTTCTTCTTGGAGAATGGGTAATAATATTAAAATACTCTCAGGAATCAAATATGAAGCAAACCTGGGTAGGCATTATTCGAAAATTACTTTATCTAAATCAAATCGCTTATATCTTGTTTTATAACTAAAAAAGCACCCTTTTTAGGAGGAAAGCATCTTGACAGCATAGGCTCAAACCTCAAATTTTCCCATCCCAAATTTGCTCCTTCTCACATTTCCCCTAAATTCAGGCTATGCAAAAACTTATACTATTCTTCTTATCTCTTTTTCTCCTTGCTTCCTGTCAACCCGATATAAGAGATTCTCAGGCCCTGACTGCCTTTGAAGTGTATTGCGAAATGGTCGCCCATGATGCCAAACCCCTCGCCCTTCACTATCCCATGGATGCCTCAGAAGTAGATGCTTTATGGGCTAACTTTCTAGAAGTCGCCCAAAAGCAAGAGCTAGAGTTGTACCGAGAAGATAAGTTTCCGGTGACCTTGCTCTTTCCAGCCGAAATCACGCAGGGGAAGTCGGTCGTATTGATTTACAAGCCCCCTCGCTTGCAACAATATGAACAGTTGAAGGCCGATCTCTTAGCCTTTAAAGGAAATGACTTGAAGGAAAAAGAAGCCTTGGCCCGGCGTTTTGGCCGTTTACTGGGCTACAGCCCCCAAGGAATAAATGATTTATTGCGTAAAAATACTGATTTTAGAACGGTGGCTTCTTTTGGGGTAAAAGAGCAGGTCACCCATCTTTATTATGAAGACCCCGAGGAAGCCAAACGGTTTTACCAGCAAAATTTAGGCTTGAAGCAAGTGGATTCTTCCCAGGTACAGATCAG
Organism: uncultured Microscillaceae bacterium; assembly: GCA_963922455.1. Classification (GTDB taxonomy): domain Bacteria; phylum Bacteroidota; class Bacteroidia; order Cytophagales; family Microscillaceae; genus CAWUIO01. The sequence goes on from CAWUIO010000088.1 coordinate 8,352, forward strand.
TCAGGATACTTACCTGGCGATACATCCTTTTGATGATCACAAAACCCCGGACCTTCCTAAATCTACCGCCATTGCTTTGCTGACGGATCAACTACCCGCCTGGTATGCCTATGTACAAGAGCAAGATATACCCATAAAATATACCTATAAGCCCAAAGAAGGGGGCCCTCACGACGGCTTTGTAGCGATTGACCCAGGAGGCTACTTGCTAGAGTTTGAACAATTCAAACAAGATCCCGAAAATGAATTGTTTATGGCCATTTTGGGAGAAGCCCCCCGAGTGAATACCCAGATTAAAGACTTGAATTTTTACGGCTCCATCACCTGGACCTACCACCAAGATTTGCTCAGAATGCAAACCTTTTACGAAGAGGAGCTAGGCTACACGATGGTAGCCGATCAAGGTTGGACCAAGATTTTTCAAACCTCCCCCACGGGCTTTATCGGTCTGGTGGATGAACGAAGGGGCATGGAGGATTATGCGGATAAAAAAGCAGTGTGGATTGAGTGGAGAATGACTAATTGGAAAGAGTTGGCAAAATATTCGGAGAAAAAAACAGGAAACCCATTATCGTATATCTTTCAAGGACCTGAGAAGTACGAATTTTGGGGTACAGCCCTAGAGCGAAGTAAGTCCAATTAACAAATTCAGTGGGGTAAAATAGAGTCACCAAGTTAGCCTGGAAGTTACTTCTTTGATTTCTTAGAAAAAGCATTTGACCCAAGCAAAACGGGCCAATACGAGCTCAAACATGCCGCTCCATCCCAAATCCAAATGAATTAGGGGTGCCCTAGGCCACGCCAAAAGGACTGAAGATATACCATAAGGTCAAGACTGAGGCGATAAGCAAAACCGTAAGGGCTATATCCCGCATAGGAGCAGCTTCAAATTTGACTTCTCGTATCAATTGTTGCGAATTGTTGGGTGCTTGGCTTTTAGTCAATAAGCTAATTCCTATCAAAATGGCTGAGCAAATCAAAAATAAAAACAGGGCAAAATGCAGAAAATTAATGTGTATAAACTGGGCCGGGATGCTACCCGGTTCCAAACGAATGCTTCCCTGTTTGATCAGATACTCCATGACCAACCTTCCCGCGCCTAATACAAAACCCGACCAAAGCGTGATAATTGCAGCCTGGGCCGTAACCCAGGGTAGCAAAAGCCCCAACCCGAAAACAGCGGCAATGGGCGGGGAAATATAGGCCTGGATACTTTGTAGATAATAGAAAATGCCACCTCCCATCAGGGCCTCCATAAAGGGAATCCAAGCCAAGCTTACAATCACTAAGATGCCCGTAGCAAGCCGCCCAAATTGGACAAGCTCTTGCTCAGAGGCTTGGGGTTTTAACTTTTGGTAAAAGTCAATGGTAAGCAGGGTAGAACTTGAGTTAAATGCCGAAGAAAGCGAACTCATCAAAGCGGCCAGAAGCCCGGCAATGGCCAGTCCTTTTAAACCAGCGGGCAAAAACCCGGTAATCAAAGCCGGTAAAGCTTGGTCGGCTTGGTCCATAGAGTAATCAATCATGCCCTTTTGTAAGAGAGCATAGGCGATAACCCCGGGCAAGAAAAAGATAAAAACGGGAAGTAATTTGAGGTATCCGGCAAAGAGGGCTCCTCGGCGGGCGTGCTCTACACTTTTGGCCGAAAGTACCCGCTGCACGATGTATTGGTCGGTACACCAATACCATACTCCCAAGATGGGGGCCCCCAATAGCATCCCCGTCCAGGGGTATTGGCTGTCATCGGCCGGCCTCCAAAGATTAAAGAAGTCCCGGGGTGGGGGATTGCCCTCTACCCGGGAGGCATCGGCCAAAATACTGAGCAATTCTGACCAGCCTCCTAATTGATACAAACCATAAAAGGTAATGCCTAGGGTGCCAAATAGAAGAAAAAAGGCCTGGATCATATCGGTATAAATCACAGATTTGAGCCCCCCCAATACGGTGTAAAAACCAGTAGCTACAACGGTGATGATGGCCCCAATCCAAAAAGGGATGCCAAGTACTTCAAATACCAAAGCCCCAGCAAATATGATTAAGGAAATTTTGGTGATAACGTAAGCCAAAAGCGATACCACCGAGAGGTAATTCCGGCTGGCTGTTGAGTAGCGCTTTTCTAAAAACTCCGGCATCGTAAAGACTCCCGTTTGCAAGTAAAAGGGAACAAAAAACCAACCTAAGAGAATCAGAATCAAGGAGGCCAGGACCTCAAAATTGGCCATGGGCATCTCGGCCCGGGCCCCCGCCCCCGAAACTCCCAGGATGATTTCCGAGCCGATGTTAGAGGCAAACAAAGAAGTACCTACCAGTATCCAGGTTTGGCTTTTACCGGCCAGAAAGTACTCTACCGAAGAAAAACTGCCGCTTTTCCCACCCTCGGAGGCCCATTTGGCTATCCACAGGATGATGATAAAATAGAGGGCCAGGATAAGAATATCGAGAATAGACATAGATAAAGCGTGAAGTGATAGGGTTTACTAGGCTTCCCTAGCAACAGGGATTTAAGGGTTCGTCCAGAAATCAACAACAAATACTTTTTCTAAATGAGGCTGTAAGCTCTGCACAAAAGCCTGGTGCTGGGGATGGGGCGTATAAACCGAGTCTCTATCTTCTTCGGACTTAAAACTCAAAATATAACAGTGCGTAAATCCCTGATGGAAGTTTTCTGGACTATCATTGAGGCCCCATTCGAAATGTTGAATAACCGGAATGGCTTTTGGCAAGGCCAAAAATGCATCGTTAAGCTTTTTAACATCCTCTGGGGAGGCCTCATCTTTGAATTTGAAAATTACAACATGTTTCAATTCCCGTTCGGCTTTTACTTCGTGTACTTCGGCTTGCGTACTTGTTTCGTTCATATCGGTAGAAGATTCTAAGGGTGTGCTGCAATTACTCAAAAGGGAGTAAACACAGCCTAGGAATAGCAAGTTTTTAAAGATCAATTTCATATAGGTAGATTAAGTGAATATACATTTATAAGATGCCGCCCATGCTACCGCCATCTACTTTTACACTGGCTCCATTACTTGCAGATGACAGGGGGCTGGCATAATAGACAATGGTCTGGGCTATTTCGCTTACCTGAGCAAATCTTTGCAAAAGAGATGCACTTCGTTCTTGGGCAAAAAAGTCTTTTTCGGCTTCTTGAACCGTTTGCTTTCTCGATGTAGCAAGATTTTCAAGAAACATTTGGGCCCCTTCGGTATAGGTAGAGCCGGGTATTATTGTATTGACGCTTACCCGAGTGCCCGCAGTTAATTGGGCCAAGCCTCGGGAGATAGCCAAAATAGCTGCTTTTGTGGCTGAGTAGGCTATAAGATCGGCGGGTACCAAGGTGGCACACTCACTGGATATAAAAAGAATCCGCCCCCAATTTTTATCGAGCATCTGGGGGAGCAGGGCCCGGGATAAACGCACACCACTCATAACATTTACTTCGTACTGATGAGCCCAATCGTCATCACTGGTAGCAAAAAAGGACTGTGAAGCATAGGTGCCCACGTTATTGATCAGGATGTTGATTTCGGGTAACTGCCCGAGGAGCCTGTCTACCTCCTCAACTTGGGCAAAATCGGCAAGTAAGCCGGCTACTTGATCGAACTGGGCTTCTGAGCGGAGTTTTTTAAGAGCTTCCTTTAATCCGGCTTCGTGCCGGCCATTGATAATCACGTGAGCCCCTTCAGCCAGTAATAAACGGGCGGTCTCAAAACCGATTCCGCCAGTGGAACCACTAATAAATGCCGTTTTTCCTTCTAATTTTAAATTCATACCCTTGACTTACCACTTTTTGAGGCCGAGCAACTTTTTACCAAGTTCACTCAAAACGGCTTGTTTGTATTTAGTTTGTTCCCATTTGCGGGGGTCACCAGGGAAAGCAAAGCCTTCAGGGGCCATTCGGTTTTGCCAGGAATTGATGCGCCAGTCTTTTAGGGCCTCATTGTCTTCTTCGGCGGGCATCATGGAAATGTATTGGGCTATTCTCACTTTATCGTGGGATAGGTTAGGACGAATACCGTGGGGTAGACTGCTATTAAAAATCAAGAGGTCTCCGGCTTCCAGTGGTACTTTTACTAATTCGTCTTGTAGCCCCTCGATATTGGGCTTAAAGTGGTCCCGGTCTTGTGGCTGGTTTAACTTCCAGGTGTCATAATTTCGGAATAGCCAGGGGATGCATTGAAACCCGCCCATTTGGGTATCGGTCTGGTCGGCGAGGGCGAGCACCCCTTGCACATTTTGGGGTTTGGTTTCTGGATCATAGTCCCAGTGAATAAAACCCTTGTACCCGTGCCCGGGGCGGATAGGGAAATTAAGATTGGCCCGGTCGATGCTTACCCATAGTTTTTCCGTGCCCCAAATATCGGCAAAGGCTTCGTAGACCCGGGGAGTTTGACGGTTGTTCCAGAGCTCTTGGTTATTGTAGGCTTCCACCATACCCGTGCCGGCGAGTTCTTTCATTTTCATTTCGGCCCGGGGAGCAGTGTACCAGGTATTTATATTCTGGGGGTCTTTTTCTTCAAATTCCCATAGGAAATCGGCAGTGGCCTGGGCGGCTTCTTGGGAAACAGCCCTTTTAATGACCACATAGCCATGGTGTTTCCAAAACTCCCAGTCTTCCATGCTCAATACCTTAAGGTCTTCAGGCTTGGCCTCCGTGCGTAGTTTTAGGGTGCTACTTTTGGCCGTAGAAGGATTCCCTGGGATGTCTTTGTGGGCATTATGGGGTAGGCTAGTTGCATGTATGTCTTTCATAATTAAAATTTTTCTTGACTTAATACAAAAGCAAAGAAAACCTATCCTCACAAAGTTTGGTTTAAGAAACTTAGCCAAAACTTGTACAATATTGACTTTATTATGGTTTTTGCGAGTAAAAAGCAGTAATATTATGAAAGTCAATGCGTGGTTTTCATGAAAATACAACTGGAAACGATCACGAGCAGTAGCCATCGCTCGTTTAGTTTGATGTTTAACCCCCGTTTGAGCGATCTTTTCTTTTGGCACTTTCATCCGGAGTATGAGTTGGTATATATCGATAATGCCACAGGTACTCGACACGTGGGGGATCATATTGCCAGCTATGAAGGAAGCGAGTTGGTACTGATTGGGTCATACATTCCGCATCTTAATTTTGACTATGGTGTGAAAAGTGAATACCGTAAGGTGGTCTTACACTTAAAGAAAGCGTTTGTAGAAGAACACCTCTGTACTATTCCCGAATTGGGTAAGCTGGCCCAATTATTTGAAGACTCCCGTTACGGGCTTACATTTCCCGGTGAGGCCAAACACGCTATCGGTGAAAAGCTCTTTCAATTGGAAGAGAAGGGAGCCTACGAGCAGTACACCTGTGTATTGGATGTGCTACAGGAGCTGGCTCACAATGATACGGCTAAGCGATTACATGAAAAACCCTACTCCCGGCGCTATAGCGATAGAGAAGAGGGCCGTTTGCGGGATATTTATGCCTATGTAGATAAACACTATCCTCAGAAAATAGAATTACAAGAAGTAGCCCATAGAAGCCATATGTCCAAAGAGGCTTTTTGTCGTTATTTCAAGCGAGTTACGTCTTATACATTTATCGACTTCCTCAATCGATATCGGGTGAGTCAGGCCAAGCGCTTGTTATTATCGGGCAAGCACGTGAGTACGGTCTGTTATGAGTGTGGCTTTGAAAGCTTGTCTTACTTTAACCGGGTTTTTAAAAAGGTAACAGGGGATAATCCGAGTGCCTTTAGGAAGAAGCATTTGTGAAGGCGGGCTTAGCCAGTCTATTGCTCTACCAAACCTCTTTTGGCTTAGGGATGGAGCGCATGTTTGAGCCCGAAATGGCCAGGCGGGGAGCCGGCGAGTAGCGAGAGCCCGGCCCGCGCGAAGCCAGTATGTTCAGCCTGGAACGTGCGTACATCGCGCGGGCAAGCCCCTAAAAAGTGAGCAAGCCTTGTCACAGGAGGTAATGCTATTTTGTATAAACCGGCTTATACCCTAGCTTATCTATAAGCATTTTGGCGATCACCCCTAAGCTTTGGCCCTTAACAAGTAAGCTCAGGTTTGCTTGTTTTTTTTGTATATTTTATATATTTTACTTAATCAACATAACCTTCATAAAATTTTATATGAACAAATTCCTAAGCATTCTTTTGGTATTACTATGTATGCACAGTCTCTCACCGGCCCAGGTGTATGTCAACCGGAAAAATATCAACGAGATGGAAGAGGTCGTCTACATTGAGTTGATCATGGACCGCCGGGCTTTCCAAAGGGGGCTCTCCTTTGCCATTTTGGACTATGGACAACTTATTCGGGGGAACAATTTTCGAGACAACCGCATCACCAATCCCGAAGGGGAAGATCTCTTATTCAAAGGAGAGATGGATATTTTTAATTTTTTACACAGAAATAATTGGATTCACGAGACCACCTATGCCGGGGAAAGCACGGTGTACCATATATTTCGGAGGAAAGGGATGGTGAAGTAAGAAGTAGTAGCCATTATATAAGAGGGGGCCTGGTATATTTTAAGCCAGAGCCCCTTTATTTTTTAACTTGAGTGCTCTGAGCAAGTACGTTCCGTGAAGGTGTTTTTTAGGAGCTTCTTTTTTTCCTCCTGCGGATAATAAAGGCTGGGTGCTTTAGGCAAAGCTAGCCTAAAACAAAGGGATAAGCCTTCCTGGGGGCCTCCCTGTGAAAAGGAGAGGAGCCCCAAGATATGCCATGCTTGAGTATAGGCGTTTATTTTTTATAAACCGGCTTATACCCTACCTTGTCAATGATCATTTTGGCAATTACTTCTTTCATAATTTCTGAGGTGCCACCATAAATGGGGACTACCCGTACATCCCGGAAAATTCGCCCAATGGGGTATTCTTCCATAAAGCCATAGCCTCCAAACATTTGTTGGCATTTGTATACAACTTCATTGATTAAATCGCCGACTTTATATTTTAGCATGGAGCATTCTTTTACGACATTTTCCCCTCTTGACAAGCGATAACTTGTTTGGTCGGAGAGAGCCTTGTAGGCTTCTAACTCAGTCGCCATTTCGGCGATATGGTGCCGCAATACCTGGAATTTATCTATACTCTGCCCAAAAACTACTCGTTCCGACATATATTGCAGGGTGATATCCAAAACATATTCCATAATACCGATACCGTATTGGACGCCCGTCAACCGTTCCACTTGAAGACTTTCCATCATATAATAAAAGCCCTTACCTTCTTCTCCCAATAGGTTTTCTTGGGGCACGCGTACATTATCAAAAGCCAGCTCGGCCGTGTCTGAACTACGTATCCCGACTTTATCCAGCTTGTTTCGGGTAATTCCTTCAGAATCCAAATCCATGACCAACATCGAGAGGCCCGCTTCGGTTTTAACTGCGGCTACGGTATAATCGCCATAGTAGCCATTGGAGATAAAGGTCTTAGAACCATTGACGATATAATGGTCACCTTCCAATTTGGCGGTAGTCCGGAAGCCTTTTACATCCGAGCCGGCATTGGGCTCGGTCATCGAAAGTGCCCCAATGATTTCCCCTTTTACACTGGGTACCAGGTACTTCTCCTTAATAAAAGGGGAGCCGGCGTGGATCAAGTAATTCATCGCCAAATAGACGTGCCCACTCACGGCGGTACTGAAGCCTAAGGAACCCGTACGGCCCATTTCTTCACAGAAGACGGTGGTGTATAAAAAATCCAGGCCCGAGCCTTCGTAGGTTTCGTCCACTTCCAAACCTAAATAACCCATTTCGCCCATTTTTTTGAATAAGCTGCGGTCAATTTTTCCTTTTGCTTCCCATGCATCGAGGTGGGGCAGCACTTCTACCTTGAAAAAGTCTCTCAAAGATTCGCGGAATAATTCGTGTTCTTCGGTAAAGAATAGTGATTTCATAATTACGTAGGGGTTTATACTTTTTTTGGGGCAATTAACTAAGAAATCCCCGAGCTGGGGTTAACAGAAAACACATTGCTTACCTACCATACAATCTTGCAGGCTAGTTAATACTTAGATTTTCTGTTTAATCAATATGACAGAACAAATATAAATAAAAGATGAGACGTTCTCACTTTTTCAGAAAAAAATGAGCTTTTCTCACTTTTTGCTGTCAATTTCTTTAATTTGGCTAGAAATCGCCAATGAACCCCCGTTTTTTAGATGCGCAATGAGTAAACGCGAAGCCAACAAAATCAGAAACGAACATGAAATTGTCCATAAAGCCATCCACCTATTTATCGAGAAAGGTGATGAGGCCACCAGCATCAGCGATATTGTGGCCGAGACCAGTTTGGCCTTTGGTACTTTTTACAATTATTTCCGGAGCAAAAACGAGATATGGGACAAGATCATTTCCGATTTATTAAAGACGATGGTTTATGAGGACCGTCCGCTGGCCCCCTCAATCTATGACTTTATCTACTATTCTATTTTTCCTATTATGTCGGCGATCGATGCTTCTCCCTATCGGGAATTGATCACCCAGAACCCTTCCTCTTTTCGCGATGCGTATTTCCGAAATGATAAGCTCTCCTTCAACCTAGAAATATTTGAGCGCGATATGCGGGCCAATACCTCCTTCCAGCACTTGGCCGAGCATGAGTACAAATTGTCGGTCTATGCCTTGGAAGGCCTGTGTTTGGAGACATTTATCCAGTCCCATCGGCAACATGACCAGTTTAGCATTGAGCAAATCACGGAGTATATCGCCCGGATGTTTGAGAGAGGATTGGCCCCCAGCTCTTAAAGCCTAGCAGATTTAGGAATGGGGCTTCCCCGCGCGATGAAAGCCCGAAACCCTAGGGAAGTACTGGGCCGCGCGGGTCGGGCTGTCACTACTCGCTGCCTTTCCCCGCAAGGCCTACACGAGCTCAAACAGGCCGTTCCATCCCTAAGCCAATGAGAGAGGAGAGAGGAGAGAGGAGAGATTTTGGAGGAGGGAGGGTCAGGCCTCTTGAGGAAATGCTTCGGCCTCTGGCCGGGAAACGGAGAGGAATATCGGCCAGGGGCTTTTACTAGGACGCCAGGGGCTTTGAGGATTGTGGCTGGGGGGGATGTGCTTTAAGGACATTAGTATTCTAAGCCCAAAGCAAGTATATTTATGAAGGACTAATCAATAAAAATTTTAGTATAGCTGAAAAGCACCTACCACAATCCTTAGCTAAGGAAGCCAAAAACAAGAAAGACCTTTAACCTAAAAATTTGTATCTAGAAATAAGTAACTACTCGCAATACCTCTCAAATTAGCTCAATCTATTTAGTTTCAATCTATATGTCACGTAAAGACCTATACCATGATGTTGTTAAAAACGCCTTACTCAAAGCCGGTTAGACGGTCACCCGTGAGCAGTTAGTTTTAAATGCAGGTAGACGGAAATTATATGTTGACTAATCGGCCGATTTAATCGTGGCCGAAAAAGCGGAGGAGAAAATTGCTGTAGAAATTAAAAGCTTCTTAAATCCCTCTGAAATATCTGATTTTCAGGAAGCCTTAGGTCAGTTTAACATATATAAAGTAGCCTTGGCAGAACAAGATCCCGATAGGACTTTGTACCTGGCCGCTCCCGATTGGACATATGCCGAGTTTTTTGAAGACATTTTTGTGGAAAAAATTAGGGAGATTTATCAGGTTCAGCTGATTTTATTGGATCCTAAAACTAGTGAAATTACAGCATGGAAAAATATTTAGCTTACCAAAAGATTATCCAGGAGTACATGGAGGAGCTGGCGGCTTTTGGACAGTACCCTGAGGAAGGGGTGGAAACGCAAATTATCTCTGATTCCGACCGCGGACATTTTCTTCTATACTACAATGGTTGGGAAGAAAAAAGAAGGACCTATGGTTGCCTTCTCCATTTAGAACTGAAAGACCATGCCAAGGTCTACATGCACCACAATGGTACCAATCTTCAGATCGTAGATGAATTGATGGAAAAAGGCGTATCCAAACAAGATATCGTACTAGCCTTCCAGCCTCCTTATGTACGGGAAGCTTCAGGGTTTGCCATATGTTAAATTTCTCACTGCTTGGTGTTTCAATGCAGAGTGCCCCCATCTAGGCCAAGCCTGAGCCATAAAGCGAGGCAAAGGCTTCTAACAGTAAGCGAAGCCAGCTAGTCTTTAAGAAATGGGATGAATGGATGCAGTAAACCCAAGGGAAAATTGTAAGAATAGATGATATGCCCCAAGCTCCCTTGCCTTCGGCCGACAGCGGGGAGGCTGTCGCTAAGACCAGCTACAAGCAGCGCTGTGCTTATGCTTGCGCCAGATGGGGGGAGTTGTAGGCTTGGTATATTTTATTTATTTTTATTTAAATATTGATTTATGAATCTTGAAGTCAGAAAATTGAATCTTATCCAACTCATCACTAGAATTAGCAATGAGGAAATCATCTTTCAGTTAGAACAAATTACGGAGCGTTTTCACCAACCCAAAAAGCAAGTTACTTCTTTTAAGGCAATCCGTATCGATACCCGTAATTTTCAATTCAACCGAGAAGAGGCTCATGAAAGATAAGGTTTTTTTGGATACCAACCTTGTCATTTTTCTTTACAGCTCGACCGAAGTAAGAAAGAAAGAATCCGTAGAAAATTTAATCGAGTTAAACGAGGTATGGATTAGCACACAGGTGCTCAATGAGTTTGCAAATGTCATGTTTAAGAAGTTTGCTTAGGATTGGGCCTCAATTCGACAAGCCATTCAAGAACTTGAACAAAGTCTAAATCTATATTATAATACAGATAAAACCATCTTGAAAGCTTGTGAAATAGCAGAAAGATATCAAATCAGCTTTTACGAAAGCCAAATTATATCGGCTGCTCTAGCTTGTAATTGTGCAACATTGTACACCGAAGATCTAAATCACTCACAAATTATCGAATCCTCGCTAACTATTTGGAATCCATTTAAAGTTTAGTTTTCCATTGAGCCACTATGGAGAGATTTAGGGGGCGGATAGGCTCAAAGTCCGATCAAGGGCCGGGGGGCGTCTGGTAGTAACTTTCCCCACTCGCTACCTCCTTCTAGCCCAAGCCTGTAAAACAATAGACCTGGTTCCAGGATAAGCGCCGCGGTCCTTAGCCCTTTTCTTTTACCGAAAGCTTCCCCGCTTTCAGCCCTGAAGCTCAATACCGCGAATTAGCTGGTGAACGAGCAAGCCTTTCAGTGCCCCTTGGTTTACCATCGAGCAAGGAGAGCGCAGCGAAGCTAATTTTGTACCGCAGGTGGTTCCCGGCTCCAAAACTCAAGTCTCTCCTTTCTGTTCTCTGCTCTCTCTTCTTCGTAGGCTTAGGGATGGAGCGCATGTTTGAGCCCGAAATGGCCTTGCGGGGAGCCGGCGAGTAGCGAGAGCCCGGCCCGCGCCCGCCGCTCTGTGTTTTTTAGAAAACTTAACTTTCTGGCGCGGGCAAGCCCCAGGTTTCCCTTGGTGAGTGTAATTCCAAAAGATCAAGCCTTCTAGTCCAAGCTTGTAAAAAAAACAGAAGCCACCTCCCGCAAGTTTAGCCACTAGGGGCAAATGTGGCTAAATTTGTCATGTCCGACAACTTGTGGCTTGAGTCAGGCTCGCGACCGCAGGGGAGCAGGCGGATAGATACTCTTTCCAGAAAGAGATTTTATAAAGTCGGTATTTGTTTGCAATTTAGGCCCAAACTAAGGTATATGAACGAAACTAGATTTGATAACCTACAGGAGTTCCTCAAAAGAATAAACTTAAGCCATAGCATGGCAGACTCGGGGATTCTTATCTTGAACCTCGACGAGGTTTCCGATACAGTACTCCGGGAGTTTTCTATGTATAGAAATGAATTTTATGAGGTAAACCTGTTTAACCAAGTGAAAAATTTTCGCTACGCCATTGACGGGACGATTTATGATATCGATGGAGAGCCTACCTTTTTTTTTGTTGCCCCCAATCAGTTACAATCGTATGAAATTTATGGAGAGAGAGATTCCGCCAGCGGTTATTTGATTTATATACAAAAAAGCTGTTTTAGGCAAGTGGAAAAAACAAGCCGAGCCCACTTCTTCAAAAGAGAATATCAGTCCTGTTACCGGGTTTCCGAAGAAGAATATCAAAAAATCCTGTATTGGGCTGATTTGATGCACCGGGAAAGTAAATCAGTCAATGAGTTCACAGGACAAATTTTACAAAGCCTCTTGGTTATCCTAATATTAAAAATAAAAGAAGTGGTGCATGAAGAATTGTCCCTCCTCTACGGCCGTCCCCAAGAAATCATTGGAAATTTTATTGACCTGATCGACAAGAGCCCTCGCCTGCCCAAAGTTTCAGCTTGTGCCTCTGCTCTAGCCTTAACCCCCAAACAGCTAAATGCCCTAAGTAAAAAAGTGCTCGGAAAAACCGCTAACGAAGTAATTAAAACCCAATTCAGTGACAAAGCCAAGGCTTTACTCATTCAATCAGAATTAAGTGTAAAGGAAATTGCCCAATCGCTTGGCTTTGAGGAAGTTTCAAACTTCTCCCGCTTTTTTAAAGGAATAAATAAGGTGAGCCCCATCGTTTTCCGAGAGCAAAAGGGAGCAAACTGCTAACAAAAGTTCTTGTTTTGATAAGACTATCTTGTGAAAAGATAGTCAGGTTTGCTATGCGAAGTTGAAAGAATACCTTGACCAAGCATATACGTTTTTTCAAAATCTTAAACGTAAAATTTGCTACAAAAAATCGCTTCTCATACCATGAATAGGCGAAGCTCTTTGCTCTAATGAGCTAGTAGTCAATAGCTTGATCGGCTAGTTGCCTAGGGCCAAGCAACTCCACAAGCCTAAGTATGTAGTCGTAGATTCTGGAGTCATCAAGCTTTTTTACATAACACGGCTAACATCCAACTAGAAGTATTCCTATAAGATAACCAACAAGCCCTTTTGGTAATCAACAATTTTTTGCCAGATTTATTTTTTTAAAATTCACATACAAAACGCATAATTACTTCAAAAAATGCTGTCAAACATCCAATCGCTACAAATCGAGAGCAGTCCGAATCAGGTACGGAATGACTTATGGAATCAGCTACAAGATTCCGTTGACCAATTAAACAAATTAAAATCCAAGGGCGAACCCACATCCGATTTAGAACCCTCTATCCAAGAAATTTTCCAGGCCCTTAAAAAATTTGAAAAATACTGGGTTTACCCTGGTAAGGAAGCTTTAGAGAAAATCGAGCGGTATATTGAGCGTAAGGACTACGACCTTCTGGCCAAAGATATCCAAACCATCGCGAGGCTGGCCAGTCATTACGGCGACCGGGCATCCTTGTTGACAGAAGATGACTTGAAGAATGAAAAATTGGATGATTTCATCAATCCAAAATCTCATTATTTCACCGTATTGATCGTCAATGATTATTCCGAAGAGGAGCAAAAAGAGTTAAGGAAAGTCATTCGGGAGCTACAATCGGATGATGACTTCCTATATGACATTCTTCAGCTGAACAGTTTAGAAGATGCGCTTATCGCCTGCCACGCCAATCATAGTATACAGGCAGTTTTTACCTGGCAATATTTTAGTTTGGGAGAGGATAAAGAGCTAGGTTTTGGGGATAAGCTTGCCGAACAGCCTGAATTAGAGAAAGCTTCTCCGGGAGTACAACTGGCCACGATCCTCAAAGAATTAAGACCCCAACTCAATATTTACCTAGTTACCAAAAAAGCACTACTTGACTCTGGGGTTCCCACCTATCATCTTTTTGACCGGGTTTTTTATGAGATGGATAATTCTCCAGAATTTCATATGACCATACTGGCCGGCATACGACAACGATACGAAACCCCCTTTTTTGACGCTTTAAAAAACTATGCAGCGGCTCCTATTGGTAACTTTCACGCCTTGCCCGTAGCCCGGGGCAATTCCATTTTAAACTCAAAATGGATTGGCGATATGATTGAGTTTTATGGCCTAAACATTTTTCTGGCCGAAACCTCGGCCACATCTGGAGGCTTGGATTCACTCAACGCCCCTACCGGAACCCTAAAAGAAGCGCAGGAGAAAGCATCCAAAGCCTGGGGCTCTATGCATACGTACTTTGTCACCGGCGGAACGTCCATGTCAAACAAGGCTGTAGTGCAGGCCTTGGTACGACCGGGTGATATTGTTTTAATAGACCGGAACAGTCATAAATCACATCATTATGGATTAGTGCTGGGCGGGGGAAATGCTTTATATCTTGATTCCTACCCTCTAGAAGAATATGCCATGTTTGGCGCTATTCCCCTCCGAAGCATCAAGCAAAAATTACTCGAGCTCAAAAAATTAGGCCGCTTGGACAAGGTCAGCGTGATTCTTCTCACCAGTTGCACCTTTGATGGACTTACCTATAATCAACAAATGTTCATGGAAGAGCTTTTGGCCATCAAACCTGACTTATGTTTTCTTTGGGACGAGGCCTGGTATGCCTTTGCCACATTTAACCCGCTCACCCGCCAGCGAACTGCTATGTATTCTGCCAGAACCCTGGAAGCAAAATATGAAAGCGAAGCCTACCGAAAGGAATATGAAAAGTATAAGGAGAAAATGGATAGCCTGGATCCGGACGACGATGCCACTTGGCTGGATAATAAATTAATGCCCGATCCAGATAAGGTGAAAATCCGGGTCTACTCCACCCACTCTACCCATAAATCGATGTCTTCTCTAAGGCAAGGGTCTATGTTGCACGTCTACGATCAAGAATATCGTAGGAAAACAAAAGAAACCCTCAACGAGGCCATTTTAACCCACTCTACTACCTCTCCCAATTATCAAATTCTGGCTTCTCTTGATTTGGCAAGAAGGCAGGCCGACTTTGAAGGATACTCGATGATTACAGATATCTTTCAAATTGCTTTTTATATAAGGCATCAAGTCAATAGTGATCCTTTATTGAGTAAATATTTCAAAATACTCGAGCCCGAAGATTTTATTCCTGCCGACTACCGGGGCTCTGGGCTGACTTCTTACGCCGATTCAAAATCTAAAGATGTAAGCGGCACGATCCAACAGGCCTGGGAACAAGATGAATTCGTTTTGGACCCCACCCGGATCACCTTATACTTGGCCAATACGGCTTATAATGGGAATGAGTTTAAAGTAGACGTATTGATGAATCAATACGGTATCCAAATCAATAAGACCTCCATCAACAGTGTATTATTTATCATTACCATTGGAGTAAACTGGAGCTCGACCTCCAACTTAATTGATGT
This sequence comes from uncultured Microscillaceae bacterium, assembly GCA_963922455.1. GTDB lineage: Bacteria > Bacteroidota > Bacteroidia > Cytophagales > Microscillaceae > CAWUIO01. Next base: position 23,535 of record CAWUIO010000088.1, read on the forward strand.
ACTCAAAAACATTGCTTCTGAAATTGAGAAGCAGACCAAAAATGCGAGTAAAGCCGAGCAAATTCTGTTTGAAAACAAGGTCAAAGCCTTGTCCACCGACCTGCCGCCCCTGGCCAGTTTCAGTCATTTTCATCCCGCGTTCAAACCAAGCCAAGAAAGTCCAGAAGGCGATATGCGGACTCCCTTCTTCTTAAACTATGATGAAAACAACCGGACTTATGTCAAATTAGAGGAGGCCATGGAATTGGTAAGCAAGGGCGAAGAATTGGTGTCTACCACTTTCGTAGTCCCTTATCCTCCCGGCTTCCCGATTCTGGTTCCCGGTCAGGTGGTTACAAAGGAGATTTTGAATTTCATGCAAAAACTAGACGTAAAAGAAATTCACGGCTACCAAAGAGAAGTAGGGCTGTCGGTGTTTACCGAAGAGGCTTTAAAGGGACTTAATAAATCTTAAAAAGCTATAAAAACGAAAAGAAATGAGCTTTTAGAAAGATTTGTGTTTTTAAGACTGGCTTCTGCATGTACGATGGCTTTGCTAGTGAATTTAAAAACAAAGATTTTTTCGCTAAGGCTTCATTGCTTGGCAAAAACATCATGGTGGGGGTAGGAACAATTGCGGTTTGGGGAGCTTCTGATTTTCTCTACTTGGCTTTAGAAATTCAATAAGATAAAGCTTAAAGAAGCTCCCCTGCCCAAAAATCACCGCTCAACTATACGAAAAGTATTTTGATAGGTATCTACAAACGATAAATCCAATCAGGGGAGGTATTTTCTCTTAACCCAGATCCAAACGTACTTAGCCTGCTCAGTTGATCATATAATGTTATGAATAAATTAAAATGTTATGTTTAAAAAATTACTTCTAATCATCTTGTTATTTATCAATTGTAATGCTTTGATGGGACAGGATAAAGAAATTTTGTTGAAATCTGATGGCACTTGGGAATATGTGGATTCGGATGCCCAAAAAAGCTCCCGATCTGATAGCCTCAAGAAAAGAAAGAATCAATTAAAAATTAATTTAACCCAATTGGCCTATGGCAGTCCACAAGTATCTTATGAAAGAAGCATTAAAGATAATTTTACTATTGGAGGAAGTATGCATCTCTTTATTATCAACAGCGCTCCTTTTTTCATAGATCTTGGGGAATTCGATGATCTATCTTTTTCAGGGGATGAATTAAGCGGTTTTGGGATAATGCCACAGTTTAAATGGTATCCGAATTTAAGCAACCGTAAAGCACCGCATGGATTCTACCTGGGGGGATTACTCCGGTATCAATATGTAGAATATAATACCAATGTTCGTTTTGAAGATTTGACCTCAACCGTGGACTTTAATTTTAACACCCAATTAAATTCGTATGGGATTGGAATTGAGGTAGGTTATCAAATTAAATTTAAAAATAATATTCTCTTAGACTTTTCCTTTTTCGGTCCCAGATATGTTTTTAATACCATTTCTTTTGATTCAAGTGTTGTCCTCGATGATGTAGTTGTGGATGCATTAACCCAAGAAGTGAACAATGCCATAGGGATCGATATTTTTGATCTTGACCTTGACCGCATTGATTTTAATGAAAGGGAACGCTTTTCTTCCCTAGGCTTTAGATACGCCATTTCATTAGGTTACAACTTTTAGATTTAGGGTATGTTAAAAAATCAACTTCGGGCTCCAAAACCCTGCTTTTGCAACCTGAGACCATAAAATTTTTTTCGCCCCCTTCTTTTTAAACTATGATGAAAAAAACCGTGCCTATGTCAAATTAGGAAAGGCCATGGAATTGGTAGCTACTGGCGATGAATTGGAGTCTACCACCTTGGTCCCTCCCTATCCTCTTGGCTTCCCGATTCTCGTCCCCGGTTAGGTGGTGACCCAGGAAATTTTGTATTTCAGGCAAAAACTGGATGTAAAGGGAACTCCCGGATACCAAAGAAAAGTAGGGCGCTCGGTATTTACCGAGGAAGCAGTAAAAGGGCAGGAGTAAGCCTAAGGAGTTTTGGATGGATTAGTGACGTATCGCCATTTTTCAAAAGATACAAGATTGCACCATGCAAACCCGAAAACCTTGTCAGATTGGATCTTTCAAACCTAGATCATGAAAAACCTTAAAATCTGACTTGACAGTAAAAATCGGGCAGCGGCCGACCGACTGTCCGTTTTTACTTCTTTTACTATTTATCTCATAAGACAAGCTCTTATCACAATTAATTAACTATATAATATGAACAGAATTATTGTATCCGTCTTCGATAATGAAGAAAAAGCATTCAAAGGCCAGTCAGCCTTGAAAGAGCTACATATTAAAGGGGACATCAGTTTGTATGCTACGGCTGTAGTCAGTAAAAATGACGAGGGCAAGGTAGAGATGAAAAGTCTATCCGACAAAGGGCCTTTGGGAACCCGGGTAGGCATGATCTCCGGGGCTTTTGTCGGTTTGTTGGGAGGGCCTATCGGCATGGCATTGGGAGCATCCGTAGGGGCACTAGGGGGAATGTTAGTAGACTCCACCCACGAATCCTTCGGGGAAAAGTTTGTAGATGAAGTAGCCAAAGAATTAGATCATGGCAAAATAGCCGTCATTGCCGAAGTAGAAGAAGGCTGGAAAACCCCCGTAGACACTACCATGGCCGAGCTACAAGCGATGGTGTTTCGATTTAATTCCTCCGAAAAAATGGAAGAACAATTACAGAGAGAGTGGGAAACCAGTGCCGCCGAGCTTGAGGAACTAAAAGAAGAAATGAAAGTAGCATCCGGTGATGCCCAAAAACAGATAGAATCCCAGATAGCCACTCTCCAAAAGAAAATGGGAACCCTAAGAGACATGGCCGAAAACAAATATAATGACTTCGTGGCGGCCACGGAAGCTAAAGTGAGCGAATTGAAGAATCAATTAGAAACCGCCAGCGAAAAAGCCAAAGTAAAACTGGAAAAAAGACTGAAACAGGCTGAGGAATCATTAGAATCTGGCCAAAAGCAGTTTGAGAACGCAATTGACAAATTTGCCAAAGACATGGGGGCCCTTTAATACCCCTGCAAACACAAGAGACGGCCTCCTATGGCTGTTTCTTGTGTTGTCAATACTTATAAAGGGATCACTCCTGATGAGGGGGGAGGGAAAGTAATCTGTCATAACATATCGCCTGCGAAGAGCTTCTAAAAACTAGTTATACCCCTAGCTCATTAAAACTTGAGTTCCAGCAAGAACAGTATCTATACCTTTGCCCTGGGGCTTCCCCGCGCTATAAGCAATCGGCAGTGGAGAAAACACAGTGCCCGCGCGGGCCGGGCAGGGTGGTTCACATTGGGCATTTTGAGATGATAGAAAATATGATCAATTCAATCACCTATGGGCAGGATTTGGGCGATTACGACTCGATTAAACCTAGTATTCTTCCTCACTATATCCCTTATGATATGCAGGTAAATCTGTAAGACTATATTTATAAAAAACTTAGCCCACAAATCAATCAGATTTATGTGGTAAACATTGACGGAAGCCAGTACCATATCTTAAAAAATCACTTGAGAGATTGGGGTAAAACCGAAGATGAGATACAAAAAGTAGCTTTTGCGAACGTTTTGGAGAAACTGTTCTCAAAGAGTTCAATCAGTTTTCACATCCTATTAGTACCGAGATTGTCAAAATAACAGACGAGGGCATAATGGCTATCGGGGAGTATAGAAATTAATTCCTATTTTAGAAATAAGTTATCCTCTGGAACAGGTTTGATGTCGCGCCAAGGTGTGCAAAGTTACATAGTCATCAAGCTGTGAAGCAACAAAAAAGTATGAAAAACATCCTCACCCCGGGCATCTTTACCATCCCTCACTTTCTCAGCGAGGAAGAATGCGACTTTCTCATTGATTTTAGTGAACAAAGGGGTTATGAAGAGGCCGCAATCAGTATGGGGAGCAAACAAGTTATCCAAAAGGAGATACGAAACAACCAAAGAATTCTTTACGATGACCCCAAAATGGCCGAAGGGCTTTGGAGCCGTTTGAAAAGTTATATGCCAGACACCTATGGAGATATGGTGCCCTTTGGCTTAAATGAACGGCTTCGTTTTTATAAATATAGCCCTGGTCAAGAATTTAAAGCCCACCAGGATGGGCGTTTTATCCGAAATAAATTGGAATGGAGCCTTTTTACTTTTATGGTCTATCTCAATGAGGGCATGCAAGGCGGAGAGACGAAGTTTTTAGTGGGTGCCGTGAAACCTCAAAAAGGGATGGCCTTAGTCTTTAGGCATAGCTTTGTTCACGAGGGATGTATGCTGCTAGATGGGGTTAAGTACGTGATCCGGTCGGATGTGATGTATAGGAAGGTAAAGGAAAAAAAGGATCGTTTGTAAAAGAAAATTAGAAACTGTTTAAGTTTATTTTTTGTCGGCGAAAAGGGCCAGTTTGGGG